>NZ_JBDJNT010000001.1:0-787742 GCF_039674525.1 Stenotrophomonas sp. TWI377
GGGGGGGGCGGGGGCTGGCCGGGCGGGGGGCCGGCACCTGTGTGCTGCCGGGGGGTAAGGGGGCGCCCCCCCGGGCCCGCCACTACTTGCGCAGGCGGCTATGGCGATACCCATAACTGAAGTAGATCGCGAAACCGCCCAGCGTCCAGAAGCCCATGAGCATCCAGTTGTGCGCCGTCATCGCCGTCAGCAGCGCGATGCAGCTGAGCACGCCCAGGCTGCAGATCAGCCACGCCATCGGCATCCGGAACGGACGCGGCAGGTCCGGCTGGGTGCGGCGCAGGATCAGTACGCCCGCGCAGACCGCCGCGAACGCGATCAGCGTGCCCATCGAGGTCAGTTCACCGAGGACATCGAGCGGGAACACCGCCGCCAGCAGCGCGATGCCGATGCCGGTGATCACGGTGTTGATGTGGGGGGTGCGGTACTTGGGATGGATCTTGGTGAACAGCGGCGGCAGCAGCCCATCGCGGCCCATGATCATGAAGATGCGCGGCTGCGCGATCACCATCACCAGCACCACCGAGGACAGCCCGATCAGCGCGCCGATTTCCACGACCACGCGCAGCCAGCCCAGCTGCGGATGCGCCGCCACGGCGGTCACCACCGGCTCATCGGTCCCCAGCAGCTGGTACGGCACCAGTCCGGTCATCACTGCGGCCATGGCGATGTACAGCACGGTGCAGATCACCAGCGAGAGCATCATGCCGATCGGCATGTCGCGCTGCGGCTTGTGCGATTCCTGCGCGGCCACCGAGACCGCCTCGAAACCGATGTAGGCGAAGAACACCATCGCCGCACCGCGCAGCACGCCATCGAAGCCGTACTTGCCCGGGCCTTCGTTCTCCGGAATGAACGGGGTCCAGTTGGCCGGATCCACGTACTTCCAACCCACCACGATCACCAGCAGGATCAGCGCGGTCTTGAGCACCACCATCGCCATGTTCATGGCCGAGGATTTGCTGATGCCCACGTAGCACAGCCAGGTCAGCAGCAGTACCAGCACGGCGGCCGGGATGTTGGCGATGGCGCCGGTCGGGCGCAGCTGGCCATCCAGTGGCGCGCTGACCAGCGCGGCCGGGAGATGGATGTCGAAATGGCTGAGCAGACTCAGGAAATAGCCGGTCCAGCTGACCGCCACGGCGGAGGCGGAGACGCCATATTCGAGCACCAGCATCCAGCCGATGAACCAGGCCGAGAGCTCGCCGAAGGTGGCATAGGTATAGGTGTAGGCACTGCCGGAGACCGGCACCATCGCCGCGAATTCGGCGTAGGCCATCGCGCAGAACGCGCAGCAGATCGCGGCCAGCACGAACGACAGCATGATCGCCGGGCCGGCGTGGTTGGCCGCGGCCTGGCCGGTGATCACGAAGATGCCGCCGCCGATCACCGCACCGATGCCCAGCGCGGTCAGGCCCCAGGGGCCGAGGGTACGGCGCAGGCTCAGGCCGTTGGCGTCTTCATGGGCGGCGTGCGGATGCTTGGTGGCCCACAGTTGCTTGAACATGGTTTGGTTTTTCTTCTCAGGCGCGACGTATCAAACGACCGGGCCGGCACTGGGCCGGCCCGGCAGCACTCAGGCGTTCTTCTTGTTCAGCTTGCTGTGGCGGATGCCGTAGCCGAAGTAGATCAGGGTTCCCAGCAAGGTCCAGCCAACAAACAGGTGCCAATGCTCACGGAATGCCATGCCGAACAGCGTCAGGCATGCCAGCGCTCCCAGCGGGCAGATCAACCAGACAGCCGGCACGCGGAAGGGCCGCTCCAGTTCCGGGCGGGTATAGCGCAGTACCAGCACGCCCACGCAGACGGTGGCGAACGCGAGCAGCGTACCCATCGACACGAGTTCACCGAGGACATTGAGGGGCATCAGGCCGGCCAGCGCCGCTGCGATGACACCGACAATGATGGTGGCCACATACGGGGTCTTGAACCGGGCATGCACCTTGCCGAACAGCCTGGGCAGCAGCCCGTCGCGCGAAATCGTGTAGGCGATGCGGGTCTGGCCCATCATCATCACCAGCACCACGGAGGACAGGCCCGCGATGGCGCCCACTTCGACGAAGGTCTTCAGCCACGACAGCTGGGGATGGGCTTCCAGAGCGGTCACCACCGGCTTGGCGGTACCGAGCTGGGTGTAGGGCACCAAGCCAGTGAGTACAAGGCAGACGATCACGTAGATGATGGTGCAGATGGCCAGCGAACCGAGCAGGCCGATCGGCATGTTGCGCTGTGGATCCTTGGTTTCACCCGCGGCGGTGGACACCGCATCGAACCCGATGAACGCGAAGAAGACGATGGAACCCGCCCGAAGGACGCCGCTCCAGCCGAATTCACCGAACGTGCCCGTGTTTTCCGGAACGAACGGGGTCCAGTTGGCGGGATCGATGTACGCCACGCCGACGCCGATGAACAGGCAGATCACCGCGACCTTGATCGCGACGATGATTGCGTTGATGAACGTGGACTGGGTGATGCCGACGTAGAGCAGGCCGGTGACGGCCGCCACGATCAGAACGGCGGGGAGGTTGAACAGCTTGCCCGAGGAGACGAATTGCCCTGCCTCCCAAGCCACAGGAGCCGACGCTAACGCGTCCGGGAAGGGCAGGTGCAGGGTCGTTGTGATGAAGCTGATCAAGTATGCCGACCAGGCCACCGCGACAGATGCCGAAGCGAACAGATACTCCAGTACCAGGCACCAGCCGATGAACCAGGCCATGCCTTCGCCCAACGTGGCGTAGGAGTAGGAGTAGGCGCTCCCGGAGACCGGCATCATTGCCGCGAACTCCGCATAGCACAGACCGGCAAGGGCACAAGCGAGTCCGGCCGCAATGAAGGACAGGGTGACAGCAGGGCCGGCATGGAAGGCGGCCGCTTGGCCGGTCATGACGAAGATACCCGCACCGATCACCGCGCCAATACCCAGCAGGATCAGGTGTTTCGCTGTGAGGGTCCGCCTCAGTGTGGGCTCGCCGTCCAGGCTGCCTTCGATGGGCTCGCCGGCATCGACGTGCGGTGCCGGTGCGACCGGTTTGACCCTCAACAGAGACTTCAGCATGCAGTGCTTCCCTAAATGAACAAAGGTGAGGCGCGCGGTACATTGCCGCACGCCCTGATGGCGACTGGGCGCCCCAGCGGTGCGGGGCCCGCTGTACCTTAGCCAAAGCTGAAGCCGCTGTACAAGCACAATTGCAGCATGGCCGAGCGATAATCGGCCAAATCCGCACGATGCCTGCACCTGCCATGTCGCTGAACCCCGAATCCGTTGCCATTCCTGACGCCGCCCTGCGCAGTCAGCTTGATGCTTACGCTCGCCGGCACCCCGAGCACGCGGCATTGGCTGACGAATTCAGCACATTGCTGGATGATCCTGAAAACCCGTTCCTGCGCGAGCGCCTGGCCGGGCACTTCACCGGCAGCGCGTGGCTGGTGAGCGCCGACGGGCAGCGCGTGCTACTGACCCACCACCGCAAACTGGATCGCTGGCTGCAGTTGGGCGGCCACGCCGATGGCGAGCGCGATCTGGCCCAGGTGGCGCTGAAGGAGGCCGAGGAGGAATCCGGGCTGACCGCGCTGGTGCTGGAGGATGGCGAGTTGTTCGACATCGACAAGCACTGGATTCCCGAACGCAAGGACGTCCCGGGACATTGGCACTACGACGCCCGCTACGTCGTGCGGGCGCTGGGCAGTGAGCAGTTCGCGATCAGCGAGGAATCGCTGGCGTTGGCCTGGCGCGAGATCCGTGACGTGGCCAACGCGGCGATCGAGACCCCCGATGGGGATGACTCCCTCCCGCGCATGGCCAAGCGCTGGCTGGCGCGGCGATAGCGCATTCGCGCTTCCGCCCCGCGCCGTTGGCGCGCCCCCCTTGACTCAAGGGGGGCTCCACACCAGATGTATGGCGCCGTGGAGCCGCACCATCAACTGATGACGCACGTTGTCAGCGAAGCTGAATCAGTACAGCACGCGGGTGCGCAACGTGCCGGGGATGGCCGCCAGTTCGTCGCGCACCGCGCCGGCCTGGGCTTCGCTGGCGGTGATGTCGATCACCACGTAGCCGACCTTGGGGTCGGTACGCAGGAACTGGCCGTCGATGTTGACGTTGTGGCGCGAGAAGATCTCGTTGACCTTGGAGAGCACGCCCGGCACGTTCTGGTGGATGTGCAGCAGGCGCAGGCTCTCGGCGTGCTCGGGCAGGGTCACTTCCGGGAAGTTGACCGCCGACAGGGTGCTGCCGTTGTCGCTGTAGCGCACCAGTTTGGCCGCCACTTCCACGCCGATGTTGTCCTGCGCTTCCAGCGTGCTGCCGCCCACGTGGGGGGTCAGGATCACGTTGTCGTGGGCGGTGAGCGGGGAGACGAACGCATCGCCGTTGCCCTTGGGCTCGACCGGGAACACGTCCAGCGCCGCACCGCCCAGGTGGCCCGAGCGCAGCGCTGCATCCAGCGCGTCGATGTCGACCACGGTGCCGCGCGCGGCGTTGATCAGGTGCGCGCCGGGGCGCATCCGGGCCAGTTCATCGGCGCCGATCATCCATTGGGTGGCGGGTGTCTCGGGCACATGCACGGTGACGATGTCCGCACGTGCAAGCAGGTCGTCCAGGCTGATCGCCGCACGGGCATTGCCCAGCGACAGCTTGGTTTCCACGTCGTGGAAGATCACCTGCATGCCCATCGCCTCGGCCATCACGCCGACCTGGGTGCCGATGTGGCCATACCCGATGATGCCCAGCGTCTTGCCGCGCACCTCATGGCTGCCGGCGGCCGACTTGGACCAGCCGCCGCGATGGCATTCGGCGTTCTTCTGCGGGATGCCGCGGGTCAGCATGATCGCCTCGGCGATCACCAGCTCGGCCACGCTGCGGGTATTGGAGTAGGGCGCGTTGAACACCGGGATGCCGGCCAGTTCCGCTGCCTCCAGGTCCACCTGGTTGGTGCCGATGCAGAAGCAGCCGACCGCCATCAGGCGCTTGGCGTTGGCCAGCACGTCCGCGCTGAGCTGCGTGCGCGAGCGGATGCCCACGATATGCGCCTCTGAGATGCGCGCCTTCAGTTCATCTTCCGGCAGCGCCTTGCTGTGCAGTTCGATCTGCGAATAGCCGGCCGCGGTGAACACGTCGATCGCGGTCTGGCTGACCCCCTCGAGCAACAGTACGCGGATATCCTGCTTCGGGAACGAGGTCTTTTTCGGCGACATGGGCGGCGTGCGACGTGTGGCGGCGGGAGCCCTCAACTATGCCAGAAGCCGGCCGCGATGGTGCGGTGCGCCAATCGACGTTCAAACGGTTTCAGATGCACCTATTTGGGCGAGGCCGACGCGCCGCGAGAACAGCGCCCGCTACTGGACGCGGCCCGGAGGGGCTGGCAGGCTTGCGGGCTCCCCCGGCACCACCAGACGCCCCATGACCGATCCGCGCCTCGATTCGCTATTGCTCGCTTGCCCCGGGCTGCGCCTGAAGACCGATCCAGCCGATCTGGAGCACTACGGCCGCGATTGGACCCGGCGCTGGACCCCGGCACCGTTGGCGATCGCCTTGCCGGGCACGGTGGAGGAGGTGCAGGCGATCCTGCGCTGGGCGAGCGCCCAGGGCGTGGCCGTGGTGCCCTCCGGTGGCCGCACCGGCCTCTCCGGTGGCGCGGTGGCAGCGCACGGCGAGCTGGTGCTCAGCCTGGAGCGGATGAACAAGCCGCTGGCCTTCGATGCGGTCGACCGCACGCTGACCGTCCAGGCGGGCATGGCGCTGGAGGCGGTGCACAACGCGGCGCTCGAGCATGGCCTGATCTACCCGGTGGATTTCGCCGCGCGTGGTTCGTGCTCGATCGGCGGCAACATCGCCACCAATGCCGGTGGCATCCGCGTGATCCGCTACGGCAATACCCGCGAGTGGATCGCCGGCCTGAAGGTGGTGACGATGGCCGGTGAGCTGGTCGAGCTCAACAAGGGCCTGATCAAGAATTCCAGCGGCTATGACTTCCGCCAGCTGCTGATCGGCTCGGAAGGCACGCTCGGCGTGATCGTCGAAGCCACCTTGAAGCTCACCGATCCGCCGCCGGCCAGCAACGTGATGCTGCTGGCGCTGCCCTCGTTCGAGGTGTTGATGCAGGTATTCGCCGCCTTCCGCGAGCGGCTGCAGCTGCAGGCCTTCGAATTCTTCACCGACCGGGCGCTCGAGCACGTGCTGGCGCATGGCGCGCAGGCACCGTTCGACGAGGTCCATCCGTATTACGTGGTGACCGAATTCGCGGCCGGCGACGAGGCGCAGGAAGCCGCCGCGATGGCTGCCTTCGAAGACTGCATGGAGCACGGCTGGGTCAGCGATGGCGTGGTCAGCCAGAGCGATGCCCAGGCCGCGCAGCTGTGGCGCCTGCGCGAGGGCATCACCGAAGCGGTGGCGCGCTACAAGCCCTACAAGAACGATGTCTCGGTGCGGATTTCGGCGATGCCAGCCTTCCTCGCCGAAACCCAGGCGCTGATCGGGCAGGCGTACCCGCAGTTCGAAGTGGTCTGGTTCGGCCATATCGGCGACGGCAACCTGCATATCAACGTGCTCAAGCCGGACGAGACCGCCGACGCCGAGTTCCTGACCCAGTGCGAGCACGTCACCAAGCTGCTGGCCGGTGTGCTGGCCCGCTTTGACGGCAGCATCTCGGCTGAACACGGAATCGGGCTGGTCAAGAAGGGCTACCTGGACAGCACGCGCAGCGCGCCGGAAATCGCCCTGATGAAGGCGGTCAAACGTGCGTTTGATCCCCAAGCGCTGCTGAATCCCGGCAAGGTCTTTGACCTCTGAGACAAGACAGGATTTCACGCAGCCTATACGCTCTGTGTTTTCCACCGCGAACGACACTCCGATGATGCGTCCGATCCTGCTTGTTGCCGTGCTCGCCCTGCCGTTGTCGGCGATGGCCTCCAGTTTTGCCGGCAGCTCTGCCGGCTCCGCGTCCGGTGCGTCCTCGGCCGGTTCGTCCAGCTCGGGCGATGACAAGATCGTGCTTGATGCGCGCGATGATGCTGCCGCCTTCGTGGCCAGCGACGGTGCGATCCGTGGCGCCCGTCTGGAAGCGGCGCTGCTGCACCTGCGCGAGCAGGGTGTCGCGCAGCAGCAGGCCAGTGACATGGCGCTGGCCAGGACCCTGCTGGCCCGCTGATGCAGCCCTCTGGTCAGGTCCGCCGCTGGCGCTGGGCGGTCCTGATCGCGTGGCTTGCCGCGCCCTTCGCACAGGCGGCCCTGCAGCTGGAGCTGCAGCCGCAGGGATTGAACGCAGCGCAGATCGTGGCCGCCGAGCGTGTCCTGAAGCAGGTGCACACGCGCCTGCCGGCGGCGTGGCAGGCACGTTTCCAGCACCCGGTGCAGGTGCGCTGGTCGGACACGCTGCCCGCGCACGTGCATGGCCGGGCCCGCAACGGCACGATCACCCTGCAGCGCGCGTTGCTGGGCGCCGTGCAGGACGATCAACCGCTGCCACGCCCGCTCGAAGCCGCGCTGATCCATGAATTGACCCATGTGCTGGACCGTTCGCCGCAGGGTGGCTGGTCGCGCGATGCACGTCTTCGCGATCTGGCCGGCTGGCAGAGACGCCCGTGGAAGCTGGGTCGCACGGCGAACGCCTTCCGCGAGCGCAGTCCGGACGATTACGAACGCACGCGACCGGCCGAGTTCCTGGCGGTCAACGCCGAGCACCTCCTGCTCGATCCGGATTACGCCTGCCGCCGGCCGGCCGTCGCTGCGTGGTTTGCCGCGAACCTCGGGCCGAGCGACCAGGCCGTGGGATGCGACAGCCGCCTGCCGTTGATGCAGGCCGAAGAGGAGGTCGGCGCGGCGACGCTGCTCGAGCTGGATCCGGCCCGGATCTACGCGGTGGACTACCTGCTTGCCGAAGGCAATGACCAGCTGATGAGCCGCTGGGGCCACAGCATGCTGCGCCTGGTGATCTGCGCGCCGGGCCGGCCGCGTGGGCCGGCCTGCCGGATGGATCTGTCCCATCACCGCGTGCTGTCCTACCGTGCCTTCGTCGGCGATGTACAGATCTCCAGTTGGCGGGGGTTGACCGGCGCCTATCCTTCGCGCCTGTTCGTGCTGCCACTCAACCAGGTCATCAACGAATACACCCAGGTGGAACTGCGGGGGCTCTCCTCAGTGCCGTTGGCACTGGATCCGCCGGACATCGCCAGCCTGCTGGAGCGTGTCGCGCAGGTGCACTGGAGCTATGACGGGCGCTATCTGTTCGTCAGCAACAACTGCGCGGTGGAGACCGGCAAGCTGCTGCAGGAAGGCGTGCCACGGCTGGCGTCGCCGGGGTTGAACCGGCTCACGCCGCGCGGGCTGCTGACCCGCCTGGCGCGCCAGGGCGTGGCGGACGCCAGCGTGCTGGCCGATCGCGGGCAGGCGATGCGACAGGGCTACTACTTTGCCTCCGCCGAGGATCATTACCAGCAGTTGTTCGATGCGGCGCGCCAGCAGCTGCCGCTGGGCACGACATCGGTCGGCGAGTGGTTGCGGCAGCCGGCCAGCGAGCGTGCACGCTGGGTAGAGCAGGGTGATCTGCGCGCCACCGCCGCCCTGCTGTTGCTGGAACAGGCCGCCCTGCGTCGCGAAGAGCTGCGCGCACGCGACGTGTTGAAACGGCTGCTGGGCGATCCGGCCAGGGACGATGCGGCGGCGCGCGACGCGCTGCGCGCGTTGCTGGAGGACACCGGCCAGCTGATCAGCCCGGCGGCACTGGTGACGGGGGCCGGCTACGGGCTGCCTTCGGCGGACGAGCGGGTGCAGGCCAGCGAGGCGGCGGCGCGGCTCAGCGCACAGGGGGTGCCGGCCTGGCAGGCGTTGCAGCTGCAGCTCAAACACCGCCTGCCGCAGGCACAGCAACGCGAACTGGCCACGATCGACCACAATCTGGCCCGGCTGGGTGTGCGGATGCGCGAACTGGCCCGGCAGGACGGTGTTACTGCCGGGGCAGCTCGATGACGAAGCGCGCTCCGCCCAAGGTGCTGGCGCCGCAGGCGACGTGGCCGCCATGCGCATCGGCGATTGCCTTGACCACCGCCAGCCCCAGCCCGCTGCCACCCCGCTGACGCGAGCGCGAGCCGTCGCCGCGTAGGAAGGGATCGAAGATCTGCTCGCGCAGCGCCGCATCGATGCCGGGGCCTTCATCGTCGATGGCGATCTGCACATGGGTGGCGGTGTCGTGCACGGCAATGCGGACCCGGCCGGGCGTTGCATAGCGGCGCGCATTTTCCAACAGCGCCATCAGTGCCTGGCGTACCCGGGTCGGGTCGCAATGCGCGGGATGCTCCTCGCGGGAGGTCTCCAGTTCCAGCACGAAGCCGCTGCTGCGGAAACCCGGATCCACCAGGCTCATCACCGAGTGCACTTCCTGCACTACGTCATTGCGGGCACGGCGGACATCCAGGCGCGCGCTGTCGGCCAGGCTGAGCACGCGCAGGTCCTCGATCAGCCGCGACAGCCCCTCGACCTGCGCCAGCAGGCTGCGGAACTGGCCTTCGTCCGGCGCAAACACGCCTTCGGCCAGGCCCTGCAGCCGACCGCGCAGGATGGTGACCGGCGTGCGCAGTTCATGCGCGATCGCCGCGTGCCACATCACCCGGTCGGCCTCGATGTTCTGCAGCCGCCGCGCCATCGCGTTGAAGTCGTCCACCAGCAGCGCGACTTCGCCGAGCGAGCGGTCACTCACTGCCGCACGTGCGCCGAGATCGCCATCGGCCAGCCGGCCAATGCTGTCCACCACCGCGTTGAGCGGGGTCAGGATACGCTGGGACAGACGCACGGACGCGGCGACCGCCAGCGTCAACCCGATCAGGGTCACGCCGACCATCCAGACCAGTTCCGGGCCACTGGGCACCCAGCTGACCGGCTCGTCCACGCCGCCGGGATAGAAGGCCACCAGCACCGCGTACAGCAGGTAGGAGCTGAGGATCACCATCACGATGACCGCCAGCACCATCATCGACATCGACAGCACGATGTGCCGGCTCAGGCCCGAGCGGCGCATCAGTGGTCCGCCGCCAGCCGGTAGCCGACGCCGCGGACGCTGGCCGGGACATTGGCCAGGCCCACATCATCGAGTTTGCGGCGCAGCTTGCTGACGTGGCTGTCCACGGTGCGCTCCAGTGCTTCGCTTTCCGGCAGGCACTCGTGCATCAGTTCGCTGCGGCTGAAGATGCGCATCGGTGCCAGCGCCATGCAGTGCAGCAGCTTGTATTCGGTCAGGGTGAGCAGGAGCTCGTGACTGTAGCCATCGCCTTCGACATGCACCGTGTGGTGTTCCGGATCGATCACCAGGCTGCCCACGCGCAGGATCTCCGGCGCGCTCTGGCGCGGCGCATTCAAGGTCCGCCGCAGTACCGCACGCACCCGTGCGGCCACTTCCGCCGGGTTGAACGGTTTGACCACGTAGTCGTCCGCGCCCATCCGCAGGGCGGTGAGCTTGTCCAGGTCCTGGTCCAGCGCGGTCAGCATGATCACCGGCGTATCGCCGCGCTGGCGCAGGGTGTTGAGCACGGTCCAGCCGTCCATGCCCGGCATCTGCACGTCAAGCAGGACCAGGTCCGGCCGTGCGCTGCGGTGCAGGGCCAGGGCGTTCAGGCCATCCTGCGCGCGCAGCGTGCGCAGGCCCTCGCGGGCCAGGTAGGCCGCGACGATATCGGCGATCTCGGGTTCGTCCTCGACGATCAGGACCAGGGCGTTGAGCGAATGATCCCAGCGCGCGGTGGGGGCGCCGGGTGAATCGGAGGCGGGCATGCAGGGCAGGGCCGTAAGGTGCTTGAGCTCCATCGTATCTCCACACTTCCTCCATCGAAACCCCACCGAGGCCGCGCAGACTGCCGCCATCGTGATTTCGGCCGGTATCCCGGCAGCTGTGCTGCAGATGAAGAGCAAGAACAGGCATGCCGCCCCGCTGGCGGTGATCCAGGCGCTGCGCGCGCACAGCGAAGTGCCGCAGCGACGATGGCAGGTGCGCACATGAGCGCGGTACTGCAACCGGCACACGTCGAGGCGGCCGAGGCACGGCTGTGGGATGCGCTGATCCAGTGGCAGCCGCAGCAGCTGAGCGCACTGCTGTCACCGGCACTGTTCCTGACCGACCTCGACGGCCAGCGTCAGGATGCCTCCCCGTTGCTGGCGGGCTGGAACGCGCGGCGCATCCGCATCGCCGCGATCGAGCGGCAGCAGACCGAGCAGCTGGCCTGCGGCGCGATGGTGCTGGTCACCGGCGTGCTGCGCATCCACCTCGATGGCGAGCACGGCAGGCAGCTGCATGCGATGCGCCTGCTGCGGGTCTGGGCGCGCTGCACGGGCGCGCCGGGCGTCCATCTGCTCTCGCTGTGCATGCTGCCGGCGGCGCCGCGTCCGCACTGAACCGCGTGTTCAGCGATGCCTGCGAGGTCAGCATCGCTTCACCTGTTCCCACGGCGCGGCAGGTACGATCAAGTGTTGTCGACGTTATCGCAAGGAGTACCTCATGCGCGCATCTCCCTGGTTGTTGAGCCTGGCCATTACCGGCGCACTCGCCGCCTGCCAACCGGCCAGCCAGAGCAGCCCCGCCGCCAATGGCAGCGAAGCGCCGCCCCCGAGCGATGCCTCCACCACCGATGAGCGCAGCTATGCGTTCCGCTGTGGCGAGCATGAAGTGCATGCCACTTACCGCGGACAGGATTCGGCGACGGTGGTGGTCGATGACCGCACCTTCGCGATGTCCTCGCAGCCGGCGGCGTCGGGCGCGAAGTATGGCGATGGGCAGGGCAACGAATTCTGGACCAAGGGCACCGCCGACGGGATCCTGATCCTGAAGGGCGAGCCGGACCGTACCTGCACCGGCACCGGCGAACAGGGCGGCGAAGCACCGCCGGCCAATGCGACCACCAATGCGGCTGCGCAGGCCGATGCCGCAGGCGGATTCCGCGCGACCGGCAATGAGCCCGGCTGGCTGGCCCAGGTCGGGGCGGGTGCCACGCCGGCGCTGCACATCGAGATGGACTACGGCGAGCGCACGCTCGAGATTGCCAGCCCCACGCAGGGCCGTGACGGTTGGTCCGGTACCGCCGCCGATGGCACCCCGGTCAAGCTGACCTTCCAGCGTACGGTGTGCCAGGACGACATGAGCGGCCAGGCCTTCGGTGCCACGGCCATGCTCACGGTCGGCGCGCGCCAGTACCACGGCTGTGGTGATTTTGCCGGCGCGCCATCGTTGGCGGCCAAGCCCTGATCCAGCAAGCTCGGATCCCGTTGAAGGCACCGGATGCGCGCATGCGCGTCCGGTGAATCATCACATGCCGCGCGGGCAGGGGTTGGGCAGCGCCCGGCTGTCGGCATCCAGGATCAGCTCATTGCGGGTGCCCAGCAGCATCAGCTCGGTGTGCACCAGGCAGTTGTCGGCATGACGGTGCAGGAGCTGATTGAAGAGCCTGGCACGGTCGTCGCAGCTCTCGTGGATCGCGTACGCCAACTCGCGCGCACGGTCTTCGTCGTACGCTTCTTCGCCAGCGAAGTGCTGGCAGGCGCTTTCCCGCGCCAGGAAGGCCTGCACATCGCCGGGCATCGCGCAGTACATGCGGATGTCCTCGGCCACGAACACCTCCGCTGGCACGTCGCAACGCGCCCCGCTGGCGGTATCAGCCAACGTGGCAGGTGCGCGCGGGGTACCCGATGTCTCACGCTCCACTGCCCGCGGCGAGCACGCCGCGAGCAGCAGGAACAGGACGATCAGTGCGGACCGTTTAGTCGGCACGGCCGGCGAATTCACCGGTGGTGGTGTTGACCAGCACACGTTCGCCGTTGGCGATGTACTCCGGCACCATGATTTCGATGCCGGTGCTGAGCTTGGCCGGTTTCGGGCGCTTGGTGGCGGTGCCGCCCTTGAGCTCCGGCGGCGTCTCGACCACTTCCAGCACCACGCTGGTCGGCAACTGCACGCCCACCGGGGTTTCGTCGATCACCTGCACGTAGATGCCGGTCAGGCCATCGGTGATGTAGCCGGCGTCATCGCCGAGCACATCCGCATCGACCATGTACGGGGTGTAGTCCTCGTCATCCAGGAAGACGAAGGCGTCGCCATCCATGTACGAGTAGGTCGCCTGGCGGCGCAGCAGCTCGACTTCCGGCAGGTTGTCGTCGGCATCGAAGCTGGAATCGAGCTTGTTGCCGCCCGGCACGCTGTACATGATGAAACGGAAGCGGACATTGCCGCCGCGGCCCTGCGGGGAGCTGCGTTCGATGTCGCGGATCTGGTAGACGCCGTTGTTGAATTCGACGACGTTGCCTTTCTTGATGTCGCTGGCTTTCATGGGAATGAAGGTCGGTTCGTGGAGGTGGCGGGTGCCGGAACCGGGCACCCAGCGGGTTGCGTGCTCGCTTACTTCGGCGCCAGACGCACGGCGCCGTCAAGGCGGATGGTCTCGCCGTTGAGATAGGTGTTGCCCAGGATATAGGCGACCAGGCCGGCGAAATCTTCCGGCTTGCCCAGGCGCGGCGGGAACGGGATGGAGGCGGCCAGCGATTCCTGCACGGCCGGCGGCATGCCATCGACCATCGGGGTCCAGAAGATGCCCGGGGCGATGGTCATCACGCGGATGCCGAACCGCGACAGTTCGCGGGCCATCGGCAGCGTCATGCTGACCACGCCGCCCTTGGAGGCGGCATAGGCGGCCTGGCCGATCTGGCCTTCATAGGCCGCCACGCTGGCGGTGTTGATGATCACGCCGCGCTCGCCATCCTCGCCCGGGGTGTTGTGCTGCATGCGGTTGGCGGCGGCCTTGGCGACGTTGAAGCTGCCGACCAGGTTGACCATCACCGTGCCCTGGAAGTTGGCCAGCGGCATCGGCGCTTCCTTGCCAAGCACGCGGCCCGCGCCCAGGATGCCGGCGCAGTTGATCGCGGTGTTCAGCCCGCCCAGGAAGTCGCAGGCGGCATCGATCTGCGCGGCCACGGCGGCTTCGTCGCTGACATTGGTGCTGTAGTAGCGCGCGTTGGACTCGCCAAGCGCGGCCACGGCGGCCGCGCCCTTGTCGTCATTGAGATCGAACAGGGCCACCTTGGCGCCGTGGGCGACCAGGTGCTGGGCCACGGACAGGCCAAGGCCGGAAACACCGCCGGTGATGACGGCGCGGACAGAAGACAGCTGCATTGCACGATCCCGCTGGTTCAAGAACCGCCGATTCTAGCGGAAGCGGCCGCCATCACCGTTGTGCACTGCCCACGGCGACCTTGGCACGCAGCGCCAGCCGCCGGGCGAACTCGTCCGCCGCCAGCCCCGGCGCGAACAGGAAGCCCTGGCCGACCGAGACCCCCAGCGTGGTCAGGAACTGGCGCTGGGCCTCCGATTCGATGCCCTCGGCGACCAGCCCGAGGCCCAGGCTGCGCGCGATGCCGCAGACGGCCTCGCAGACCGCTACGTCCGAACGGTTGGTCGGCACGCCCTCCACGAACAGCTGGCTCAGCTTGAGGCCATGGATCGGCAGCCGGCGCAGATAGTTCAGCGCGCTGTAGCCTTCGCCGAAGTCGTCGATGGTCAACAGCACGCCCATCTCGCGCAGCTGCGCGAAGGTACGCAGGGTATCCGGGGCATCTTCGATCAAGACCCGCTCGGTGAACTCCAGCTCCAGTGCGCTGCCGGGCAGGTGGAATTCGTCCAGTACGGCGCGCACGTTCCGGGCCAGATCCTCGCCAACGAACTGCCGGTAGGACACATTGACCGCCACCCGCACGATGCCCAGCCCGTCGTCCTGCCACTGGCGCACCTGTCGGCAGGCCTCGCGCAGCACCCACAGGCCGATCCGGACGATGTCGCCGGTACTCTCGGCATGGCCGATGAAGATGTCCGGGCGCAGTTCGCCCAGCTGCGTGTTGCGCCAACGAATCAGCGCCTCGGCGGCGATCAGCTGGCCGCTGTGCAGGTTGACCTGCGGCTGGTAGACCAGGTGGAACTCGTCGTCGTCCAGCGCCCGGTGCAGCCGGCTCTCGATCTGCAGCCGATCATGCTGGCGCTGCGCCAGCGCGGGCGAGAACACCTGCCAGCCATTGCGGGTGCGCCGTTTGCAGTCGTACATGGCGATGTCCGCGTTCTGGATCAACTGCTGCGGGCGCAGCCCATCCTGCGGCGCACGCGCGATGCCGATGCTGGTGGTCACCGGGAATTCGTCGGCACCGAAGCGGAACGGGGTGCTGAACGCACGGGTGATCGCATCGGCCAGCCGTTCGGGCTGATCGGCCTGGTCGCGGGTATCGCAGACCACCAGGAACTCATCGCCGCCGAACCGGGCCAGCAGCCCCTCGGTACCGATCGCGGTGGCGATGCGGCGGGTGGCATCGATCAGCAGCTCATCGCCGGCGTTGTGGCCGAGCAGGTCGTTGACGATCTTGAAGCGGTCCAGATCGATGTACAGCACGGCCACCCGGCAATGGGTGGGGTTGGCCATGCGTGTGGCCAGGTCATTGAGCACCGCATCGCGGTTCATGATGCCGGTGAGCGGATCGGTGCGCGCCTGGATGCGCAGCGTCTCTTCGGCCTGCTTGCGCGCGGTGATGTCCTGCACGGTGCCAGCGATGCGGGCGGCATCGACATCACCGGCCTCGGCTTCGCCGATCATGCGCACCCAGAACGAGTGGCCGTCGCTGCGCTGGCCCTGCAGCTCCAGTTCGAAGGACACCTGCCGGTCGATCACCTCCAGCAGCGCCTGCTGCAGCAGCGCGCGATCATCCAGGCGCAGGCACTCCAGCAGCTCGGCCATGTCGTGCATCGGCAGGTTCTGGCCAAGGATGCGGGTCGCTTCGTCGGTGAGGTACAGGCGCTGCAGGCCGCGGTCCCACTCCCAGCCGCCGATGTGCGCCAGCGACTGCGCGCGGTCGAACAGGGTGTTGTTGCGCTTGAGCTCGGTGATGTCGCTGAACAGCCCGAACACGTGGTCCGGCGCATCGCGCCCGTTGCCGTACACCGGCACGTTGGTGGTGGAGATCCAGATCATCCGGCCGCGCGGGCGGTGGTAGAGGCCGACGATGGTGCTGCGCACGATGCGCCCGGTCTGCAGCGAGACACTGGCGGGCCATTGGTCGCGGGTGAGCGGGTGGCCGTGCTCGTCCACGCTGATCCAGTCCTCCGGCGCCAGCATCGCCTGCAGGCTGCCGCCATTGCCGGCGGTGCCCAGAATGCGGTGCGCGGCCGGGTTGGCCGAGACCACCCGCAACTGGCGGTCAAACAGGATCACGCCCTTGTCGATGGATTCCATCAGCAGCCGGTAACGCGATTCGGCCTGCCAGCGGCTGCTGAGGTCGCGCGCCACCGCCACGATGCAGTGCTCGCCCTGGTGCTCGAAGCCGGCCGAATGCACCTCCACCGGGAAGCGGCTGCCATCGCCGCGCATGTTGGTGACTTCGATGACGTAGGTCTCGCCCCGATGCAGGGCTTCCCAGACCGGGTCCAGGTGGTCGCCGGGCAGGTCCGGGTTCAACAGTTCGATCGGCTGGCCGACGATCTCCTCGCGGGGGCGCCCATAGGCACGCACGCCCGCCTTGTTGAGGTCCAGTACCACGCCGCGTTCGCTGAGGATACTGACCGGGTCGGGGACGGCATCGAACAAGGCGGCATAGCGACGCACGGCCAGCTGCCGCTCGTCCATCGCTTCCTGCAGGGCCTGCTGGACCTCCTTCAGCAGGCCGCGCAGGTCGCCCGGCGAGTGGGCCAGGGCGCGTTCCAGGGCAGCCAGCGCGTGGACGTGGGGGGTGAGGTGATCACCCACCGCAGCGTCCTTGCGCGGGCCGCCACTTTTCATGTCGCCGCCAGCGCCCTGCCGGTCTTGCTGCCGGTCTCGCGCCCCAGCCGTGCGGCCAGCCAGCGCCCGGTGGCGGCCAGCGCCGGCAGATCGATGCCGGTGCGCATGCCGATGCCATGCAGCATGTAGACCACGTCTTCGCTGGCGACGTTGCCGCTGGCGCCCTTGGCATACGGGCAGCCACCCGCGCCGGACACCGCCGAATCGACCACGCGCACGCCTTCTTCCAGGCAGGCATCGATGTTGGCCAGCGCCTGGCCATAGGTGTCATGGAAGTGCACGGCCAGCGCGGCCATCGGCAGTTCGCTGGCGACCGCGTTGAGCATCGCGCGTGCCTTGCGCGGCGTGCCGACGCCGATGGTGTCGCCGAGCGAGATTTCGTAACAGCCCATGTCATGCAGCGCGCGCGCGACACGGACCACCTCGCTCACCGCGACCTCGCCCTGGTAGGGGCAGCCGAGCACGGTGGACACATAGCCACGCACCTTGACCCCGTCGGCTTTGGCCCGCGCCAGGATGGGCGCGAAGCGCGCCAGCGACTCGTCGATGCCGGCATTGGTGTTGGTGCGGTTGAAGGTTTCCGAGGCAGCAGTGAACACCGCCACCTCCTGCACGCCCACCGCGCGTGCGCGGTCGTAACCCTGTTCGTTGGGCACCAGCACCGGGTAGTCGATGCCCGGGCGGCGCTCGATGCCGGTGTAGACCTCGGCGGCGTCGGCCAGTTGCGGCACCCAGCGCGGGCTGACGAAGCTGGTCGCCTCGATGGTGCGCAGGCCGGTCAGCGAGAGCTGGCGGATCAGTTCGATCTTGTCGGCGGTGGCCACCGGCTGGGCTTCGTTCTGCAGCCCGTCACGCGGGCCGACCTCGACGATGCGGACGAAGTCATCCATGTGCCAGCCCTCCGCGAACGGAGCGACGGACGACCAGCAGGGGGCGGGGCGGGGTAGAGATCACGGAGATTCCTGTCAGACGAAAGGCGGCCCACGTTCCCCGGCGGGCCACGAAAGGGGGATACGCGGGATGGGCGACAAAGCGGCCATCCCGCCGGCGATGGGCGGTCAGCCCGGGAGGTGGCAGACCGCTTCGATGTTGTTGCCATCCGGGTCAAGCACGAACGCCCCGTAATAGTGGGGGTGGTAATGCTCGCGGATGCCCGGGGCACCGTTGTCCGTGCCGCCGGCTGACAGTGCGGCGCGGTGGAAAGCGTCCACATCGGCCCGGCTGCCCGCGCTGAAGGCGACGTGCACGCCGCCATGGGCGCCCGGGGCGTTGCCGATCCAGAAGTCCGGCTTGCCGCTGCGGCCAAAGCCGGCATGGTCATGATCGCCGGTCTGCGCGGCCGAGACCTGCATCACCACCGAGATGCCCAGCGGGGCCAGGGCCTGCTGGAAGAACGACAGGCTGCGCGCGAAATCGCCGCAGCGGATGCCAACGTGGTCGAGCATGGTACGTCTCCTCAGTCCTGGGTGACCCAGTGCGGGGCACGCTTGTCCAGGAAGGCGCCGAGGCCTTCCTGACCTTCGGCCGAGACCCGCAGGCGGGCGATCAGGGCCGCGTTGTCGCGGTCGGTGGCGTCGCGGTCGCGGCCCAGTGCGACCCGTCGGACCAGCGCCTTGGCAGACGAAGCGGCCACCGGACCGGCCTTGTCGAGCAGGCCGAGCTGGCGCTGGACGGCCTCGTCGATCCGTTCAGGCTCGATCAGCTGGTGGACCAGGCCGATGCGCAGGGCGGTCTCGGCGTCGAAATGCTCGCCGGTGGCGAACCACCGCCGAGACTGGCGTGGGCCGATCGCGTCGATGACATAGGGCGAGATCACGGCGGGCAGCAGGCCCAGGCGGCTCTCGGTCAGGCCGAAGCGGGCGCTGGTGCTGGCGATGGCGATATCGCAGCAGGCCACCAGGCCGACCCCGCCACCGAAGGCGGCGCCCTGGACACGGGCGATGGTCGGCTTGGGCAGCTCATCCAGGGTCCGCATCAGGCGGGCCAGGGCGAGGGAGTCCTGGCGGTTGTCCTCCTCGCTGGCGGCGGCCATGCCACGCATCCACTGCATGTCCGCGCCCGCCGAGAACGAGGCGCCTTCGCCGGCCAGCACCACCGCCCGGACGTGGTCGTCGCGGCCGGCGGCCTCCAGGGCGGCCGTCAGCTGGGCGATCAACGAGGCGTCGAAAGCGTTGTGCAGGGCCGGGCGGTTCAGCCACAGGGTCAGCACCGAGGCGCTGCGTTCAATCCGTAGTGCATCACTCATGGGTCGGCTTGCTCCAGTACATGTACAGATCATAGCGGGCCATCGGTCACGGGCAATGGCGCGGCGCGTCGATGGTAGAATTGATAACCATTCCTATCATCGAGAAGGCGCTCCGTGACGTTGTCCGATCTGGCGCTGTACAGCTCCGCCGTGGTGGAGTCCGTGCAGGAAACACACGCAAACGATGCGATCGCCCGCCGACTGAAGGAGCTTGGCTTCGTCAAAGGGGAAGAGGTGCGTCTGGTCGCCCGTGGTCCAGTCGGCGCCGAGCCGCTGCTGGTGCAGGTAGGGTTCACGCGCTTCGCGCTGCGCCGCAGTGAAGCCGCCCGCATCGTGGTGACCGCGCTGCAGGCCCAGCAGGCCCGCGCATGAGTACCGCCAGCAACGCCCTGCGCATCGCCCTGGTCGGGAACCCGAACAGCGGCAAGACCGCGCTGTTCAACCAGCTCACCGGCAGCCGCCAGAAAGTGGCCAACTACACCGGCGTCACCGTTGAGCGCAAGGAAGGCCGCCTGCGTGCACCGTCCGGGCGCGAGTTCGCCGTGCTCGATCTGCCGGGCGCCTACAGCCTGCAGCCGGCCAGCCTGGACGAAGCCATCACCCGTGATCTGTGCCGGGGCTTCTACCCGGGCGAGGCCGCGCCGGACGTGCTGCTGTGCGTGATCGATGCGACCAACCTGCGCCTGCACCTGCGCTTCGCGCTGGAGCTGCGTGAGCTGGGCAAGCCGATGATCGTGGCGCTGAACATGGTCGACGCGGCGCAGCGCCGCGGCATCAAGATCGACGTGCAGGCGCTGGAACAGGCCCTGGGCGTGCCCGTGGTGGAGACCGTGGCCGTGCGCCGCAACGGCGCGGCCCAGCTGGTCGAGCGCCTGGATGCGATGGTGCCGCACCTGCAGGCCCCGGTGGTGGTGCCTGCCGCCGAGGCCGATTACCACGCCCAGGTGCGCGACATCCTGGCCGCTTCGGTGAGCATGCCGACACGTACGGCGAAGATCGACGACGCGCTGGATCGCTGGCTGCTGCATCCGGTGTTCGGTCTGCTGACCCTGGCCGTGGTGATGTTCCTGATCTTCCAGGCGGTGTATGCCTGGGCGACGCCGGTCATGGACCTGATCGAGGCCGGTACGGCGGCACTGGGCGGCTGGATCGGTGGCGCGCTGCCGGAAGGCCCGCTCAACAGCCTGCTTACCGACGGCATCATTGCCGGCGTGGGGGGCGTGATCGTGTTCCTGCCGCAGATCCTGATCCTGTTCGCCTTCATCCTGGCGTTGGAAGAATCCGGTTACCTGCCGCGCGCGGCTTTCCTGCTGGATCGCATGATGGCCGCGGCCGGTCTGTCCGGGCGCTCGTTCATCCCGTTGCTGTCCAGCTTCGCCTGCGCGGTGCCGGGCATCATGTCCACCCGCAGCATCCAGGACCCGCGCGACCGGCTCGCCACGATCCTGGTGGCCCCGCTGATGACCTGTTCGGCGCGCCTGCCGGTGTATGCGCTGCTGATCGGCGCGTTCATCCCGCAGAAGCAGATCTGGGGCGTCTTCAACCAGCAGGGCCTGGTCCTGTTCGGCCTGTACGCGGCCGGCATCCTCAGCGCGCTGCTGATGTCCTGGACGATGAAGAAGTGGCGCCGCGACAAGAGCGAGCATCCGTTGATGCTGGAACTGCCGTCCTACCGCATCCCGCACCCGCGCGATCTGGCGGTCGGGCTGTACGAGCGCGGCATGATCTTCCTCAAGCGTGTGGGCGGCATCATTCTGGCGCTGACCATCCTGCTGTGGGTACTGCTGTCGTTCCCGGGGGCGCCGGAGAACGCGACCATGCCGGCGATCGACTACAGCTTCGCCGGTCAGATCGGCCATGCCATGGCGGTGTTTTTCGCGCCGCTGGGCTTCAACTGGCAGATCTGCATCGCATTGATCCCGGGCCTGGCCGCGCGTGAAGTGGCGGTGGCCTCGCTGGCCACGGTGTACGCGCTGTCCGCCGCCGATGACGATGCCGCCAGCCAGGCGCTGACCCCGCTGATCAGCGACGGCTGGTCGCTGGCCACCGCGCTGTCGCTGCTGGTCTGGTACATCTACGCCCCGATGTGCATCTCCACGCTGGCCACGATCAAGCGTGAGACCAACTCGTGGAAGCAGATGGGCTTTGCCACGTTCTACCTGTTCGCGGCCGCCTACATCGCCTCGCTGATCACCTATCAGGTGACCGTGGCACTGGGCGGCGGCTGATGGAGACCGGCCTGCTGCTGCAGTACATCGTGATCGCGCTGGCCGTGCTGGTCAGCGCGTGGGTGGTGATGAAGAAGCAGTTCCCGGGTACCGTGCGCAAGGCACGCGGGGCGATCGCGCTGGGGCTGGTGAAACCGCACCGCGCCGCCTGGTTGCAGGCGCTGGGCCGCAGGATCGCGCCACCTGCCACGGGTGGCGGTGGTGCGTGTGGCGGCTGCGACAGTTGTGGGCCGACGCCGCCGAAGCAGCACTGAGGGGCGGGATCCACGCCTTGCGTGGATTCCCCTGCAGGAACACAGTCAGCGGCCCTGGTTGCCCAGTCGCTCCACCTGCCGCAACCAGGCCTCACGCTGCGCCAGCGTGGTGCTGCGCACCGGGCCAAATCCGCTGATCCTGACCGGCTTGATCCCGCAGAATTCCAGGATCGTGCGGCGGATCTGCTGATATCCCGGCATGCGGTACACCCAGCGGTAGTACCAGGGCGGGGTGTCCAGGGTAGTGATCACCCGCGCGCTGCGCCCACTGAGCAACCGGTCCCACCACACCGAATCCTGGCGATAGCGGAACGCGACGCCAGGCAGGAAGGCACGGTCAAAGAAGCCCTTCAACAGTGCCGGCATGCCGCCCCACCAGGTCGGGTAGACCAGCACCAGGTGGTTGCACTGGGCAATGGCGGCCATGATCTCCTGCAGGTCCGGCTCCAGCGGCTGGATCTGCCGGTAGCCATGGCGCAGGACAGGATCGAAATCGGCCTCGCCCAGGGCGAACAGGTGGACGCAGTGCCCGGCCGCCTGCGCGGCGTCCCGGTAGCGCTCGGCGATTGTGCCGCACAGGCTGTCACGGTCGGGGTGGCCAAGCAGGATGACGATGGAGCGGGACATGGGCGAACTCGCAGGAGGGGAGCGCAAGCCTGCGGTCTGCCCCATGGGGCAGAGTCAAGCGGCCCGGCAGTCGCCAGCAGCCATGCAGCTTTCCAGTGCGCCGGTATCCCCGTGGACGACGAGTTCGGCCACCTCATCGCGTAGAACGGTGAGTGCCTGGTCAAGCTGGTGGAGGCGCTCCATGTCTGCGCGTACCGCCAGTTGGCGCGTGACCAGCAGTGTCTGTACGCGTGGCCAATCGATGCCGCCATCGGCACGACGCAGGCAGGCCACGTCGGCAAGGCGGAACCCCAGCGTCAGCGCCTGGCGGATCAGCTGGACCAGGTGGAGATCCTGTTCGCTGTAGTCGCGGTAGCGATTGACCCGCGGGATCGGCGCCAGCAGGCCCCGTGCTTCATACAGGCGGATGGCCTTCTGGCTCGCGCCGCTGCGTCGGGCGATGTCGGAGATGCGCATGGATCAATCCCGCATCAGCCCGCCATGCACCGTCAGGTGATGACCGAGGTCGGGTGCGCTGCGGGTGACGGGAAGGCGCTGTTTCAAACGCTGCATGGAGAGGCTGCCAGAGACGGACCGGTCGGCCAGCGTAGCAAGCCGTGGGTGGTTTTCCTCTTGTACATCGTCGCTGCCACCCGCTAGCCTGCATGCATGACTACCACTCCCCTACGTTTGCTCATCCACGGTGCCTCCGGCCGCATGGGCCAGGCGCTGCTCCGCCTTGCCGCTGACAATCCCGCCCTGCAGGTGGTGGCCGCGGTGAACCGCCGCTCGCCGGCCCAGCGCGTGGTCGAGGGCGTGCCGCATTTCGCCAGCAGCGAGCTGGCTGGTGCCCCCCAGTTCGACGTCGCCATCGATTTCAGCCTGCCCGAGGGCTTCGATCCGGTGCTGGCGCTGTGCGTGGAGCGCGGTGCGGGCTTCGTGTCCGGCACCACCGGCATCAGTGAGGCGCAGCGCCAGGCACTGATCCAGGCGGCCGGCCGGATTCCACTGGTCTGGGCCTCCAACTTCAGCCTGGGCGTGGCGGTGCTGGACGAGCTGGTCGAGCGGGCTGCCGCTGCACTGGCTGGCTGGGACTGCGACATCGTCGAATCCCATCACACCCAGAAGAAGGACGCGCCCTCCGGCACGGCCCTGACCCTGGGCGCGGCGGCGGAGAAGGGCGGGGCGCACCCCCACTACGCCAGCCTGCGCGCCGGCGACATCGTGGGTGAGCATCTGGTCCAGTTCACCGGGCTGGGCGAGCGCATCGAGCTGACCCACCGTGCCACCAATCGGGACATTTTTGCCCGTGGGGCCCTGTTTGCGGCCCGCCAGCTGCCGGGCCGCGCGCCGGGCAGCTACCGGGTCCGGGATCTGCTGGATGGGGCCACGCCGCCCGCCGTCTGAATTGGGGGCCTCCGGGCAGGATGGGCGCGCGCCTGAACCGGCGCTGCGCCCTCCGTCGGCCTGAACAGGGCAATTGCACGCGGATACTGGCGTCGCACCCGGCTTGCCTTTACAATTCCCGCTCGCCGAATCACGACAGCCGGACCGGTCCAGAACCGCAGTCCGCGCTTTTTTGCAGCCGCTTTTTCGTGAAGCGCAGGCGTGACTTCGGCGACCCCTCGGTAGCCAAAGTGAGATTTCCGTGACCCAAGCCGCAATCCTCGTCCTCGAAGACGGCACCGTATTCGAGGGCGAATCCGTAGGCGCGCCCGGCCTGTCCGTTGGTGAGGTGGTGTTCAACACCGCCATGACCGGCTATCAGGAAGTGTTGACCGATCCTTCCTACGCCCGGCAGATGGTCACGCTGACCTACCCGCATATCGGCAACACCGGCATGACCGACCAGGACGATGAAGCGGCCAAGGTGTGGTCGGCCGGCCTGATCGTGCGCGATGTGCCGCGCCGCCCGAGCAACTGGCGCAGCCAGGTGTCGCTGCAGGATTGGCTGATCCAGCGCGGCGTGGTTGCCATCTCCGGTATCGATACCCGCAAGCTGACGCGCATCCTGCGCGAGCGCGGCGCCCAGAACGGTGCGCTGATGGCCGGCGAAGGCCTGAGCGTGGACACCGCGCTGGAAGCGGCACGCAAGTTCCCCGGCCTCAAGGGCATGGATCTGGCCAAAGTCGTCAGCACCGACAAGCGCTACACCTGGACCGAGGGCCAGCTGGATCTGGACAGCAATGCCTTCGTCAACGCCGCACCGCGTTTCAAGGTGGTGGCCTATGACTTCGGCGCCAAGCTGAACATCCTGCGCATGCTGGCCGAGCGCGGCTGCGAGCTGACGGTGGTGCCGGCGCAGACCCCGGCCGCCGAAGTGCTGGCGATGCATCCGGATGGCGTGTTCCTGTCCAACGGTCCGGGCGATCCGGAACCGTGCGATTACGCGATCGCCGCGATCAAGACCTTCCTCGAGAAGAAAGTGCCGGTCTTCGGCATCTGCCTGGGCCACCAGCTGCTGGCGCTGGCCTCCGGCGCGAAGACGGTCAAGATGGGCCATGGCCACCACGGCGCCAACCACCCGGTCCAGGATCTGGATGGCGGCCGCGTGATGATCACCTCGCAGAACCATGGCTTCGCGGTCGATGAGGCGTCGCTGCCGGCCAACCTGCGCGTGACCCACCGTTCGCTGTTCGATGGCACCAACCAGGGTATCGCCCGCACCGACGTGCCGGCGTTCTCGTTCCAGGGCCATCCGGAAGCCTCGCCGGGCCCGCACGACGTCGGCCCGCTGTTCGATCGCTTCGTGACCCTGATGGCCGAGGCCAAGGCGTGATGCGCAGCCCCGCGCTGCTGCTGTCGCTGTTGTGCCTCACCGGTGTGGCCCAGGCCGCGCCGGCCACGGATGCCGAGGTGCGGGCGGTGGTCCAGTCGCTGGGCCTGGGCACGCTGGGCACGGACATGGCCAAACTGATGGTCGAGAACGTGCCGGCGCTCAATGCGCTGCCCGAGACCGATCGCCAGTGCGCGTATGCGCCGATCAAGGGCCTGCTCGACGCGCAGTTCCGTCGCTCGGTGATCAGCGGCCTCGGCAACGACGGCGACCAGGTGATCGCGGAGTGGTCGCGCTTCCTGGGGACCCCGGGCGGCAAGAGCCTCGCCTCGGCCTTCGCCGGTGCCAATCCATCGACGATTGCCGCCAAGGCCAACGCCGACCTGAGTGAAAAGGAACGCGCCGACGTGGCGGCGTTTCTGACCAGCCCGGCCTACACCCGCTTCATCGCCACGCTCGACATCGAATCGGAGCTGCCCGACGACATCGGCGTGCAGCTGGCGAAAGGACTGCAGGACCAGTGCCGGATCGCGCTGAACCCCGACGATATTTCCTGATCGACAGCGTGCGATCACCCCCATCTGCCTCGCTGTCCAGACTTAGAGAAGACAATGCCCAAGCGCACTGACCTTAAAACCATCCTCATCATCGGTGCAGGCCCGATCGTCATCGGCCAGGCCTGTGAGTTCGACTACTCTGGCGCGCAGGCCTGCAAGGCACTGCGCGACGAGGGTTACCGCGTGGTGCTGGTCAACAGCAATCCGGCCACCATCATGACCGACCCGGAGATGGCCGACGCCGTCTACATCGAGCCGATCAACTGGCAGACGGTCGAGAAGATCATCGCCAAGGAAAAGCCCGACGCGCTGCTGCCGACCATGGGCGGCCAGACCGCGCTGAACTGCGCGCTGGACCTGGCCGACAACGGCGTGCTGGAGAAGTACAACGTCGAGCTGATCGGCGCCAAGCGCGATGCGATCCGCATGGCCGAAGACCGCGAGCTGTTCCGCGTGGCCATGGGTGAGATCGGCCTGGAGTGCCCGTCCGCTGCGGTCGCGCACACGCTGGAAGAAGCGATCGACATCCAGACCCGCGTCGGCTACCCGACCATCATCCGTCCCAGCTTCACCCTGGGCGGCAGCGGTGGCGGCATCGCCTACAACCGCGAAGAGCTGGTCGACATCGTCACCCGCGGCCTGGAACTGTCGCCGACCACCGAAGTGCTGGTGGAAGAGTCGGTGCTGGGCTGGAAGGAATTCGAGATGGAGGTGGTGCGCGACACCGCCGACAACTGCATCATCGTCTGCTCGATCGAGAACCTGGACCCGATGGGCGTGCACACCGGTGACTCGATCACCGTGGCCCCGGCCCAGACCCTGACCGACAAGGAATACCAGCGCCTGCGCGATGCTTCCATCGCCGTGCTGCGCAAGATCGGCGTGGATACCGGCGGTTCGAACGTGCAGTTCGGCATCAGCCCGACCACCGGCCGTGTGGTCGTGATCGAAATGAACCCGCGCGTGTCGCGTTCCTCGGCGCTGGCCTCCAAGGCCACCGGCTTCCCGATCGCCAAGGTCGCGGCCAAGCTGGCCGTGGGTTACACCCTGGACGAATTGAAGAATGAGATCACCGGCGGCCTGACCCCGGCCTCGTTCGAGCCGTCGATCGATTACGTCGTCACCAAGATCCCGCGCTTCGCCTTCGAGAAGTTCCCGGCGGCCGATGCGCGCCTGACCACCCAGATGAAGTCGGTGGGCGAGGTGATGGCGATGGGCCGCACCTTCCAGGAGTCGCTGCAGAAGGCGCTGCGTGGTCTCGAAACCGGCAAGATCGGCCTGGACCCGACCGGTCTGGACCTGTCCAACGAAGACGACATCACCACCATCAAGCGCGAGCTCAAGGCCCCGGGCCCGGAGCGCCTGTTCTTCGTGGGTGATGCGTTCCGCGCCGGTTTCAGCGTGGAAGAGGTGTTCGCGCTCTCGCACATCGACCCGTGGTTCCTGGACCAGATCGAAGAGATCATCCAGGCCGAAGCCGAGGTGGCCGCCGACGGCATCGACGCGCTGGATGCGGCACGTCTGCGCAAGCTCAAGCGCGCCGGTTTCTCCGATGCCCGCCTGGCCGAATTGACCGGCACCAACGAAGCGGCCGTGCGCGCGCTGCGTCGTGCCCACAAGGTGCGCCCGGTGTACAAGCGCGTGGATTCCTGCGCCGCCGAGTTCGCCACCAGCACCGCGTACCTGTACTCGACCTATGAGGACGAGTGCGAAGCGGCGCCGAGCAACCGCGACAAGATCATGATCCTGGGCGGCGGTCCGAACCGCATCGGCCAGGGCATCGAGTTCGACTACTGCTGCGTGCACGCCGCGCTGGCGCTGCGCGAGGATGGTTATGAAACCATCATGGTCAACTGCAACCCGGAAACCGTGTCCACCGATTACGACACCTCCGACCGCCTGTACTTTGAGCCGCTGACGCTGGAAGACGTGCTGGAGATCGTCGAGCTGGAACAGCCCAAGGGCGTGATCGTCCAGTACGGTGGCCAGACCCCGCTGAAGCTTGCGCGCGCGCTGGAAGCCAACGGTGTGCCGGTGATCGGCACCTCGCCGGACTCCATCGATCTGGCGGAAGACCGCGAGCGCTTCCAGCAGCTGGTCGACAAGCTCGGCCTGAAGCAGCCGCCGAACCGCATCGCCCGCAACGACCAGGAAGCCCTGCTGCTGGCGCGCGAGATCGGCTACCCGCTGGTGGTGCGCCCGAGCTACGTGCTGGGCGGCCGCGCGATGGAAATCGTCTACGGCGAATCCGACCTGGCCCGCTACGTGCGTGACGCGGTGAAGGTCTCCAACGATTCGCCCGTGCTGCTGGACCGCTTCCTGGACAACGCGGTGGAAGTGGACGTGGACATCATTGCCGACAAGGACGGCAACGTGCTGATCGGCGGCGTGATGGAGCACATCGAAGAAGCCGGCGTGCATTCGGGCGATTCGTCCTGCTCGCTGCCGCCGTACTCGCTGTCGGCCGAGACCCAGGCCGAGCTGCGTCGCCAGGTGGTGGAGCTGGCCAAGGCCCTGAACGTGGTCGGCCTGATGAACACCCAGTTCGCGATCCAGGCTGGCGAGAACGGCGAAGACATCGTCTACCTGCTGGAAGTGAACCCGCGTGCCTCGCGCACCGTGCCGTTCGTCTCCAAGGCCACCGGCATGCCGCTGGCCAAGATCGCCGCGCGCTGCATGGCCGGCAAGACGCTGGCCGAGCAGGGCGCGACCAAGGAAATCGTGCCGGGCTACTACTCGGTCAAGGAAGCGATCTTCCCGTTCGCCAAGTTCCAGGGCGTCGATCCGATCCTCGGGCCGGAGATGCGCTCCACCGGTGAGGTGATGGGCGTGGGCCGCAGCTTCAGCGCCGCCTTCGCGCGTGCGCAGGAAGCCGGTGGCATCAAGGCACCGCCGCTGGGCAAGGCCTTCGTTTCGGTCCGTGACCCGGACAAGAAGCGCGTGCTGCCGGTCGCCAAGGCACTGCTCGAGCGCGGCTACACCCTGGTGGCCACCCGTGGCACCGGCGCGTGGCTGCAGGAGCACGGCATGGCCTGCGAGATCGTCAACAAGGTGGTCGAAGGCCGTCCGCACATCGTCGATTCGATCAAGAACGGCGAGATCGTCTACATCGTCAACACGACCGAAGGTCGCGCGGCGATCAATGACTCCTTCTCGATCCGTCGCGAAGCGCTGCAGCATCGCGTGACCTATTCGACCACCATCGCCGGCGCCATGGCGCTGGTGCAATCACTGGAATTCCGCGGTACCGGCCCCGTCTGGTCGCTGCAGGAACTGCACAAGGAGTTGAACGCATGAGAGCACCGATCACCCTGAAGGGCGCGCAGCGTCTGCGCGAAGAGCTTGACCACCTGAAGTCGGTCAAGCGCCCGAAGGTCATCGCGGCAATCGCCGAGGCACGCGAGCACGGCGATCTCAAGGAGAACGCCGAGTATCACGCCGCGCGCGAGGAGCAGGGCTTCATCGAAGGCCGCATCAAGCAGCTGGAAGGTGAGCTGTCGCATGCCGAGATCATCGACATCACCAAGCTCAACGCCGGCAGCAAGGTGGTGTTCGGCGCCACCGTCGAGCTGTCGGACGTGGAAAGCGATGAAGAAAAGCGCTACCAGATCGTGGGTGACCTGGAAGCGGACATCAAGCTGGGCCTGATCGCGATCTCCTCGCCGCTGGCCCGTGCCTTGATCGGCAAGCTGGAAGGCGATGCGGTCACCATCGACGCACCGGCCGGCCAGCGCGAGTACGAAATCGTCAGCGTCCAGTACCTGGACTGACGGCGATGGCCACGGCGACGTTGTTGCTGCCGGCACGCAGCCGGTTTCCGGCGGCGCCGTTGCCCGATGACGTCGCCAAGGCGCTGGGGCGTGCGCAGCGCCGCAGCGCCGAGGCAGGCGAACGCGCCCAGCTGCGTCGGCATTTCCAGACGCAGCCGGACGCGTGGTCTGCCGCCGCCCTGACCCGCCAGCTGGATGTCGGCGATGCCGACGGGGCGGTGTGGCTGCGGGCCGATCCGGCCAACGTGGTGCCGGACATGCACGGTGCTCGCCTGATGGGGCACGGGGATACCCTGCGTCCCGATCTGGCCGATGTCATGCACCTGCTTCCGGCGTTGCAGCCGTTGTTTGCCGGGTTCGGTTTCGTGCTGGATGCCCCGGTGCCGTCACGCTGGTACCTGCGCCTGCCGCTAGGCACCACGCTGCCCGCGTTCGCCGAGCCTGATGAAGTGCTTGGCGATGATCTGTTTGCCCATCTGCCTGAAGGCGATGCGGGCCGCCGTTGGCGCGCCCTGTTGACCGAAGCGCAGGTGGTGTTGCACCAGCACGAGTGGAACCAGCAGCGCGTGGCCGACGGCAAACGTGCGATCAACTCGTTGTGGTTCTGGGGCGGCGGTGAGCTGCCGGAGCGCGTGACCACCGCGCATGCCCAGGTCCGCAGCCGCGATGCGCTGCTGCAGGCGCTGGCCAAGGCCGCGGGTCTGCAGGCCGATGGCGAGCAGACCGTGGATGCCCTGGTGGACCTGCGTCAGCTGCGTTCGCTGGAACAGTTGGGCAATGAGGCGATCCGCCCGTTGCTGGCGGCGATTGCTCGCGGGGAATTGAAGCGGCTGGTGCTGGATTTCGAGGACGGCGCCCGCGTGGAGATCGACAAGACCCAGCGCTGGCGGTTCTGGAAGAAGCCGGTGCAGTTGCACGACCTCTGAGTGCGACGATCGGCAGCCGGCCAGCGGCCGGCTCTACCCATGGCAGGGCGGTATCATGGTCACGCACGTCATCGATCGAGCCCGTTTTGACCCAGTCTGAAGCACCCCGTATCCAGCGCCGTCCTGCCGCCGCCGTCGGCGAGTGGCCGTCCTCCATGTTGCCGCTGCTGCAGCGCCTGTACGCCGCGCGCGGGGTGACCGATGCCGCGCAGGCCCAGCCGAAGCTGGCCCAGCTGCATGCGCCGGATCTGCTGGGCAGCATGCAGGCCGCGGTAGCGCTGCTGGCCGATGCGATCGCCACCAACGAACGCATCCTGATCGTCGGCGATTTCGACTGCGATGGCGCCACCGCCTGTGCGGTCGGGGTGCGCGGCCTGCGCATGCTCGGCGCGCGCGATGTGGTGCACGCGGTGCCCAACCGCATGCTGCATGGCTATGGGCTGTCGCCATCGCTGGTGGCCGAGCTGGCCCCGCTCAATCCGGGTCTGCTGGTCACGGTCGACCATGGCATCGCCTGCCACGCTGGCGTCAATGCGGCCAAGGCACTCGGCTGGAAGGTGCTGGTCACCGACCACCATCTGCCGGGCGAACATCTGCCGCCGGCCGATGCCATCGTCGACCCCAACATCAGCGGCGATGCCTTCCCGAGCAAGGCACTGGCCGGCGTCGGGGTGATCTTCTATGTATTGATGGCCCTGCGCCGCCACCTGCGCGAGCAGGGCGCGTTTGCCACGACGCCGGAACCGGATCTGCTGACCCTGCTGGACCTGGTCGCGGTCGGAACCGTCGCCGATCTGGTCGCGCTGGATGACAACAACCGCGCCCTGGTCTCGGCCGGCCTGCGCCGGCTGCGCAACGGGCAGGGCTGCGTGGGGCTGCAGGCGTTGATCGAGGCCAGCGGGCGTGACGCGTCGCGGCTGACCGGCAGTGACATCGGTTTCGCGCTCGGCCCACGTTTGAACGCGGCCGGCCGGCTGGAAGACATGGCGCTGGGCATCGAGCTGTTGCTCACCGAAGACCGTGCCCACGCGCGTGAGATCGCCACGACGCTGGAATCGATCAACACCGAGCGCCGCGCCGTCCAGCAGCTGATGACCGACGACGCCGAACTGGCGGTGTCGCGGGCGGTGCTCAGTGCCGAGGGCGTGCGCCCGGTCGCCGCCTGCCTGTTCGATGCCGAATGGCATCCCGGCGTGGTCGGGCTGGTGGCTTCCAAGATGAAGGATCGCCTGCACCGGCCGGTGATCGCGTTCGCACCTTCAGAGCCCGGCGGCGACTCGCTGCGTGGCTCGGCGCGCTCGATCCCCGGCTTCCATATCCGTGACGCGCTGGCCTTGGTCAACGCGGCGCACCCAGGCCTGATCGATAAATTCGGTGGCCACGCCATGGCCGCCGGCCTCAGTCTGCCGCACGCGCAGTTGGCCGCGTTCGAGCAGGCCTTCGTGGAGGTGGTGGAGCGCACGCTCGATCCGCTGTCGCTGCAGCAGCTGCTGCTGACCGATGGCGAGCTGTTGCCGCAGGAACTGGATTTCGCCCATGCCGAGGTGCTGCGCCTGGCCGGGCCGTGGGGGCAGGGCTTCCCCGAGCCACTGTTCGATGGTCACTTCCAGGTGGCGCGCTGGCAGGTGCTCAAAGAGAAGCACCTCAAGCTGAGCCTGCGCGTGCCGGGCCGCCCCGAGCCGGTCAGCGCCATCCACTTCAGCGGCTGGACGGGCAATGCGCCGGCCAACCACGTCCATATCGCCTACCGGCTGGTCAGCGATGACTACCGGGGCGGTGGCGCGATCCAGCTGATCGTGGAGCACTGCGCGGATGCCTGACCTGAGCCGCACCGCGCAGACCCACATGCGCCTGTCGCCTACCGAACGCTTCGATCTGCAGAGTCGCATCGTGCTGCAGGGTGACGAGACCGCACGCACCGAACTCTCCGCCCGCGAGGGCTTCGAATTCCCGGACCTGGAAGGCTCGCGCCAAAGTGTGGCGTGGCTGCTGCGGCAGGAACTGGCCGCACGGATCGAGGGCGGAGACGGCGCGTCCACCGGTCCGATCACCGTCGACGATGCGGTTGCCGCGGTGATGGCGCGGCTACGCCGGACCCGCTGCGTGGCCACGGCCTACCAGCCCTCGGACGACCCGGATGACTACCGGGATGCCGACGATCAGACCGGTACGCTGGCCTACACCTGCCACCTGCCCGATGCCGCCGCGTTGCGTCCCGCGCATGCAGCGCTGCGCGCGGCCCAGGACGGCCCGGATCGGCATCAGGCCGCGCAACGTCTGCTTGTCGCTTACGTCGAACACCTCTCCAGCGCACCGGACAGGCCTGTGCACGCACATCACGCCGTAGTCTCGCGCCCGTACTCGGCCGACCACGCCGTGATGCAGAGCATGGCGGTCATGGAGACGATCCTGCCCGCGCTGTTCCCGTTCGACGGCTGGGAAGACGGCGACGACTGAGCATCGCCGGGCCAACGGTGATCGCGTCGATCGAGTGGTTCATTCCTGCACCTTGGTCACCAGTGTCGGCATCTCCCAGGCGCCGCCAGCGGCGACCAGGCGGCACAGCCCGGTGCTGCTCTCTTCCGTCTTGACGAACTGCGTGCCGGTCCAGCCCCAGGTGGTGGAGTACCAGCAATCGCCAAGGCCACGGCCTTTGTGCGCCTCCTGGATGGTGTGCACCTCATCACCGACCGCTGCCGTGGTGACCAGCCGCGGCTGGTACGGCGCGCGGTCGTTGATCACCCAGTAGCCGTCACCGGTGTTGTACGCGCCGCGCCAGCAGCTCAGCGAGACCAGCAGTTTGTCGGCACTGAGCCGCTGCACCGTCAGCGCTTCGGGTTCCTCGCCGGGCGACACGCTGCCGCTGGGTCCCAGCGCTTCGCAATCGTCGGCTGAAGTCACTGCTGCGAGGGCGGCACGCAGCGCCGGCGATGCGGCCAGCGCGGTATCCGCCGGGCGGGTGGCCACCGGCTTGCCCAGCTGCACGACCGGCACCGGCAGTGCGGGCGGCACCGAGGATTCGGCGAGCGTGCCCTTGCGCATCAACGCGCCGGGTGTGCCAAGGCGACCCTGGAACGCATCCATCTTCAACAGCACGGCCGAGGCGCCCTGATCAGAGACCGTCCAGCGCGCGCCATCGTCGCCGATCAGCTCGATGCGGCTGTTGCGTGTCAGTGAGGCGAGCAGGGCAGCGAGCTGCTTGGCGGAAAAAGTAGCGGTGCCATCGGCGGCATCGAACTGCATCGGGCCCAGCGAAGTGCCGTTGATCTGCAGGCTGAGCCGCTGGGTGGCGGTGTTGTCGTCGTACTGGCCCAGCATCAGTTCGGCCTGCACCGGCTGGTCCGGCCCGCCGGCACGGGTGAGCAGGATCGAGACCGGGTCGCCGCCATTGTCATCGGCCTGGTAACCGGCGGCGCGACAGGTACGGGTGTTGTCGCAGGCCAGCGTCCAGTCGTGGTGGGTGAACGTCACGCCCTCGACGGGCGCGGCGGCGTAACCGGGCAGGGCGAGCCCCATCAACAGCGGGGCGGTCAACAACAGGCGCATGCGGCAACCTTGGTCCATCAATCCGTGGAGGGCGATCTTGGCCCAGCGCGGATGAGGCGTCCATGACCGGAACAGGCGATTGCCGCCGCTCAACCCCGTTCTCGTGCGCCGTGCGTTCAATGAGGTGTCATCGGATCAGGAGCGTCACATGGGACTCGCACTGCGCAGTATCGGTCTGCTTGCGCTGCTGTGCTGGCAGCTGCCCAGCGCCCACGCACAGGCGCGGCGTTTCCCGCCGCCACGGCCGCCGATCCTGCAGGTCGCTGGCGCCGAGGTGCCGGTGCGGCTGACCGAGGCCCGTATCGACAGCCGTGTCATGGCGGGGCTGGGTGAAACCACGATCGAGCTGACCTTCCACAATCCCAATGCGCGGGTGCTCGAAGGGCAGTTGGCGTTCCCGCTGGCTGGGGGCCAACAGGTGGCCGGGTTCGCACTGGATATCGATGGTGAGCTGCGCGACGCGGTGCCAGTCCCCAAGGCGCAGGGTCGCCAGGTGTTCGAGGCGATCGAGCGCCGCCAGGTTGACCCAGGGCTGCTGGAACAGACCGCCGGCAATCAGTTCCGGCTGCGGCTCTATCCCATCCCGGCGCGTGGTGAGCGTCGCGTCCGCCTGGTGCTGCGCGACAGCCTGCCGACCGTCCCGCAGGGCCTGCAGTGGTCACTGCCCGTGTTCTTCGCACGGCAGGCGGAGCGGGTAACGGTCCGGCTGGAGGCCAGCGGGACCGGCCAGCCGGTCGCCGTGGGCGTCAATCCCCTCGGGTTCACGTTGAAGACCGGCGCCTATGCGGCGCAGTGGCAAGGGCGGGGCGCGGATCTGCCGGCACACCTGCAGTGGAGCCTTCCGCTCGCGCGCAGCACTGACGTGGTCACTGGCCTGCATGAGGGGCAGCGCTATCTGCTGGCCAGCGTGCCGGTTCGGACCTCCACCGCTGCGCGTGTCCTGCCTCGGCGCATCGGCCTGCTCTGGGATGCATCGGGCTCGGCCGGCACACGCAACGGTGCAGCTGAACGCGCTGTGCTGGATCGCTACTTCCAGGCCCTCGGCACCGGCCAGGTCCAGTTGACCGTGCTGCGTGACCGCTGCGAAACGCCGCGGGAGTTCACCATCAACAAGGGCGATTGGTCAGCACTGCGCGAGTACCTGCGGGCGCTGCCCAACGATGGCGCCAGTGCACTGGGCGACTGGACGCCGAACCCTGCCATCGGCGAGTACCTGCTGGTCAGCGATGGCCTGGCCAACTACGGCAGTCAGACGCTGCCCACGCTGTCGCCCGATCAACGCCTGTATGCGCTGAGCAGCGCCGGTGCGAAGACCGACACACCGCGCCTGCGCGCCTGGACCAGCGCCCATCATGGCCAGCTGCTGCAGGTGAGCAGCGAGGCGGAGGTGCCAGGCGTGATGCCGCTGCTGCTCCAGCAGCCGGTCGAGGTTGCCGAGGTGCGGGCACGTGGCGTGGAGGACGTGAACGTGGATGCCTCCAGCGCAACGCAGGGTTGGATCCGCGTCACCGGCCGCGTGCTGCGTCCCGATGCGACGGTGCTGCTGTCTCTTCGCGGTGGCGGCAGCGATCCGCAGCCGATCACCCTCAGCGTCGCGAACGCACGTGGGGTGGAAGGCGGCCTGGTCGCCCACGCATGGGCGAATGCCCGGTTGGCCGCACTGGCGGCGGACCCGGCCGGGGCGCAGGCATCCAAGGCGTTGTCGCAGCAGTTCGGAGTGGTGACCGCCGATACCTCGCTGCTGGTTCTTGAAACGCTGGAGGACTACCTGCGTTACGGTATCCGTCCGCCTGCACCCTTGCGTGCGGCCTACGACCAGCGCCATGCAGTGACGGTGGCGGACCTGGCAAGCGAGCGGAAACGCCGCCGGGATGGCATCGCCCGCCAGTTCGCCGAACGCGAGCAGTGGTGGAATACCCGCTGGCCCAAGGATGCGCCACCGCGGCCCAAGCAGGAATCCCGATCCGTCGCCGCGCCAGTCGCCATGGCGATGGCCGCGCCACCGCCGGCACCTGCGGCGCCGATGGCGCTGGACCGTGTCGAGCTGACCGCCTCGGCGGTTGCCGATGAGGCAGAGGCCACTAGTGAACGTCGCGCCAAGTCGGCACCGAAGGCCAACAACGGGCAGATCACCCTGACCCTGGCACCGTGGGCACCGGATTCGGCCTATGCACGCCGCCTGCGCGATGCCACGCCGGCGCAGCTGTATCCGCTGTATCTGCAGGAGCGCGAACAGCACGCTGGCAGCAGCGCCTTCTATCTGGACGTGGCCGATCTGCTGCTGGCCAGCGGACAGCGTGACCTGGCCCTGCGCGTGCTCTCCAACCTGGCTGAGATGCAGCTGGAAAACCGCCACGTGCTGCGCGTACTCGGTTATCGCCTGATGCAGGCCAAGGCGCCGGCACTGGCCGTGCCGGTGTTCCGCCAAGTGCTGGCGATGGGCGAGGAGGAGCCGCAGAGTTTCCGTGACCTGGGCCTGGCGCTCGAAGCGGCCGGGCAGTACCAGGCGGCGGTGGCATCGCTGTATGAAGTGGTGGTGCGCCCGTGGGATGGCCGCTTCGACGGCATCTCGCTGATCGCGCTGGATGAACTGACCCGACTGATCGCACGCGAGCGCGTCGACGCCTCGGCCATCGATCCGCGCCTGCGCCGTGCGATGCCGCTGGACCTGCGCGTGGTGCTGAGCTGGGACAGCGACAACAGCGACATGGACCTGTGGGTCACCGATCCCAATGGCGAGCGCGCCTACTACGGCAACCGGCTGACCTACCAGGGCGGGCAGATGTCGCAGGACTTCACCGGCGGCTATGGCCCGGAGCAGTTCTCGTTGCGTGATGCCAAGCCGGGCACCTACAAGATCGAAGCGAACTACTTCGGGAGCCGCGAGCAATTGGTTACTGGCGCGACCACGTTGATGCTGCGCCTGAGCACCAAATGGGGCAGCCGCGACCAGCACGACCAGCAGGTCACGCTGCGGTTGAAGGACCGGGCAGAGACGGTGCTGGTGGGGGAGTTCGAGGTGAAGTGAGCGGCCAATACCCCGCCAAGGCGATGCCGCCGATGAAGATCGCCGCGTTGCCGATGGCGTTCAACACTACCTCCACCACCGCCGTGTCCGGCAGTGCCAGTGCAGTGGCAACCGCCTCCAGCACCGGGCTGATGACGAGATACAGCCCGATCACGGCGAGTACCCGCCCGATCCGCTGCCACGGCGTCTGCGGATCCACCGGCCAGCCGCGCCAGTGCAGGAAGGCGAAGACCAGCAGCAGCCCCAGATACCGCCCCGCGCTGTCTGGCGGGACGAACTGGGTCGTCAGCGCCGCTGCCGTCACGCCGACGCCGAGGGTGGCGAGGATGAGGTGGCGGGTTCGATTGCGGCGCGCGGGCGCTGGCAGGCACTGCCAGGCAAGCCAGCCCAAGGCCATCCCGACCAGCCAGCCGCCCAGCACATCGGACACGAAATGCCGCCCCAGGTACATCCGAGACAGCGCCATCAGTAACGGCCAGCCGATCAGCAGCGCGATTCGCCAGCCAGCACTGCGGATACCGAAGCACAGCACGAGAGCCGTCATCGCCGCTGTGGCTACGCCCACATGCCCGCTGATGAACCCATAGTCCGGATCCGGCTGCGCACGCAACGCTGCAATGGCTTCATCGGTCGGCAGCGACCAGAACGATCCGGCAGCACCATCGGCCACCATCGCATGGCCAGGGCGGCCCTTGTCCAGCACGTGGATGTCGACATCGCTGGGGCGGGGCAGGGCAGCACCCTGCTTGATCGCGTGCGTGGCCATCGACATCAGCAGTACCGCCATCATGATGCCCAACCCCGCGCGCAGACGTATCCCGAAGCTGCAGACCACGATCAACAGCACGTACGCCCACTCGTAGCCCAGCGTGCTGACGACGCGCATCAGCGGCAACATCCACGCCGCATCGAAGAACGACTGCAGCCACACATGCCAATGGGTCTGGAACATCCGTATTCCTCAGTGCCGGGCCACCGCCCGCGGGACCGGCAACGATACCGGCTGCCGGCGCAGTCCGAACAGTGGGCGCAACCAGCCGACGCCGCGCCAAGTGACGAATGGCGGTCGCCAGGGGACGGGTGGGGCGCACTACCATGGCCTGATGAGTCAGGCTGACGACCCTTTGCAAATGGACGATTCAATGGCGAACGGACGTGCCGCGCGATGGCGGCCGGGTGCGCGGATGCTGGTGTGGTCGGTGATCCTGCTGACTACCGCGGTGGCCAATGCGCTGGTGGAAGTGATGGATGCGGGCCGCCGTGGCGAAGACCTGGGCCTGTGGCAGCCGATGATCTGGGAGTTGAGCAGCGTCGCGATGATCCTGCTGACGTTGCCGGTCCTGTGGTGGGGCTGCCAGCGTTGGCCGCTGCACGCCGATACCTGGAAGCGACGGCTGCCGCTGTATCTGCTGGCCAGCGTGGCGTGGTCGGTGGTGCATGTGACCGGGATGATGGGGCTGCGCCATCTCGCCTATGCCGCGCTCGGCTTCCACTACCAGGACGATGCCACCTGGCCGGTACGCCTGATGTACGAGTACCTCAAGGATGTCCGTGCCTTCTTCAGCTTCGTGGCGATCGAGCACTTCTTCAGTTGGTTCGGGCGACGCCGGCAGGGCGAAGCGCATCTGCTGGCCGCGCCGGACGATGCGCCCCCGGTGGACGCGGTGGAGCGTCCGGAGCGGTTCCTGGTGCGCAAGCTGGGCCGCGACTTCCTGGTCGCCACCGGTGATATCGAGTACGCCCAGGCGGCGGGCAACTACGTCAATCTGCGGGTGCGCGGGCACGATTACCCGCTGCGCAGCACCATGGCGGCACTGGAAGAACGGTTGGATCCGGCCTTGTTCGTGCGTGCCCACCGCAGCTGGCTGGTGAACGTGCGGCACCTGGTCTCGATCGAGCCGCTGGAGGGGGGTGAGGCCCTGCTGCACATGGACGATGGCGGCCGGGTGCCGTGCAGCCGCCGGCAGCTGCCCTCATTCCGGCAGGCGCTGGCCGTGCAGGCACCGGCCTGACCTTGCCTGGCTGACCGGCACCCGGGCGGACCCGGGTGCCGGCAGGGCACTCAGCGCTTGCTGTCTTTCTTGATCATCGCGTCGATGCGCCCGGCGCGGGCTTCCGAGCCCGGGTGCGAGGACATCAGGCCGCCATCGCTGGACAGCTTGCGGAACATGCTGGCCAATGCGGCCGGGTCGTACTGGTGGCGCTTCATGAAGCGGTAGCCGTACTCGTCGGCAGCGCTCTCTTCCTTCTGCGAGAACTGCGCGTTGACGAAGCCTTCAGCCAGTTCGCCGAGCTGGCCCTGGGTCAGGGTGGCGACATTGGCATTGCCCGAGGCGGCCAGCGTGTCACGACCGGCCGAGGCCAGCAGCGCGGTGCGCATCTTGGTCTTGGAATGGCCCAGCTTGACGTGGCCGATCTCGTGACCGATCACGCCGCGCACTTCATCGTCCGAGGCCATGTCCATCAGGCCGGAGTACACGCGAACGCAGCCGTTGGCCATGGCCCAGGCGTTGACGTCTTCGGTCAGGTAGACCTTGAAGCTCAGGCTCATGCCGTCTTCATTGGCCAGGCCCTGGGTGATCTTGGCCAGACGCTGGGCATACGGGTTGTTGGCCGGGGCCACCTTGTTCTGCTGGTCCATGTAGACGCAGGCTTCGTCGGCGGCCTTGGCCACGTCCTGGTCGGACAGGGTCAACGCCTGGCCGGCCTTCAGGCCGGTGCTGGCCAGCTGCTTGAGGTCCAGGGCCGAGGCGGTGGTGGAAGCGGTCAGGCAGGCGAGAGCCAGCAGCAGGGCGGAGGATGACGTCCTCATCGGGGTAGTGCTCCATGTAGTGCGTTGGGGGACGCCGCGGGCAGGGGGCCGCGCAGCGGGGCGGAAGTCTACCGTCTGCCCGGGCGCCCGTGTTCAGCGATGTCGTTTTCCTGGCCGGAACAGGGCGATTCCCACCCCGGCCACCGCCGGAAAGCCCCGGATAGGCTATGATGGACAGTCTTTTCGCACGCATTAATCGCCGACATGATCGAGCTCAATCCTGTCCGCCAGCGCATCACCGATCTCACCGATCGCGTGCTCTCGCTCAGGGGGTATCTTTGACTACGACGCCAAGAAAGAGCGTCTGGAAGAAGTAACCCGGGAACTGGAAAACCCGGATATCTGGAACAACGCCGAGTACGCCCAGAATCTTGGCCGCGAACGCGCCAATCTGGACAAGACCGTCGGCGGCATCGCCACGATCCTCGACGGCCTGGCCGAGTCGGGCGAACTGCTGGAACTGGCCGAAAGCGAACAGGACGAAGAAACCGCCCTGGCCGTGGTCAGCGACCTGGACAAGTACCAGAAGCACGTGGAGCAGCTGGAGTTCCAGCGCATGTTCTCCGGGCAGATGGATACCGCGGCGGCCTTCGTCGACATCCAGGCCGGTGCCGGTGGTACCGAAGCCCAGGACTGGGCCGAGATCCTGCTGCGCATGTACCTGCGCTGGTGCGAATCGCGCGGCTGGAAGACCGAGCTGATGGAAGTGTCCGGTGGCGACGTCGCCGGCATCAAGTCGGCCACCCTGCGCGTGGAAGGCGATTACGCCTACGGCTGGTTGAAGACCGAAACCGGCGTGCACCGCCTGGTGCGCAAGTCGCCGTTCGATTCGGACAACCGCCGCCATACCAGCTTCACCTCGGTGTTCGTGTCGCCGGAAGTCGATGACAACATCGAAATCGACATCAACCCGGCCGACCTGCGCACGGACGTGTACCGGTCCTCCGGTGCCGGTGGTCAGCACGTCAACAAGACCGAATCGGCGGTGCGTATCACGCACATCCCGACCAACACGGTCGTGGCCTGCCAGACCGGCCGCAGCCAGCACCAGAACCGCGACAACGCGATGAAGATGCTGGCCGCCAAGCTGTACGAGCTGGAAATCCAGAAGCGCAACGCCGAGCGTGACGCGGTGGAAGCCACCAAGTCCGACATCGGCTGGGGCAGCCAGATCCGCAACTACGTGCTCGACCAGAGCCGTATCAAGGACCTGCGCACCGGCATCGAACGCTCCGATACGCAGAAGGTGCTGGATGGCGACCTCGACGAATTCGTCGAAGCCAGCCTGAAGTCCGGCCTGGCCGTGGGTGCCAAACGCACCGACGCCTGACCGTCGGGGCCGCCACGCGCGGCCCCGATCCGTTGTGCCCGGGCCGCGCCCGGTTTCGCAATCCGCCCCGACCATCGGCATGATGGCGGGGACCGCACCTCCCCCCCCGACATACATAGACCCACGCCATGAACGATCAGACCGCCGCGCCGCAGCCCCCCGTCGACGAGAACAGCCTCATCGCCGAGCGCCGCGCGAAACTGACCGCCCTGCGCGGGCAGGGCATTGCCTACCCGAACGATTTCCGCCGCGAGCATTTCGCCGGCACCCTGCAGGCCGAGTTCGCCGACGCCGAACAGTGGACCGCCGAAGCACTGGAAGCCAGTGACCGCCAGGTCAAGATGGCCGGCCGCCTGATGGCCAAGCGCGTGATGGGCAAGGCCAGCTTCGCCCAGATCCAGGACGAGTCCGGCCGCATCCAGCTGTTCCTGCAGGGCAGCACCCTGGGCGATGCCTACACGGCGTTCAAGGGCTGGGACGTGGGCGACATCATCGGCGTGGAAGGCGGGCTCACCCGCACCAAGACCGGCGAGCTGTCGGTCAAGGCCACCAGCATCCGCCTGCTGACCAAGTCGCTGCGCCCGCTGCCGGACAAGTGGCACGGCCTGGCCGACGTGGAGCAGCGCTACCGCCAGCGCTATGTGGACCTGATCGTGACCCCGGAGTCGCGCGAGGTGTTCATCAAGCGCTCGCGGATCATCCGCGCCATGCGCGCCTGGCTGGACAGCCGCGACTTCCTGGAAGTCGAAACGCCGATGATGCATTACATCCCCGGCGGCGCCACGGCCAAGCCGTTCACCACCCACCACAACGCGCTGGACCTGGATCTGTACCTGCGCGTGGCCCCGGAGCTGTACCTCAAGCGCCTGGTCGTGGGTGGGCTGGAGCGCGTGTACGAAATCAACCGCAACTTCCGCAATGAAGGCGTGAGTACCCGCCACAACCCGGAATTCACCATGATGGAGCTGTACGAGGCCTACGCCACGTACACCGAAGTGATGGACCTGACCGAAGGCGTGATCCGTGACGTGGCCAGCAAGGTGCTGGGCACCACCACGGTGGAGTGGGACGGCGCCACGATCGATCTGGCCCCGGCCTTCCGCCGCTGGCGCATGGATGAAGCCGTGCGCCACCACAACCCGGAAATCAGTGCGGCCGACTGTACCGACCGCGATGCGCTGGTCGCCCATTGCGAGCGCCTGAAGATCCGCATCAAGCCGTCCTACGGCTGGGGCAAGCTGCTGCTGGAGATCTTCGAAGCCACCGTCGAGCACACCCTGATCCAGCCGACCTTCATCACCGACCACCCGGTCGAGGTGTCCCCGCTGGCCCGGGCCAACGATGACCAGCCGGGCTATACCGACCGCTTCGAGCTGTTCATCAACGGCAAGGAGCTGGCCAACGGGTTCTCCGAGCTGAACGATCCGGAAGACCAGGCCGCCCGTTTCCAGGCCCAGGTCACGGCGAAGGAGGGCGGTGATGACGAAGCCATGCATTACGACGCCGATTACATCCGCGCGCTGGAGTACGGCATGGCGCCGACCGGCGGCCTGGGCATCGGCATCGACCGCCTGGTGATGCTGCTGACCGGCAGCAGCTCGATCCGTGACGTGCTGCTGTTCCCGTATATGCGTCCCGAAAACTGAGACCTGGGTCCGGACGTGCTTGGGGCACGTCCGGATGGGGGTTCCGCTCCCGTGGCCGCGCGAGTATGGTTTCTGCGTGGCCTTAGCAAGGTGCTATGGCGTGATGGCCACGGACCATGACGGGTTGCAGCGGGTGCTTACATTGGCATCACACTGTGACGACGATCATGAACTGGGGTGTTCATGACGGGAGGCGGACCCATGCAAGGTGCCAGTGTGCTGAGCGGCGGAGTATCCTCTCCGCAGCATGTTCCAGTGTGGTCAAGGAAGAAGGCAGAAGCAGCCTTGAATATTGTCATCGTTGACGACCAGACGTCCGCGCGAACCATGCTGCGCCATGTCATCGAAGACATCGCGCCGGAACTGTCCGTGCACGACTTCGGCGATCCACTGACGGCGCTCGCCTGGTGCGAGTCGCATGCCGTGGATCTGCTGCTGCTCGATTACCGCATGCCGGAGATGGATGGGCTGGAGTTCGCCCGCCGGTTCCGCCGCCTGCCCAAACACCGCGACATCCCCGTGATCCTGATCACCGTGGTCGGCGATGAGCCGATCCGTCAGGCCGCGCTGGAAGCGGGGGTGATCGATTTCCTGGTCAAGCCGATCCGCCCGCGCGAACTGCGCGCGCGCTGCTACAACCTGTTGCAGCTGCGCCAGCAGTCGGAGAACGTGAAGCAGCGCGCGCTCTCGCTGGAGCAGCGGCTGCTGGCCAGCATGCATGAGGTGGAAGAGCGCGAGCGTGAGACGCTTTCGCGCCTGGCGCGTGCGATCGAGTTCCGTGATGCCGGCACCAGCGCCTACCTGGAGCGCATGGCGCACGTGGCGGGCCTGATCGCCGAGCAGCTCGGGCTGCCGGAGGAAGAGGTCAAGCTGATCGAGATGGCCGCGCCCCTGCACGACATGGGCAAGATCGCCATTCCCGATGCCGTGCTGCTCAAGCAGGGCAAGCTGAGCGAAGAGGAGCAGGCGATCATGCGCCGGCACCCGCGCATCGGCTATGAACTGTTGAGTGGCAGCCAGAACCGTTTCATCCAGGTCGGTGCGCTGATCGCGCTGCGCCACCACGAGCGCTACGACGGCAGCGGCTACCCGGATGGGCTGGTCGGCGATGCCATTCCGCTGGAAGCGCGGATCGTGGCGGTGGCCGATGTGTTCGATGCCCTGATCTCACCCCGTCCGTACAAGGAAGCATGGACCATGGAAGCCACGCTGGCTTATCTGTACGCCCAGCGTGGCCGGTTGTTCGACCCGCGTTGCGTTGATGCCCTGCTGCGCGGCCGCCTCCAGCTTGATGAGATCTGCGCACAGCACTCCACTGCGTCATCCCGCCCGGGGATGTGATATGCGTCGTCTGTACCCGCGGCTGAAGCAACGTCTGGCGCAGCGCCCGGATACCGAGCACGGCCAGGCGATCGTGCGCATCGTGCTGATCACCCTGATCCTGCTGTACGTACTGATGCCGGGGCCGCGGCACGATCTGCCGCCGGCGCAGTACCACGGCGTGCTGGCGATCGTGCTGACCGGCCTGACGCTGTCGCTGGGGCTGTTCGGCTGGCTGCTGTGGCGGCCGGGGCGCTCGGACCCGCGCCGGGTGGCCGGCATGCTGGCCGATTACGGGCTGATTGCCGCCGGGATGGTGCAGATGGGCGAGCCGCTGGCCTGGGTCTACATCGTGGTGATGTGGGTGACGGTCGGCAACGGCATGCGCTATGGCAACAACTATCTCTATGTGGCCGTGGCGATGGCCATGGTCAGCTTCGGCAGCACCGCGCTGCTGACGCCGTACTGGGAACGCAATGCCCGGCTGGCGTTCGGGCTGTGGCTGGGCCTGGCCGCGGTGCCGCTGTATTTCTCCACGCTGCTGCGCCAGTTGACCCGGGCGATGGCCGAAGCGCGCCGTGCGAGCGAGGCCAAGAGCCGCTTCCTGGCCAACATGAGTCATGAATTCCGCACGCCGCTCAACGGGCTGTCGGGCATGACCGAGTTGCTGGCCACGACCAAGCTCGATGAAGAGCAGCGCGAGTGCGTCAATACCATCCAGGCCTCCTCGCGCAGTCTGCTGGCGCTGGTGGAAGAGGTGCTGGACATCTCCGCGATCGAAGCGGGCAAGCTGCGCGTGACCGCCGAAGACTTCGCCCTGACCGATGTCATCCAGGCGATCGGGCTGATCCTGCTGCCACAGGCCAAGGCCAAGCGGCTGGATTACCGGGTCAAGGTGGCCGACACCGTGCCGCCGTTGCTGCGCGGCGATCTGGGTCACCTGCGCCAGATCCTGCTCAACATCGCCGGCAACGCGGTCAAGTTCACCGACCATGGCCGGGTCGAGATCCGCGTCGCCGTGCTCAATGCCGAATCCGATGGCGGGGTGCGCCTGCGCTTTGACATCCTCGATACCGGCATCGGCGTCGCGCCGGAAATGCGCCCACGTCTGTTCGAAGCCTTCGAGCAGGCCGATGTCAGCATGGCCCGCCGGCACGAAGGCACCGGCCTGGGTACGACCATCGCCAAAGGCCTCGTCGAGGCAATGGGCGGTGACATCGGCTATGAAGAGAATCCGCCGCAGGGCAGTCATTTCTGGTTCGAGCTGCCGTTTGCGCCGCCGCGCGTGCCGTTGGGCACGGTCACCCCGGCCCTGGTCGGCGACGGGCTGCCGGACCGCAACGGCAATGTCATCGCCTTCGCCGATCCGTTCCTGCGCCACCGCGCGCGCGTGCGCAGCATGCACATCCTGGTCGCCGATGATCACGAGGCCAACCGGATGGTACTGCAGCGCCTGCTGCAGAAAGCCGGTCACAAGGTGCTGTGCGTCAACGGCGGCGAAGCGGTGCTGGATGCGATGGCCGAGAGCGATTTCGATGCCGCCATCGTCGATCTGCACATGCCCGGCATGAGTGGCCTGGACATGCTCAAGGAGCTGCGCGTGATGCAGGCCGGGGGCGGTCCGCGCACGCCGGTGCTGGTGCTCAGCGCCGATGTCACCCCAGAGGCGATCCAGCGCTGTACCCAGGCCGGTGCGCATACTTTCCTGGCCAAGCCAGTGGTGGCCGTGCGGCTGCTGGACGTGCTGGCCGACATCGCCTCCAACGGTCAGCTCAAGGCGAGCGCGCCGATCGTGCGCACCGCCACCGTGCTCGATGGGGTGCTCGATCCAGGCGTGCTGGACGAGTTGGCCTCGCTCGGCATGGGCGATGGCTTCGAACGCGAGTTCATCCGCCAATGCCTGGCCGATGCCGAGCAATGCGTCGGCGTCGCACTGGCCGACGGCGAGCGCGCCGACTGGGTGCATTTCCGTGAGCAGGCGCATGCGATCAAGGGCGTGGCCAGTAATCTGGGCCTGGTCCGCGTGGCGAACCGTGCGGGCGACCTGATGCGCATGGCCGATTGGCAGCTCAAGAGCGAATGGCGGCAGCGCGTGACCCTGCTGCAGGCGGGCATCAAGGAAGGCCGGCAGGCACTGGATGCGCGTGCGCAGCGCAAGGCGCAGGGGCAGGCCGACGACGGCGGCGACATGCGCTGAAAAAAAGCCCGGCGGCAGCCGGGCTTGAACAACACAGGGGAGGGGAGGACTCAGGCCACGTCGAGGGTGGCGCGGCGGGTCTGGGCCTTGATCAGGCGGTCCATGGTGCGCAGCGACTTGTCGCCCAGGGCGAGTGCGGAATCGACCCACACCTTGGTGATCTCCAGCAGTTCGTCATAGCGCACGGCCTGGGCCAGGTTGCGCGCGGCATTCATCGCCAGATACGAATGCGGAATGCGCTGGTGCTGGCGGATCAGATCTTCCACGGCCTTGACGCCGTGGCCCTTGGGCACCAGCACGTCGACCACGCCCATGGCATGCATCTCTTCGGAGGAGTACACGCGGCCGTCGAGGATGATCTTCTCGGCCAGCTGCGGTGCCACGCGCTTGCACAGGAACGAGTACGCGCCCATGCCCGGGAACAGGCCGAACAGCACCTCCGGCAGGCCCATGCCGCAGCCTTCTTCGGCCACGATGGTGTGGCAGGCCAGCGCCATCTCCAGGCCGCCGCCGAGCGCGTCGCCCTGGATCAGCGCGATCGAGCGCACGTCGCCACCGAAGCCGGTGTGCAGGTGGTGCACGCCTTCCACGCAGCGCTGTGCGTAGGTCAGCAGGCGGTCGCGGTTGCCCTCGCGGATCAGGCGGGTGAACAGGTCCAGATCGCCGCCCAGGTTGTAGGCGTTCGCATCGGAGGCGAGCACGAAATGCCGCAGCTTGCCGCTGTTGCGCTCGGCCGGGGTGCGGGTGATGGCGCTCATGAAATTCCACATTTCATCGAGCATGTCCTTCCGGCAGCACGGGCGGATGCCGCTGGCGGCATCGGCGTGCATGTACAGCCAATGGGCATCGTCGTTACCCGTGGTTTCGGTGCGGATGGTGGCGTAGCGGTGGTTGACGGGCAGCTTTTCAATGGTGCTCATGGCGATTTCCTCGGAGGCTGGCCCGCTGGGAGGACGGTGGGCGGCGGGCCTGACGGGTCCACACGCCGCGATCCTACACCCCCGGCATCTCACGCAATGCAAAAGGCCCCCGCCGTTGCCGGCAGGGGCCCTGTGAAGATGCAGCCGTTGGGGAACCGTTACGGCGCGGGTGTATCGCGCAGTTCGCGGCGCAGGATCTTGCCGACGTTGGTCTTCGGCAGCTCCTTGCGGAACTCCACGATGCGCGGATGCTTGTAACCGGTCAGGTTGGCACGCGCATGCTCCTTGACCATCTCGGCGGTGAGGTTGGGGTCCTTCTTGACGATGACCACCTTGACCACTTCGCCGGACTTCTCGTCGGGCACGCCGACCGCGGCGACTTCGAGCACGCCGGGCATCATCGCGATGACGTCTTCAACCTCGTTGGGATACACGTTGAAGCCGGACACCAGGATCATGTCCTTCTTGCGATCCACGATGTAGAAGAAGCCCTGCTCATCCATGCGCGCCATGTCGCCGGTGTGCAGCCAGCCCTCGGCATCGACCGCCTGTGCGGTGTCCTCCGGGCGCTGCCAGTAGCCCTTCATCACCTGCGGGCCCTTGATGCACAGCTCGCCCACTTCGCCGGCGGCCAGCGTCTTGCCGGCGTCATCCTTCACGCAGGCATCGGTGGACGGGATCGGCAGGCCGATCGCGCCGTTGTACTCGGCCAGGCTGAGCGGATTGATGCAGGCGGCCGGCGAGGTCTCGGTCAGGCCGTAGGCCTCGACCAGGGTCACGCCGGTGACCTTCTTCCAGCGCTCGGCGACGGCGCGCTGCACCGCCATGCCGCCACCCAGGGTGACCTTCAGCGAGGAGAAATCGATCTCGTCGAAGCCGGGGGTGTTGAGCAGGCCGTTGAACAGCGTGTTGACGCCGGTGATCGCGGTGAAACGGGTTGCCTTCAGCTCCTTGACGAAGCCCTTCATGTCGCGCGGGTTGGTGATCAGGTAATTGCAGCCACCGAACTTCATGAAGACCAGGCCGTTCGCCGTCAACGCGAAGATGTGGTACAGCGGCAGGGCGGTGATGATCACCTCCTTGCCCATCTCGATCCCCGAGGCGGAGATCCAGGCCGAGGCCTGCTGCATGTTGGCGACCAGGTTGCGGTTGGTCAGCATCGCGCCCTTGGCCACGCCGGTGGTGCCGCCGGTGTACTGCAGGAAGGCGACGTCGTCGTGATCGATCTCGACCTTGGGCAGGGTGTGGCGGCTGCCCAGCTTGAGCGCCTGGTTGAAGCGGATCGCACCGCGCAGGCTGTAGTTGGGCACCATCTTCTTGATGTACTTCAGCACGAAGTTCACCACGATGCCCTTGGCGCCGAGCATGTCGCCCAGGCCGGTGGTCACCACCTGCTTGATCGGGGTATCGGCGATGACCTGCTGCACGGTGTCGCAGAAGTTGTCGACCACCACCAGCACGGCCGCGCCGGAATCCACCAGCTGATGCTTGAGCTCGCGGGCGGTGTACAGCGGATTGACGTTGACCACGGTCAGGCCGGCACGCAGCACGCCGAAGGTCGCGATCGGGTACTGCAGGCAGTTGGGCATCATCAGGGCAACGCGGTCGCCCTTCTTGAGCTGCAGCTCACCGAGCAGGTAGGCGGCGAACTGTTCGACCAGTGCGTCCGTTTCCCCGTAGGTCAGAACCTTGCCGAAACTGGAGTAGGCGGGGCGGTCGCGGAACTTGGCCACCGAGGTGTCGAAGACGGCCGAGACCGAATGGAACTCGTTGACGTCGATCTCGGCGGGTACGCCTTTGGGATAACTCTGCAGCCAGGGTCGTTCCAGACTCATATTCCCCCTCCAGGAAACGTGGATGATGTGATGCGATGACGGAGAGTATCCGTCGTTTCATGCCTCGGCAGCATACCGTCCCGAATGGGAAACGCGAAGGGCCGGTGAAGAAAGGTGGACGCGGGGCAGCGGGGCAGGGTCGCGCCGACGATGGATGACGTTTGCAGCCGCATGTGTTCGCTCATCCGCCTATGCTCGCTCATCGCGGCGGCTCGCCAGCGCAGGCGTCGTGACACTGCAGTGCAGCTTCCAGCACCGGCACGGCCCAGTCGGGTGCCTGCCGCAATTGAGCGGCGTCATCGGCGGCGGGCCAGGTCAAACGGCCACCGTCCATCTGCAGCACAGGCTGCGGGTCGGCAACGGGCTGGCCAGGACCGGCCTCTGCACTGTTGTCGTACACCTGCAGCTGTGCCAGTGCTGGCAACAGGGTGATCAGGTTCTGCAGCGCCAACGGATAGCGGCGGTGGATGTCCGCATCGCTGATGGGGTGGCCACCGGCCGCAACGCATGCGCGCACCCGTGCGATGTGCTGCTCGGGAGAGGCCAGGCCGCAGTACCAGACCAGTACGTCATGCGTGGCGCATGCCTCGGCCAGGGTCGCGGCGATGGATTGTCCGCCCAGGGTGGTTTCGAAGGCGTGGTTGCGACGTTCGGCGATCGCGGCCTGCAATCGGGAGAAGCCTTCCTGCCACGCCTGACCATTGGCCTCGCGCTGGCTCATGCCCAGTCCGCGGCACAGCTGCCGGGCCCAGTCGTCCGGATCGAACCAGTCCAGCCCGGCCTCGCGGAGCAGGTGACCCCCGATGGAACTCTTGCCTGCGCCGTTGACCCCTGCCAGGACGAACAGGAAGGGGCGCGCCGCCATCAGTACCCGCTGCCTGCGACTACCTTGCCCTTGAGCCCTGCCGGCTTGCGCAGCAGCGCGCGCGCGTTGGTGCCCGCCGCAGCACTGTCCAGCACGGCAAGGCGATCATCGAAGCGCTGCCGCAGGTGCTGGAGGGCCGGGGTCTGCTCGCGCAGGGAGGCCAGATCACGCTGCAGCGATAGCACTTCGGCCTGCATGGCCTGGTATTGCTCGGCGGAGAGGATGACGGCCTGGGGCTCGTTGTGATTGGTCACCAGCACGGCCTGTTGTTCGCGGACGTCCTGCATGACCTTTCGCCAGTGCTCCTTCACCGTCGAGGCGGTGGTGCGGGTCAGCTCGGTGATCGGGTCGAACTTGAGCGCGTGCCGCATGCCGGTGGCTCCGTGACGGATGCCTCCAGCCTAGCTCATTGCATACGAAATGGGATAAATATGTGATTTATGAAATTTATGAAAAAGAAGATGGGGCGTTGGGACGCCTGTCCGGGGCACGCCCAAGACGCAGATTCGCGAGGATCCGGAAAGCAGCAAGGGGGCGTTGCGCCCCCTTGCTGTCAGGTCATCCCCTGGATGGAGACGGCGTACTTCGCCAAGTGGCTGACGCTTACTTCTTCCCCGCCAGCTGGCGCAGCACGTACTGCAGCAGGCCGCCGTGCTTGAAGTACTCCACTTCCTTCGGGGTCAGCAGCATCACATGGACCTCGAAGGTCTTCTTCGTGCCATCGGCCCGGGTCGCGGTGAGGGTGGCCGATTTGCTGGCGCCATCCTCCAGGCCGGTGATGTCGACCACCTCCGAGCCATCCAGGCCCAGGCTCTGTGCGTTCTCGCCGTTCTTGAACTGCAGCGGCAGCACGCCCATGCCAACCAGGTTGGAGCGGTGGATGCGCTCGAAACTCTCGGCGATCACCGCCTTGACGCCCAGCAGGTTGGTGCCCTTGGCCGCCCAGTCGCGGGAGGAGCCGGTGCCGTATTCCTTGCCGGCGAACACCACCAGCGGGACGCCCTCGGCCTTGTACTTGACGGCCGCGTCGTAGATCGCCAGCTTCTGCGGCTCGCCGCCGTCCTTCGGGAAGTACAGCGTGTTGCCGCCTTCTTCGCCGCCGAACATCAGGTTCTTGATCCGGATGTTGGCGAAGGTGCCGCGCACCATGACGTCATCGTTGCCGCGGCGACTGCCGTAGCTGTTGAAGTCAGCCGGCTGCACGCCACGCTCCTGCAGGAAGCGGCCCGCCGGGGAATCCTTCTTGATGTTGCCGGCCGGGGAGATGTGATCGGTGGTGATCGAGTCGCCGAACAGGCCCATCACACGCGCGCCATGCACATCCTCGATGTGGCCGACGTCCATCGTCATGCCGTCGAAGTAGGGCGGGTTCTTGATGTAGGTCGAGTTGCCATCCCACTCGTACAGATCGCCATCGGGCGACTGGATGGTGTTCCAGCGGGTGTCGCCCTTGAACACGTCGGCATAGTTCTTCTTGAACATCTCCGGCCCGATGGTCGCAGCGATCACGTCGCCGATTTCCTTGTTGCTCGGCCAGATATCGCGCAGATACACCGGCTGGCCATCGCTGCCCGTGCCCAGCGGCTCGGTGGTCAGGTCGATATCGGTGGTGCCGGCGATGGCGTAGGCGACGACCAGCGGCGGGCTGGCCAGGTAGTTCATTTTGACTTCCGGGTGCACGCGACCTTCGAAGTTGCGGTTGCCCGACAACACCGAGGCCACCACCAGGTCACCAGCGGCGATGCCCGCACTGACTTCGGTCGGCAGCGGGCCGGAGTTGCCGATGCAGGTGGTGCAGCCATAGCCGACCACGTAGAACCCGATCTTTTCCAGCTCGGTAAGCACACCGGCTTTTTCCAGGTAATCGGTGACCACGCGCGAGCCCGGGCCGAGCGAGGTCTTCACCCACGGCTTGCGGTCCAGCCCCTTGGCGGCCGCGTTGCGGGCGAGCAGGCCGGCACCGATCATCACCGCCGGGTTGGAGGTGTTGGTGCACGAGGTGATCGCGGCGATCACCACCGCGCCATCCTTCAGGCGGAATCTGTGACCCTCCAGCTCGACATCGCTGTAGCCCTTGGCCAGCTGTTCGTTGCCGACCGCCGCACCGCCGCCTTCGTTGACGAACTTGGAGACGTCATCGTTGCGCTTGTCGCGGTTGGTGGTCAGGCCGACCAGGTTCTCGCGGTAGTTCTGCTTGACGTCTTCCAGCAGCACGCGGTCCTGCGGGCGCTTGGGGCCGGCCAGCGACGGCTTGACCTCGCCCATGTCCAGTTCCAGCGTGGCGCTGTAGCTGGCGTGCGCGGTGTTGGCGTCGTGCCACAGGCCCTGGGCCTTGGCATAGGCTTCGACGAGATCGATCTGTGCTTCGCTGCGGCCGGACAGGCGCAGGTAGGTCAATGATTCTTCGTCGATCGGGAAGATGCCGCAGGTGGCGCCATATTCCGGTGCCATGTTGCCGATCGTGGCACGGTCGGCCAGCGGCAGGTGCTGCAGGCCCTCACCGAAGAACTCCACGAACTTGCCGACCACGCCGTGCTTGCGCAGCATCTGGGTGACGGTCAGCACCAGATCGGTGGCGGTGGCGCCTTCGGGCATGCGGCCGGTCAGCTTGAAGCCGACTACCTGCGGGATCAGCATCGAGGACGGCTGGCCGAGCATCGCGGCCTCGGCTTCGATACCGCCCACGCCCCAGCCGAGCACGCCGATGCCATTGATCATGGTGGTGTGGCTGTCGGTACCGAACACGGTGTCCGGGTACGCCACCGCCTTGCCATCCTTGTCCGCAGTCATGACGACGCGGGCCAGGTTTTCCAGGTTCACCTGGTGGACGATGCCGGTGTTGGGCGGCACCACCTTGAAATCATCGAAGGCCTTCTGGCCCCAGCGCAGGAAGCCATAGCGTTCCTGATTGCGCTGGAATTCGATCTTGCCGTTGAGATCCAGCGCGTCGGGCGTGCCGAACACATCGACCTGCACCGAGTGATCGATCACCAGCTCGGACGGAATCTGCGGATTGATCTGCTCCGGTCGACCGCCGAGCTTGACCACCGCATCGCGCATCGCGGCCAGATCGACGACGCAGGGCACGCCGGTGAAATCCTGCAGCACCACGCGCGCGGGCATGAAGGCGATCTCGATGTCGGGCTCGGCCTTGGGGTCCCACTGGGCCACGGCCTGGATGTGGTCCTTGCCGACGGTGACGCCACCATCCTCGTGCCGGAGCAGATTCTCCAGCAGGATCTTCATCGAATAGGGCAGGTGGGAAATGTCGAACGTCTGTCCGAGCTTGGGCAGGCTGAAGTAGTCGTAGGTGGTGCCGCCGACGTCCAGCTGGCTGCGGGTGGAGAACGAATCGCTCATTGCAGATGACTCCTTTGCTGATGGCTTGCAACGGCTGCGCCGGAACGCGCGCCTGCTTGCGGCTGCCGTCGGGCTCGCTGCGCCCGCCGATCCCTCGCAGTATGCGACAGCGGCCGGGGCGTGCCAGCCCTTGGGCTCAGGACGCAAGGTTACACAGGCATGTGTAGTGCCGATGTCATCGCCTGCATCCCGAATGCAGACGGGGCGCCATGAGCGCCCCGTCTGGAAGTAGCTCGGCCGCGGCCGCTTACTTGCCGTTGGCGGCGTCGATCAGGGGGTTGCCGGTCTTGCCCACCGCATTGGTCTTGGACTTGGCGGACAACACGCCGGTCTTGCCGAACTCGAACACGGTGGCTTCCTGGATGTTCTTGCCGAACGACTTGATCTTGACGAAGTCGTAGTACCAGACCTGTGTGTCGCCGAGCTGTTCGCGGCGGCTGGGGGCGCCGAAGGCGCCACGCACATCATCCTGGGTGGTTTTGCCCACTTCGGCGGCATCCAGTTGCTGCTGGGTGATCTCGGTGCCGGTGGTGTAGGCGCCAAACGGGTTGGCATGCGCCGATGGGGCAGCCAGGGCCAGCGGGGCGGCAATCAGCAGGGCAAAAGCGAGGGTGGTGGCGCGCATCGTGGGATGTCCTTGTCTATCGATGGGGGTGCGGGTCGCCAGGAGGGCGGCAAGCGTCCGGGTCCAGGCGGCAGCGGTTGCTGCTCGTTCAGTCTAGCCTTCTTGCCGGGCCCGGGACGCCCGAAAGGCGGGCGCCGCCTGGATTTGCCCCTGAACGTCAAAGTACGTACAATTTATACATACTTTTCGAGGCGTACCCCATGGAAGCTACTGTTGCTGAACGCGGACAGATCACGCTGCCCAAGGCCGTGCGTGACGCCCTGGGGCTGACCAAGGGCACCCAGTTGACCGTGGAGCTGGAAGGCGGCCGCATCATCCTGCGCAAGAGCGTGGACGATGCGATCTCCCGCGCCCGCGGCAAATTCGCACTGGATGGCTTCGAGTCGTCCGAGGCCGCCGTGAAGGCTGTCCGTGACGAAGACTGAGCCCGCGATGATCGCCGTCGATTCGCCGGTGCTGATCGAACTGCTCAGCAACGGCCCGCAGGCCGATGCCGTCGAGGCCTGCCTGCGCCAGAGCCTGGTCGGCGGGCGCGTGGTGGTCTGCGGCGCGACCTTGGCCGAGCTGTGCGCCTCGCTGCGCGGCGGCGCCGAAGTGCTCGAAGCGCTGGAGGAAATGGGTGTCCATTTCAACGCGCTGGAGGCCAAATCGGCCCTGCGCGCCGGCGAGATGCAGCGCCGCCACCGGCAGCGTGGCCAAGGCCGGCGCAGCCTGGACGACTTCATGGTGGGGGCCCATGCACTGCTGCAGTGCGATGGCCTGATCACCTGGAACGACACGTTTTACCGCGACTACTTCAAGGGCCTGAAGCTGATCGTGCCGCAAGCCTGAGCCCATTCTTTAAACCGCATTCTTTCAAAAGAATCACCCGGGAGTTGTCATGTTGGAAGCCTACCGCCACCACGTAGCCGAGCGCGCCGCGCTTGGCATCCCGCCGCTGCCGCTGAGCGCCCAGCAGACGGCCGACGTCATCGAACTGCTGAAGAACCCGCCCGCCGGCGAAGCAGAGTTCCTGCTGGACCTGCTGACCCACCGCGTGCCGGCCGGCGTCGATGACGCTGCCAAGGTCAAGGCCTCGTACCTGGCCGCGATCGCCCTGGGCAGCGAAGTCAATCCGCTGATCACGCGCGAGCGCGCCACCGAACTGCTGGGCACCATGCTCGGCGGTTACAACGTCGCCCCGCTGGTCCAGCTGCTGGACGACGCTGCCGTCGGTGCGATCGCCGCCGATGCGCTGAAAAACACCCTGCTGGTGTTCGATGCCTTCCACGACGTACAGGAAAAGGCCAAGGCCGGCAATGCCAACGCCCAGGGCGTGCTGCAGAGCTGGGCCGATGCGGAGTGGTTCACCAGCCGTCCGCAGGTGCCCGAAAGCCTGACCATCACCGTGCTCAAGGTGACCGGCGAAACCAACACCGATGACCTGTCGCCGGCCCCGGATGCCACCACCCGCCCGGACATCCCGCTGCACGCCCTGGCGATGCTGAAGAACAAGCGTGATGGCATCGAGCCGGAAGAAGACGGCAAGCGCGGCCCGGTCACGTTCATCGAATCGCTGAAGGACAAGGGTCACCTGGTCGCCTACGTGGGCGACGTGGTCGGCACCGGTTCCAGCCGCAAGTCGGCCACCAACTCGGTGCTGTGGTTCACCGGTGAAGATATTCCGTTCATCCCGAACAAGCGCTTCGGTGGCGTGTGCCTGGGTTCGAAGATCGCCCCGATCTTCTACAACACCATGGAAGACGCCGGCGCGCTGCCGATCGAACTCGACGTGTCGCAGATGAACATGGGCGATGTGATCGAGCTGCGTCCGTACGACGGCAAGGCCCTGAAGGACGGCGCGGTCATTGCCGAGTTCAAGGTCAAGTCCGATGTGCTGTTCGACGAAGTGCGCGCCGGTGGCCGCATTCCGCTGATCATCGGCCGCGGCCTGACCGCCAAGGCGCGTGAAGCGCTGGGCCTGGCCCCGACCGATCTGTTCCGCCTGCCGATGGACCCGCCGGATACCGGCAAGGGCTTCTCGCTGGCGCAGAAGATGGTCGGCCGCGCCTGTGGCCTGCCGGAAGGCCAGGGCATGCGCCCGGGCACCTACTGCGAACCGAAGATGACCTCGGTGGGCTCGCAGGACACCACCGGTCCGATGACCCGTGACGAACTGAAGGACCTGGCCTGCCTGGGCTTCTCGGCCGACCTGGTGATGCAGTCGTTCTGCCACACCGCCGCGTACCCGAAGCCGGTGGACGTCAAGACCCACCACACCCTGCCGGAGTTCATCTCCACCCGTGGCGGCATCTCGCTGCGCCCGGGCGACGGCGTGATCCACAGCTGGCTCAACCGCATGCTGCTGCCCGACACCGTCGGCACCGGTGGCGATTCGCACACCCGTTTCCCGGTGGGCATTTCGTTCCCGGCCGGCTCGGGCCTGGTCGCCTTTGCGGCGGCCACCGGCGTGATGCCGCTGGACATGCCCGAATCGGTGCTGGTGCGCTTCAAGGGCACGATGCAGCCGGGCGTGACCCTGCGTGACCTGGTCAACGCGATCCCGCTGTATGCGATCAAGTCCGGTCTGCTGACCGTGGCCAAGGCCGGCAAGAAGAACATCTTCTCCGGTCGCATCCTCGAGATCGAAGGTCTGCCGGAGCTGAAGGTCGAACAGGCGTTCGAACTGTCCGATGCCTCGGCCGAACGTTCGGCCGCCGGTTGCTCGGTGCACCTGAACAAGGAGCCGATCATCGAGTACCTCACCAGCAACATCACGCTGCTGAAGTGGATGATCGCCGAGGGTTACCAGGACGCCCGTTCGCTGGCGCGCCGCATCGAGAAGATGGAGGCCTGGCTGGCCAACCCGGAGCTGCTGGCCCCGGATGCCGACGCAGAGTACGCCGCCGTCATCGAGATCGACCTGGCCGACATCCACGAGCCGATCGTGGCCTGCCCGAACGATCCGGATGACGTCAAGACGCTGTCGGACGTGGCCGGCGCGGCCATCGATGAAGTCTTCATCGGTTCGTGCATGACCAACATCGGTCACTTCCGTGCGGCGGCCAAGCTGCTGGAAGGCAAGCGCGACATCCCGACCAAGCTGTGGGTGGCCCCGCCGACCAAGATGGATGCGTCGGAGCTGACCAAGGAAGGCCATTACGGCACCTTCGGCACCGCCGGCGCACGCATGGAAATGCCGGGCTGCTCGCTGTGCATGGGCAACCAGGCACAGGTGCGTGAGGGTGCGACGGTGTTCTCGACCTCGACCCGCAACTTCCCGAACCGTCTGGGCCGCAACTCCAACGTGTACCTGGGGTCGGCCGAACTGGCCGCGATCTGTTCGCGTCTGGGTCGCATCCCGACCAAGGAAGAGTACATGGCCGACATCGGTGTGCTGGATGCCAGCAGCAAGGACATCTACCGCTACATGAACTTCGACCAGATCGAGGATTATCAGGAAGTCGCCGGTACGGTGGCTGCCTGATCCGGTGCCGGGCGCTGCCCGGCCTCGGTAGCCATCGACCGTGGGTCGATGGATGAACACAAGAACCCCCGGTGAACGCCGGGGGTTTTTTCATGCGCGACGCTCAGGGTGTCGGAAACCGGAACGGCCAGGCCTCGTCGCCTGCATCGTTGCGTTCGGTACAGACCTGCCGGAACGTCTCCACGAACGCCTGCTGCAGCCGGGTAGGGTGCCAGTCAGCGCGGGTGGTCAGGCCGATACGGCGGCGCAGGTCATCGCCGGCCCGGCCGATCTCGCAGAGCAGGCCGGCCCGACGTTCGAACACGAACTGATCGCGCGACATCAGCGTGAGCCAGTCGTCTTCGAGCAGCAGGCCGCGGGTGATCAACACCGAACCACACTCGATGCGCAGCCGCGGGGGTTCGTGGCCATGCTGGCGGAACATCCGCTCCCAGCGCGCCCGGACCGGGGCCCCCGTCGCGGCGATCACCCAGGGGTAGTCGAGCAGCTGTGGAAAGTGGATCCCTTGGGTGGCAGCCAGTGGATGTCCGCTGCGCGCGACAATGACCGGGTCGTCGTCGAACAGTCCTTCCTGCGCGATGTCGCGTACCGGCAGCTTGTCGCGCATCGCGCCGATCAACAGGTCCAGGCTGCCTTCGCGCAGGTCACCGAGCAGCTCGGCGTAGGGGCCTTCGATCACGTTCACCGTCGCCCCCGGATGCGCGCGCGCAAAGCGGGCAAGCACCTGGGGCAACAGGATGGCCCGGGCCAACGGCATGACGCCGAGCGCGACCCGGCCGCCCTGTTGCGAGCGGAGTGAGGCAAGTTCATCGACGCCGGCGCTCAGCTCGGACAGCGCCAGGCGGACCAGACGGAGCATGCGTGTGGCCGCGGGAGTCGGCTGCACGGTTTTCCCGCGGCGCACCATCAACGGTGTCTCAATCACCTCGGCGAGCTCGTGCACCGCGCGATAGATGGCCGGTTGGGACACGCCCGCGCGGCTCGCCGCGAGCGTGAAGCTGCCGGCGGTATCCACTGCGGCCAAGGCGCGCAGCTGGCCCAAGGTGACCCGCCGCTCCACAGCGGGCATCGCCGGCAGGCGCTGGGCCCGGCGGGCCCCGCGGACACCGTGCGCGATGTAGGCAAGCGCGCGTTCGATCCGCGGCACCAGCAGCCCGGCCGCCTCGGTCGGCGACATGCCGCCGGGCTGGCGATCGAACAGCGGCGCGTCCAACTGTTTCTCCAGCCGCGCGATGGCCTGCGTCAACGCCGGCTGGGACAGATTCACGTGCGGTGCGGCCGCGCTGATGCCGCCGTGGTGGTAGACCGCGGCGAGGGCATGCAGATGCTTGAGGTTCAGGTCCAGAGGTGTGCTCATGGATCAACTATAACCAAACCCAATGGCTGTTTCGAAAAACGATCTTGAGGGGTTGGGCGGCGCAAGGACAGACTGCGCCATCGTCAACGAAGGATGGATGGATGTCCCGGGTAGTCTCTTCTATCGAACGCGCCGATGCGGCGGTGATCCAGGTGCTTGCGCAGGCCGGTGTTGCCACCGCGCATGAAGCGCAGGGCCGCAGCGGTCTGCTGCATCCGCGGCTGCGCCCGATCTATGGCGGTGGGCGCATCGCCGGTAGCGCGATCACCGTGTCGGTGCCGCCGGGCGACAACTGGATGATGCACGTGGCCATCGAGCAGCTCCGCGAGGGCGACGTGCTGGTGGTGGCGCCGACCAGCGACTGCACCGACGGCTACTTCGGCGATCTGCTGGCGACCTCGGCCCAGGTGCGTGGCTGCCGCGGGCTGGTGATCGATGCCGGCGTACGCGACGTGCGTGACCTCACCGCGATGGGCTTCCCGGTCTGGAGCCGCGCGATCCACGCGCAGGGCACGGTCAAGGAAACGCTGGGGTCGGTCAATGTGCCGGTGGTCTGTGGCGGGGCACTGGTCCGGCCGGGCGATGTGGTGATCGCCGACGACGACGGGGTCTGCATCGTGCCGCGTGCGGATGCGGCGCATGTGGCCCGCGAGGCACAGGCCCGCGAGGCCCGTGAAGCGGACAAGCGCGAACGGTTGGCCAAGGGCGAGCTGGGCCTGGACATCTACCAGATGCGCGAGCGCCTGGCGGCCAAGGGCCTGCGCTATGAGTAAGGCCGTGCGCGCGATGTGGATGCGCGGCGGCACCTCCAAGGGCGGGTTCTTTCTCGCTTCGGAGCTGCCGGCCGAGCCGGCCACGCGCGATGCCTTCCTGCTACGTGCGTTCGGCTCGCCCGATCCGCGCCAGATCGATGGCATGGGCGGCGCTGATCCGCTGACCTCCAAGGTCGCGGTCGTGGCGCCCTCCCGCCATGCGGATGCCGACGTGGACTATCTGTTCCTGCAGGTGTTCGTGGACCAGGCCGTGGTCAGCGATGCGCAGAACTGCGGCAACATGCTGGCCGCCGTCGGCCCGTTCGCCATCGAGCGTGGATTGGTTGCAGCCACGGGCGAGCAGACCGACGTACGCATCTTCATGTGCAACACCGGCACGCTCGCCTCGGCGACCGTGCAGACGCCGCAGGGCACGGTGGCGTATGACGGCCAGGCACGCATCGACGGCGTGCCCGGCAGCGCCGCCCCGGTTCCATTGGCGTTCGCCGACATCGCCGGCTCCAGCTGTGGCGCGCTGCTGCCGACCGGCCATGCTGTCGATGTCATCGACGGGGTGGAGACCACCCTGATCGACAACGGCATGCCGTGCGTCGTGCTGCGCGCCTCCGATGTGGGCATCACCGGCCATGAGGACCGCGCCACGCTGGACGCTGATGAGGCGCTCAAGGCCACGTTGGAGGCGATCCGCCTGCAGGCCGGCCCGCTGATGCGGTTGGGTGATGTCAGTGCCCAGTCCGTCCCCAAGATGATGCTGGTGGCGGCGCCTCGCGCAGGCGGGGCGATCAGCGTCCGTTCGTTCATTCCGCATCGCTGCCACGCCTCCATCGGGGTGCTTGGGGCAGTGACGGTCGCCACGGCCTGTCTGCTGCCAGATTCCCCCGCGCATGCCCTCGCGGCGCTGCCCGGCGGCCCGCATCAGACGCTGGAGATCGAGCACCCCAGTGGAAGCACCGCTGCCGTGCTGGATCTGGACGCGGCCGGGCAGGTGACCCGCGCCGCGGTACTGCGCACCGCGCGAAAGCTCTTCGACGGCGTGCTGTTCGACTGAATACGCACGACGTCCTTATTCTTGTGACCTGGGAGGGTTGATATGACCGTTGTAGAGAAGCGGCCGAGCCGCTTCGGCATTGTGGGCCAGCTCTGGTTCCAGGTGCTGGCAGGTACCGTGATCGGCGTGCTGTTGGGGTGGCTGCAGCCGGACATCGGCTCGGCGATGAAGCCCTTCGGCGACGCGTTCATCAAGCTGATCCGGATGATGATCGGTCCGATCATCTTCGTCACGGTGGTGCATGGCATCGCCGGCATGCGCGACATGCGCAGCGTGGGCCGCCTGGCCCTGAAATCGCTGATCTACTTCGAAGTCATCACGATCCTGGCGCTGATCGTGGGCCTGGTGGTGGTGGATGTCTGGAAGCCGGGCGCGGGGATGAACATCGACCCGGCCACCATCGACATGGCCAGCATCCAGGGCTACGTGCACAGCGCGCATGACCAGTCGATCGTGTCCTACATCATGGCGATCATCCCCAACACGCTGGTGAGCGCCTTCACCGAAGCGCACGTGCTGCAGGTGCTCTTCGTGGCGGTGCTGTTCGGTGTGGCGCTGGCCTCGATCGGCGAGCGCGGCGCGCCGGTGATGAAGGTGATCGAGTCCACCTCGGGCGCGCTGTTCAAGATCATCGGCTACATCATGTACTTCGCCCCGATCGGCGCCTTCGGTGCAATCGCCTTCACCGTTGGCCAGTTCGGTGCGGGCTCGCTGCTGTCGCTGGGCGAGCTGATCATCGAGTTCTTCGTGGTCTGTGGGCTGTTCACCGTGCTGGTGCTGGGCAGCGTGTGCTGGTGGACCGGTGCCAGCTTGTGGCGGCTGCTGGGCTACCTGCGCGATGAGATCGTCATCGTCGCGGCGACCACCTCCACCGAAACCGTCCTGCCGCGCCTGATCGAAAAAATGAAGAAGCTGGGCTGCGAGGAAGGTGTGGTGGGTTTCGTGATCCCGGCCGGCTACTCGTTCAACCTCGACGGCACCTGCCTGTACCTGACCACCGTCGCGCTGTTCCTGGCCCAGGCGACCAACACCGAGCTGACCGTCTGGCACCAGCTGGGCCTGATCGCGGTGCTGCTGCTGACCTCCAAGGGAGCGGCCGGTGTGGCCGGCGCGGCATTCGTGGTGCTGGCAGCGACGCTGGGCACCACCGGCACGATCCCGGTGGCGAGCATCGCGTTGATCCTGGGCATCCACCGGATCCTGGCAGAGGGCCTGACCTTCGTGAACCTGATCGGCAATGCGATCGCGGTGCTGGTCATCGCCAAGTGGGAAGGCAAGCTCGACGAGAAGGTGCTGGCCGAGCAGATCGGCACTCGGCGGCTGAGACGCCGCGTGCTGACTGCCGCCACCGTCTGATCCTGCCGCCGCGGCGCTGCCGCGGCCTCCCGACATCCATCCGTTGCGCGGCTGCGGCCGCGCACAGGAGGCGCTTGTGTCCCGTTTTCCCCGCAACACCCTTTGCCTGCTGGTGGCTGCCAGCCTGGCGGCGCCGGCGTTCGCCGCGTCCGCTTCACCCAAGGGCAGTCTGCCCGATGGCGTCGATCTCACGTTGGACCTGGTCGGCAACGTCGCCTCCAATCCGGTCGGTGGTGTCGAGCAGGGCACCCAAGGCTCGTACTGGGTGATGGCCCAGTCCAGGTTTGATCTGGACACGCTGTGGGGTATCCACAACACCGACGTCGATGCGCAGTGGGCCTGGTTCGCCGGCCGCAACCTGGCGCGCGAGAAAATCGGCAATTCGATCAGTGCCCAGCAGACCTGGCGGCCGGTGGCCGGCGGGCGCCTGACCCGGCTGACCCTGCGCCACCGCTTCGACAACGGCCTGAGCATCATTGCCGGTCGTGCCCCGGTGAACAGCTACTTCAACAGCTCCGCGCTCAACTGCGTGTTCATGAGCAACGCGATGTGCCTGACCCCGTATGGGGCGATCACCGATCTGGGCATCACTGCCTACCCGAACGCGTCCTGGGCCGGGATCGTGCGCTACGACGTGAATGACCGCTGGTATGCGCAGGCCGGTGCCTTCGACTACAACAACGCCTTGAACAAGGCCGGCAAGAACGGCCTGGACTTCTCGGTGGGCGAGGGTACCGGGACCATCACCGCGTATGAAGTCGGCTACCAGACCAGCTTCGCCAATGACCGTCTGCCGCGGACCTTTCGGCTGGGCATGTACCGCAACAGCGATGGTGGCAAGAGCTCCTACTACGATGCCAACGGCACCTCCGCAGCGCTGACCGGCAGGCCGACCGCGGTGCAGGACGGTGCGCGGTCGGGCGCGTATGCCATGGCCGATCAGACGGTCTGGCGGGGTACAGGCAAGCGCAACCTCGCGCTGTTTGCGCGCGCGTACGTGAACACGGGCAACGAAGCGCCGGTCGACACCTTCGTCTCGGCCGGCTTCGTCAAGACCGGCACCTTCGCCGGCCGCGAGCAGGACACGTTGGCGATGTTTGTCTCCAACACCCACTTCAGTGACGAACAGATCGACTTCCTGCGCGACCGGCGTACCCGCAATGGCGGCAACGGTGCGCCGCATGCGGACGAGATCATCGCCGAGCTCAGCTATGGCTGGGCCGTGCACAAGGGCATCCGCCTGATGCCCAACCTGCAGTACGTCATCAACCCCGATCCCCTCTACGCGCCTACCCGTACCACCGACATTCCCGATGCGCTGATTGTCGGGCTGCGCATGGACATCCACTTCGCCCAGCTGTTCGGCTGGTGATTGATCCCCCACGAGGCCCCTGCATGATCATCGATTGCCACGGTCATTACACGACCGCCCCCGCCAGCCACGACGCCTTCCGCAAACAGCAGATCGCGCATTACCACGACCCCTCGCTGCCGGCGCCGGTCTACCCGGAGATCAGCGATGCGGAGTTGCGCGAGAGCGTGGAGGCCAACCAGTTGCGCCTGCTGCGCGAGCGTGGTGCCGACATGACCATCTTCTCCCCGCGTGCCAGCACCATGGCCCATCACATCGGCGACGAACGGGTCAGCGCGGAATGGACACGCCGCTGCAACGACCTGATCGCCCGCGTGGTGGCGCTGTATCCGGAGACCTTCATCGGCGTGTGCCAGCTGCCGCAGTCGCCGGGCGTGCCGATCGCCCATTCGATCGCCGAGCTGGAGCGCTGCGTCAACGAGCTCGGCTTCGTGGGCTGCAACCTCAACCCGGACCCGTCCGGCGGCCACTGGACCGGCCTGCCGCTCACCGACAAGGCCTGGTATCCGTTCTTCGAGAAGATGGTGGAACTGGACGTTCCGGCGATGGTGCATGTCTCGGGCAGCTGCAACGCCAACTTCCATGCCACCGGCGCGCACTACCTCAACGCCGATACCACCGCGTTCATGCAGTTCCTGCAGGGCGACCTGTTCCGTGACTTCCCTGCGTTGCGTTTCATCATTCCGCACGGCGGCGGTGCGGTTCCCTATCACTGGGGGCGTTTCCGTGGCCTGGCCGACATGCTGGGCAAGCCGCCGCTGAACGAGCACGTCATGAAGAACGTGTTCTTCGATACCTGCGTCTATCATCAACCGGGCATTGATCTTCTTTTCAAGGTCATCGACATCGACAACATCCTGTTCGGTTCGGAAATGGTCGGCGCGGTCCGCGGCATCGATCCGGAAACGGGGCAGTTCTTCGACGACACGCTGCGGTATGTGAACGCGCTGGGCCTGTCCGAGAGCGATCGCCGTAAGGTGTGCGAAGGCAACGCGCGGCGGGTCTATCCGCGTCTGGATGCGCAGCTGAAGGCGAGGGGCCTGTGATGAGTGATTTCGTGAAAGACGCCGATTGGCTGGATTTCTGCCCCACACCGAGCGTGCCGCGCTTCGTGCCGCCCATGGGCGCCGTGGACGCGCATTGCCATGTCTTCGGGCCGGGCGACCGCTTCCCCTACGCACCCGAGCGCAAGTACACCCCATGCGACGCCGGCAAGGAACAGCTGTTCGCGCTGCGTGACCTGCTGGGATTCGAGCGCAGCGTGATCGTCCAGGCCACCTGCCATGGCGCCGACAACAGTGCCCTGGTCGATGCCCTGCGCAGTGCGGGCGGCCGCGCCCGTGGCGTGGCGACCGTGCGTGACAGCGTGACCGATGCTGAACTGCGTGAGCTGCACGCGGCGGGCGTGCGCGGGGTCCGCTTCAATTTCGTGAAGCGGCTGGTCGATCCCAAGCCGGATGCGTACTACCGCGCGATCATCGAGCGCATTGCGCCGCTGGGCTGGCACGTGGTGGTCTACTTCGAGGCGGCCGATCTGGCCGAGCGCTGGGACTTTTTCACCTCACTGCCGACCACCGTGGTGGTGGACCACATGGGCCGACCGGACGTGACCCAGCCCGTGGAAGGTCCGGCGTTCCAGCAGTTCGTGCGGCTGATGGATGAGCACGCCAATGTGTGGAGCAAGGTCAGCTGCCCGGAGCGCCTCTCGCGCAGTGGGCCGCCGCATTACGACGACGTGGTGCCGTTCGCGCGCCACCTGGTGGAGAGATTCCCGGACCGGGTCTTGTGGGGGACGGACTGGCCGCACCCCAATCTGACCTCGCACATGCCCGACGACGGTACGCTGGTGGACGTCATTCCGCGTATCGCAGTGACCGCGGATCTGCAGCGCAGGCTGCTGGTGGACAACCCGATGCGGCTGTACTGGGCGTAGGTGTCGACCGGCCCGCCGCCGCTAGCTGCGGGCCAACGCCATCAACCGCTCCGCAATCCGCTCCAGCGGCACCATTTCCTCGGCCGCGCCGATCCTCACCGCGCTGCCCGGCATGCCCCAGACCACGCTGGTGGCTTCATCCTGCACCAGGGTCGGGGCACCGGCGTTGCGAAGATCCAGCAAGCCGCGCGCACCATCGTCGCCCATACCGGTCAGGATCGCGCCGATGGCATTGGCGCCCGCGCTTTCGGCCACCGAGCGGAACAGCACGTCCACCGCCGGCTTGTGCCGGTTGATCGGCGGACCGTCGTCGATCCGGCACCGCCAGCGCGCACCGTCCCGGATCACGCGCAGGTGCTTGCCACCGGGCGGCAGGTAGGCATGGCCGGGCAGGACCGCTTCGCCGTCGGTGGCTTCGCGCACCGACATTGCCGAATGGCGGTCCAGGCGCTCGGCGAACGGGGTGCTGAACTGCGCCGGCAGGTGCTGGGTCATCACCACGGCCGGGGCATCGGCCGGCAGGCCTTCGAGCACCACGCGCAGGGCTTCGGTGCCCCCGGCGGAGGCGCCGATGGCGATCAGGCGGTCGGTGGTGCGGAACTGGATGGAGCGCGGTGTCGCCACCGGCGCCACGGCACCCAGGGTGATCCGCGGGGGATTGGGCCGGGACAGCGGGCGCACGCGCGAGCGCGCGGCCATCTTGACCTTGGCGATGATCTCGTCGGCGTAGCCCTGCAGGCCACGGGCGACATCCAGCTTCGGCTTGGAGACAAAGTCCACCGCGCCCAGCGCCAGCGCCTGCAGGGTGGTGTCGGCACCGCGCTCGGTGAGCGAGGAGATCATCACCACCGGCAGCGGATGCAGGCGCATCAGGTTTTCCAGGAAGGCCAGGCCATCCATCCGTGGCATTTCCACGTCCAGCGTGATCACGTCCGGCGCCAGGCGCTTGATCTTCTCGCGCGCCAGCAGGGGATCGGCAGCGGTGCCGACGACCTCGATGCCGGGATCGCTGGCGAGGATCTCGCTCAGCATCTGGCGGACGACCGCCGAGTCGTCGACGATCAGGACTTTGCAGGGCACGCCGTGGGTCATTCGAACAGCTCCACGCCACCGGTGACCGGGGCCTTGGACAGGCGGGCGCGCACGGCCGATTCGGTCGCGGCCACTTCAGCTTCATGGGCGTGCGGCAGGCGCTGCACCACCACGCGGCCGGTATCGGCGAAGAACCACACCTTGCGTGGATGGATGCCGCACAGGTCCTCGGCGATGATCGGAATGTGCTCGGCCTGCAGGTACTGGCGCACGAACTCGGCGTTGCGGGTGCCAACCGGGTTGCTGGTGAAGCCCTTGAGCACGTTGGCCCCGCCGAACACCTTGGCCTCCAGCCGCTTGCGGTGCGCGCCGCGCTTGAGCAGATCGTTGATCAGCAGTTCCATCGCGTAGCTGCCGTAGCGCGCGGGCGCGCCATCACCGACGTTGCCTTCGGGCAGCAGGAAATGGTTCATGCCACCGATCTTGAGCACCGGATCGCGCAGGCAGGCGGCCACGCAGGAGCCCAGCGTGGTGGTCAGTGCGGTGTTGTCATCCACGGCGAGGTACTGGGTCGGCAGCAGCTTGGCGGCGGTCACCTGGAAGCGGCTGTCGAAATAGCGCATCACCTCGTCGTTACGGATCGGCAGACTCATACCGGTGCTCCCGGCGCGCGCTTGTACAGCGTGCGGCCGCAGGGTTGGATCAGGTCGGCGGCGTGCAAGTAGTTCTCCGAGTGGCCGGTATAGAGCAGGCCGTCATCGCCCATGTGCTGGATGAGACGCGAGAGGATCCCGCGCTGGGTCGGTTTGTCGAAATAGATCATCACGTTGCGGCACAACAGGGCATCGAACGGGCCACCGACGTCGTAACGGCTGGCGAGCAGGTTGAGCGGACGGTAGTCGATGAGGTCACGCAGGGCTGGATTGACCCGGCAATGCCCTTCGTTGGGGCCGGTACCGCGCTGGAAGTAGCGCTTGCGGATCGCCGGATCCAGTCCGGCGACCCGGTCGATCGCGTACACGCCGCGGCTGGCGGTGGCCAGCACCTGGGTGTCCACGTCGGTCGCCAGGATGCGCACCGGCGGTTTGAGCGTGCCGAAGGTCTCGCAGGCCGTGATCGCCATCGAGTAGGGTTCTTCGCCGGTCGAGGCCGCGCACGACCACAGCTGCAGCGTGCCATGGCCGGCGCGAAGGCGCAGTTCCTCGGCGAGCTTCTCGAAGTGGTGAGGTTCGCGGAAGAACGCGGTGAGGTTGGTGGTCAGGGCGTTGGTGAACGCCTGCCATTCGTCACCGCCGTGGGCTTCGAGCTGGTCCAGGTAGTCGCTGAAGCTGCGCATGCCGAGCGCACGCAGCCGCCGCGACAGCCGTCCATAGACCATGTCGCGCTTGGCCGGGGCCAGCGAGATGCCGACGCGCTGGTAGATCAGCTCGCAGACGCGGCGGAAGTCACGGTCGGCGAACTCGAATTCGCGAGCGTTCGGTGAAGCGGCGTTGGCGGGGGGCGTGGACACGGGCGGACTCGCAGGGGAAGGGGATGCGGCGACCGGGTGATCGCCGCGGGCACTCAGAACTCTTGCCAGTTGCCGTCATCGGCCGGCGTGCTGCGCGCGGGACGCATCGGCGTGGCGGCACGCGGGGCCGCCGGCGTTGGGCGGCTGGCGGGACGCACCGGCGGCATCCCGGCAACCGCGCGGGCGGTGACCGCGCTGACGGCCTGCGCGACCTGGTCGTCCAGGCGGAAGATGGCCACGGCATGGGCCAGCTGGGTGGCCTGTTCTTCCATCGCGCGGGCGGCAGCCGTGGCTTCTTCCACCAGGGCGGCGTTCTGCTGGGTGGTCTCGTCCATCTGCACCACGGTCTGGTTGACCTGGTCGATGCCGGCGGACTGCTCCTGCGAGGCCGCCGAGATCTCGGCCATGATGTCGGTCACGCGCTGCACCGAGGCGACGATCTCGCCCATGGTCGCGCCGGCCTGGTTGACCAGCTGCGAGCCTTCGGCGACCTTGCCGACCGAGTCGTCGATCAGGCCCTTGATCTCCTTGGCCGCGCCCGCCGAGCGCTGGGCCAGGGTGCGCACTTCGGAGGCGACCACGGCAAAACCACGTCCCTGTTCCCCGGCACGTGCCGCCTCCACCGCGGCGTTCAGCGCCAGGATGTTGGTCTGGAAGGCGATGCCGTCGATGACCGAGATGATCTCGGCAATCTTCTTCGAGGAGGTCTGGATCGCGGCCATGGTGGTGACCACTTCGCCGACGACATGGCCGCCCTGGGTGGCCACGGTGTGGGCGCCGATCGCCAGCTGGTTGGCCTGGCGCGCGTGCTCGGCGTTCTGGCGCACGGTGGAGGTCAGTTCCTCCATCGAGGCCGCGGTCTCTTCCAGGTTGGCAGCCTGCTGCTCGGTACGGCGCGAGAGATCGCTGTTGCCGGTGGCGATTTCGCCGGCGGCGAGGTTGATGCTGCCGGCGGCCTCCTGGATCTGGCCGACGATCTGGGTCAGCTGCGCGACGGTGGCGTTGGCATCGTCGCGCATGGTGGCGAACACGCCCTGGAAGTCACCGTGCATGCGCGCGGTCAGATCACCCTCGGCGATCGCCGAGAGCAGCTGGGAGAGCTTGCCCAGGTTGTCATCGCTGACCTGCATCATCGCGTTGAGGTGGCCGATCATCCGGCGGAAATCGTGATCGAAGCGGGCGGTGTCGCCACGCTGGCTGAAATCGCCGGCGGCGGCCGCCGCGGCCAGGCGCTGGATCTCGCCGTTGATGTTGCCCAGGTTCTGCTTGACCGCATCCACGGTGGCGGTGATGGCGGCCTTCTCGCCGGGGTAGCGCGCGATGTCCGCGCTGAGGTCGCCCTGCGCGTAGCGCTGCACCACCGCCAGCACCGCATCCATGGTCTGCACGTGTGCGCCGACCAGGGTATTGGTTTCATGCACCATCAGGCCGTACTCACCGGGGAAGGCGGTTTCGTCCATGCGGTAGCCGGTGCTGCCGGCATCGTGGCGGCGGGCCATCTCGCGCTGGCCGCTGATCACCGCATGCAGCTGTTCCTGCATGCGCGCCATGCTTTCCAGCAGGCGGCCGGGCTCGTCGTGCGCCTGCTCGCCGATGCGGCTGTCCAGCTTGCCGCGGGCGATGCTCTCGGCCACGTGGGTGGCCTGGCGCAGGGGCAGGGTGATGCGGTTGCCGATCAGCCAGCTCAGCCCCAGCACGATCAGCACCACGCCGCCGCCGGTAGCGGCCATGATGGCGGTGAACACCAATGCCTGCCGCTGCACGTCATCCATGTACACGCCGCTGGTGATGACCCACTGCCACGGGGCGTACATGCCGGCGTAGGTGACCTTCTCGATCAGGGCGTCATTGCCGGGCTTGGTGGTCTTGTAATACGTGTAGCCGCCGCCGGTCCTGGCCATGTCGACCTGCTGCAGATAGATCGGCACGCCGTCCTTGGAGGTGTAGTCCTTCTGCACCTTGCCCACGCGGTCACGCGCAAAGGGGTGCATCAACAGGGTGTAGTCGGTGCCGAGCACGTTGTAGTACGCGCTGTCACTGTCGGCACGCATCACGTCCAGCGCCTGCAACGCCGCTGCCTTGGCAGCCTCTTCGGTCAGCTCGCCGGAACTGGCCAGTCGGGTGTAGTGCGCCAGGATGCCGTAGCTGAGTTCAACCTGGGTCTTCAGCGCTTCCTTGCGGGTTTCGGCAAGGTCCAGGTACTGCATGCGGGCAGCAATGATCGCCAGCGCGATCACGCCGACGGCGATGAGTGCGGTCAGCAGGTTGAGCTTGCGCCTGACGGACAGGTTGGAGAAGGACTGGTTCCAGCGGCTGAGTAGATTCATGGGCAGGGGTCTTTGATCGACAGACATGTCGCGGCAATGCTGTTATCGGCCGCAGGTCGCCACGATTGAGTCCGCTCGACTGAGCGTATTCAGGTTGCGGGCGGCGCCGCAGTGGAACGCGCAGAAAAAAGGCCCCGATGCGCATGCATCGGGGCCTTTCCGCGTGGTGCGTGGCGGGGCTTAGAACTCCTGCCAGTCGCCGTCGGCCAGTTCGGTGGCCACCGGGCGCGAGGCCGGGCGACGCACTGCCGCCTGCGCCAGCGGCGCGCGGGCGGCACGCGGCGGTGCGACCACGGCCGGGGCGGGCGCGATGTCCTGCTCATCGAGCTTGAAGATCGACACGGCATCGGTCAGATGGCCGGCCTGCTCTTCCATGGCACGGGCGGCGGCGGTGGCTTCTTCCACCAGCGCGGCGTTCTGCTGGGTGGTCTCGTCCATCTGTACCACGGTCTGGTTGACCTGCTCGATGCCGGCGGACTGCTCCTGCGAGGCGGCGGAGATCTCGGCCATGATGTCGGTCACGCGCTGCACCGAGGCCACGATCTCGCCCATGGTGGCGCCCGCCTTCTGCACCAGCGCCGAGCCATCATTGACCTTGCCGACGGAGTCGTCGATCAGGCCCTTGATCTCCTTGGCCGCGCCGGCAGAACGCTGGGCCAGGGTGCGTACTTCGGAGGCCACGACCGCGAAGCCACGACCCTGTTCACCGGCACGCGCCGCTTCGACGGCCGCGTTCAACGCGAGGATGTTGGTCTGGAAGGCGATGCCGTCGATGACCGAGATGATCTCGGCGATCTTCTTGGACGAGGTCTGGATCGCGCTCATGGTCGTGACGACCTGGCCGACCACATCACCCCCCTGCGAGGCGACGGTGTGCGCGCCGATGGCGAGCTGGTTGGCCTGGCGGGCATGCTCGGCGTTCTGGCGAACGGTGGAGGTCAGTTCCTCCATCGAGGCCGCGGTTTCTTCCAGGTTGGCGGCCTGCTGTTCGGTACGGCGCGACAGGTCGCTGTTGCCGGTGGCGATCTCGCTGGCGGCCGAGTTGATCTGCTGGCTGGAGTGCTTGATCCGGGTGACGATGCCGCTGAGCTGCTCGGCGGTGGCGTTGGCGTCGTCGCGCATCCGGGCGAACACGCCCTGGAAGTCGCCGTGCATGCGCACGGTCAGGTCGCCCTGGGACAGCGCGGCGAGCAGGTTGGAAACCTGTTCGATGCTGGCCGAGTTGGCATCCAGCAGGCCGTTGAGCTGCTGGGCCAGCTGCAGGAAGAAGCCTTCCTTGCCATCGCTGTCGATGCGGCCGGAGAGATCGCCGGCCGCGGCCTGGGCGATCACGCGGGCCACTTCGGCTTCCACCAGGGCTTCCGGGGTGCGGTCGCGCCATTCGATGACGTGGCCGACGGTCTCACCCTGTTCGTTGGCGATCGAGGAGATGACCTGGGCGAACTGGGCCTCGCCGAACTGCATCGGGCGGCGGCTGACGCCGTGCTGCTGCAGCTGGGCCAGGGTCTTGGGATCCATTTCGCTGCCGTGCTCCAGCGCGGCGGCCGACTTGCCGATCAGCGAGGCGGCGGCGTCGAAGTCCGGCAGGTCCTTGCGAATGTCGGCTTCGTACTGGCTCAGGGTCTGCTGCAGGGCGCGGTTGCTGTACACGATGGTGTGCTGCGCATCGGTCAGGTAGACGCCGGTGGAGCTGTAATCCAGCGCGGTACGGATGCGCAGGTTCTCGCGGGCAATGGCCTGGTCGGTTTCGGTACGCTCGCGCAGATCACGCTGCATGCGCTGCATGGCCTGCAGCAGATCGCCGACTTCATCCTTGCGGCTGACATCGATATGGCCGTCCAGCTTGCCGCTGGCGACATCGTTGGCGACCGAGACGGCGCCGCGCATGCTGCCCACCAGCGAACGGGCAAACAGATACACCAGCACCAGGCCCAGGGCGGCGCCGCCGAGCAGGGTGATGACGGTCAGCATGGCCGAGGCGGCGTAGGTGGATTCGGCTTCTTCGCGCGAGGCGCGCGAGAGACGGTTGTCCTCGGCGATCAGGGCTTCGAGCGCGGCCGAGGCCTTGCGATGCTTGGCGCGGGTTTCACCAACGAAGGTGTCCACGGCATCGTCGGGCAGGTCCAGCTCGAGCATTTCGGTGACGGCGTCGTAGGACGCCAGCGAGTCGGTCCAATCCTTGGCGAAGGTGTCAAACAGCTTCTTCTGCTGGGGATTGTCGATCAGCGCGGGGTATTTTTTGATCGAGGCATCGATCTGGGTGCGAAGCTCCGCCGCGCGGGACTTGGCTTCGGCCTTGACGTCATCACTGGCGCGGATGAGGCCCTGGTAAGCGGAGTTGCGGTACTCGCCGACCATGCCACGCAGTTCGCCGGCCATGCGGATGCTGTCCATCCGGGGGCCAGCCAGTTCAGTGGTGACGTTGTTGAGTGAGTGCAGGCCACGATAGGCCACGATGCCCTGCAGCAGCATCACCAGCAGGAGGACGCCGAAAGTCAGCATCAACTTGGGCATCAGTTTGAGGTTGTTGATCCACGGCATGGCAGGTGCGGTCTCCAGTGGCAAACGCGTCCGGCCGTCGGGGCCGGTTGCAGCGACCACGCCGGCCTGGGCCGGCGTGGCAGGGCGTACGGGCAATTACTTGATGTTGGCGAGCTTGAGGCCGGCCGGCGAGCTGACTTCGATTTCAGCGCGCGATGCATCGCGTGCGATCTTGCCGATCACGCAGACGGTCTTGCCTTCCAGCGATTCCAGCGGGAAGCTGAACTTGTCGCGGTTGGCGCCGGCGATGCGGGCCGAGAAGGTATGGCGCGGGAACGCGCCGCCCATGTACAGGAAGGTCGGCTGACCTTCAGAGCCTTCGGCGTAGCGGGCCTTCTCGACCTTGCCGCAGACCATGCCGTCCTTGCCGACCGAGCGCGGGGCCATTTCCGGCGGAATCATTTCACCGGACTGGGCGAATGCAGTAGAGGCGGAAGAGGCGATCACGGCGACCGAGAACAGGGCAAGCAGGGACTTCATCGGGAAAATTCTCCGGGGATATGGGCAAGGTGGCCCGGCCATGGGCGATCCAGTGCAGCCGGGTTCTGAAACCAGCTATCGGCCGGTCAGCGGGGAACTGAAGCAATTTTTTCGACGGTGGCCGCTGCCGGTGGCGACAGCGGCGTGACGGCCGTTTTTCTGTGACGGATGTCTCAGGCGGCGACGTCGTCGATGACCGGGGCCTGGCCCATGTCGGCGCTGTCGAGCAGGGTTTCGATATCCAGCAGGATCAGCATGCGATCGTCCTGGGTGCCGATGCCGGAGATGAACCGGGTATCGACGGCGGCGCCGAACTCGGGCGTCGGGCGGATCTGGTCGGCAGCCAACGGGATGACGTCGGAGACGCTGTCAACGACGATGCCGACGACGCGGTCTTCGACGTTGAGGACGATCATGACGGTGAAGGCGTCGTAGGTGGCATTTTCCAGGCGCAGTTTGAGGCGCAGGTCGATGACGGGGACGATGGTGCCGCGCAGGTTGATGACGCCTTTGATGTAATCCGGGGCATCGGGCACGCGGGTGACGGAGTCGTAGCCGCGGATTTCCTGGACTTTGAGGATGTCCACGCCGTAGTGCTCGGCGCCGAGGGTGAAGCTGAGGTACTCGCCGCCGTCGCTGGCGGCGTTGCTGTTCTTGTCGTTCATCGAGGGGTCCTGGGTCGGGCGTGGCGGTCGAAAAACCGGGGGTCACGCTGGATATCGGCCTGCCCGGGGGCGACTTTAGCTTCCACCCACCCAAACCCTGCCTTCAGTCGGGACCATGAGCCGCAGGGATGCGGCGACGCCATGCCGTTGAAGCAGCGATCAACTCTCCCCGTTCTTCCGCGCACTCCGCTGCCGGTCGATACGGAAGATGTAGCGCTGGATCGCGCTGTCGCCGCCGCGCGGGAGGTCGTCGAAGCGCATGCCGATCCGCTTCATCTCCGCCCCGTTGGGCAGTTTGAGCGCCAACTGGTTGCAGACGATCAGCGAGACGTGCAGCGGGCTGCCGTCGGGGAGGTCGAGCCGGGCGGCGTAGCGTTTCTGCAGGGAGAACACGTTGCAGTCCACCGGCACCGTGACGGCCAGGCCACCGCCGCTGATGTCGACCACGCGCAGCTGGAGCGCTTCGCTGCGGTCTTCGTTGACCGGGAACTGCAGTTGGGGGGAATCGGTGATCGGCGTTTCCAGCCGGTACAGTTCACGACGCTGCAGGTGCACCAGTTCCTGCGGGAACGGCACGCGGAAGGCGACATGGCCTTCGTTGCGCACGCGCTCCAGCCCGTCCAGGCGGAACCGGACCATCACCCGGTCCAGCTGGGCGAAGCAGAGCAGGTGGCCGGCTTCTTCGGCGGCGCGGTTGGAGGGCTCGGACGGGCTGCCGTCGAGCAGCAGCCAGTCGTCGTCTTCGTCCAGCTCCAGGACGGCCGTGGGGAAGGACTGGTCACGGCCGCCGAGATGGGCGTTGATCAACGAACGCTGGTCGATCAGCGCCTGCAGCAACTGCCGGATCTGGCGGGGGTTGCGGACCAGGTACCTGTCATCCGTGGCATCGTCGTGGATGCCATGGGGGCGGTCGTGTGCGTCGAGGCTGCCTTCGGACATGGAATCTGCTGGGTTGGGCGGGTGCCGGCAGGCGTAGATGCCGGGGCTCTGTCCGTTTATCGGCAGTAGTTCACATTTATGTAGGGGCAATTGCAGCGCGGCGATCCGCGATGGCCCTGCCGAAACGACGACACCCCGCCGGAGCGGGGTGTCGAAGGGCGCGTGATCACGTGGCAGGCGCGATCAGAACTCCTGCCACTCGGTGTCGTTGGCCAGGGCCGGTTCGCGGGGGCTGACCCGGCGCGGTGCGGCAACGACGCTGCGCGGCTTGGCCGCTGCGACGGCTCGTGGCGCGGCCGGTGCATGGACCACGGTGGCCGGTGCCGCGTGCGCGTGGCTGTCCAGCTTGAACAGTGCGACAGCGTCGGTCAGGTGACCGGCCTGTTCTTCCATGGCACGGGCGGCGGCAGTGGCTTCTTCCACCAGCGCGGCGTTCTGCTGGGTGGTCTCATCCATCTGCACTACGGTCTGGTTGACCTGCTCGATGCCGGCCGACTGTTCCTGCGAGGCCGCGGAAATCTCGGCCATGATGTCGGTCACGCGCTGCACCGAGGCCACGATTTCGCCCATGGTCGCGCCGGCCTGGTTGACCAGCTGCGAGCCTTCGGCAACCTTGCCGACCGATTCGTCGATCAGGCCCTTGATCTCCTTGGCCGCGCCGGCCGAGCGCTGGGCCAGGGTGCGCACTTCAGAGGCGACGACCGCGAAGCCGCGACCCTGCTCGCCGGCGCGGGCGGCTTCCACCGCGGCGTTCAGCGCCAGGATGTTGGTCTGGAAAGCGATGCCGTCGATCACGGTGATGATGTCGGCGATGCGGCGCGAGGATGCGTCGATCTCGTGCATGGTGCTGACCACGCGGCCCACCACATCACCGCCCTGCGAGGCGACCGAGTGGGCGCCGATGGCCAGCTGGTTGGCCTGGCGGGCGTGTTCGGCGTTCTGGCGCACGGTGGAGGTCAGTTCCTCCATCGAGGCGGCGGTCTCTTCCAGATTGGCGGCCTGCTGCTCGGTACGACGCGACAGATCGTTGTTGCCCGAAGCGATTTCGCCGGCGGCGGTGCTGATGCTGGAGGACGCCTGCTGGATGCGGCCGACGATCTGGGTCAGCTGGGCGACGGTGGTGTTGGCATCGTCGCGCATCGAGGCGAACACCCCGTGGAACTCGCCCTGCATGCGCGCGGTGAGATCGCCGTTGGCGATGGACTGCAGCAGGTGCGAGAGCTGGGACAGATTGCCGTCGGCGACCTGCATCATCGTGTTGAGGTGCTCGATCATGACCCGGAAGTCGTGGTCGAAGCGTGTCGCATCGCCACGCTGGGTGAAGTCACCGGCGGCGGCGGCCTGGGCCAGCGACTGGATCTGCGTGTTGATCGCCAGCAGGCTCGCCTTGGCCGCATCCATCGATTCGTGCAGGATTGCGCGGGTGCCGGGCAGGCGGCGGGCGTTCGGCGAGAGATCGCCGGCGGCGTACTGGTTCAGGACGTTGATCGCGTCTTTGATCGAATCCAGGTGCTCGAAGATCACCGTGTTGATGCCGACGGCCAGCTGGCCATACACGCCCGGGAAATCTTCCGGAATGCGGTGGCTGATGTCCGGACCGGCGTGCATTTCCACCATCTGCTGGGTCTGCTCGGAGAAGCGGCGCAGCATCACGGTCATGTCGCGGGTGGCGGTCAGCATCTTGCCGGCTTCATCCTTGCTGGTGGCCTGGATGTTGACCGACAGATCGCCACGGGCGACCGACTGGATGGCGTGCACGGCCTGGCCAAGCGGGCGGGTGATGGCGCGCGAGATCACGACGCCCATCACGGCAGCCAGCAGCGACAGCAGCACGATGCAGCCGATGATCGCGTAGACGCTGTTCTGGTGCGTGGCGTTGGCGCTTTCGATGCGGCTGGCCATCACGCCGTTGCTGAACTCGCCCAGGTCCTTGAGTGCGGCGAACAGCGCGCGGCGTGCCGGGCGCGACTGTTCATCGGAGATCTGCTGGGCAGTGACGCCGTCGCCGGCGGCGATGGCGTCCTTGATCTGGCCGTTGGCCTTGAAGTAGTCGGCAGTGCGGGCGGCCACCACGTCGTACAACTGACGTTCCTTGTCGCCGGCCGGCAGCAGCGCGTAGGCGGCCAGCTCGGCGTTGACGATCTTGCCGGTGTCGGCCATGCGCTTGTCGTAGTCGGCGACCGACTCCGGCTTGTCCAGCACGGTCAGCTGGGCCATTTCGTAAGTGCGGAACTCGCCGAGCTGCGCGCGCACTTCGCCCAGGTGCTGGACCGAGGGAATGTCGTTGGTGCTCATCGCGCGCAGCTGGGCGTTGGCCTCGCCCAGGCGGACCAGGGCGAAGCTGCCCAGGGCCAGCGTCATCAACGTGGTGAGCGTGAAGCCTACCGCCAGCTTGCGGGCGATGGGCAGGTCGTGGAACCACTTCATGATTGAAACTCCGGGCAGGGCAGTGACGCACAGCCGTGGGGTGCTGGGCGGAATCAGCGGGATGGGAGAGAGTGGAGCGGAGGAGCGCGACGGTTGCCGTGGTCGCTACTTCGGATAGCGGCGCTGATCGACCGCAACTTGATAGTGCCGCGTCACATTTTTTTCACATTCGCCATCACGGCGCGATGGGCGGCGATGCTTGCTGTTGCAAGGGGTCGAGCGGTTTCTTCCGTACGCACGCGGACGGTGGGAGGGGGTGCTCGCCGCCTTGCGCGCTGACGGAGTTCACAGTTCGATGCGCCCTGATCAACACCCACGCACGCCCACGAAACAACGCCGCCGCTCCGGGGGAGCGGCGGCGTGGGGGACAGCATGATGGAGCCGCGTTATGCGGCCTGTGGCACCTTGAGCGAACGCACCAGGCCGCCGATGTCCACGATGAGGGCAACCCGGCCGTCGCCGAGAATGGTCGCACCGGAAACCCCGCTGATACGGCGGTAATTGTTCTCGATGTTCTTGACCACGACCTGCTGCTGGCCGACCAGTTCGTCCACTTCCAGCGCGATCTTCTGGCCATCGCCTTCAACGACCACCACCAGCGGATCGTCCATGGCACGGCCACCGTAGCCGTAGTACTCGCTGAGCGAGAGGATCGGCAGATACTCGCCGCGCACCCGCAGCACCCGGCCTTCGCCAGCCATGGTGCGCACATCGTCGGCCTGCGGCTGCAGGGCTTCGAGCACATAGGCCAGGGGCAGGATCAACGTTTCGCCGGCGACCGAAACGGTCATGCCATCCAGGATCGCCAACGTCAGCGGCAGGCGGATCAGCACGCGGGTGCCGTTGCCGGCCTGGCTTTCCAGCTGTACTTCGCCACCCAGCGCCTGGATGTTGCGGCGGACCACATCCATGCCGACGCCACGACCGGACAGATCCGTGACGGCATCGGCGGTGGAGAAGCCGGGCTGGAAGATGAGATCCCAGACCTGCGCGTCGGTGGGGTTGTCCGGCACGCTCAGGCCGCGTTCGAGCGCCTTGGACAGGATCTTGTCGCGGTTCAGGCCGCGGCCGTCATCGCTGACTTCGATCACGATGTGGCCGCCCTGGTGCGAGGCCGCCAAGGTGATCGTACCGGTTTCGTCCTTGCCCGCCTCGCGACGCACGTCCGGCATTTCCAGGCCATGGTCGATGGAGTTGCGGACCAGGTGCACGAGCGGATCGGCGATCTTCTCGATCAGGCCCTTGTCCAGTTCGGTGCCTTCGCCGATGGTGCGCAGGCGCACGTGCTTGCCCAGGCGCGAGGACAGATCGCGGACCAGGCGCGGGAAGCGGCGGAACACCGCGTCCACCGGCAGCATGCGCACGCCGATGACCGCTTCCTGCAGATCGCGGGTATTGCGTTCCAGCAGATCCAGGCCGGTCAGCAGCTGCTCGGCCTGCGCCGGATCCAGCGCGTGCGAGACCTGCTTGAGCATGGCCTGGGTGATGACCAGTTCGCCGACCAGATTGATCAGCGCATCGACTTTGTCCACGCTGACGCGGATCGAGGTCTCGGCTTCATGAGCGGCGGCGGCGGGCGGTGCGGCCGCCGCCGGTGCCGCAGGGGCGACGACGGCGGGTTTGGCCTCGACCGGCGCGCTGGTGGCCAGGCTCGGCGGTGCGGCCGGACGGATGTCCAGTTCGCAGTCGTCCACGACCCAGGCGAAGGTATCTTCGATCTTGCTGCGCGGTACCTTGCCGACCAGGCCGAGGTCCCATGCCAGGTGAGCTTCGAGCGGATCAAGCTGGTCGAAACCGGGCAGGCGATCCAGACGTGCGGCGACCTGCAGCGAGCCCAGGTGCTCGAGCTCGCGGATGATGCGCAGTGGGTCGTTGCCGCTCATGAACAGCGATGGCGCCGGCACGAAACCGATCTGCCACGCCTCCGGGGTGTCATCGACCTTGGCGGCCGCGACCGGTGCCGCCGCGGCGGCGTGGCCGGACAGCACCGCTTCCAGGCGCGCCTTGACCTCGGCGACCGCCTGCGGATCTGCAGCCTGGCCGTGTTCGGCTTCGCGCAGCAGCGCGCGCAGCACGTCCACCGACGCCAGCATCGCATCAACCGCGGCCGGCTCCAGCGCCCGCTTGCCGGCGCGCAGTTCGTCCAGCAGCGTTTCCAGCACGTGGGTCAGCGCGGCGATCGCATCGAAGCCGAAGGTGCCGGCGCCGCCCTTGATCGAGTGCGCGGCGCGGAACACCGAGTTGATGATCTCCGGGTCCTGCTGCCCCGATTCGAGCGCTAGCAGGCCAGCTTCCATCGCATCCAGCCCCTCGCGGCTTTCTTCGAAGAAGGTGGCGTGGAAACGTTGCAGATCCATGCTCATGGTGCGGGGTGTCCAGTTGCGAGGGGAGGGAAGGGTGAAGCGGGATCAGCCCAGGACTTTCTGGACGGTGGCGACCAGCTGTTCCGGGTTGAACGGCTTGACCAGCCAGCCGGTCGCGCCGGCGGCCTTGCCTTCGGACTTCTTGTCCGCGGCCGATTCGGTGGTCAGCATCAGCATCGGGGTGAACTTGTAGTCCGGCAGCTGGCGCAGCTCACGGATCAGCGCGATGCCATCCATGTTGGGCATGTTGACGTCGGTGACCACCGCGTTGAAGCGTTGGCCCTTGGCACGACCGAGGGCGACCGCGCCGTCTTCGGCTTCCTCGACGGAAAAGCCGGCCGAGGTGAGGGCGAAAGAGACCATCTGGCGCATCGACGCCGAATCGTCCACCACCAAGATACGTGCGCTCATGCAGCGTTCTCCACAGATTTCAGGTTGTCATGGGGTGCATCCAGGCCGAGGGCCTGGGTGACGCCGAGCAGGCGCGCGGCATCACGGAAGGTTGCGGTGCAACCGTGGAATCCGGTGGGATGCCCGGCCTTGCGGCGGGCCTCGACGAATGCGCACAGCACCTGCACCGAGGCGGTATGGATACGGCCGACCTGGCTGGCATCCAGCATCAGATCGCCGGCCTGATCCACCAGGGGGGCCAAACGTGTTTTCAGCTCGGTGCTGGTCTCGATACCGAGATCATCACCCAGGGCCACAGTGCTCATCATTGCTCCGGACAAACGGTTCCGAGGTCTATAACGGCATTAACCCGGGAAGCTTTAGCCGTTGCGGCGGTCAGTTCAGCAGCTGGGTTGCATCCAGCAGGATCATCGGCTGGGCGCCGCCGCGGGCCACGCCGCGGAAGAGGTCGTTGGAGATCTGGCAGATGCGGGCGGTATCGGGGGGTTCGATCTGCGAATCGGTGAGGTTGGCGACATCCTCCACGGCCGAAACGCGCAGCCCCATCGTCTCGCCGTTCTCTTCCAGCACCACGATGCGGGTATTGGCGTCGTTGCCGGCCGCGCTGCTGCCCAGGTGGATCCCCAGGTCCATCACCGGCACCACCTGGCCGCGCAGGTTCATGATGCCCAGCATTGCCGGCGAGGTGCCGCGCAGCGGCAGCAACGGCACCGGCAGGACCACTTCCTGGACCTTGAGCAGCTCCAGTGCGTAGGCCTGGGCGCCGCAGCGCAGGCGCAGCCAGCGCGAGGTGCGCTCGCTGGCGCGGCGGCTCTCGCGCGGGCTGGAGGCCGGGTCGCGTGCCTGGCGTTGTAGTTCCTCCCAGCTGCCAGGGCGACTCTGCGCCAGTGAGGGGGTACCGGCGCGGACGCTGGTAGCGGCCGGCATCGGCGGCATCGGCGTCATGGAAGGCATCGGCCGGGCGATCGGTGCGCGGGCGGTTGGCAGCGCGGCGACCGGTGCCGGGGCGGGCGCCACCGCCGGCGAGGGTGCCGTCGCAGGCGCGTCGGTGCCTGCATCCACGGAATCGGTTTCGTAGACGACCTCGGCTGGCAGGTCGTCCCAGCTTGGGCGGGATTCGTCCACGGGCGCGGGCATCGCGCCGCTGAGGAGGGGGTCGTTGCGCAGCTCATCGAGCAGGTCGTCGAAGCCTGGCGCAGGCGCCGCGAGGGCAGCCTGCACAGGCGCGGCGTCCAGCGCCTGCACCTCCGTGGGGAGCGTCATCGCGCCGCTCAGCAGCGGATCGTTGCGCAGTTCATCCAGCAGGTCGTCGAAGCCTGGCGCGACGGCACTCGCTTCAGCCGCCGGGGCTAGTTCGGCGACGCCCGCGTTGCCGGTGGCAGACTCGGCTTGGACTGCTTCGACTGCTTCGACTGCGGCGAGCGCATCAACCACCTCGACCCCCGCGACGGACACCGGCGCCTCGGCCGGCGCCGGCATCGCGTCGCCGAGCAGCTGCTCCAGGTAGTCGTCGAGGACCCCCGCGGTGTTCATGCCGCGCGCTCCATCTGCTGCGCGTCGTCGGCCAGGATCCATTCCAGGGCGCGGCGATAGGCGGCCAGGCCACGCCCGGGGTAATCCTCCGATTGCGGCGGCACGGTGAGGCTGGCGGCGTTGCAGATGCGGGTGTCGACCGGGATCGCGTCTTCCCAGACGCGGTGGCCGTGCTTGTCCTGCATCAGCTTGACGGTTTCGTTGCCGGCGCGGGTGCGGCGGTCGAACAGGGTCGGCAGAATCGACATCGGCAGCGGGCGGCGGCGCGAGCGCTCGACCATTTCGCCGGTGCGGACCATGCCATCCAGGCCGTGCAGGGCCAGCGGCTCGGCCTGGGTCGGGATGATCAGGCGGTCGGCCGCAGCCAGTGCGTTGATCATCAACAGGCCCAGGGTGGGGGCGCAATCGAGCAGGATGTAATCGTGCTGGCCCTGATGGCGGCCCAACGCATTCTGCAGGGCCAGGCCGAGGCCGGGCTGGTTAGCGCTGCGGCGCTCCAGCGTGGCCAGCGCGGCCTGCGCGCAGACGTAGTCCAGGCCCGGGATGTCGCTGCGGTGGGCGAGGGTGGAGAGCTCGGCCGGTGGCGCGGCGAACAGTTCCAGCACGCCCTGCGGCGGCGGATCCAGCGGCACGCCGAAGGCGCGGGTCAGCGACGAATGCGGATCCAGATCGATCAACAGTACGCGGTGGCCCTGCGTGGCCAGACCGCGGCCGAGCGCAAGCGTCGTGGTGGTCTTGCCCACGCCGCCCTTCTGATTGGCAACAGCCCAGATACGCATGCGGTTCACTCCTTCATTGCGGGCGGAACGGCGGCGCCAACGCGGCTGCCGGCCGGCACCGGTGGCAACTGCACCGGTGCGATGGGGGTAACAGGGGTGCCGGCGGCGGTTGCCTGGGTGGCATCGGCCGCCTCGGCATCGGCGCTGAGCCGGTCGGTGATCGGATCGATGGTCTGCGCGGTGTCGGCCAGGATGATCACCATCACCCGCCGGTTGCGGTTGCGGCCTTCGGCGCTGGCATTGTCTTCGCGGGGGCGGAACTGGCCGTAGCCGACCATCGCCAGCCGTGCCGGCTGCAGGCCCTGATCAGCGAACAGATGCACCACGCTGGCCGCACGCCCGGCCGACAGCTCCCAGTTGGAGGGGAACAGCGAGGTGGCGATCGGGATGTTGTCGGTGTGGCCTTCCACGCGCACGCCATTGGGCGCATCGCGCAGCACTTCGGCCAGTTTGGAGAGGGTGTCGCGCGCGTGCACATCCAGCGTGGCCGAGCCGGTCGGGAACAGGATGTCGCTGTTGATCTCCACTTCGATCCACAGCTCGGTGCGGCGCACGGTGATCATGCCGCGGTCGATCAGCGGCGCCAGCGTGGCGGTGAGCTTGTCGGCGATGCCGTTGAGCTGGCGCTCGGCTCGCTGCAGCTGTGCCTGGTTGCGGATCGAGACCGGCATGCGCATCTGCGAGGCCATCGCCGGCAGCAGGGTCGGGTCGTTGCTGGGGGCGGGGGCGGAGGGGCCGATCTTGGTCCCGGCCCTGATCACCGAGGGGCTGTCCCAGCCGCCGCCCTGGACCTGCTGGTTGCCGACCTGCACCGGGTTGATGGTGCGCGGCGCGCCACCAAAGGCGGTGGTCAGCGCGTCAGCCATGATCCGGTACTTGCCCTCGTTGAGCGAGGAGATGGCGTACATCACCACGAAGAAGGCGAGCAGCAGCGTCATGAGGTCGGCGTAAGGGATCGCCCAGGCCTCATGGTTGGCATGTTCTTCGTGGTGCTTGCGGCGGGCCATGTCAGTGCAGGAACCCGGACAGGTTGGTTTCGATGTTGCGCGGGTTCTCACCCTGGGCGATCGAGATCAGGCCCTCGATGATCATCTCGCGGTCGCGGCTGTTGTGGTGGATCACGCTCTTGAGCTTGGCCGAGACCGGCAGGAACAGCAGGTTGGCCGAGGCGATGCCGTAGATGGTGGCGGTGAAGGCCGCTGCGATGCCGTGGCCGAGCTTGCTCGGATCGGCAAGATTCTTCATCACCGCGATCAGGCCGAGCACCGCGCCGATGATGCCCAGCGTCGGCGCATAGATGCCCATGCCCTCGAACACCTTGGAGGCGGCCAGGTCCTGGCTCTCCTGGCTGCTCAGCTCGATCTCCATCATGTGCCGGATGGTTTCCGGCTCCACGCCGTCCACCAGCAACTGCAGCCCCTTGCGCAGGAACGGATCGTCCTGGGCGTCGACCTGCGCTTCCAGACCGAGCAGGCCCTGGCGGCGTGCGATGTTGCTCCACTCCACGATCTGCTGGATCAGGTGGCGGCGGTCGCTGATCGGCGGCAGGATCACCCACTTCACGATCTTGAAGGCGTGCTTGAACACGGCCGGCGAGGTGTGCAGCAGGATCGAGGCGATGGTGCCGACGATGACGATCACGAAGGCGGCCGGCGACCACAGCGACGCCAGACCAGCCCCCTTGAGGATGCTGCCGCCGACCAGTGAGGCCAACGCGAGGAAAAGTCCAATGAGGCTGAGTCTGTCCATGGGTCCGTTATCGGCTTGTGTGAATGGGACTTGAGATGCCGAAGGAATCCGGTGGGGCGGCGGTCACAGTTTTTGGGGGTAAAGCAGCCGACCAACGGTCGGCTCTACCGGCGTCAGCGGAGGCCGTCTACGTCGAGGATCAGCGACATGCGGCCGTCGCCGATCAGGGTGGCACCGGCGTAGCCGCGCAGGCCGCGCAGGGCCTTGGGCAGCGGCTTGATCACCACTTCCTCGCGGCCGCGGACCTGGTCGACCACGAGGCCGAAGCGGGCTTCACCGGCCTGCAGCACCACGATGGTCAGCAGCGAGGACGGCATCGGCTCCACATCCAGCCAGTGACGCAGATCCACCAGGGCCAGCGTGTGCGATTTGCGGTCCAGCACGGCGCGGCCGTCGAACCAGCCCAGGGACGTGTTGGGGGCGTGCAGCACCTCCATCACGCGGGCCAGGGGCAGGGCGTAGACGTCTTCGCCGGCCTGCACCAGCAGGGTTGGCAGGATCGCCAGGGTCAGCGGCACGCGGATCATGAAGCGGCTGCCGCGGCCCAGCTCGGACTGGATCTGGATCTGGCCGCTGAGCTCGCGGATGCGGGACTGGACCACGTCCATGCCCACGCCGCGGCCGGAGATGTCGGTGACCTGCTGCTTGGTCGAGAAGCCGGGCAGGAACACCAGGTGCAGGCATTCCTCGCTGCTCAGGCGGGCGGCGGCCTCCGGATCGATCAAGCCCTTCTCGCGTGCTTTCTGACGCAGGCGTTCCGGGTCGATACCCGCGCCGTCGTCCTGCACTTCGATGCTGACGTAGTCGCCTTCCTGCTGGGCCGACAGGCGCACGTGGCCACTGCGTGGCTTGCCCTGGGCCTCGCGCAGGTCCGGCATTTCCACGCCGTGGTCGATCGCGTTGCGGACCAGATGGACCAGCGGATCGGCCAGCGCTTCGACCAGGTTGCGGTCCAGCTCGGTTTCCGCGCCGATCAGCTCAAGCTCGACCTCCTTCTTCAGCGACCGCGCGACATCGCGTGCCACCTTGGGGAAGCGCGAGAACACCTTGCCGACCGGCTGCATGCGGGTGCGCATGACCGCCGACTGCAGGCGCGCGGTGGCGATGTCCAGCGTGGAGACCGCGCGGTCCAGTTCTTCATCGTGCAGGCGCGCACGCAGGGTCTTGAGCCGGTTGCGCGAGAGCACCAGCTCGCCGATCAGGTTGACGATCGCATCCAGGCGTTTGGTGTCCACGCGCACGGTGTGTTCGGCTTCGGCGAGCGGCTTGGCCGGGGCCGGCTTGGCGCTCGGCGCGGCCGGCGCAGCCACGGCGCGCGGTGCAGCCACCGGCGCGGCGGCAACGGCCTTGGCACCAGGAACGGCGCCACCGTGCAGCTGGTCCAGCAGGGCTTCGAACTCGTCCTCGCCGATCAGGCCGTCATCTTTTTTCGGGGCCGCGATGGCGGTCGGTGCGGCGCCGCCGTGCAACTGGTCAAGCAGCGCCTCGAACTCATCATCGGTGATCATCTCGCCGCCGCTGCTGGCCGTGGCGGTGGCCGCAGGCGCCGGCGAGGCCGGCCCGTTGACGTCGAACTGGGCGATCAGCTCCGGCGGGGCATAGCCCGGCTCGGTCCCGGCCGAGACCGAATCCAGCATCGACTGCAGGTAATCCAGCGATTGCTGGGCTGCATCGAAGTGGTGGGCCTGCAGCGTGGCCTGGCCCGAGCGGGCCATGCCAAGGGTTTCCTCGGCGGCGTGGCACAGCTCGACCATCGCCTGGATGCCGAGGAAGCCGGCACCGCCCTTGAGCGTGTGGAAGCCACGGAACACGGCGTTGAGCTGGTCGGCATCCTGGGGCGCCTGCTCCAGCGACACCAGCTGTTCGCCGAGGCGATCCAGGATTTCCTGGGCCTCGAGGATGAAGTCGGCAGCGATATCGTCTGGCACAGCACTCATGGTCGTTACAGTCCCAGGTCCGAGAGCAGGTCGTCGGCGTCGTTCTGTGACACCGCGTGGCGATCCAGGCCATTCACGGCCGGGCCGGCCAGGCCGTTGGTGTCGCGCTTCTTGTCGTCTTCCTGCGGGGGCAGGCCCAGCGCACCGAAGCCCTCATGCACGCGACGCACGATCCCGACCACGCGGCGGATGATCTGCCCGGTCAGGTCCTGGTAGCTCTGCGTCAGCGCGATTTCGGTGAGGTTGTGGCGGATCCGGTCCAGCTGCTGGCCCTGGTCGGGCGTCAGCCCATTGGCGCGCAGCTGTTCGGTGAGCGAGCGACATTCCTCGGCCAGGTCCAGGGTGCGGTGGGTGGCCTGTTCGGTCATCGCCACCACGTGGTCCAGGCGCGCGCAGGCGTCATCCAGTTCGCCGGCTTCGCTGGGCAGGCTGGGCAGCTCGCCCAGGGCCTGGCCGAGTTCGCGGGCCAGGCGGTTCAGGCCGGCCATCATCGGCTGCGTGCGCAGCGCGGCGAGGGCGTCGATTTCCCGGCGCCAGCAGGCTTCGTCGCCAGTTTCCAGCGCGGCCAGGGCATCCTGCAGGCGCTGCACCAACGCGGATTTGTCGCTCAGGGTCTCCATCAGGCGCTCGCTGCCAGGCGTTCGAAGATCTTGCCGAGCTTCTCTTCCAGCGTCTGCGCGGTGAAGGGCTTGATGATGTAGCCGTTCACGCCGGCCTGGGCCGCTTCGATGATCTGCTCGCGCTTGGCTTCGGCGGTCACCATCAGCACCGGCAGGGTCTTGAGCTTGGCATCGGCACGCACGGCCTTGAGCAGGTCGATGCCGGTCATCACCGGCATGTTCCAGTCGGTGACCACGAAATCGAACGGCTGGCTCTGCAACATAGCCAGCGCGGCATGCCCGTCCTCGGCTTCGGCCGTATTGGTGAAGCCCAGATCGCCCAGCAGGTTCTTGACGATACGACGCATGGTCGAAAAGTCGTCGACGATCAGGATACGCATGTTCTTGTTCAAAGCACTTTCCTCGATTTCAATGGTTCTCGAGGCCGGCGTCTGCCGCCTCGAAGATCTTCAGCCGGCCCCGCAGGCGCAGCACGGCCTGGCCATGGATCTGGCACACGCGCGATTCGCTCACACCCAGTACGGCGCCGATCTCTTTCAGGTTCAGTTCCTGCTCGTAGTACAGCGACAGGACCAGCTGTTCGCGCTCGGGCAGCAGGCCGATCGCGTTGCCCAGCTCGCGCCCGAACTCGCCGCGTTCCAGCACCTGCTGCGGGGTCGGGCCGCCCTGGGCGACGGTGTCCAGCTCGCCCTGGTCTTCGATCCGCGATTCCAAGCTCAGCACCTGGCCGCGCGAGGCGTCTTCCATCAGCCGCAGGTAATCCGGCAGCGGCATGTCCATCGCGGCCGCCACTTCGGTGGCGCTGGCGGCGCGGCCGGTGCTCTGCTCGAGGCGACGGATGGTGGCGGCGGCATCCCGGGCACGGCGGTGGACCGAGCGCGGCACCCAGTCGCCCCGGCGGATCTCGTCGATCATCGAACCGCGGATACGGATCGAGGCGTAGGTTTCGAACGAGGCGCCCTGGTCGGCGTCGTAGCTGCGCGAGGCCTCGATCAGGCCCATCATGCCGGCCTGGATCAGGTCGTCCACTTCCACGCTCGCCGGCAGGCGCGCGGCAAGATGGTGGGCGATCCGCCGGACGAGGTCCGAGTGCTGGGCAATGCACTCGTTGGCCGCGGTCCGCTGGACCTCTTTGTATTGTGCTGCGCCCTTCATACCGTCACCCCGCGTTGCTTGAGGATGCGTTCCAGGAAGAACTCGACCCCGCCACGCGGCTCGGTCGGGGCCTGCCAGCGGGCGGTGCGGCGCGCGATCTCGGTCAGCGCCAGGGCGGCCGGGCTGGACGGGTAGGCCTTCACCACCGGCTGCTGGCGCTGCACCGACAGGCGCAGCCAGTCATCCTGCGGCACGCAGCCCAGGTAGTTCAGCGAGACATCGGCGAGGAACTTCTCGCACACGCGGCTCAGCTTTTCGTACAGCACGCGGCCTTCGTTCGGGTCGCGGACCATGTTGGCCACCACCTGGATGCGGTCCACGCCGCGCTCGCGCGAGAGCACCTTGATCAGCGCGTAGGCGTCGGTGATCGACGCCGGCTCATCGCAGACCACCACCACGGTGTCCTGTGCGGCCTGGCAGAAGGTCAGCACGCCATCGGTGATGCCGGCGGCGGTATCCACGATCATGATGTCCAGCTCGCGCTCGAGCTCGGAGAACACGTTGACCAGGCCGACGTGCTCGGCCGGCTGCAGCTCGGCCATGTGGCGACGGCCGGAGGCGGCCGGGACCACCAGCACGCCGCCGGGGCCTTCCATGATCACTTCTTCCAGCGTGCAGCGCCCGGCGACCAGGTCGGCCAGGGTCACCTTCGGCTGCAGGCCCAGGATCACGTCGATGTTGGCCAGGCCGAGGTCGGCGTCCAGCAGCAGCGTGCGTTTGCCCATGTCTGCCAGCGCCACGGCCAGATTGGCCGAAACGTTCGTTTTGCCCACGCCGCCCTTGCCGCCGGTGACGGCGATGGTGCGGACCGGGCCCAGCGGCTGGCTTCGGGTAGCCGACAACGGGAAGGTCTTGGTCAGCTTGGCGTACTCACGCGACGGCATGGTTCAACTCCGGGTTGCAGGGCATATCGGCCGCGCGGCGCAAATCTTCAAGGCGAAGTACAAGATTGGCCGCACTGGCACGGTGCAGGTCTTCAGGAACGTCCTGGCCATCGGTGACCCAGGTGATCGGCAGGCGGTGGTCCACGGCCACCGACAGGGCGCTGCCGAAGCGGCCGGTCTCGTCGAGCTTGCTCAGCACCACGCCCTGCGGGTTGGCGGCGCTGAAGCGGCGGACCACCTCGTCCATGTCGCCGAAGCTGGTGTTGGCCGGCAGCACCAGCAGGGTGCGGATCTGCTGGGCCGCGCGCAGCCACTGCAGCTGGGCGGCCAGGGCGCGGTCACGCGGGCCCAGGCCCGCGGTGTCGATCAGGACCAGCTTGTAGTCCTTCAGGCGCTCCAGCAGTTGGTTCAGATCGCTGCCGCTGCTGGCTTCATGGACCGCGATGCCGAGCTGCCGGCCGAAGCCGTACAGCTGCTCGCGGGCGCCGATGCGGCCGGTATCGGTGGTGACCAGGGCGACATCGCGGGCCGCATGCGCCTCGGCAAAGCGCGAGGCCAGCTTGGCGATGGTGGTGGTCTTGCCGGCGCCGGTGGGGCCGACCAGGGCGATCACGCCGCCGGCTTCGAGCGGGTCGACCGGGGCGATCGGCAGCTTTTTGGAGAGCAGGCCGAGCATCAGCCCGCGGCCACGGTGGGCTTCGGTGTCCAGCGGAATCTGCATCGCCACGTCGCGGCTGATGCCGGCATCGAAGCCGTACTCGTCCATCAGGTCCAGTGCCGCAGCGCGGACCGGCGAGCCGCGCAGGCGCTCATCGGTGAAGCGGTTCATCTCGCGCTCGATGACATGGCGCATGCCGGCCACTTCGTGACGCAGCTGGCGGATCTCTTCGTCATCACGCTGCACCACCACCAGTTCGGCGGCCGGCTGGGGCTGGGCCTGCGCCGGTTCGGCGACAACGGCGGGCGCCGGGTTTTCGGCACGCGCTTGGGCGGCCGTGTCCTGCGCTGCCACGACGCTCTCGACCGCGGGCAGGGCCGGCGGCACGGTGACGCTGACCGGCAGCGGCGGCATCGCCACGGCCGCGGCCGGCACGTGCATCTGGAAGTGCGGTTCGTCGTCCATCGGCGGGTCGATGACGAAGCGCGCGCGGTTGATCGGCGGGTTCACGGCCGCCACGGTGGGCTCGGCGACAGGCGGCTCAGGCTGCAGCAGCGCTGGCGACGCGGCCGCGGCCTGCTCGACATTGAACGGCGCGAAGATCTGCTCCGGCAGCGACGGTTCGTTGACGGCCGGGCCGACGCTGGCACGGGCCAGGGTGGCGGCGAAGCCACTGCTGCCCGGCGGCGGCACGATCTCGTTGGCGGTATCCAGGGTGCGACCGGTGGCGCCGACGGCGGCGCGGGCCAGCGCGGCGACGGCCGAGGTGGTCGCGGCCACCGGCTCGGGCGCGGCGACCGGGGCCCTGCGGCGGGTCACGGCGGCGATCACGGCATCGGCGGCGCTGCGCGGGCGCGGCACCGGCGGTGGGGCCACGTCCTTGCGGGCCGCTTCCAGCGCACGCTGCACGGCGCTTTCGTCATAGTTGGCCGCCGCCACGATTTCGACACCTTCCTCGATCCGGCGGTTGGACAGGATCACTGCGTCCGGTCCGTGTTCCTTGCGCACCAGGTTCATGGCCGAGCGCATATCGGAGGCGACGAAGCGTTTGATTTTCATGCTGTGGTACCGGGACTGGGGCGGCGGAGTCGTGGAAGGGAAACGCTGGTTGTCGGTGGTCTGCACGGTCAGGGAGTCCCTTTATTTCCTGCTGCGGTGAAATCGAATGAGGTGTCTGTTTTCTGTCGCGGTACCGTCGGGCGCCCGGCTCAACTGATCGTGCCGACCAGCTTCAACCGTTTGTCCTCGGGCACCTCGCTGTAGGCGAGTACGGACAGCGAGGGGACGCTGTGGCGTACCAGCCGTGCCAGCGCCGCACGTACCGGGCCAGGTACCAGCACGACCGCGGGCTCGTTCTTCGCTTCCTGCTTGCCGACACATTCGGCCAGGCTTTGATGCAGTCGCTCGGCGAGTCCGGGTTCCAGCGCGGCGCCGTTGCCCTGCGTGGACTCCTGCAAGACCCGTTCCAGTTGCGGGTTGAGGGTGAACACCGGCAGCTCCGGCGACATTCCGGCGATCTCCTGCACGATGAAACGGCCCAGCGCGTTGCGCACGGCAGCGGTGAGCACGGCCGGGTCCTGGCTGGTCGGCGCGCTTTCCACCAGCGATTCGACGATCTTGCGCAGCTGGCGGATCGGGATGCGCTCGATCAGCAGGTTCTGCAATACCCGCACCACGGCCGACAGCGGCAGCGACTTGGGCGTCAGATCTTCGACGAGCTTGGGAGCGCTCTTGGCCAGGTTGGCCAGCAGCTGCTGCACTTCCTCGTGGCCGAGCAGCTCCGGGGCGTGCTCCCGAATCAGGTGCGACAGATGGGTGGCGACCACGGTGGCCGGGTCGACCACGGTGTAGCCCATCGATTCGGCATTGGCGCGCTGGTGCGGCTGGATCCAGGTGGCATCCAGGCCGAAGGCGGGGTCCTTGCCGGCAATGCCTTCCAGCGTGCCCAGCGCACTGCCCGGGTCCAGCGCGAGTTCGCGGTCGGGATGGATCTCTGCGGTGGCCACCGGCACCCCGTGGATCAGCAGGCGGTACGCGGTCGCCGGCAGTTCCAGGTTGTCGCGGATATGGACGGAGGGAATCAGGAAGCCGATGTCGTGGGTGAGCTTGCGGCGCACCCCCTTGATCCGCGCCATCAGCTCGCCGCCCTGGTTCTTGTCCACCAACGGGATCAACCGGTAGCCGACTTCTAGGCCGAGCGGATCGACCGGGCGCAGTTCATCCCAGGTCAGCTCGGCGGTGGGCGAGGGCGAGGGCGCGGCGCCGGGCAGGCCGAGGGTATCGGGACGGTTGGCGGCGGGAGATTCGGCGGCGCGGGCTTCGGCCGTGCTCTTCTTCCAGGCCTTCCACGCGATGAAGAAGAGGATCGCGGCCAGCGTCAAGAAGGCGACGTTGGGCATGCCCGGCACCAGGCCGACCACCGCCAGAATCGCGGCGGCGATGGTCAGCGCACGGTACTGGCCGAACACCTGGCCCATCATGGCCTGGGCCATGTCCTGCGAGCGCGAGGCGCGGGTGACCAGCATGGCGACCGCCGAGGACACCAGCAGCGCCGGGAGCTGGGCGACCAGGCCGTCACCGATGGAGAGCAGGGTGTAGGTCGCGGCGGCATCCCCAAACGGCATGCCGTGCTGGAGCACGCCGACCGCCAGGCCACCGACCAGGTTGATGAACAGGATCAGGATGCCGGCGATCGCATCGCCGCGGATGAACTTGCTGGCACCGTCCATCGCGCCGTAGAAGTCGGCTTCCTCGCGGACCTCCTCACGACGGGCCTTGGCCTCTTCACGCGTCAGCAAACCGGCGTTGAGATCGGCGTCGATCGCCATCTGCTTGCCGGGCATGGCATCGAGGATGAAGCGTGCGGTCACTTCGGAGACGCGCCCGGCACCCTTGGTGATCACCACGAAGTTGATGATGGTCAGGATCGCGAACACCACGATGCCGACCGCGTAGTTGCCGCCGATCACGAACTCACCGAACGAGGCGATCACCTTGCCGGCCGCTTCGTGGCCGTTCTGGCCGTTGAGCAGGATCACGCGGGTGGAGGCCACGTTCAATGCCAGCCGCAGCATCGTGGTGACCAGCAGCACGATCGGGAAGATGGTGAAATCCAGCGGGCGCTTCACGTAGACCACCGCCAGCAGCACCATCAGCGAGATGGCGATGTTGAAGGTGAACAGTGCATCGAGCACCGGCGGCGCCAGCGGCACCACCACCATGGCCAGCAGGGCCAGCACGATCAGCGGGGCCCCCAGGCCGTGGCGGATCATGTCCAGCGCGCGGCGCACGTTCATCCCGGCAGGTTGCGCGCTCATGGGCGGCCTCCCTTGCCGAATTCATCGATATCGATGCTCGGTGCCGCCGGCATCGGGCCGGTCCCCCAGCTGCGCAGCTGGTAGACGTAGGAGAGCACCTGGGCCACGGCCGAATACAGTCTCACGGGAATTTCCTTTCCAAGTTGACCTTCCCGATACAAGGCGCGTGCCAAAGGCGGGGCGGAGACGATGGCGACCTTGTTGCCGTCGGCCACTTCACGGATGCGCAGGGCGGTTTCATCCACGCCCAGGGCGACCACGGTGGGCGCCCCCATCTTTCCGCCGTCGTACTTCAGGGCGACCGCGTAATGGGTGGGATTGACCACCACGACATCGGCGGTGGGCACCGCCTCCATCATCCGGCGGTTGGACATCTGCTGCTGCAGCTGGCGGATGCGGCCCTTGACCTCGGGGCTGCCTTCGCTTTCCTTCATTTCCCGGCGCAGCTCTTCACGGGTCATCTTCAGCTTGCGCATCCAGTTCCAGCGCTGGTACGGCGCATCGATGGCGGCCAGCAGCATCATCGCGCCGCCGGTGGCGAGCATGAGCTTCAGGGTGAAGCCCAGGCCGTGGATCATCGCGGCCTCCAGTGGCTGGTTGAGCAGGTCGCGCAGCGGGCGGATGCCGTGCCACACCACCAGCCCGGCGGCGGTGCCGACAAAGGCGATGCGCAGCAGGGACTTGGTGAACTCGGCAATCGCTTCCGGGCCATACAGGCGCTTCATGCCGGCCATCGGGCTGAGCCGCTTGAAATCGGGCATCAGCGATTTGTTCGACCAGCGCAGCCCGCCCATCGCCACCGGCGACAGGAAGCAGGCCAGCAGACAGATCACGAGCAGCGGCCACATGGCCACCAGCAAGCGCAGCATCAATTCGCCGAAGTGCCCGAACAACGCCTGGGGATGCAGGCGCAGCCCCGGCTCGGGGCTCAGCGCGACCTGCATCCAGGTCTTGGCGTTGCGGGCGATGGTGCCGGAGAAGGCCATCAGCGCCAGCACACCGGCACCGAACACAGCCGCCGTCGCCAGCTCACGCGAACGCGGGATGTTGCCCTGTTCCTGGGCATCGCGCAGGCGTTTTTCGGTAGGTTGCTCGGTCTTTTCGCCGGCTTGTTCGTTCTCGGACATGGGCTGCACGACACGGGGGAATACCCGGGGTCGTGCAAGAACCGTTCCGTGACGTCAGATCGAGCCGCTGCGCGCGTGCGACACCTGCACCTGTCCGGACGGCGTCGCGGTGGCGATGGCCTCCTTCAAGGGCACCTCACCCACGCCCAGCGCCCGTTCGACCACCAGCTCGGTGCCTTGACCGTGCAACAGCGCCTGCAGCCGTCCGAACTCGCCGCACCACAGGGTTTCGATGTCGCGGTCGCGACTGCGGTCGCGGTCGGCCGCCAGCGCCACGGCCCGAACCTGCAGACGCCCACCGTCGGCCTGGCCGCCCACTTCAACGCCATAGCCGGGGGTGGCGGCTTTCTTGAGCACCACCGCGCCGCTGTCCTGCCATGCGGTGGCCATGCCTTCGCGCACCTCATAGCCGAGGCTGGCCAGACCGTCGAGTACGGCCTGGCGCCGGGAAACTGCCGCCAGCGCCTGCTGGTGGCTGGCCAGGGCGGTGTCGCACTGCTGGGCCAGCGCGGTCAGCAGCGGCAGCGCGGTGTCGGTACTGCACGCGCCCACCTGGGCCAGCAACGGCGCAGGGTCAACCGGGTCCAGTGCCGCCAGCCTGCTGGCCACATCCTGCAGCCGCTCCAGCTGCACGCGGCGCTGGGCGAACGCGGCCGAGGCGGCGGCCAGTTCCAGAACCAGGCTGTCCAGCAGCAGGTTGCGCCGCTGCGGAGCGGTTTCCTGCTCGGCGTGGTGCAGCGCCTCCAGGTAGGGCGCGGCGACTGCCGGGCCTTGCAGTACCTGCAGTTCGGCGATGTAGCGGTCCACGCGCAGCAGGCGCGCCTCGCGTCCGGGGTCGGCGGGCTGCCCGGCGGCCCAGTCGGCCAGCGTGGGGGTGGGCGCCGAGGTCTGCAATGCAGTGGCCAACGCGCGCTGGTCCTCGCTCAGTGTTGCCTGCTCCTCCGGGGGCGAAAGGAGGGCGAAGGCACGGGCCAGCACCGCCTCCGCGTCAGCACCGGGATGACCGTCGGCCAGTGCCCGTAGCGCCTGCAGCAGGCCCGCGTCTGCATCGACGGGTCGATCCTGCAGCGTTTTGAGCACGGCCGCCGCGTTGTCGCGCTGCCGCCGCTGCTGCTGGCGGCCTGCCGCAGCGCGGTCCACGGCGCGCGCCTCGCGGTCGCGGGTGTCGGCCTGCAGGAAGGCGATTTCGGCCTCGATCAGTTGCGCATACCGCGTGTTGTCGTTGTCTGCCAGCAGTGCCTGCAGCGCCTGGCGGCGTGCCATGACGGCGGCCACGGCCGAGGCGTCACGCTCGCCGACCTGCTCGCACTGCGCCTGCCAGCGCGCAACCGCCTGGTCCAGCCGGTGCAGCATCGCCTCGCGCAGGGCCAGCAGTTCTTCGGCAGTCACGATGCGGACGACTTTGGGACCACTCATGGCAGGGTTTCCGGTTGCGCGGGGACAGGCGGGGTCGGCACCGGGGCGGGGGCCATGGCCGCCTCGATGGCAACGCGCAGGCGTGCCCGTTCGGCCTCGCCGTCGTGGTACCAGGCATGCGAGGACACCCGGTGGATGCCGCCGATGGCGCGACGCAGGACCGAGGGTCGCCAGATTTCACGGGCGCGGGCATGCGCCAGCAGCGGGTGGCTGGGCGCGTCGCACTCGATGCCGATGGCGAAGTTGCCGGTGTCGGGGTGTTCGATGGCGAAGTCCAGCCCGAATGCATCGCCTTCGCTGGCGGCGGCCGCATTCCATCCCAGCGACTGCAGGTAGGCACCGACGATCTGCGTGAACTCGTCGGCGGGCGCCGCGTGGGTGCGGTTGGCCACGCTGCGGTCGGTCTGCAGGCGATCCAACAGCCGTGCGCTGCCGTCGAACTCGCCGGCACACAGGGCCCGGGCGTACTCCAGGTAACCCTGCAGGTAGTCGCGCGGGCTGGCCGGGGCACGCTGGGTGTTGAACAGGTCGGAGATGTCGGCGATCGGCATGGAGGTGATCATCACCACCCGTTGCCGGGCGCGGGTGACGGCCACGTTGAGGCGGCGCTCGCCGCCGGTCTGGCCGAGCACGCCGAAGTTGCGCCGGAAGGTGCCCTGCGCGTTGCGGCCGAAGGTGGAGGAAAACACGATGATGTCGCGCTCGTCGCCCTGCACGTTCTCCACGTTCTTGACGAAGACCGCCATGTCCTCGCCGTCTTCGCTGCGCTCGCGTTCCTCGGCGAATGCGGCGCGGAAGGCGGCATCCTGCCCGGCGCGCTGCTCCAGGTGTTCCTCGATCAACTCGGCCTGCTTGCGGTTGAAGGTGACCACGCCCACCGAGGGGCGCATGGCATAGGGCTGTTGCCACACCTGGGCCAGGTACTCCACCACCCGCGCCGCCTCGGCAGGGTTGCTCTGGTGCTGGTACACGCCGTCGACCTGGATCAGCTCCAGGGGCTTGATCCGCGCGATGCTGCTGCGCGGATGGCGTACCGGCACGTTGAGGCGGTTGCCGTAGAAGGCCGCATTGGAGAAGCCGATCAGTTCGCGGTACGCCGAGCGGTAGTGGATCTGCAGCGTGGTGCTGGGCAGGGCATTGCGGGCCAGCTGCAGCAGGTCCGGGCAATCCTTGATTTCGCGCCGGTTCCAGGTTTCCTCGAAGGCGTCGCGCTGCTCGGCATCGACCTCGGCATCGGGCTCGTCGCCATCGAAGACCTCTGCTTCATCGCTTTCCACCCGGCTGGAGAAGAAGGCGGTGGGCGGCATCTGCTTCTCATCACCGCTGACGACCGTGACCCGGCCACGGAACAGCGTGGGCAGGGCGAACTCGACCGGCATCTGCGAGGCCTCGTCGTAGATCACCGTGTCGAACAGCCCCGCCTGCAGTGGCAGCACGCGGCTGGCCACGTCCGGGTTCATCAGCCAGACCGGGCGCAGGTGCATCAGGCCCAGTTCGCTGCCCAGCTCGATGAACTCGCGCAGGCGGCGCGAACGGCGCCCGGTCAGCCGGGTGACGTCTTCCCACTGCTTGCGGTTGCCTAACTGCTCCAGGTCGATGTGGGTGCCCAGCATCTGGCGGTTGAGCCGCCGCATCTGCTGGTCGGCAGCTGCCAGGCTGGCGACCTTGGCCTGGGTTTCATCCTGGCCGAACTGCAGCGCCGGGTTCGCCTGCTCCATGCGGTGCTTCCAGCCCAGCCGTGCTTCGCGATGCAACAGGCAGCGCACGGCCGGCTCCAGCGCGTCGCTGGAAAGAGTATCCAGCTGCGGTTGCAGCTGGCGCAGCAGTGCCAGCAGCTCCAGGTCTGCACCCGACAGCTGCCCGGCGCGACCGCGGAAGGCCTGATAGGCGGGCAGATGGGGCAGGGCATCGTGCAGGTGCTGCAGCACCTGGGCGTTGCTGTGGTTGTGGGCGATGGCGGCGGCCAATGCATCGACCAGCGCCTGCTCCAGCCAGTCGGCCAGCAGTGCGAGCTGCTGCGCGCTGGCATGGCGGGCGGCATGCCGGGCGAGCGAGGCATCCAGGTCCTGCAGCAGTGCGTCCAGGTGCGCGCGGTCGCCCGCCAGCGCCGCGTCGTCGGCCTGCTGGGGGCGCGGCGACTGCGCCAGCGCCTGCGCCAGTGCCTGTACATCCAGCAATTGGCGCGCGCTGGCGCGTGCCATCGGGCCCAGCGCGATGCCGGTCTGTTGGCCAACCGGGTCCAGCGCCAGCTGCTGGTGCAGGCCGGCCAGTTCGGTGCGCAGCGGGCGCAGGCGCGCTTCCAGCGTCGCGCCGGCCAGCAGTGCTGCGGTGCCCGCTTCCCCCATCGCATGGGACTGCGCCTGCAGGACGCGGTTCACCCGTCGCCGGCGCAGCAGGTGCAGCGGGTTGATGCGCGCCAGCAGGCCGCGCGCGCCCAGCACGCGCGCGGCATCGCGCTGCAGCTGCGCAAGCGTGCGCTCGTCGACGCTGGCGAGCACCGGTGACAGCGTGCTGGAGTAGGCCTCAAGGTCGAGCGCCGCCACGGCCTTCTCGATCTGCTGCAGCCGGTCGAGCGCGATGTCACCCTGGCTTGGCTGCCCCGCGCGTGCGGTGCGGAACAGCGGCAGCCAGCGTGCCAGTCGGCTCCGTTGTGCGTCATCCAGGCCGAGCAGGGTCGCCACGTGCGCCGACTTCCACGCCTGGTGCGGCGCGGGATCGTCCAGCTCGAAGGTGGCCGGGTGCGCCAGCAGGATCGCCTGCCGGTGCTGTTCGGCCGCGGTGAACGTCTGCAGGGCGGCAACGAACGCGGCGAGGGTGTCCGCGTCGGCCGCGAAGGGGCGCAGCTGCGCCAGCGGGCTGCCCTCGTAACGGGCCGGCAGCCACAACCGGATCAAGGGCGCGCAGGCTTCTTCGCGCTGCACCAGGGTGGGCAGGTCCAGTGCCAGCAGGCGTTGGCGCAGGGCGGGCAGGACCAGCGGGGGCGTGCCGGCGTCCAGCGCGATCAGTTCGCCGAGCAGGCGCCGGTAGCTCAGCCCGGTGGCGTCGTCGATCTGGTGCAGGCTGTGCTGGTGGCGATCCAGTTCGCCTTCCAGTGCCTCGATCCGCGCGGCCACCTGCTGGCGCTGCTGCTGCCAGGCCGTTTGCGTGGCGCCGGCGGTAAACAGGGCGTCGAGCTGCTCGCGGATGCTGCGGATGACCGGTTCGCGGTCGCGGTTGACGTCGTTGAGCATGACCACGCGCTGGCCCAGCCCTTCGGCGACCAGGCGCTTGTGCACCACCTCCAACGCCGCATGCTTCTGGCAGACGATCAGCAGGCTGCGTTGCCGGCCGATCGCGTCGGCCACCATGTTGACGATGGTCTGGCTCTTGCCGGTGCCAGGCGGGCCTTCGATCAACAGGCCCGGTCCCTGCCGTGCCTGCAGCACTGCCGCTTCCTGCGAGGGATCGCTGGCCACGGTGAAGTAGCGCTGCAGCTCCGGCGTGGCAGGCGAGGCCGTGCCGTCGGTGTCGGTCGGCGGTGCCAGCCGCAACGCGGTTTCGAGGCCGGTGCCGGACGGCGACAGAACCTTGAGCTGGCGCAGGTCTTCGCCGATGGCCTGGCCCATGAACGTGACATGGAACAGTACCGCGGCGCACTCCAGTTCGTCCTGGTAGGGCGCCACCTCCACGCTGCTCGGGGGCAGGCCGACCAGGCTGCGCGAGCGGATCGTGGCCAGCATCCCGAAGGCATCCATCACATCGGCGGCCCGGATCGCCGAGCGTCCCAGCAGTTCGTCGGCGGTGCTGCGCCAGCGCTTGCAGGTCTCGGCACCCAGCACGCTTTCAAGCGCAGGGTTGAGCCGTACTTCCTCGCGTTCGCCATCGAAGGCCAGCCCGACCTGGCCGCGCGTGCCCGGCTCCAGCAGCAGCGTGGCCGGCCACAGCAGCAGCGGAATGATGCGGGTGCGCGAGGTGCCGCGCGGATCGCGGCTGAGCAGGAACGGAAAGCCCAGATACAGCCCATCGATGCCGGTGTCGCGCTTGTACAGCGCGCTCTGTCGTGCCAGGGCCATCAGGCGGGGCTCCAGCAGCGGGTTGCGCTGGAACGATTCGGGGTCCAGCTGCACGGCGCGCGCGTTGCGCTGCAACAGGTGATCGAGCAGCGCGGCGGCGGGGCGCCGGGCGCTGTCCACGTCGTGCATGTCCACGCGTGCGGTGGTCTTGCCGATGCTCATGCGCACCAGCGGGCCACGCATCACCGCCGTGACCACTTTCTTTTCGAAGAAGTCCAGGATCTGCGACACGTACTGCTGCTTCTGCGGCTGCAGCCAGCGGCTGGCGGGCACGGCCAGCACCACCAGGGCGCGCGCCAGCGGCATGCGCCGTTCCAGCCGGAACTGCTCGGCCCAGCCATCCACCACGGGCAGGCCGGAGCGGGCGAAGCCCAGGATGCGCGCGTCCACGCTGCGATACAGCTCGGTACGCGGGTGCTGTAGCAGGGCCGCGGCTGCGTCGCTGTCGAAGGCGTCGAGACCGGCGCTTGCGGCGAGTGTGGCCGCCTCGGCAAGGATGGCCTCGGCACTGCGGAACTGGCCGATTTCCGCGCTCAGCAACACGATCAGGTCTTCTTCGGCCACCACCCGGCGCTCGGCCAGCGACAGCAGCCCGGGATGCGCGGTGTCAGGCAGCAGGCGCTGGCGTTCCTGCCATTGCGAGGCCAGCTTGGCCCGCGAGGTGGACAGCAGGTAGACGCGCAGGGATTCCTCGACCAGGGCGATGTGCTGGTGCAGCGCGCGCTGGCGTACGCTTTCCTCGCGCCGCTTGAGCCTGCACAGCCAGTTGTCGGTCTGCAGGTGTTCCAGCAGGTCCGGCACCGAACCGCTGATCAGCCGGTAGCCCTCCAACGGGTGCTCAAGCAACCAGCCGGGCGTGACGATGTCGCCCCGATGGATCAACGGCATTTCCGGGTTGAGCACCTTCAACGCCAGCATCAGCCGGAAATCGTCCTCGATGCCTTCGTGGCGGGCAATCTGGCGCAGCCCGGCGATGCCGGTGGCAGGCAGGCCGACCTGCTCGGCCCAGGTGATGATCGCCCCGCGCAGCAGGTGGTCCAGCGCCTGGTCCCAGCCATCGGCCTGGGCGGCGGCCAGCGCGAATACGGCCGGGCGATGATAGCGGCGCGTGCCGAGCGGGAGGCTGGCGCCATCGCCCTCGTCGTGCGCGTGCTGCGCCGCCGGCGGCGCCGGCACGGCGATGCCGGCCAACCAGTCGGCCACCTGCGGCCATTGCCAGCGCTGGTGGCGGTCGCGGGCCAGCAGCCCACGCAGCAGCAGCGCCAGCTCCGGGTCCAGCGTTTCCGGAATCGGGACACCATTGGCCAGCACGTGGATCAGGAAGGCATTGGGATGGATGCCCTCGAAGCAGGCGCCCTCGGTGAGCTGTTCGAGCAGGATCATCCCCAGGCTCCACCAGTCCGACGCGGCAGCCACGCCACCGGCGATCGCCTCGGGCGCCATGTAGCGGCTGATCTCCAGGGGCGAGACGATGTCCAGGTCGAACTCGGACAACCGGGCCGAACCGAATCCGCTGATCACCAGGTCCAGTGGCGCGCGCGCTCGCACCAGCAGGCTGGCCGGGCGCAGGTCGCGGTGGCGCAGCCCCGCTTCGTTGAACGCATGCAGCGCCTGGCCCAGTTCGCTGACGATATGCCGGACCGCATCGCGGTCGCCGATCACGCTGCCCAGTTCGGCCAGGGTGCCACCGGTGAGCATTTCCACCACTTCAAAGGCGCGGTCATCCCAGCGCCCGGTGGCGATGATCTCCGGTACGTGCGCGCGCGGCAGGCGGCGGATCACATCATAGATGGCCGGGTCGGGCTCGGCACCGGGGCGGTACAGGGTCAGCACGGCCTGCACCGCCGTGGTGGTGTGTTCGGTTTGGTAGCGGTCACGCACGCCGTCGGTGCTGCTGATCTGGCGCAGCAGCCGCCAGCCATCGATGACCGTTTCGCTGCTGTCGGCCACCGGAGGCGGCAGGTCCGCCGCCGCCGTCCCATCGGTCGCGCTGGCGCCGCAGTGCAGGCACATCAGGTCGCCGGGGGTCATCGGGTGGCCGTTGTCGCAGACCACCTCCGCGGCAACGGCGCCGACCGTCGATGCCTGCACCGCTGCCTGGGTGACCACGCTCTGCGGCCGCCAGCCATCGGGATGGATCGGCTCGCCGGCCAGATCCCAGCCGCACGCGTGCGCATCGACATGGCCTTCGCAGAACATCTCGGCCAGCGCGCGTTCGGTGTGGCAATTGGGGCAAAAACGAATCATGGAGTTACTCGACTGGACGACGCGATGAAGTGTGTGCGCTGGTCTGTACCTGGTGGCCCTGCGCGCGCAGCAGCTCGCGCAGGCGCAGCAGGTCGCCGCGGCGGGGGATGCCGGCCATCCAGACGGTGCCGGTGGCATCGAACATCAGGTCAAGTGCCTTGTCGGCCGGCGTGCTGGCCCGCTCCAGGCCGGCCAGGCGCGACCGACCCAGCGCGGTAAGCAGGGTGAGGCGCTGGTTGTCGCTACCCCGAAGCGCCAGCGACTGGTCCGCCTGTTCGAGGTAGGGGTCGCTGATCACCGCATCGATCAGGTCGCGCGCCTGGTCCAGCATGGGCTGCAGCGTTTCCAACGGGTGGCCGCTGTACACCAGGATGTCCGCGGCGGTGCGTTGGCGCAGCCCCACCAGCATCTGCAGCAGGGCGTCGAACTGGTCGAACGGCTCGCCGCCGGAAATGGTGACGCCGTCGGCCTGGTCCAGCCACGGGGCCACCTGCTCGAGCAGGGAGGCCACGTCGACGACAGTGCGCCCCGGCCCCCAGGTGTCGGCTGAAATGCAGCCGCTGCAACGGATGCTGCAGCCCTGGAACCAGATGCCCAGGCGTTGCCCCGGCCCCAGCGTGGTCACCGGGAAATGCACGCGTGACAGCTGCAGGGGACGGTTCAACCGCGTTCCAGGTGGAGTACGTTGGCATCCACCGCAACGATGGTGAACTGCTGGCCGGGCTGCGCGTCCTGGTCGAACAGGGCACGCGCCAGCGGATTGAGCAGGTGCGCCTCGAGCTGGTTGCGGATGCCGCGCCCGCCGTTGGAGAGGTCCTTCAGGCATAGCGCGCGCAGCGCGTCGCGGGCCGGCGCGGCCAGGGTCACGCGCAGGTGCTGGGCCTGCAGGTCGGCCAGGGTCGCGTCGACCATCTGGTCGAAGATCTGCACGGCGACCTCCTCGCGTATGAAATCGAACACGATGATGTTCTCGCCGATCCGGTTGAGTATCTCCGGCCGGTTCAGGACCAGCTTGAAGTGCCGGTCGATTTCGTCGTGCACTTTGCTCTGCACCTGCTCGAAAGGCTCGCCGGGCAACACGTTGCCCACGCGCTCGCCATGCTCGCCCTGACGGTAGATGCCGAGATTGGAGGTGAACACGATCAGCGCCTCGGAGAAGTAGACGCGGTCGCCACGCCCGGACGTGAGCACGCCGTCATCGAGGATCTGCAGGAACTTGTCCAGGATGCGCGGATGGGCCTTCTCGATCTCATCGAAGAGGACCACGCTGAACGGCTTCTCGCGGATGGCGTTGGTCAGTTCGCCGCCCACATCGTAGCCCACGTAGCCGGGCGGAGCGCCGATCAGTCGCTGGTCGGCATGCTCGGCGCTGAACTCGGACATGTCGAACCGGATGTAGGCGCTTTCGTCACCAAACAGCAGGCTGGTGACGGTCTTGGCCAGCTCGGTCTTGCCCACGCCGGTCGGGCCGGCCAGGAACGCCACGCCGCGCGGCCGGTTGCCCTTGCGGCTGGCACCCACGCCGGTCATGGCGCGCTTGACGATGTCCAGCATGTGGGTCACCGCATGGTGCTGGCCCTTGACCCGTTGATGGACGAACGCGTCGCCCATGCGGATGCGCTGCCGGTCAATGCGCAGCCAGGGGTCTTCGGTGACCCCGACCTTGTAGCGGCGCACGGCGTCGCCGATCTGGTCCACCGCCACCCCTTCGACCCGGGCCAGCTGCGCGATGGCACTGAGGTCCAGCAACAGCAGCCCCTCGGTGCTCTGCACGAATGCATCCACCGCCTGCGCGGTGGCCTCGGCACTGGCGTCCGGGGCACCGGCCAGACCCTTGAGCAGCGCCGGGGCCAGTGCGCGCCGGGTGAGCTGGTCCGGCTTGGCCACCGGAATGTGGCGGATGCGCGGGTTGCCGACCAGCAGCCAGTCGGGCAGGTCACCTTCCTTCTCCACTACCCAGAGCACCGTGTTGAAGAACGGCTTGCGCTGCACGCTGCCCGGTCGGCTGCGTGCCTGGTGGGAGAGCACCAGGGCCTGGGTGAACAGCTGGTGTTCGGCGGCGCTGAGGGCGTCGCTGCGCACTGCCAAGCGCGAGGCGAAATCGATGATCACTGCCACCGGCTCGCCTTGGCGCACGACCAGCCGCTGGAGCGTGGCACTGAGCAGGTCGATACCGGCGGGCGCGGCGCCGTCCACCGGGGTCAGCCCCAGCGATTGCAGCAGGGCGATGCCGCTGGCGGGATCGGTGCCGGGGCGTTCCAGGGCGCGGAAGCCGGCCAACGGATCCCAGCCCAGCACCTGCGCATAGCCCTGGTCGAGCAGGGTGTTGCACAGGGTCTGATTGAAGCTCTGCGCGGTGACCGTGCCCGGTGCCACTTCGGCGGCCTGCAGGTCGCGGATGTTCCCGGAAAGCACGAACTGGCTCTTCAAGGGAAGGAAACGAACAAGATCGCGCTGCCAGCGCGGACCTTCAAACACATTCTTCCCTGACATCCTGCTGCCTGCTGTTCCCATGGTAGGGGGCAGGGTATTGCGCGCAGCCGCCAATTTCCAGCGCGTGCGGCTAGCCTGTTGCCGCGCCTGGCCGTGCCTGCGCCTTCCATCCGGCGGCGATCTCCACCCGCGGGCGCGGGTGGTCATGCAGCTGCATGAACCGCTCCGGGTCCACCGGGCGTCCCAGCAGGTAACCCTGCAGGTAGTCGCAGCCCAGCCGTTCCAGGTAGGCGCGTTGCCCGGCGGTCTCGACGCCTTCGGCCACGATGTCCATGTCCAGCGCGTGCCCCAGCGCCACGATCGCCGAGACGATCACCACGTCTTCGGAGCTGTTCTCCAGGTCGCGTACGAAGGCGTGGTCGATCTTGATCTCGGTCGCCGGCAGGCGCTTGAGGTAGAGCAGGCTGGAGTAGCCGGTACCGAAATCGTCGATGGAGATGCCCACGCCCAGCGCCGCCATCGCCAGCAGCAGCGTCAGGCTCGCCTCGGTGTCGCGCATGACCGTGTTTTCCGTGATTTCCAGGATCAGCCGGCGTGGTTCGATCCGGTGGGTCTGCAGCGCCTCGCGCACTTCCCGCAGCAGGTTGGGCGAGGCGAACTGGATCGGGGAGAGGTTCACCGAGACCGTCCAGCCGTCATGCCCGGCGTCGTGCCACACACGCAGCTGGCGGCAGGCTTCGTCCAGCGCCCACCGGCCGATCTCGTTGATCACGCCGCTGCGCTCGGCCAGGCGGATGAAGCGGTCTGGTGGAATCAGCCCCTGCTGGGGATGGCGCCAGCGGATCAGGGCTTCAGCGCCACTGACCGACTGCCCGGCCACGCGGGTCTTGGGTTGATAGTGCAGGAACAGCTGCTCGGTGCCGATCGCGCGGCGCAGGTCGGCCAACAGCTGGAACTGCTGTTCGGCGCTATCGTTCATCCACTCGGCGAACAGCACGTAGGCATTGCGCCCGGCCTCCTTGGCCTGGTACATCGCGGCATCGGCGAAGGCCATCAGCTGCCGCTCGCTGGCGGCGTGGTCCGGACAGATCGCGATGCCGACGCTGGCCGTCACCTGCAGGTCGTGGCGCGGCAGCAACGGCTCGCGGCCGACGGTCTGGATGATGCGGCTGGCCAGTGTCGCCACGTCTTCGTCGTTCTCGATCGGCACCACCAGCACGAATTCATCGCCGCCCAGCCGCGCCAGCATGTCCGCCGGGCGCAGCAGCTTGCGGGTGCGGTCCGCCACGGCGACCAGCAGGGCGTCGCCGGTCTGGTGGCCGTAGGCATCGTTGACCTGCTTGAAGCCGTCCAGGTCCATGAACATCACCGCAAACCGGCTGCCGCGCTGCTCTGCTTCGGCCAGGGATTGCTCGATCCGCTGCTGCAGCAGGCGGCGATTCGGCAGGCGGGTGAGCGGGTCGTGCAGGGCCGCCTGGGTCAGCTCGGCGTAGGCATCGTCAAGCGAACTGCTCAGGTCGGTGTTGCGCAGACGCAGCAGCTGGGCCTCCATGCGCTGGTCCAGCCAGGACACGATCAGCACCACCGCCAGGATCGCGATGGTCAGGGCCAGCACCACCAGTGCCAGCCACTGCGCCTGCAGGCCCTCTCCGCCGGCGGCACCGCAGATGCTGCCCGCGGGGAAGCGGGCGGCGGCCATCCCGGTGTAGTGCATGCCCACGATCGCCGTGCCCAGCACCAGTGCCGGCGCGGCGCGGTCGCGCAGGCGCCGATGGCTGCTGCGCAGGCGGAAGGCGATGAACAACGCGGTCCAGGAGGCGACGACGGCGATGAGCAACGACAGGGCCACCCAGCCGGGGTGGTAGTCGATGCCGGGCTGCATGTGCAGCGCGGCCATGCCCAGGTAGTGCATCGCGGCGATGCCGCTGCCCATCAGCAGTGCGCCAAGGGCGAGGCGGCCGTGCGGCAGGGTCGGTTGCGAGACCAGCCACAGCGCGAAGATGGACGAGGCCATCGCAGCCAGCAGCGAAACCGTGGTCAGGCCGAGCGCATAGCCGAGTGGGATGGGCAGGCGGAAGGCCAGCATCCCGATGAAATGCATCGACCAGATGCCCAGCCCCATCGCGCAGCCGCCGCCGATCAGCCACAACCAGGTGGTACGGCGCGTGGCCGCGGTGGTGACGCGGCTGGCCATGTCCAGCGCAGTGAACGAGGCCAGCACGGCAACCAGGAATGACACGACCACCAACCACGGGGTGTAACTGCCGATCAGCATGGATGACGCTCTCCTTGGTCAACGCCTGAGCGATACGACAGAACGCGCCGCCATCAGCGCAGAGCGCGGGTGAAGATTTCGTCGTCAGCCAAGACTAACGCCACGCACCGGGGGGATCGCAAGTGGCAGGCGTGCAGGGCGATACGGTGGCCACGCGGTTGTCCCGCACGTGTCCCGGGTCAGCGGCTGACGCTGTCGGCGGCATCGAACGCCGCGTCGAACAGGCGTTGCACGGGCGGGCCCATCTCACCGGCCAGCACGGTCAGCAGGAACAGCCCCAACAGCAGCGCGACCGGCAGGCCGAGCTGGATCGGGTTCAACGCGGGCGCCGCACGGGCCAGTACGCCGAAGGCCAGGTTGATCGCCAGCATCGCCACGGTCAGCGGCAGCGCCAGCGTGAGCGCGCCGCGGAACACCTGCAGCAGGAACGTCGGCGCGATGCTCAGGAATGCCTGGGGGTCGGGCAGCGAGGTGCCGATCGGCAGGGCCTTGTAGCTGTCCATCAGCAATGAGATCAGGGCCAGGTGACCATTGGCGGTAAAGAAGAGCAGGCCGAACAGCAGATAGAACCACTGCCCGATCACGCCGGAACTGCCGCCACGCAGCGGGTCGCTCATCTGCGCGAAGGCCAGGCCGGTACCCTGCGCGACCAGCTCGCCGGCCATCGCGCCGGCTTCGAAGACCAGCCTCAGCAGGAAGCCGATCGATACCCCGATCGCCAGTTCGCGGGCAATGGTCAGCACCGTGGCCGCATCGAAGCCGGTCCATTCCGGCACCGGCGGCAGCATCGGCGACAGCGCGATCGCCAATGCGCCGGCAAGCAGCACGCGGATCCGTGACGGCACCGCGCGTGTACCGATCAGCGGCATGGCCATCAGCATCGCGCCGATCCGCAGCATGGTCCACAGGATCGTGCCGATCATGCCGAAGGCCTGCAGGCCATCGGCGGCCATCTGGGTCGCGGAATCCACGGCGGCTGCCTCAGCCGATCAGATGGGGAATGCGCTGGAACAGCAGCGTGGTGTACTCGACCAGGTGGCCGATCAGCAGGCTGCCCAGCGCGAACAACACCACGGTCAACGCCGCGGCCTTGGCGACGAAGGCGATGGTGGGTTCGTTGAGCTGGGTCGCGGCCTGGACCACGCCGACCACCACGCCGACGATCAGCACGGTGAGCAGCAGCGGGCCGGCAACCCACAACACGGTGATCAGGCCACCACGCAGTTCGGTCAGGGCAAGTTCGGGCGTCATGTCAGTCTCGGGTCCGTTTCGATCAACAGGGTGGGGCGGTCAGACCGCATTGAAGCTGGCGGCCAACGTGCCCACCACCAGAACCCAGCCATCCACCAGCACGAACAACAGGATCTTGAACGGGGCGGAGACCAGCATCGGCGAGAGCATCATCATGCCCATCGACATCAATACGCTGGCCACGACCAGATCGATGATCACGAAGGGAATGAAGATCAGGAAGCCGATTTCGAAGGCGGTCTTGAGCTCGCTGGTAACGAACGAGGCGACCAGGATCGGGAACGGGATGGCATCCGGGCTGTCGTAGGTGCCGTGGCCGGCCATGCCGGCAAAGGTCATCAGATCGGTCTCGCGGATCTGCGCCAGCATGAAGGCGCGCAGCGGCTGGGTGGTCAGGGTCCAGGCCGTCTGGAAATCGATCTCGCCGTTGAGGTAGGGCGCCATGCCGCTGCCCCACGCCTTCTGCCACACCGGCAGCATCACCATCGCGGTGAGGAACAGCGCCAGGCCGAGCAGCACCTGGTTGGACGGGGTCTGGCCGGTGCCGAGCGCCTGGCGCAGCAGGCCCAGCACGATGATGATGCGGGTGAAGGCGGTCAGCACCAGCAGCATCGACGGGATCAGGGTGATCGCCGTCATCAACAGCAACGTCTGCAAAGGCAGGCTGACCGGCTGCCCGCCGATCTTGCCGACATTCACATCCGGCAGTGCCGGCACACCCGGCACGCCGGGCGCGGCCCAGGCCAGGGCCGGCAGCGCGCACAGCAGAGCGGTCAGCAACAGCGGCAGGTAACGGGTCCAGGAAGTACGGGGGCCACGCATGGTCAGGGTTCCTTGCGCAGCCGCTGTTGCAGCAGCTGGGCGAAATTCGGGAGGTGTTTGAAATCGGGAAGGCGCGCCGGCGTCGGGGCCGGCAGGGGGTCGGGCAGCTGATGCAGCGTGTTGATGCCGCCGGCAGTGACGCCCAGCAGCAGCTGGGTGCCATTGACCTCGACCACCACCACGCGCTCCTTCGCGCCGACGGTCAGGCTGGCGACCACGCGCAGCCCCTCGGCCGGGCGGAAGCCGCTGCCGGGCATGCGCTTGAGCAACCAGCCCAGCCCGACGATCAACGCCAGCACGCCGAGCAGTGCCAGCACCGCACCGAACATGCCCGGTGCAGCGGCGGCATGCTGGCCGACCTTGACGGTCGAGGCGCCGGCCGCGATCAGCAGCCCGGCACTCAACGCAGTCTCCGGATCCGTTCGCTCGGGCTGACCACGTCGGTCAGGCGCACGCCGAAGCGGTCGTTGATCACCACCACCTCGCCATGGGCGATCAGGGTGCCGTTGACGAACACGTCCAGCGATTCGCCGGCACCGCGCTCCAGTTCCACCACCGAGCCCTGGTTGAGCTGCAGCAGGTTGCGGATCGGCAGGCGGGCGCGGCCCACTTCCAGCGACAGCGTCACCGGCACATCCAGGATCACATCCAGGTTGAGCTCGTCGCCGACCGTGGTGTCATCGGACTGCAGCTGGGTGAACTGTGCCGGTGCCGGCGCGTTGGATTCGATATCGTTCATTGCGGGTCTTCCTGCAGTACGGGAACGCGTGGGCGGATGCCCGGGGGATGGGTGGCGGTGATCTTCACCGCGTTGAAACCGTTGGCGACGCCGAACTCGCCGGTGAACACCGGCACGTTTTCCACGCACACCGGCACCTGCTTGGGCAGCTCGATCGGCAGCACATCGCCGATCTTCAGCTTGGTCAGGTCGCGCAGGCTCATGCGCTTGGTGGCCAGTACGCTGGAGAGCGTGACCTCGGCGATGTTGAGCTGCTCGCGCAGCATCACGCCCCAGCTGGCATCGCGGTCGTTGCGGTCGCTCTGGATGCCCGCGTCAAGCAGCTCGCGGATGGGCTCGAGCATCGAGTAGGGCAGGGTGACGTGGATGTCGCCGCCACCGCCGTCAAGCTCGACATGCAGGCGGCAGACCACCACGTACTCGCGCGGCGTCACGATGTTGGCGAAGTGCGGATTGATCTCGGAGTTGATGTACTCCAGCTCCACATCCATCACCGGCGCCCAGGCTTCCTGCAGATCAGCGAAGGTCTGCTTGAGCAGCAAGTGGATCACGCGCATCTCGGTGGCGGTGAACTCGCGCCCTTCGATACGGGTCGGGTAGCGCCCATCACCGCCGAAGAAGTTGTCCACGATCGCGAACACCAGCGTCGGCTCGAACACGATCAGCCCGGTCCCGCGCAGCGGCTTGAAGCGGATGAGGTTGAGGTTGGTCGGCACGTACAGCGAGTGCATGTAGTCATTGAACTTGATCAGCTCGATGCCACGCACGGAGAGTTCGGCCGAGCGGCGGATCAGGTTGAACAGGCCGATGCGCCACAGGCGCGCGAAGCGCTCGTTGACCATTTCCAGGGTCGGCATGCGGCCGCGGATGATGCGGTCCTGACTGGCGAAATCGTACGAGCGCGCCTCGCCGGGCGTGGGCGCATCGAGGTCGGTCTCAACCGCACCGGAGTCCACGCCATGCAGCAGGGCATCGATCTCGTCCTGGGAAAGCAGGTCATTCATGGTCGCCCTTACTGGGTCACGAAACTGGTGAACAGCAATTCGTCGGCACCGGGCTTGCCGGTCTCGGCCTTGAGCAGCTTCTGCACTTCAGCCAGTGAACTGGCCTGCAGGCGCTCTTTGCCGGCGCGGTCGGCGATGTCGCTCGGCTCGACCTGGGAGAACAGCATCAGCAGCTTGGCGCGGATGGCCGGCGCATGCAGCTTGATCGCCTCCATCGCGGCCGGGTCGCGGCTCATCAGCTGCACTTCGACCTGCAGGTAGCGCGGGCCGTCGAAGCTGCTGTTGAGGTTGACCACGAACGGCGGCTCAAGGCCGAAGTACTGCGCCGGGGCAGGCACCGCGGATTTGCTGGCGGCCGGCTTGGCGGCCTTGTCATCATGCTTGGACTGGGTGAAGTACCAGACCCCGCCACCGGCGGCGCCAGCGGCGAGCACCGCGACCAGGGCGGTGACCAGGAGCGGACTGCGCGGCTTGGCGGTCTTGTCCTTCTCGGCGGATTTCTTGGTTTTATCGGCGGCTGCGGCCACGAGGGGAAGCTCCAGAGGATTGCTTCCTGCCTACATGCAAAGGCCGTGCCTGAATGCTGAAGACGACGTGTCGGCTTTCTGGCGGCGCGGTGGAGCCCGCGCCGCCGCGTGCGATCACGCGTAGGCGTCGACCAGGCCGCGCTGGCGGATCAACTGCGAGGGCGACAGCGTGGTGTCGGCCAGCGCCGGTTCTCCGTCCTCGCCATTCATTCCGCCGCGGCCATCGCCTCGTCCGCCATCGGGCGCGGTCTGCTGGTGGCCTACATCGGCGTTGCCAAGCTGGAAGCCCTGCTCGCCAAGCAGGTCGCGCAGGCGCGGCAGGCTGCTTTCCAGTGCATGGCGCACGTCGGCGTGGGCGCTGGTGAAGCTCGCATGGACCTTGTCGCCGTCCAGTTGCAGGCGCACCTCGATCGGACCGAGGTCGTTCGGGGTGATCTTGATGTGGGCGTGGCCGATCTTCTGGTCCGCCAGCCAACCGACGCGCGCGCCGACGGCATCGTCGAACTCCTCACCCCCCAGATGCGGGGTGGCGGTAGGCGAGCCGGTGAACAGGCTGGCCACCGTCGGCTTGGCCTCGGTCATGCCCTGCAGTGCATGCAGCAGCGGGCTGGCGGGGGCGTCGGGGCCGTCGTTGGTGGCCGCGGTCAAGGCGTCCGTGAAGGTTTTGAGCAGCAAGGCATCGTCGGCCGGCGCAGCCTCGGCAGCCAAGGCGGGCAGGGCGATGCTGCCGTCGGTGGATGGCGCGGCAGCCAGCACCGGCGGGGTCGCGTTGGCGTCCGGGGCTGCGGTGGCCACGGCCGGCAGGGCCGCATTGGCGCCCGCGGCGGCGCCGGTCGCCACGGGTGTGACGGGCGTGGGCGCCGGTACCGGCAGGCCGTTCAATGCCAGCCCGGCCAGCCCCAGCGGGGGCCATGCGGCCTCGGTGTCGTCGGCCGGTTCGGCGGCCGGCTTCTCCGCCGTGGCCGGTGCCGTGGCAGCGGTATCGGGGGGGGCGACCGTGTCGTCTGCCTTCCTGGCGCAGGGCCTGGCGGGGCGTGTCGCGGCGTCCTTGTCCTGGCTGGCGGTGCCGGTCGTGGCGCTCTTGCCTGCGTCGCGGCTGCTGCCGGCGTTGCGCGGCGTGTCGTTGCGGGGCGCCTCGCGACCTGGCTTGAGCAGCGCGTCAAAGTCCCGACGGTCGGTGCCGCGGGTGCTGTCCGCGCGGGGGCTGGACGAGGTGCCGCCCGCATTCTGCGCGGAGGCGGCGCCGCCGAGCAGGCCGGAAGGCATCACGGGCTGCCTCCGTTCTCGCCTTCTTCGCGCTGCGCCTGGCGCGAACGGCGGGCGCCGAGATCGTCCATCTCGCGCTGGTCGCGGCGGTCGGTGACCACCTTTTCCTGCGCGCGGTAGCTGGCGGCGAGCTGTTCCAGCACCTGCTTGTCACGGCTGGCCAGCAACAGGCGGGCGCGCTCGGCGTCCACCTTCTCGCGGTTGTTGTCCACGGTCTGGCGCTGCTGGGCGACCGCACTGTCCAGGCGATCCAGAAAGGCGCGGCGGTTCATCAGCTGGGCCGGGCTGGTGGCCGACATCTGGGCACCGGCGTATTCCTCGGCGTAACGGCGCAGCTCATCCAGGCGCGACACATGCGTGTCGAGCGCACGCTGGCGCTCGGCCAGGTCGCGGGCGACCTCGTCTTCGTGGTCCTGGGCTCGTTTCAGCAAGGGGTCGAAGCGCTTGGATTGGATCATGGCTTAACTCTCTGGTTCCACCAGCCGCTTGAGGGCGGCCTGACTGTGCGGCAGGTCGGCGGCTTTGCCGACGTCCTGGCCGAGGAATTCAACAATGTCCGACCAGCGCTCCAGCGCTTCGTCGGTCGCCGGATCGTTGCCGCGCTGATACGCGCCGATCGCGATCAGGTCGCGGTTGGACGAATACGCCGAGACCAGCCGCTTGAGCTTGCGGATGCGCAGGCGCCACGGTTCGTCGGCAATTTCCGTGACCACGCGGCTGACCGAGGACTCCACGTCGATGGCGGGGTACAGGCCGCTGTCGGCGACGCGGCGCGAGAGCAGGATGTGGCCGTCAAGAATCGCGCGTGCGGCATCGGCGATCGGATCCTGCGGATCATCGCCTTCGGTCAGCACGGTGTAGAACGCGGTGATCGAGCCGCGGCCCTTGGCGCCATTGCCCGCGCGTTCAACCAGTGCGGGCAGCTTGGCGAATACGGAGGGCGGATAGCCGCGGGTGGTCGGCGGCTCACCGACCGACAGGCCGATCTCGCGCTGGGCCTGGGCGAAGCGGGTCAGCGAGTCCATGAGCAACAGCACGTTCAACCCCTGGTCGCGGAACCACTCGGCGATCGCGGTGGCGCGGTAGGCACCGTGCAGGCGGGCCAGCGGCGGGCGGTCGGCCGGGGCCGCCACCACCACGGCGCGGCGCAGGCCTTCTTCGCCCAGCGTGCTTTCCACGAAATCGCGGACCTCGCGGCCACGTTCGCCGATCAGGCCCACCACGATGACATCGGCGGCGGTGTAGCGGGTCATCATGCCCAGCAGGGTCGATTTACCGACACCGGAGCCTGCGAACAGGCCGACACGCTGGCCGCGACCGATCGGCAACAAGGCGTTGATCGCGCGTACGCCCACGTCCAGCGGCTGGGTGATCGGCTCACGCGAGAGCGGGTTGATCGAGACGCCGGCCATGCCGACGGTGCCTTCGGCGCGGATCGGGCCCTTGCCATCCAGCGGCACGCCGTCGCTGTCGATCACGCGGCCGAGCAGGCCTTCGCCCACTTCCACGCCACCGCGGCCGAGCGAGGGCACGACCCGCGCATTGGGCAGCAGGCCGTGCAGTTCGGCGCTGGGCATCAGGTAGGTGCGTTCACCGGCGAAGCCGACCACTTCGGCATCGACCCAGCCACCGTCGGCCACCTCGACCTTGCAGCTGGCGCCCATCGGCGCTTCACAGCCGACTGCTTCCAGCGTCAGGCCAACCGCGCGGCGCAGCACGCCTTCGCGGATCAGGCCGCGGCCATGCGCGGTATCCGGGCGGATGTTGTCCAGTCGCGACGCCAACCGCAGGTTGCGCGCGGCGGTCCACTCGGCGGGTGGGGGCAGGGTATCGGTGTTCATGGGGTGGTTCCGGCTTTGCGGATGACCGCATCCAGGGCGCCGCGCAGGCGTGCATCCAGCGTGCCGTCGATGCGCACGGCCTCGGCATGCACGCGCAGGTCGCCGCGGCTCAGGCTCAGATCCGGCGTCAGGCGCTGGTTCGGGGCCAGGTTGAGCACCGGCGCCAGCGCAGCGATGTCGTCTGGATGCAGGCGGACCTCCACATCGCGGCTCGCGCCACCAACGGCATCCACCGCTTCATTGACCAGCTGCGCCAGCAGTTCCGGTTCGGCCTCGTAGGCACGCCCGACCAGGTTGCCGGCCACCCGCACTGCCAGCTCGCCGAGTGCGGCGACCACTTCGTTCTCCAGCCGCACCAGTGGCCGGCTGAAGTTATCCAGGATGCCTTCGATCTGCGCGATCAGCCGGCGCACTTCCGCCTGGCCCTGGGCCAGCCCTTCGGCGTGCCCCTGATCGAAACCGTCTTTCTCGGCGCTGTCCTGGATCGCCTGGATTTCTTCCAGGGTCGGCAGCTGCAGCAGCGGTTCCGGCTCGTGCTCCGGATCCGGTTCGGTGAGCTCGAACTGCTCTTCCGGCGGCGGCTCGGGCACCGCCAGCAGGTCCGGGGCAAGCCAGCGCACGGCGTTGTTCACAGCATGGCCTCCGCGTTGCCGCCAATGGTGACGGTGCCTTCATCGGCCATCCGCTTGACGATCGCCAGGATCTCGCGCTGCGCCACTTCCACATCGGACAGGCGCACCGGGCCGCGGGCTTCCATGTCTTCGAGCAGGATTTCAGCGGCACGCTGGGACATGTTGCGGGTGATCTTGTCGCGTACCTTGATGTCGGCGCCGCGCAGGGCCAGGCCGAGGCGCTCGCCGCTGACTTCGCGCAGCACCAGCTGCAGTTCGCGGTCGTCCAGGTCGACCAGATCGTCGAACACGAACATCAGGTCCTGGATGCGGCCGCTCAGCGGGGCATCGATGCGGGCGATCTCGCCGAGGATCGCCTGATCCTGGCCGCTGTCCATGAAGTTCAGAATGTTGGCCGCACACTGCACGCCGCCCACGTTGGACGACTTCAGGTTCTGGTTGCCGGCGAACTGGCGCTCCATGATCTCGTTGAGTTCATTGAGCGCGTTCGGCGGAATGCCATCCAGCGTGGCGATGCGCAGCAGTACGTCCACGCGGGTGCGTTCGGGCAGCAGCTTGAGCGCGTCGGCGGCCTGGTCGGTTTCCAGGTGGGCCATCACGATGGCGATGATCTGCGGGTGCTCGTTGCGGACCAGGTCTGCGACGGCACGCGGATCCATCCACTTCAGCGCGTCCAGGCCGGTGGTGTTGCGCCCCAGCAGGATGCGGTCGATCAGGCTGCCGGCTTTTTCGGTGCCCAGCGCCTGCACCAGCATGTTGCGGATGTAGTCGTCCGAGCCCACGCCGAGCGAGGTCTTGGAGCCCAGCTCGCTGCCGAACTGGTCCATGACCCGCTCGACCTGCTCGCGGGTGATGTCGGTCATGGTCGCCATCGCGATGCCGATCTTCTGGACTTCCTTGGGCTCCATGTGGCGCAGCACTTCGGCCGCGTCCAGTTCACCCAGCGAGAGCAGCAGGACGGCAGCGCGCTGAACGCCGGTCAGCGGGGGAGGTGCATCAATCATTGGCCACCCAGCCCTTGACCACCTGGGCCACGCGCTTGGAATCGGTCTTTACAGCTTCACGCGCCATGCGCAGTCGTTCCTCGTAAGAGTCCACCGGCAGCGCCAGCGGTTCATGTCCGGCCGCGTGCAGGCGCTCGCTGCCGATCGCCGGCAGCCCTTCGCCATCGTCGACCAGCTGCACATCGGCACGGTGGGGTTCCAGCTCGTCATCCTTGGGCTTGGTCTGGCCGGTGATCGAGCGCAGCGCCGGGCGCAGCACACCGAATACCAGGGCCAGCACCACGATCGCGCCGAGCAGCAGACGCAAGGCGTCCTGCACCTGGGGCAGCTCCCACCACTTCGGCCCTTCGACCGGCGTCACTTCGCGCACGAACGGGGCATTCATCACCGAGACCGTGTCGCCTCGTTCGGCATCGAAGCCGACCGCCTGCTTGACCAGCGCTTCGACGCGCGTCAGCTCGGCCGCCGAGAGGGCCTGGTCGGCCATCTTGCCGTTGGCACCGGCGCGCGGCACGTTGTCCACCAGCACCGCCACCGAGACGCGCTTGATGCGACCGGCCGGCTGGCGGGTGTGCTGCAGGGTGCGGTCCAGCTCGTAGTTGCGGGTCGCGTTCTTGGAGGTTTCCGTCGGCGCCTGCGCCGTGGCCGGTGCGGCGGCCGGGCCGGGCGGGGTATTGCTGGCAGCCCCGGGCACGCCCTGCGGGCCGGGCACGTTGCTGCTGTTTTCGCTCATCTGCTCACTGCGCAGCTTCTGCGGCTCGCCGTTGTAGAGCTCGCGGGCTTCTTCGATCACCGAAAAATCCATGTCCACGCTGACTTCCGGGTTGACCCGGCCGGGGCCGGTCATCGGCTCGAGCAGCTCGCGAATGCGCTGATTGAACGAGGTTTCCTGGCGGCGCACCTGCTCGAACTGCGCGGCATTCATGGCCGCTTCGCTGTTCGGATCGGAGACGCTGAGCATGCGCCCGCTCTGGTCCACCACAGTGACGCGCTCGGGCGCCAGGTCCGGGATGCTGGCGGCGACCATGTGCACGATCGCATCGATCTGGCCGCGTTCAAGCTGCTGGCCACCGCGCAGCTCCAGCACCACCGAGGCACTGGCCACGTCACGCTGGCGGGTGAAGGCGCTGGGCTTGGGGATGGCCAGGTGCACGCGCGAATCACGGACCGGGCGCAGCGTGTTGATGGTGCGCGAGAGCTCGGTTTCCAGCGAGTGCTGGTAGCGGGCGTTTTCCATGAACTGGCTGACGCCGAAGCCCGGGTCACGCTCCATCAGTTCGAAGCCCAGACGGCCGCTGTCGGTCAGGCCGGAGCCGGCCAGCTTCAGGCGGGCATCGTGCAGGTTCTTTTCCGGCACGGTGATGCCGCCGGTGGCGGGATCCAGCTGGAAGGGAATCTGCGCCGCGCGCAGCAGGTCGGTGGCCTCGGCCGTGGCCTTCTGGTCCAGCCCGGTGTAGAGCGGCACCATGCCCGGCTTCTGCGACCAGAAGAACACGAACAGCCCTGCCGCCACGGCCACGGCGATCATCGCCATCAGGCCGAGCCGACGGGTGATCTGCAGGCTTTGCAGCCGGTCGAACCACTGCCCAGCCTTTTCGGTGTTCAGCGATTCTTTGGAGAGCGACAGGGCCATGCGTTTCTATCCTTACAGCGGCATGTTCATCACGTCCTGATAAGCCTGGACGAGACGGTTACGGACTTCCACGGTGGCGCGGAAGGCGATCTGGGACTGCTGCGAGGCGACCATCACTTTGGCCAGGTCCGCACCGGGTTCACCCAGTTCGAAGGATTTGGCCAAGGCGCCGGATTTCTGCTGCGCATCGTTGACGCCGGCGATGGCGCCGCGCAGCGTTTCGGTAAAGCTCGGGCCCTGGATCTCCTGGGGGGACACCAGACCCTGGATGGCATTGCTGCGCGGCAGCTCCGTCAGCGGACTGACGGCGGGCTGCCCTATCTGGGTCTGGAAGGTGCGGATCTGAGAAAGGATCGAGGTGACGGAGTGCGACATCTGGAACGTTCCGAAGCAGGGGTGGGTTACACGGGAATACGTTGCAAGTGCCGTGCCGAAACGGATGAGTGGTTCAGTTTTGTAAGGGGGGCGCGGGTTTGCGTATTCAGCAGCGCCTGCAGGCGCGGCCGTGATCTTCGTCAGGCGCCGGGGAGTGGCCGAGCGGCGGTGTGACGCGGTGGCGTGCCGGAGAGTCGACGCCGGAAAACCGGCGGAGGGTGCTCTGAGCCTTCGAGGCGGAGACCATTTGACAGATCCACAAAAAAGCCCGGGACAGGCCCGGGCTTCTGGTTTCCACGTGTTGATCGGCTCAGCCAGCCAGTTCGGTCTGGTCGCGCTCGATGCCGTACTTGCGCAGTTTTTCCACCAGGGTGGTGCGGCGCAGGCCGAGCAGCTGGGCGGCGTGGGCGACGACGCCCTGGGTGCGTTCCAGCGCTTCGTTGATCAGGTTCAACTCGATGTTGGCCATGTGGTTGCGCAGGTCCAGGCCGTCGTCGGGCAGGGCCGGGGCGCGGCTGACGGGGCCGTTGCCGTTGTCCAGGGCCGGGGTGCTCTGGGCGCCCGGGGTGTGGAAGGAGAAGCTGCGCAGGTCCAGGCGTTCGTCGGCCACGGCGGCTGGCGCCGCTACGGCCACCGGCGCGGCGGCGGCGAAGTCACCGCGATAACGGGCCGGCAGGTCCTGCACGCGCACGTTGCCACTGGGGTGCAGCACGGCAAGGCGCTCGACCAGGTTGGTCAGCTCGCGCACGTTGCCGGGCCACTCGTACGCGGCCAGGGCCTGCAGCGCTTCGCCGGTGAAACGCACTTCACCACGCCCGGTACGGGCCAGCTGGCCGGCGATGGTGGTGACCAGCGCGGGCAGGTCTTCGCTGCGCTCGCGCAGGGCCGGCACATCGATCGGGAACACGTTGAGGCGATAGAACAGATCCTCGCGGAACTTGCCGTCGGCGATGCGCGATTCCAGATCGCGGTGGGTCGCGGCGATCACGCGCACGTTGCAGCGGATGGTCTGATTGCCACCGACGCGCTCGAAGCTGCGCTCCTGCAGCACGCGCAGCAGCTTGACCTGCATCGGCAGGCTCATGTCGCCGATTTCATCCAGCAGCAGGGTGCCACCCTCGGCCATTTCAAAGCGGCCCTTGCGGGCGCTCAGTGCGCCGGTGAAGGCGCCTTTTTCGTGACCGAACAATTCGCTTTCCAGCAGGTCGGCCGGAATGGCGCCGCAGTTGATCGCCACGAACGGGCCATCGCGGCGGGGCGAGCGCTGGTGGATCGAGCGCGAGACCACTTCCTTGCCAGTGCCCGATTCGCCCAGCACCAGCACGGTGGTGTCGAACGCGGCGACCTGCTCGATCATCCGGCGCAGCTGGGTGACGGCCGCGCCATCGCCGGTCGGGCCCTGGTCCTGCACGGCGCCGGCCTGGTGCTCGGCATCCAGGCGCTTGAGGCTGGCACGGCGCAGCAGGCCTTCCATCTGCGCGTGGCGCAGCGGCGCTTCCAATGGCCACACATTGGCCTCGTGCAGGCCGAACTGCTGGGCGAATGCGGTGGTGTCGCCGTCGATCAGCATCACCGGCGGGGGCAGGGCACCCTTGCCCAGCCAGGCGAACAGCGCATCGCTGCGGTCGGAATTGTCCAGCCCGCCGATGATCGCGGCCATCCAGTCGTTGGGGCGGTGGCGGGTAATGTCGAAATCGTTGGCGTCGGCCACCCAGCGCGGGTTGAAGTCCATGAACTCCAGCAGGGCGACGGTGCGCTCGGCGCGCACGGCGTCGTTGTCCAGTACCAGGATGCGGGATTCGCTCATGATCCGTTCCCCTTCAGGCCTTCCAGGATCGGCATCACTTCCTGGATGTAGGACAGCTTGCTGACGAAGTTGTCGGCCCCGGCGCGCAGGGCATGCTCGCGGTGTTCGGCGTCATCGAAGTGGCTGGCGATGACGATGTAGGGCGCGTCATCCTGCGATTTGATCAGGCGGGTGGCCTGCAGGCCGCCCATCTCCGGCATGGCCAGGTCCATCAGCACCACCTTCGGGCGCAGCGACTCGGAGCGTTCGATCGCTTCCAGGCCATTGGCGGCGCTGCCGATCACATCGAGCCAGTCGACCTTGCGGAAGTGGCGCATGGCGGCGTTGATGAAACCTTCGTGGTCGTCGACCAGCAGGACGGTGAGCTTGTTCATGTCTTCCATTTCCTTCAGCCCACCCGGGCCAGGAGGTGCGGGGTGCTGGCATGGCTGCGGCGGCGTTCGCGCGCCGGGGCGATGTCCAGTTGTTCGCGGTATTTTGCAACGGTACGGCGGGCGATGTTCACCCCTTGGCGCGAGAGCAGGCCGGCGATCGCTTCGTCGGCCAGCGGCCGGGCGGCCGGTTCGGACTCGATCAGGCGGCGCACCATCGCTTTCACGGCCTGGCCGGAGACACTGGCACCTTCCAGGCGCACCGCGAAGAAGTGCTTCAGTTCCAGGGTGCCGCGCGGGGTCTGCAGGTACTTGCCGGTGGTGATGCGCGAGACGGTGGACTCGTGCATGCCGATTTCGTCGGCTACTTCCTTCAGCGTGAGCGGTGCCATCGCTTCTTCGCCACGGGTCAGGAAGCCGGCCTGACGCTCGATGATCACTCGCGCGGTGCGCAGCAGCGTGTCGTAGCGCATCGACAGACCGCGGGTCAGCCAGCGGGCCTCCTGCATCATGTCGCGCAGCGGCTGTGCGGCGTCGCTGGTCTCGGCCAGCGCCTGCTCGTACTGCGGGTTGATGCTGAGGCGGCGGCTGGTGGCCGGGTTGAGCGCGACGCGCCACTGGCCATCGGCGTGCCAGGCGACCACGTCCGGGATCACCACCCCGTTGCTGTCCGGCAGCAGGCTCTCACCCGGACGCGGCTGCAGCGAGAGGATCAGGCGGACGGCTTCATGGATGTCGGCGACTTCGGCATCCAGCTGCTTGGCCAGCGCCGGGTAGTCGTGGGCGGCCAGCGCGGCCAGGCCGTCGTCGAGCACACGCTGGGCGAGGTGGCGGGCCGGTACACGGCCGGGCAGGCAACGCAGCTGCACGCTCAGGCATTCGTGCAGGTCCTGGGCGGCCAGGCCGACCGGATCGCCGTGCAGGATCTGCTGGCGCACCGCTTCCACGCCGGCCGCATCCACATCGCAGCGCGCACTGGCCAGCAGGGTCAGCTGGGCGAGCGGGGCATCCAAATAGCCGGCGTCGTCGCAGTGCTCCAGCCAGAAACCGGCCACGGCCAGCTCGCGGGCATCCATTTCCATCGCCAGGCGCTGCAGGGCGCGCAGCTGCGGATCGGACGACTCACCGGCCGCCACGCGCTGCATGCGGTCATCGTCGCCGTCCTGCCAGCCGGCACCGGGCACGTCCCACAGGGAGGATTCCGGCAGTTCGTCGAAGGCAGCCACGTCCTGGGTGGTGCTGACCGGATCGGTGTCGGCAGCGACCGGTTCCGGCGCCTCTTCCAGTTCCAGCAGCGGGTTGGTCTCCAGCGCGCGGCGGATCTCCAGTTCCAGCTGCATGCCGTCCAGCTGCAGCAGACGGATGGACTGCAGGAGCTGAGGGGTGAGGTGAAGCTGCTGACCCATCTGGGTCGACATGGAGGCTTTCAAGGTGGTTCCCCGTTCGCACCGACTCCCCGGTGCGTTATGGAACACATCTTGCTTGTGTTCCCGTACACCGGGAATCAGGGGGTTCCTGAGTCGGGTCGTCAAATGCCTGACAGTGTGTAGGGGATATCCCGACATCGGCGCGGTATTTTGACGTGCGTTGGCGCGCAGTCCTTGTCTTTCCGTGCCCAGCCTGCCGGCCGGGCTTCAAAAATCCGTCACCCTGCGTGGCGGGGAAGCCGTGTGTGCCGGAGAACCGGCGCTGATCACTCCAGCTCGTGCTGGTGCCGGGCAGCGAGCAGCACCAGGTCATTGGCGCGGCGGCAGCCCAGCGATTCCATCATCCGGGCGCGATGGGTTTCCACCGTCTTGACGCTGATGCCCAGGTCCGCGGCGATTTCCTTGTTGCTCTCGCCCTTGCCGATACGGCGCAGGATCTCGCGCTGCCGTGGCGACAGGGCTGCGACTCCAACTGGTTTTTCCCTGCCCAGCATGGGGGCGAGCATCTTGGCCGAGATCTGCGGGCTCAGGAACACCTGGCCGGCATGCGCGGCGCGCAACGCCAGTTCCAGTTCCTGCGGCGCGGCATCCTTGACCACGAAGCCGACCGCGCCACGATCCAGCGCATCGCGAACGTGCACGGCATCGTCGTGCATGGTCATCATCACCACGCGCGAGCCGGGCGTCCGCAGGAGAATGTCGCTCAGGGCCTCCAGCCCGGTACGGCCGGGCAGGGACAGGTCCATCAGGACGACATCCGGGGAATGCTGCACGCTCAGCTGCAGCGCCTGCTCGGCGTTGCTGGCCTCGGCGATGACCTCGACGTCGGCAAAGCCCTGCAGCAGACGGCTGAGGCCGGCACGGACCAGGGTGTGATCATCGACGATGAGAACGCGCACAGGCTGCTTGGGGAGCGGGGAGGCCGTCACCTTAACGGAGTGAAGGCCTACCGCCAAGCCGAATGCGTCACAGTCGGGGCCGTACGGTCAACGCAGGCGACGTGCTTCTGCGATCTGGCGACGGTGCAGCCGGAACAGATGCCGCTCCAGGGCCATCTCCAGCGCATCGCTGAGCCCTTCGAAACGCAGCCACAGATAGTGCGCGCCGGAGCCATTGGCCGCTTCGGCCACGATCACCACGGGCAGGTCGATATGGTCGGGCAGCCAATCGCAGGGCTGCAGGCGGATCACGCCCATGCTGCCCGGCGCGGCGCCGCTGCGGCTGCCCTGTTCCAGGCGGATGCCACGGCGTGACCAGCGCAGGGGGCGCAGTGGCAGGTCCTGCGCACTCTGCCGGACCAGGCGGCCCAGCAGCACCATGACCAGATCGAGTTTGGCTTCCAGGCGCTGCACCTGCAGGGTGGCATCGCTGCGCTCGTCATGCCCGTCATCGCCGCGGGCATCCTCCACCAGCGCCACGCTGCGCAGCAGGGTCTCGGCCGTGCCGGGGCGGATCACCGCGCTGCCGATGCGGAACTCGGCCGGCAGCGCCACGTCGCAGCTCAGCGTCTCATCGAACAGCTCGCTTTCGGCCGGGTGATGGATGGCGCTGGTGCGAAGGTCGGTCATGTCAGGGATTCTGCGGTCAGGTACGCCTGCGCGGCGCGAAGGGACTGGTGGCCGTTGTGGATGTGCCGGCTGGCCTCTTCGCGCTGCCGCATCATGAACAGCATGATGCGCTGCTGGCGGGCCTGCAGCGAGGACAGGCCAGGAACATCGAAGCCGGCCGCGGGACCGGCCAGGTAGTCACGCTGGGCCGCGTCGAGCGCATCCAGCTGCAGACCCGCTTCGTCGAAGTTCTCGTCGTGCAGCGCGGTTTCCAGCGCATCCAGACGGGCGTTCAGCGCGCCAAGCGAGGTCACGGGGCGACCTGCGCGGTCTGGCGCTGCTGCTGCGGGATGGCATTCCAGGCCGCATCGATCTCGCCCAGCAGTTCAAGCGCTTCGGACAATGCGGCCGGATCGTTGTGCAGATTGGCCTCGGTCAACCGTTGCATCACGTAGTCATACAGCGAGGACAGGTTGCCGGCGATTTCGCCGCCGGCCTCATGGTCCAACGAGCCGTTGAGGTGGCCGACGATCGCGCAGACTTCGCCGATCGCCTTGCCTTTGCGTGCCTGGTCGCCGCGCTCCATGCAGGCCAGGGCGAGCCGAAGGCGTTCGCAGGCACCGGCCAGCAGCAACGCGACCAGCTTGTGCGGGTCGGCATCGGTAACCGAACTCTGCACGCCGACCTTGCGGTACTGCTCGGTGAATTGACGGTTGGAACCGTACATCAATCATGTCTCCTTCATGCGGGGCCGCGAAGTTCGCGACATCGTCGGCACCGGGTGGAGCCTGCTAGGTGTCCTGCCAGTGATATCGGCAGCGGGCCGGTTCAACTTGAGTCCGCTGCTGCGATCGATCAACCGCTGAGCTGCGAGAGCTGCGAGGTAAGGCTGGACATTGTCTGGCTCATCTTGCTCATCAGCGCATCGAGCGCGAGGAACTGCTTCTTGTAACGTTCGGATACGCCTTCCATGCGGACATCGAGCGCCTTGCGGCGCTTGTCGATGTCCGTCAGCGTATTGTTGATGCTCTTGGTGCGCGAGACGAAGGCGCCTTCCTTGCCGACGGTGGTATTGACGTAGCCATCCACCATCGCAAACAGCTTCGCCGCCGCGCCGTCATCACCGGTGAAGGCCTCGCGCACGGCACCGCCCTGATTGACCAGGGCCGCGTCGAACTTGGCGGTATCCAGCACCAGGCTGCCATCGGCATTGGGATAGGCGCGGGTCTGCAGGCCGATCTTCTTCGGGTCCAGGCCGGCGGCCGAGAGATCCTTGAGAATGCCGCCCATCATGCTGCGCAGCTGGCTGGAGGCGCCGCGCATCTGCGCATCGCCGGTCAGCGAAGAGGACTCCTTGTTCTCGATGTCGTACTTGGTCGCGGTGTTGATCGCCGCGATGGCGCCGTTGTAGGCGGTGACGAAGTCCTGCATCACCTTGCGCGCCGCGGCGACGTCGGTGGTGATGGTGACGGTGCTTTCGCCGGTCTTCTTGAGGTTCAGCGTCAGGCCCGGCACCACGTCGGTGACGGTGTTTTCGCTACTGGTGACCTCCACGCCGTCGATCAGCAGCCTGGCGTCCGCGGCGGGGGTCCGTTCGGACAGGCTGTTTGCCAGAGCGGCGAGCTTGGCATTGGAGGGGTCGGCGGTCAGCTTGATTGCATTGGCCGTACCGGACTTCTCCTGGGAAATCGACAGGAACTGGTTGTCGCCGGAGGAAATCAGCGTGGCCTGGACGCCCGAGGCGCGCCCCGCCTTCTCGATCTTGGTGCGGATCGAGCTGAGGGTGTCGTCTGCTTCGACATTGATGTTCAGCGTCTTCTGCTTGTCGCCCACGCCCACGGTGAGCGTCAGGGTTCCGGCGCCAAACGTATCCGTCTTCGGGAGCGAGGTGTCGGCAATCCACTTGTTGGCCGTGGCGAGTTCCTTCACGTCAATGGCGTGGGAACCGGCGGCCGCCGCATTGGTGCCGCTGACCGTCAATATCTCGTCTGTACCGGATTTGCTCGCCGAGAAAGTACGTGCGTCGAACGCCGTGTTGGCCTTCAGCGCCTTCAATGCCGTGTTCAGGGTATCGAACGCGGATTTGACCGTGCCGATCGCCGAGAGCTGCATCTTGGCCTTGGACTGCTGCAGGTTCAGTGCGTTGTCCGCCGGCTTGCGATCCGCCGCCACCAGGCTGCTGACCATGCCGGAAATGTCCAGCCCTGAACCGATGCCGCCGTAACCGAAGTCCGCCACGTTGTATCTCCTGTTTATAGCCGCTGCCGTGAAGTCGCAGGGCGATGCCATCAACGAAAGTAGCGGCCGTAGCCGCCAGGTCTTTAGAACCACGTTGATGCAGGAGTTGTGCCAGCCAGGGCGAGGGCGGGTTTGGCACGCCGGTTGCAGGTGTCCTGGGGCAGGGGCGGCGGTCCGCGTCTTTGCTGGGTAGCCTGCAAAAAACCCTCCTCCAATGCAGAGGAGGGGTCAGGCTACTGAAAAACGGGGGGAGACGAAGCCACCCGGGGTGCTCAGTCAAACAAACAGCGCTGATAACAGTTCTGCCGCAGGGGCGGGCCATGGCCACGAGGTGTGGCGACCGGGAGAGTGTCCGGCCCATGGTCATGGCCCGTTCCTGCGCGTGCTTTGCGATGCCCTCGGATTGCCCGCGCCGCCGGCTGGAGCCGACGGCGCGGACGATGCAGGCGTGGATCAGCGCAGCAGGCTGAGCACGTTCTGCGGCACCTGGTTGGCCTGGGCCAGCATGGCCGTACCGGCCTGCTGCAGGATCTGGGTGCGGGTCAGTTCTGCGGTTTCCTTGGCGAAGTCGGTATCGCGGATGCGGCTACGCGAGGCCGACAGATTCTCCGTAGAGGTCTGCAGGTTGGCAACGACCGAGGTGAAACGGTTCTGGATCGCACCCAGGTCGGCGCGGCTGCTGTTGATCGACTCCAGGGCCTTGTCGACGATATCCAGCGCCTGCTGCGCGCCGGCTGCGGTGGTGATGGACAGATCCTTCAGAGTGGAGCCCTTGGCGTCCTCGGCAATGGTGCCGCCGGTGTCAGCTGCGGCAGCCAGGCCCAGCAATTCTGCGGTTGCGGTAGTCGCCTCGTAACCTTCGGGAACCGTGGCGGCGTCTATATCGGCAGAGATAGCGGTAGCGAACTGTTGGCCGGCCTTGACGGAGGTCAAGGTGATGGCGCCGTCCTTGCCCAGTTCAGCGTAGACCCCGGTCTCACCGATCTTGCCGTTGATGGCGGAGACGGTAGCGGCTGCAATGGACTCGCCCTTCTTGACACTGATGTCGCCGATATCGAACGTCTTGGCCTCGTCAGCATCCAGCTCAACGCCTTCAGCCGCGACCTTGATCTGCAGGCCCTGGTAAGTAGTGTTTGCAGCAGGCTCCGAAGCAGTGTCGGCCAGAGCGGTGCCGACGAGGGCTTCAGCAAAGGTTGCCGAGCCAAGAGAATCCGTCTTCGCATTCACGATCTTGTCGATAGCGATGCCCTGACTTGCATTGGCGCCAACCTGGAACAGCTGGCTGTTGAACGAGCCGTCCAGCAGCTTGGTGCCGTTGAAGTCGGACTGCTTGGCAACTCGATCGATTTCCGAGACCAGCTGGGTGACTTCGGCCTGAAGGGCCTTGCGATCACTGGCGGAATTGGTGGCGTTTGAGGACTGCACCGACAACTCACGGATACGCTGCAGATTGTTGCCGATCTCAGACAGCGAGCCTTCGGCAGTCTGGGCGAGCGAGATGCCGTCATTGGCGTTGCGGATGGCGACGTCAATGCCGCGGATCTGCGTGCCGAAACGCTCCGAGATGGCGAGGCCGGCGGCGTCGTCCTTCGCGCTGTTGATGCGCGAGCCCGAGGACAGGCGCTGAATGGTGGTGGCCAGCGAAGCGCCGCTGCTGCTCAGGTTGCGCTGAGCGTTGAGCGACATCGTGTTGGTGTTGATGACTTGTGCCATGAGGAGAGGTCCTTGAGCAGTTGCACGTGAGTTGGGTTAGGCGCCCCCGACGTGCTTCAGGGGCGACTCATGTCAGCGCTGCAGCAGGCTGAGCACGTTCTGGGGTACTTGGTTCGCCTGGGCCAGCATGGCCGTACCGGCCTGCTGCAGGATCTGGGTGCGGGTCAGTTCGGCAGTTTCCTTCGCGAAATCCGTATCACGGATCCGGCTTCGCGAGGCCGACAGGTTTTCCGTCGAGGTCTGCAGATTGGCAACGACCGAGGTGAAGCGGTTCTGGATGGCACCGAGGTCGGCACGGACGCTGTTCACGGATTCAAGAGCCTTATCTACGATTTCCAGCGCCTGCTGAGCGCCTGCAGCGGTAGTAATCGAGATGTCCTGCAGAGTGGTGATCTTGCCGTCGGTGGGAATGGTGCCGCCCGTGCCTGCAAGACCGAGTACTGCATCCGTAGCAGCTTCAACGGTATAGCCGTCTGGTGCCGTGCCCGCTTCACCATCAGCATCAATCTTGAACTGCTGACCAGCTTTGACCGAACTCAGGATGATGCCGCCGTCCTTTCCGATCTCGGCATAGATGCCGGTTTCGCCGATCTTGCCATTGATGGCCGACACGGTCGCAGCAGCGATTGACTCGCCAGCCTTGACGTTGATGTCTCCAATATCGAAAGTCCGTGCCTCGGCGTCATCCAAATCAACGCCATCGCCCGCCACCTGAATCTGCAGGCCTTGGTAGGTAGTGTTTGCTGCCGCCTTCGCGTCGTCATCGCCCAGTACCGTAGCCTTCAGGGCGTCCGCGAAAAGGGCCGAACCCAGCGAGTTGGCCCGGGCATCGACTACGCTGCTGATAGCGATCGATTGGCCCGCGTTGGCGCCGACCTGGAACAGCTGGCTGGTGAAACTACCGTCCAGCAACTTGGTGCCGTTGAAGTCCGCCTGCTTGGCAACGCGGTCGATTTCGCTGACCAGCTGGGTCACTTCAGCCTGCAGTGCCTTTCGGTCGCTGGCAGAATTGGTCGCGTTGGAGGCCTGTACCGCCAGTTCGCGGATGCGCTGCAGGTTGTTGCCCACTTCGCTCAGAGAGCCCTCGGCTACCTGCGCAAGGGAAATCCCGTCGTTGGCGTTGCGGATTGCGACGTCCAGACCGCGGATCTGGGTGCCGAAGCGCTCGGAAATCGCCAAGCCGGCGGCGTCGTCTTTTGCGCTGTTGATGCGCAGGCCCGACGACAGGCGCTGGATGGTGGTAGCGAGCGAGTTGCCGCTGGTGCTCAGGTTGCGCTGAGCGTTAAGCGACATCGTATTGGTGTTGATTACCTGTGCCATGGGTCGTCTCCCTTATTGGAATCCCGGTGGTGAATGGAACGAAGCGCCGCCGTTTTTTTGTTTTTGGCTGTGTGCTTCGCTGTTGCCAAATCAATAACGGCGCTTTGTCAACAACCTTTAGGCGGAGATTCAAATGGATTTGCCGGGGCGGGGCAGGTGGCTGGATTTCACGGCGCCAGGCCGGTGGGCCGCCGCAGGCCTGGAAATTCCGTGCAGCTCTACCAGGCATGGCCGCACGCGCAGACGGGTGCCGTGAGCGTCGCGGCACTACCGGAGGATGCCGGGCAGTCGGCGCGCCGCCCCAGAACGAAAAAGGCCGCGATGCTCAAAGCATCGCGGCCTTCAGGCCGACCAGGTTGTAAGGGGGGCTCAGCGGATAATGTTGAACAGCGACATCGACTGCATCTGCGAGAACAGGGTCTGAGCCGCCTGCAGGGCGGTCTTCTCCAGCTGGTACTGGCTCAGCGCGTCGGCATAGTCCAGGTCGCGCATCTGCGAGAGGGTGGTCTTGAGCGTGACCACGTTCGATTCCCGCATGTCCGAGGCGTTGTCTAGGGCCTTGAGCTGGGCGCCACCGGCGGCGCGGGAGTCGATCATCCGCTCCGAGGCGCGGGCCACGTCGCGCAGGCCGCTCTGCAGCAGGTTCTGCTGGGCCGCCTGCTGGGCAGGGGTGCCGGTATCCATCTTCAGTGCGCCGATCAGTGAATCCAGGGTGCCGAAGATGTCGCGGCTGGACGCGGGGCTGACCTCGAAGGTATCGCCCGCGGCAGGCGCTCCCTCGATGTGAAGGCGCACCCCTTTGACCACCAGGTCGTCGCCGGTCTTGAGCGTGCCGCTGGACACCACGGTGCCGCCGGCATCGAGCAGGTCGTAGCTGTCGGTGCCGGTGAAGCGCACGCTGAAGCCTTCCCCGTTCCAGCTACCGTCGCTGTCGCGGGTGATGTTGGTCAGCACGGCGCTGCCGGTGTTGCCGGCGGCGGCCTTTCCGTCCACATGCCCGTCGCCAGTGACAATGCGCATGAAGATCTCGCTGCCGGGCAGGGCGTCCTTCACGTATGTATCCGGACCCACTTCCACTTCGCGCTGGTTCTGGTCGCCGTTGTAGACAATGCGGCCGTCGACCTGGCTGAAGGGCGGGCTGCCATCGTCCGTACCACCGAACAGATAGCGGCCGGTACCGTCGGTACTGTTGGCCACCGCGAGCAGATTGCCGCGGATCGCCTCGATTTCCGTGACCATCGACTCCTTGTCGGCGGCGGCCAGGCCCGGATTGTTGGCATAGATGGTCAATTCGGTGATGCGACCCATCATGTCGCCGACCTGGGCCAAGGCGTTTTCCTGCAGGCCGAGGCGGTTTTGCACGTTACCCGCGTTGAGCTGCATGCGGTCCAGCGATGCCAGGGTACGGTCCAGGCCGACCGCCGTACCGGCCGAGACCGGGTCGTCCTTGGCCGACACGATCTTGCTGCCGGTGGCGATCTGGCGCTCGAGGTGATTCATCTTTGCCTGCGAAGCGAGCATCAGGGACACCGACTGATTGAACATCATGCCGGTGGAAATGCGGTTGTTCATCGCGAGACGGCTCCGAGGATGGTCTGGAACATGGTGTCGGCGGTGGAGATCAGCTGCGAGGCGGCCTGGTAGGCCTGCTGCAGGCGGAGCATGTCCGAGGCCTCTTCATCCAGGTTCACGCCGGAAATCGAGTCGCGCGCCGCCTGGGCCTGGTCGGTGATCACCTGCTGTGCCATCAGGGAATACTCGGCCGAGCGCGCAGCCGCGCCGACCTGGGTAGTCAGTCCACCCAGTGCGCCACTCAGGGTGATCGTGCCGTCATTGAAGGTCTTGGCCTGCTCGACCTTGGCCAGCAGCAGCGCATTGCTGTTGTCCGAAGAACCGGCCGGGGTCGGCCCGATGTTGAAGGTATCCCCCTGCTTGGGTGCGCCGTCCAGCACGAAGCTCCAGCCGTTGGCGGTGATGGTCTGCCCGGCGGTGTAGGTGTTCGGGCCGACGCCATCGATGGTGTATTCGGTGGCACTGGTGAACACGATCGCCGCAGGATTGCGCAGCGCCGGGTTGCCGGCATCGGTCACCTTGACCCCGGTGAGCTTGCCGGTGCCGGTGTTGGCCATCGCGGCGCTGCCCTTGATCGGCGCGGCGGCGGCGATGCGCGAGGTGTCGGTGATCGCCACTTCCATGCTGCCGGCCACGCCTGCGGTGGGCTGCAGCAGGAAGCGGTCGTCCTTGGCCGGCGTGCCGCTCATGACCAGGCTGACGCCATTGAGCACCAGCGGGTCGGTTGGGGTGCCGGTGCCGGTCATCGGGATCGCGGCGCCGGTGTCGGCACGGGTGGCCTGCCACTGGGTGCCATCGAACTTCATCACGATGTTCTGGCCATCCAGCTTGGACAGATCGCCGAAGCTGGCGCTCATGCTGGCCGTGCCGGTGTTGCTGCTGTTGGCGGTGATGCGTGGGTTGCCGATGGTGAAGAAGTCGCCGCCCATGTTGCCGTACAGATCCGCGCCCTGGCGGTGGACGTCGTTGAAGCTGCTGGCCATGCCGATCGCCAGCTTGCCCAGCTCGGCCTGGGCCGGGGTCAGGACGGTATCGCGGAACTCCAGCAGGCCACCGATCTGGCCACCGAGTGTCTTGCCATTGATGGTGATCTTCTGGCCTTGGCTTTCCAGCGCCAGCTGCAGGCGCTCGGGCTGGTACGGATCGGTGACGGTGGTGACCTTGGAGGCGGTGGTGCCGACCACCAGGGCCTGGCCGCCGGCGGTGTAGACATTCATGATGCCGCCGTCCTGCATCACCGCGTTGCCGCCGGTGTAGCCGACCAGGTTGGCGATCAGCTGGTCCCGGCGATCGAGCAGGTCCGGGGCGGCCGTGGCCGCGTTGCTGCCGATGGAGCCATTGAGCTGGGCGATCTCCTGGGCCAACCGGTTGATCTCGGTGGCGCCGGCGATCAGGCCATTGTTGACCTCGCCATTGAGGTTGTTGAGCTGGGTATTGAGCTGCTGGAAGCGGTTGGCCAGGGTCTTGCCGCTGTCCAGCACGTTCTGCCGGTCGGCGCTGCCCGAGGCGTTGGACGAGAGTCCGCTGACCGAATCGAAGAAATTCGACCAGACCCCGGCGACGTTGGTGGAGGCGTCGGAGAACATGGCATCGACCCGGTCGGCCATTGTGGACAACTGCTTCAGGCGCGCCAGCTCACCGCTGCCATCGAGCAGGCGCGAGATGGCCAGCTGGTCCGCCACGCGGCGGACATCGGTGATGCGGGTGCCATTGCCGACGTCGCCATACCCGTAGTTCTGCGGGTTGGCGGTGGCGAAGTCCACCTTCTGCCGGCTGTAGCCGGGCGTTTTGATGTTGGCGACGTTGTGGCTGGTGGTCGCCAGGGCCCGCTGGAAAGCGAGCAGGGCGCTGGTGCCGGTGGAGAGTACGCTGGACATGGGTTACCTCAACGACGGATGACACCCAGCCCGGTCGGGCTGGCGGTGCTGGCAAAAGTGCGGCCCAGGCGCTCGCCGGCATCGCTCACCGCCGCGACGGCGCGCTCGATGGTCGGGCCGCCGGCGATCGCGGCGATCTTGGCCGCGTAGGTCGGGTCGGTGGCGTAGCCGGCGCGCTGCAGCCCCTGCGCAAAGCTGCGCACGTTACTGCCGGCCTGGAGGGCGTTCTGGTAGCGCGGGCTGGTCTTGAGCAGGCGCACGTAGTCGGCGAAGCTCTCGCCCACCGAGTTGTAGGCGCGGAAGCTCGCCGTCTCGTTGCGGCGCACACCGTTGACGTACTCGTGGGTGCCGCTGGTGGCGCGCTCACCCTGCCAGCCATTGGCCTTGATCCCGAACAGGTTGTGCGAGCTGTCACCGCCACTGCGGCGGACCAGCTTGCGGCCCCAGCCGGTTTCCAGCGCGGCCTGGGCGACCAGCGCCTTGGCATCCACGCCCAGTTCGCGCGCGGCCTGCTGCGCATGGCCCCAGATGCTGGCCACGAAGCCTTCCGGCGTGTGCGGGCCGAGCTCGGCGGCGGCTGTGTTGGCCGCCAGGGTATCGGCGGCGCTCGGGCCGGTGGCCGTAGTGCGGTTGACGCCGGTCCAGCGGTCATCGGCCATGGCCCAGTCGGCGCTGGCTGGATCGGTCACAGTGGTCGCCGCATAGGGATCGCTGCGGCCGATCGCCTCGTGCATCTGGCTGCTTTCACGGCCGGCAATCAGGTCCAGCGCGCGTTCCATCGGCTGCAGCACCGCGGACGGTGCATCGCCGTTCAACTGCTGCAGCAGGTCGACCTCGCGTGGCGCGGACGGCGCGGTGCTGGCCGGCAACGGCATGCCGGCGGCCGGTGCATTGAGTTGATAGGCACGCAGGGCCGCGGCCGGGTTGAGCGTGGTATCGACCGGCTTGGCCGTCTCGCCCTCGGCGCCGCCCAGCTGGCGCGCGATCATGCTCGACAGCCCCAAGCCGCGGCCGCGGGTCATCGCATCGGCGATCTTCTGGTCGTACATCTCGCGGAACATGGTGTTTTCGCCGGGGAACAGCGAATCGCCGAAGCTCGCCTCGCGCATGCTCTTGATCAGCATCTGCGCGAACTGGCCTTCCAGCTGGCGGGCAACCTTGTCGACCTTGGCCGGGCTGTTGGGCTGGGCGGGATTGAGTTCCAGGGCCGGTTGGATGCGCATGTCAGATCACCTCGAGTTCGGCACTGAGCGCGCCGGCCTGCTTGAGGGCTTCCAGGATGGCGATCAGATCGCCCGGGGCCGCGCCCACGGCATTCACCGCGTGCACGATTTCATCCAGGGTGGTGCCGCCGTTGAACTTGAACATGCGGCTGCCATCGTTGGTCGCGGTGATGGTCGACTGCGGCGTCACCACGGTCTGGCCGCCACTGAACGCGCCCGGCTGGCTGACGTTGGCGTTCTCGTTGATGGTCACGGTCAGCGAGCCATGGGAGATCGCCGCAGCGCCCACGCGCACCTGCGCGCCGATCACCACCGTACCGGTACGCGAATTGACCACCACCTTGGCCGGCGCACTGCCGGGGGTCAGTTCCAGGTTTTCGATACGCGCCAGCAGGCCGATGCGCGCGCCCGGATCGGACGGCGCGTTGACCGCCACGGTGACGCCATCGATCGCGCGGGCGGCGCCTTCACCGAAGGCGGTGTTCAGTGCCGCCACCATCCGCGAGACCGTGGTGAAGTCGTTCTTGTGCAGGTTCAGGGTGATGTCGCCACCGCCGCTGAACACATCCGGCAGCGCACGCTCGACGGTGGCGCCATTGGGAATGCGGCCGACGCTGGGCACGTTGACCGACACGCGCGAGCCATCCTTGCCCTGCGCACCGAAGCCGCCGACGATCAGGTTGCCCTGGGCGATGGCGTAGACCTGCCCATCGGCACCGCGCAGCGGCGCCATCAGCAGCGAGCCGCCGCGCAGCGAGACCGCGTTGCCCACCGAGGAAACGGTGATGTCGATCGGCTGGCCGGGCTTGGCGAACGGCGGCAGCTCGGCATGGATGGCCACGGCCGCCACGTTCTTCAACTGCGGGTTGACGTTGGCCGGTACGTTGACGCCCAGCTCGCCCAACAGGTTCTTCAGGCTCTGCACGGTGAAGGGCGCCTGGCTGGTGCGGTCGCCGCTGCCATCCAGGCCGACCACCAGGCCGTAGCCGACCAGCGCGTTGCCACGCACGCCGCCGACCTGGGCCAGGTCCTTGATGCGCTCGGCGGAGGCGGGCGCGACCAGCGCGAACACGGCCAGCAGCGCCAGCACGGCACGCGTCGCGCCGTGCGACACCATGCTTTGCGTCACCATGTAGAGCGACGCCGCGCGTCGCTGCTTCGCCACATGGGGGTACGCCATGCGTCGCTGCCCGAACAGGGAAAGGAAGAAAGTCATGTCAGGCTCAGTACGGCGCCAGCGCCGAGTTGAAGAAGCGGCTCAACCAGCCCATCGCGTTGGATTGGGCGATCGCGCCGCGGCCGCCGTAGACGATGCGGGCATCGGCAACACGGCTGGAGGGAATGGTGTTGTCCGGGAAGATGTCTGCCGCGCGCACGATGCCCTGCACCTGCACCAGCTCATCGCCCCGGTTCAAGCGCAGGTTCTTGGCGCCCTGCACGACCAGGTTGCCGTTGGGCAGGCGCTGGATCACCGTGACGGTCACGCTGCCCTGCAGGCGGTTGCTCTGCGCGCTGGTGCCTTTACCGGTGAAGTCGCGCGAGCCGGCGGCGCTGGCACTGAGGATGTCCTTGCCGCCCAGCGTCACCGGGGCACCGAAGATCGTCGGCGTGCCGATGCTCAGCTCCGACTCTTTCGAGGTGGAGGTGTTGGCGGTGGTCTGCGCGGTGGTGTTCTCGGTCAGGGTGATCGTGAGCAGGTCACCGACATCGCGGGCGCGACGGTCCGAGTACAGCTGCAGGCCCGGGCCGGCGGCGTAGATCGCACCGGCCGTGGCCTGGGCCGAGGGGGGCATGATCGGTTCCACCGGCGCCATGGCCGGGTAGGGGCGGACATCGCCGGCGATCACGCAGCCACCGAGGGTGGCGATGAGGAAGGCGGCGGCGAGCAGGCGAAGGATAGGGGCAAGACGCGACATGGCAGGTTCCCGGGTCGACCGATCAGACGTTCTGGTTGAGGTAGCCGAGCATCGCGTCGGTGGTGGAGATCGCCTTGGCGTTCATTTCGTAGGCGCGCTGGGTTTCGATCATCGAGACCAGCTCTTCCACCACGTTGACGTTGCTGCCTTCCAGCGCACCCTGCACCACGGTGCCCAGGCCGTTGAGGCCGGGATTGCCGTTCTGCGCCGGGCCGGAGGCGGTGGTTTCCAGGAACAGGTTTTCACCGCGGGCCTGCAGGCCGGCCGGGTTGACGAAGTCGGTCAGGGTCAGTGCGCCGATTTCCACCGAGGCGGCGGCGTCGGCCATCTTCACGCTGATCGTGCCGTCGGTGCCGATGGTCAGCGACTGCGCGCCTTCGGGAATCTGGATGCCCGGCTGCACCGGGTAGCCGCTGTTGGTGACCAGCTCGCCATCCTGGTTGCGCTGGAACGAGCCGTCGCGGGTATAGGCCGAGGAACCGTCCGGCATCTGCACTTCAAAGAACCCGCGGCCGTTGACCATCACATCCAGTGCGCGGCCGGTCTGCTGCTGGCTGCCCTGCTCGAAGTTCTTGGCGGTGGCCACCACGCGCACGCCGGTGCCGATCTGCAGGCCGGTAGGCAGCTGCGTCTGCGCCGAGGACGCACCGCCCGGCTGACGGACCTGCTGGTACAGCAGGTCTTCGAAACTGGCACGGTCCTGCTTGAAACCGGTGGTGTTGGTGTTGGCGAGGTTGTTGGAAACCACCGACATGCGCGTCTGCTGCGCATCCAGTCCGGTCTTGGCGATCCACAATGCCTGGTTCATGGCGTCATTCCTGTGTTGTAGCGGGTGGCCGCGTGGTGCGGCCCTTGCGAAGGGCAATGCATGGCGCGTGCCAGAACGGCGCCGGGATTACGTCACGGCGCGCGGTCAACCGCCCAGGCGCAGCAGGCTGTTGGCGCTGCGTGCGTTGTCATCGCCGTGCTTGATGACCTTCACCTGCATTTCGTACTGGCGCTGCAGCTGGATCATCTGCACCAGCGCACCGGCCGCATCGACGTTGCTGCCTTCCAGCTGGCCGCTTTCCAGCGACTTGCCCTGGGCCTGCACGAAGGGCTGCTGCGGGTCGTTGTTGCGCATCAGCCCATCCAGGCCGCGTTCCAGCCGTGCGTCGTCGGCCTGCACCACGCGGATGCGGCCGATGTTGGCCATCGTCTGCGGGCCTTCGCCCAGCGGGATGATCGAGATCGTGCCGTCGTTGCCGATGTCCATCGCCTGGTGCGGCGGGATCGCGATCGGGTTGCCGTTCTCATCCAGCACCGGATGGCCGCCGGCGGTCACCAGCTGGCCATTGGGCGTGATCGACAGCGCCGCACCCCGGGTATACGCCTCGCCGCCATTGGCGCCCGGTGCCTGCACGGCCAGCCAGTTGCCGGCCTGCAGGGACAGATCCAGCGGGTTGCCGGTGATCTGCTGGGCGCCCATGCGCCGGTTGAAGCCGGCATCCACGTGCAGGGCATCCACGCGCGAGGCATAGCCGGTCCCCTTGATCGGGAAGGCCTCGGTGTTGGCGAGCGCCTCCTTGAAGCCGGGGGTATCGGTGTTGGCCAGATTGTGCGACAGCGTGCCCTGCGCCTGCAGGGAGGCGCGTGCACCGGTCATCGCGACGTAGAGTGCCTTGTCCATCGGTGTAGTCCCGTGTTGCGGTCAGTGGCTCATCAACGCAGGTTGATGATGGTCTGGGTGATCTGGTCCTGCGTGGAGACCATCTGCGAGTTGGCCTGGAAGTTGCGCTGGGCGGTGATCATGTTGACCAGCTGCTCGGTCAGGTCGACCGTGGAGGCTTCCAGCGAACCGGCCTGGATCTTGCCCAGGTTGGAGCTGTCCGGCGCACCGGTGCGGGGCGTGCCCGAGGCGAAGCTTTCCGTCCACAGGTTGTTGCCCTTGGCTTCCAGGCCCTGTGCGTTGTTGAAGGTGGTCAGGGCGACCTGGCCCAGCGCCTTGTCATCGCCATTGGAGTAGCGGGCGTAGACGATGCCCTCTTCGGAGACGGTGATCTCGTTGAGCTTGCCTGCCGCATAGCCGTCCTGCTGGGTGTTGCGCAGCGCGAACTTCTCGCCGTACTGGGTCGAGCCGCTCAGGTTCAGCGACATCGACAGCACGCCGGCGCCGGTGGTCGGGGTGAACGGATCCATGACGATCTGGCCGTTGGCCGGGCTGGTCAACGCACCGCTGTCGGAGAACTGCAGCGTGGTCGGGGTCCCAGCGGCCTTGCCGTCCACGTAGTTGTAAACCTGCCACTCGTTCGGGTTTTCGGTCTTCACGAAGTAGGAGGTCTGGGTGTGGCTCACGCCCAGCGAGTCGTACACGGTGATGCCGCCGGTGGAGTGGTTGTAGCTGTTGGAGTCGGTCGGGTCGAAGGCGGCGACCGTCGGCTGCTTGGCGTTGGCCGGCAGGGTGAAGCTCACATCGACCTTGCCGGTCTGCCGCGGCGGGCTGTCGGTGGTCATCAGCTGCAGGTCGGTCAGGCGGCCGGCATCGAAGTTGGTGCCGTCCGCATTCGGGGCGAACACCTGCAGGCGCGCACCCTGCGGGTTGGTCACGTAACCGGCCTGGTCGGTCTGGAAATTGCCGGCGCGCGAGTACACGCGCTCACCGTTCATGGTCAGGGTGAAGAAACCTTCGCCGGAAATGGCCATGTCCAGGCTGCGCCCGGTCTGTTCGTTGTTGCCCTGCGAGAACTGCTGGGCCACGTTGGTCACCCGCACGCCGGAACCGACCGCGTTCTTTGACAGGCCATAACTGGTGGCCGAGAACAGATCGGCGAACTCCGCGCGCGACTGTTTGAAGCCGGTGGTGTTGACGTTGGCGATGTTGTTCGCGGTGACGTTCAGATCGGCATTGGCTGCGTTGATGCCGGACAACGAGACGTTGAAGCCCATGGGATGCTCCTGTGGATGCGGGTGAGGCGGCTCAGCTGATGCGGAGCACGTAGTCGATCGGGGCCGTGCCCAGACCCTTGAGGTTGAGGTACAGGCCGTCCGTGCCGACCGTGACGCTCTCCACCGGGGCCTGCACGTAGGTGTTGAGCTTGGTCTTGGTGCCGGCGGTATCGGTGTGCGAGGCGGCGATGGTGTAGGTGCCTTCGGCCATGCGGTTGCCGTTGGCATCCTTGCCGTCCCAATCGAAGGTGACTTCGCCGGAGGCCTTGGCTTCCACGCTGATCTGGTTGACCTTGACGCCGTTGGCGTCGGTGATGTCCACCGTCACGAAGCCCGCACCGGGCGCGGCGACCATGCCGGTCACATCGCCATCCTTCTCCAGGGCCAGCTTTTCCGATGGCACCAGCACTTCGTGGCCGACCAGGGCCGCGCCGCGCAGGATCTGGTCGCTGGACATCGAATCCTGGAAGCCCTTGACCGTGTTGTTGAGGTCGGTGATGCCCTGGACCTGCGACAGCTGCGCCATCTGCGCGACCATCTGGGTGTTGTCCATCGGCTTGAGCGGATCCTGGTGCCGAAGCTGCTCGGTCATCAGGCGCATGAAATCGGCCTGGTCCAGGGTGCTCTTCTTCTTGCTGGTATCGCTGTTGGGCGCGTTCAGGCCCAGTGCGCTGTAGATGTCGCTGCTGTTCTGGCCGACGCCGGTGGTGCTGCTCATGGGAGGGGATTCCTGCGGTTAGAGGGTCAGCGACCCATGGTCAGCGTGGCCAGCGCCAGTTCCTTGGCGGTGGTCAGCATTTCCACGCCCGCCTGGTAATTGCGCGAGGTGGAGATCAGGTTGACCATCTGCGCGACCGGGTCCACGTCCGGCTGGTAGATGTAGCCATCGGCATCGGCCAGCGGGTGGCCCGGCTCGTAGCGCTGGATCGGCGCGGCGTTGCTCTGGCTGATCTCCTTGACCTGCACCGTGGTGATGTTCGGATCGTTGCGGCTGGTGACCGACTGGAAGATCGGCTCCAGCGGCTTGTAGACCGCATCGGCCGAGCCGGCGACGGTGTCGGCATTGGAGAGGTTGGAGGCGATGGTGCTCATGCGCACGGACTGCGCCTGCAGCGCGGAACCGGCGATGTCGAAGATGGGCAGATTGCTCATGGCTTACTGCCCCGTGATCGCGGTGAGCATGGAGCGCACCTTGGATTCGACGAAGCTCAGCGAGGCGCGGTACTCCAGCGCGGCGCGGCCGTAGGCGGCGCGTTCGGCATCCGGGTCGACGGTGTTGCCGTCGATGCTCGGCTGCACGCCTTCCTTGGCGATCTGGAACGGGTTCAACCCGCCGCCGATCTCATAGTGCTTTTCACTGGTGGTCTTCAGCAGACCGTTGCCATCCAGGCCCTGGGCATTGCGCAGGGCGGCATCGAAGTCCAGGTCCTGGGCCTTGTACCCGGGGGTGTCGGCATTGCTCAGGTTGCTGGCGATCAGCTTCATCCGCTGCTCGCGCAACGGCATGGCCTGGGCGTGGACACCCAGATAGTTCGAAATCAGATTGGGCATGACGCACTCCCACGGGACGATGCCTGGGGCAGTGCAAGCGGCGTGCCAGAGGGGGCGGCGGGCCGCTCCCCGGCGGCGTGTTCACGCCGGGGTGGATCCACGCCGGGCGTGGATGTCGCCTAGCGGCCGGGGGTCATTCCGGCCGCGGTGGGCGGCGTGTCATGCCGCCATCGCCACCTTGCGCAGGCGGTCCAGCAGGAAGTCCGCCAGCTCATGCGGGGAGTACTTGGCCACGAACGCGTTCGCGCCGACCCGTTCCACCATCGCGTTGTTGAACACGCCCGACAGGGAGGTGTGCAGCAGCACGTACAGGCCGGCCAGGCCCGGGTGACGCCGGATTTCCGTCGTCAGGGTGTAGCCGTCCATCGCCGGCATCTCGATATCGGAGATCACCATGGCGTAGCGCTCGGCCGGGTTCTCGCCCGAAGCATGGATCTGTAGGAGGTGATCCAGGGCCTGCTTGCCGTCCGAGAGCAGGGTCGCCCCGACCCCCAGCTGGTCCAGCACGCTGCGGATCTGCTGGCGGGCCACGCGCGAGTCGTCCACCACCAGCACCTGCATCGGCGGGGCATCGGGCGGCAGGGCCATGGAGGGATCCAGCACCGCCTCACCGCGGATCTCAGCGATGTCGGCCAGCACGCTTTCCACGTCGATCACCTGGATCAGCTCGCCCTGGAAACGGGTCACGGCGGTCAGGTAGCTCGACTCGGCGCCCAGTTCGGGCGGCGGGTGGATGTCTTCGACGGCAATGTTGACGATGCGTTCCACACCGCTGACCAGGAAGCCCTGGATGGAGCGGTTGAACTCGGTCACCACCAGGTAGCCGGGCGCCTTGTCGGCATCGGGATCACGCTCGGGGTGGCCGATCGCCAGGCCCAGGTCCAGCACCGGCACCGAGCGGCCACGCACATCGGCCACGCCGGCGAACTGGCTGGGCAGCCCCGGCACCTGGAACAGGCCGGGACGGCGCAGGACTTCCTGCACCTTGAAGACATTCACGCCAAAAAGCTGACGGCCACCCAGCCGGAACAGCAGTAGGGCCAGACGATTGTGGCCGGCCAGGCGCGTACGCTGGTCGATGCGGTTGAGCAGGTCATGGGACATGGCCTTGGTATCGGCGGCACCGCCGATGACTTGAGCGCGGCATGCGCAGGGGTTCGGCACGGCCCTTGCATCGTGCTGCCCATGTTCCTTGCCCGTGGAGTGCCCATGCGTTCTTTTGTCCTTGCCGTGCTGCTGCTGGTGGCGCCCGCCTGGGCCGCCGGTGGGTGGCAACCCGTGGACAGCATCCGCCAGGCGGCGCTGGGCACCCTGCCGGCCGGCAGTGAAGGTGACACCACGCTGGACTCGGCACTGCGCCTGCCGGCCTGCGGCCAGCCGCTGGCGGCCCAGCCGACCGGCAGCAGCACCGTGGAGGTCAGCTGCCCCGATGCGGGTGGCTGGCGCCTGTTCGTGCCCGTGAAAGTGCGTCGCAACCAGACCGTACTGATCCTCAACCGTGGCGTGGCCGCTGGAGAAACCCTGGCGGCCGCCGATATCACCACTGGCCAGCGTGATGCGGCCCGGATCGCCGGCGCCGCGTTGGCCGATCCGGCCGCGGCGGTCGGTCGCGTGGCACGCAGGACCCTCAGTGCGGGCAGCCTGCTGTCGGCCAATGACCTGGTCGCGCAGCGGCTGGTGCGGCGGGGCGACAGCGTCGCGCTGGTGTCGCGGCGGGGCGGGGTGGAGGTCCGGGTGGCCGGACGCGCCATGGCCGATGCCGGCGAAAACGAGCGGGTCTCGGTCGAGAACCTGTCGTCCCGCAAGATCGTGCAGGGCACCGTCGCGGCCAGCGGTGACGTTTTAGTGACGCGCTGAACACGATTGTGAATACGCGCCACTTTTCCGGCAAAACCTGCAATATTCCCCTAAAGATGGCGTCCGCCCGGCCGTTATCCCTTGTGAACCGCATTCCCAGGACAACTCCATGAGCCAGAAAATCGACGGCAACCTCCCGGCCACCGCCCATCTGCGCAGCGTCGCCCCGGGTAACAAGCCGAGCGTCAGCACCGATGCCCCGGCCCGGCCGGTGGAAGCCGCTGACAGCCTGCGCCTGACCGGCGAAGCCACCAGCCTGCAGACCCTGCAGCGTGAATTGTCCACGGCGCCGGCGATCGATGCCGGGCGTGTGCAGGCGGTGCGCGATGCGCTGCAGAACGGCAGCTACAAGATCAATCCTGACGCGATCGCTTCGCGCATGCTTGAGCTGGACCAGCAGCTGCAGGGATGAAGCTGGCGATGAGCGAGCCGCTGCAACGCCTCAGCGATGCCCTGGACGTCGAACGCCAGGCATTGGTCGAGCATGACGTGCACGCGCTGATCCGTGCGACCGGCGCCAAACTGGAAGCGCTTCGGGCGCTCGAGGCCGCGCTGCCGGTCGGCCAGGCCGAACGCGTGCAGGAACTGGCCGAGCGCAACCACGCCAACGGTGTGCTGCTGTCGCGCCGCCGCCGCGAGGTCAACTGGGCCCTGCGCCAGCTCGGCCGCAGTGAAGAATCCTCGGCGTATGACGCCAAGGGCCAGTCGCACATCCTGCATACCCGGCGGCCCCTCGCGGTCGCCTGATCTCCCCGTCTGGCGGCCCCCGGCTGCCGATGTGAACGTCACCGCGTATATTGAGCGCCTGTTTCCAGCCGCCTCGATGTGACCGTGACCGTAACTTCCGCCCTTGTCACCGCCCCGTTGCCCCCGCATCCGGTCCTGCTTGCCCTGTTTGAACGGATCAAGGAGGGCGTGCTGCTGTTCCGCGAGGATGGCAGCGTGGCGCTGGCCAATGCCGCCGTCAGCGAGATCCTCGGCCAGGCCGAGCGCGATGCCGCCCTGACCCCGGCGCAATGGCTGCGCCAGCTGCTGCCACCGGATGCGCTGGAACAGGCGCGCCTCAACGGCCACTGGAACGGCAGCCTGCCGGTCGACGAGCGCATGGTCATCGCCCACGTCTACCATCATGACGATGGCGGCCAGCGGCACTATCTGGCCCTGTTCCGCCGCATCGAAGGCCAGGAGGATTACGAGCGCGAGCTGCAGCAGCGCCATGCCGAACTGCGCCAGGCCTACCTGCGCCTCAACGGCACCCAGGAAAAGCTGCTGCAGTCGGAGAAGATGGCCTCGATCGGCCAGCTCGCCGCCGGTGTGGCGCACGAGATCAACAACCCGATCGGTTATGTGCACTCCAACCTCGGCAGCCTGCAGGAATACCTGCGCAGCCTGTTCACCGTGATCGAAGCCTATGAGCGGGCCCTGCGTGCGCCGGACCCGAAGGCGCTGATCCCGGAAATCGATGACATCCGCCAACGCTTCGACATCGATTTCATCAGCCGCGATCTTCCGCAGCTGATGGCCGAATCACGCGAGGGCATCGAGCGGGTGACCCGGATCGTGCGCGATCTGAAGGACTTCTCGTATTCCGGCCGGGATGAGTCGTGGAAGCTGGTGGACCTGCATGCGGGCCTGGAATCCACGATCAACATCATCTGGAACGAGCTCAAGTACAAGGTGACCCTGCACCGCGAGTTCGGCCAGCTGCCGCTGGTGGAGTGCCTGCCGTCGGAGTTGAACCAGGTGTACATGAACCTGCTGCTCAACGCCGGCCACGCCATTGCCGACCGCGGCACGATCCATGTGCGCACCGGGGTGGAGGGCGACACGGTCTGGGTGGAATTCGAAGACACCGGCGGCGGCATCTCGCCGGACCTGCGCCAGCGCATCTTCGATCCGTTTTTCACCACCAAGCCGGTCGGCAGCGGCACCGGGTTGGGTCTGTCGATCTCCTACAGCATCATCAACAAGCACCATGGCCGCATCGATCTGGAGAGCACGCCGGGCGTGGGCTCCAAGTTCCGGCTGGTGCTGCCGATCAAACAGCCGCGCTGATCCGACAACCGTCGCGCCGGCCGCTGGCCCGCATTGCGCGGGCTTTCAGGTATCGCGTTCGGTTGGGCAAGAGCAGCCGACCAACGGTCGGCTCTACCAGGATCTCCGGCGCGTGCAACGTAGAGCCGACCGTTGGTCGGCTGCCGCCTCAATCCGCCTCAATCCGTCTAAATCCGTCTAAATCCGTCTCAATCCGCCTCAATCCGACTCACTCCGCGTCAACCGCCGGCAGCGCTGGCGCCGGTGCCGTGTTCGCCCTGCGCTGTTCCTCGTGGGTGCGGAATGCCTGGTGGATGTGCTTGCGCAGCTCATCGTCGTTCCACGGCTTGGTCAGGAACCGGTAGATGGCGCCACGGTTGATCGCGTCGGTCACGGTGTTGAGGTCGGTGTAACCGGACAGCACCAGGCGGATCGTATCCGGGTAGAGCATCTTCACCCGGCCCAGGAACTCGGTGCCGCTCATGTCGCTCATGCGCTGATCGGACAGGATCACCTGCACGTCGTTGATGGCCAGCAGATCAAAGGCATCGCGCACGTTGCCGGCAGCGAGAATGCGGTAACCGTCGCGACGGAACAGGCGCACCAGCGAGCGCAGCACGTTCTCTTCGTCATCCAGCAGCAGCAGCGTGCGGTCCGGACGGGTTTCTGCGAAGGCCTCCGGACGCAGGTAACGGCGGCGCAGGGTCATGCCGGCGGCATCGGCCGACATCGGCTCGCCGAACAGATAGCCCTGGAACACATCGCAGTCGTTGCGGCGCAGGAAGCCGAGCTGGGCCTGGGATTCCACGCCGTTGGCGATCACGGTCATGCCCAGCTGGTGGCCCATGGCGATGATCGCGCGGGCAATCGCGGCTTCGCGGTTGCCGGCCGGCGCGCTCTTGATGAAGCTGCGGTCGATCTTGAGCTTGTCCACCGGATACCGGACCAGCGCGCTGAGGCTGGAATCACCGGTGCCGAAGTTGTCCAGGCTCAGGCTGATGCCTTCGTTGCGCAGGTTGACCAGGGTTTCGTGCACGAAGTTGACATTGTTGGTCAGCGCGCTTTCGTTGATCTCCAGCGTCAGCATCTGCGCCGGGACGCCAGCGGCCTGCATCAGCGACATGACCTCGGCGAAGAAGTTCGGGCGCAGCAACTGCAGGGTGGATACGTTCACTGCGATGGTGAAGTCATCGAAGCCCTGGTCGCGCCACAGCTTGGCCTGTTTGAGCGCGCCTTCCAGCACCCAGGTGCCGATCTGCACGATGATGCCCAGGCGCTCGGCGGTGCGCATGAAGCGCTCCGGCACCAGCATGCCCAGCGTGGGCGATTGCCAGCGCAGCAGTGCTTCCATGCCGACCACGTGGCCGTCGCGGGCGCTGACCAGCGGCTGGTAACGCAGTTTGAGTTCGCCATTGGGGATGGCGTCGACAATCTGGCGCGCGATGATGCTCTCGCTATGTGCGCTGGACGGCGTATCCACCGCGTGGATGCGCACCGCATTGCCGCCTTCGCGGGCGGCCTGGTGCAGCGCATCTTCGGCGTGGTCGAGCAGGCGCGACACGCCGGTGCCGTGCTCCGGGCACAGGCTCACGCCCAGCTTGCCGGTCATGAACAACGTGTACGGCAGCACCGACAGCGGCAGCTCAAGCTGCTGGCGGATTTCCTCGGCCAGGTCCTCGGGCAGCGGCATGTCCGCAGTGCGCGGCACGGCCAGCAGGAATTCATCGCTGCCGTGGCGCCACAGCTTGCCGCGCCCGCGCAGGTGGTGCAGCAGGCGTTGTGCGACCAGCACCAGGGCCTGATCGCCCACCTCCGCGCTCATGTTCTCGTTGACCGAAGCGAAGTGGTCGATATCCACGTGCATCAGCATCAGCGGCGTGCCGCCAGAGGCAGCCTCGGTCACCATGGCCTGCAGCTCGGGGTTGCCCGCGCCCAGGCGGGGCGGTGCATCCTCGATGCTGACCAGGGGCAGGGAAGGGTTCCACATGGGTCAGTGTTCCAGAGCGTCGTGAGCCGTCGCGCCGGCGGCGCGGTACGGCAGGTAAAGGTCGATCAGGGTACCGGCGCCGTGCGCCGATTCGATGCGTAATGTGCCACCCACGCTCTGCGCGCGCTCGCGCATCACGATCAGGCCCAGCCCGCGCGGGCCGTCCGGGTCGAAGCCCTCACCATCATCGCGGACCTGCAGGTGCAGGCCGTGGTCGTCCACATCGCGCAGGTGCAGGTTGACCTGGCTGGCGCGGGCGTGGCGCAGCACGTTGGTGAGGCTCTCCTGTGCGATGCGGAAGCACGCCTGTTCGATGTCGCCGGCCGGGCGTCGGGGCAGGGACTGGATGTCCGGCAGCAGTTCGATCGCCGCCGAGCGGAACAGCACGCCGGCCTGCCAGCGCAGTGCCGCTTCCAGCCCCAGCGCATCCAGCTGCGGTGGGCGCAGCAGGGTGGAAATGTCGCGCAGCTTGCCGACGGTCGCATCGGCCAGCTGGATGATCTGGGCAAGGTCTTCATCGCGGCGGGCGGCGTCCTGCTCGTCCTGGGCGGCGTAGGCAGACAGTTTCATCGCGGTGATCGCTTGGCCGATGTCGTCGTGCAGATCGCGCGAGATCGCCCGGCGCTCGTCCTCCTGCAGCGAGAACAGTCGCCCGGCCATCGCCTGCAACTCACGGTTGCTGGTTTCCAGCGCCTCGCGGATGCGCTCGGGCTCGCTGAGGTCGCGCACGATCAGCAGCTTGCAGTTGCGCCCGCCGTAGCGCACATCGCCGACCGCCAGGCCGGCCTGGAAGGCCTGGCCGTTGAAGCGGCGCATGCCGATCACTTCGCCAGCCCCGGCGCTCTGCAGGGGCAACTGGGCGAACAACTGCGCCCGCACGCGGGGCAGGTCGTCGTCGGTGACGAGGGCGGCCAGCGGTTCGCCGAGCAGGGTGTGGTGTCCGTAGCCGAATTGGGTGGCCGCGCAGGCATTGGCGTACAGCACGTGCTCCTCGGACAGGATCACCACGCCATCAGGCAGTACCCGCACCAGCTCGCGGAATTGTTCTTCGCGCTCACGCAGCAGGCGCCGCGACTGCTCGCGCTCGGTGACATCCTGCAAGGTGCCCAGCACGCGCGGGCGGCCGGCGTCGTCCTGGCCGCTCTCGGCGCGCAGGTGCACCATCAGGGCGCGCCCGTCCATCGCCAGCAACGGCAGTAGTACATCGATCTGCACGGGCTCACCGGAGCTCATCTCCTGCAACAGTTGTTCGCTGAGCGCCGCCGTGGCCGGATCGGCCGGCACCAGCAGCTCATCGAACCGGTGCCAGCGCCGGGCGTCGGGCGCGCGCCGCCCGAGCAGGCGATACACCTGATTGGCGTACCGGCCCAGGCCAGTGGCCGGATCGATCTCCCATGCGCCGATGCGCGCCATCTCGTGCGCTTCTTCCACCCGGGCCAGCGCCTGGTCGCGGCGCAACAACGCCTGGTCTTCGCGGGTGCGGTCGATCGCGATCAACAGACGCGCGCGACGGCCGCCGTAATCGATGAAATTGCTGCGCATCTCCATCCGCCGGGTGCTGCCGTCACTCAGGCGCAGGTCGGCGGTGATCACGCACAGTTGCTCGGGATTGGCGCGGATGTGGTCCAGCTTGGCCTCGAGCATGGCCTCGTGCCCGGGCGGCCACAGCGCGGTGATCGGCATCGCGGTGAAGGCCTCGCGGCTGAAGCCGAAGAAGCTGGCCGCGGCCGGGTTGACGTCCAGGATCGCCAGCGACGCCAGGTCGTAGACCAGGATCGGCCCGGGATTGCCTTCGAACATCTGCCGGTGGCGCGTTTCCGAACTCTCCAGCCGCGCGTGGGTGTGCAGCACGTGCTGGGCCAGCGGGCGCAGCAGCAGATAGATCAGTGCCGCGCTGGCGACCACGAAGAATGTGCCCTTGATGGTCTGCCACTGTGCGGCCGTCTGCAGATCCCCGGCCACCAGCTTGACCGCCGCGTCGCTGCTCAGGATCCACACCAGGGCCAGCACCAGGTAGGCCACGACCACGCGCCAGCGGTCGCGGCGCAGATCGCGTGCCAGCGGGGTCTCGGCAGCGGGTTCGGAAGGGCCTGGCAGGCGGGTCGACATGGGGCAGGGCGGGGCCAATCGGACAAGGCGAGTGTCATCTTACCTGCCCCGGGCGAGGATGCAGGGCACCAGGGAACTCAATAAACCGCAATCTCCGCCGTTAACGATTGCGTTCCCCGGTTGTCGGGTGCGTTATCGGAGTTACAGGGCGTGGACCAAGGGATTATCGCGAGTCTGCTGCAGCACCCATTGGCCTCGGCGCTGGTGATCCTCGACCGTGCCGGTCGCCCGATCGCCGCCAACCCGGCCGCGCGCGAGCATGGCCTGTCGGCAACGGTCGCCGCCTACGGGGAGGTGCTGGAAGACCTGCGCCTGCTCGCCGCCGACGGTGGGCTGGTGCCCTGCCAGCTTCCCGGCGGGCCCGGTGGTCGCTTCGATGGCTGGATGCGCGCCGTGCACGATCCGGATGGGCACCTGCTGGCCTTCACCCTGAGCGTGCCCGAGCCGGTCGCCGCCTACGCGGGCAGCCGCTGGGAAGTGGCTCTGGATCATGCCGGGCACGGGCTGTGGGATTGGGATCTGCCCAGTGACAGTGTGCGCCGCTCACGGCGCTGGGACGGCCAGCCCATCGAGGATTCCCACAGTCATGCCGACGGTGTCAGCGCGCTGCTGGAGAACGTCCACCCGGACGATCAGCCCGCGGTGCGCCTGGCGATGGATGCCCACCTGCGCGGCGAGAGCGATGCCTATACCACCCAGTTCCGTGCCCGCCATCCCAACGGGGAGTGGCGCTGGGTGCTGGATCGCGGCCGCGTGGTCACCCGCACGGCCGACGGCCAGCCGCTGCGGATGGTCGGTACCCACACCGACATCCAGGCCCAGAAGCAGATGGAAGCCCAGCTGCGCGAGCAGCAGGTGCACCTGCGCGAAGCCCAGCGGATCGCCAGCATGGGCAGTTGGTCGTGGGATCCGGAGGCGCGCCAGTTCTGGTGGTCGCCCGAGTTCCGGGCGTTGCTGGAGACCGGTGACGCACCGCTGCACGGCCGCCGCCACTGGCTGCGCCAGCTGGAGCCGCACTCCCGCGGCCGGCTGCGTGGCGCCTGGCGCCGGATGTGGCGCGATGGCGCGGCCACCACCCTGGAGCTGGAGCTGATTCGTGACAACGGCGGTGCGCTGCACCTGCGCGTGTGGATGCAGCCGTTGATCGGTCCGGACGGGCGGATCCAGCGCCTGCTCGGGCAGGTCCAGAACATCACCGAGCAACACCAGACCGATGCGCTGATCCGCTGGCGCACCGAGCTGCTCAACCGCGTTTCCGCGCTGGGTCGCATCGGCGGCTGCGAGATCGAGGTGGGCACCCGCCACATGCAGTGGACCGAGGAGTGCTATCGCATCCACGGCCTGCGCAAGGAGGCGATCAGCCTGGACCAGGCACTGAGCCTGTACACCCAGGACTCGCGCGACGCGTTCGAGGCAGCCCTGTTGCGGATCGCCGAGGGCGGGCTGCCCGAGCAGCTGGACCTGTGTTTCTACCGGCAGTCCGGGCTGCGCATCTGGGTGCAGGTGCTGATCGAGCTGGACCGCCGCGATGGCCTGCCGACCCGCTTCGTGGTGCTGTTCCGTGACATCACCCGCGAGCGCGAAGCCAACGAGCGCATCGAGCTTCTGGCGCATTACGATCTGCTCACCGGCCTGCCCAACCGCATGCTGCTGCGCGAGCAGACCGCAGACGCCATCGAGGAAGCCCGCGACCGCGGCAGCCCGCTGGCGATGCTGTTCATCGATCTGGATGGCTTCAAGACCATCAACGACACCTTCGGCCACGCCACCGGCGATGCGCTGCTCAAGGCGGCCGCCTCGCGCCTGCACCAGAGCCTGCGCAACAACGACCTGTTCGGGCGCTTCAGCGGGGACGAGTTCATCGTGGTGCTGCGCGACCTGGCCGCGCCGGAAGACGCGGGCCACGTCGCGCGCAAGCTGATCGCCTCACTGGCCGAGCCGCTGCACCGCGGCGAGAGCACGTTGAAGGTCGGCGCCAGCGTCGGCATCGCGATGCTCGACGACAGCCGCCAGGATTTCGAATCACTGCTGCGCGCCGCCGATGCGGCGATGTACGCGGCCAAGGAAGCCGGGCGCAACACCTACCAGTATTACAGCCAGGACGCGCTGGCCAAGATCCAGCGCAAGCTGGAGATCGAGCACGCGCTGCTTGGCGCGATCGAACGCGAAGAGTTCACCCTGGCCTACCAGCCCCTGATGCATGCCGAGAACGACCAGCCCCCGGCGATCGAGGCGCTGCTGCGCTGGCATCGCCCCGGCATCGGCTACTGCAGCCCGGCCGAGTTCATCCCGATAGCCGAGAAGTGCGGCGAGATCGTGCGCATCGGCGACTGGGTGCTGGCCGAAGCCTGCCGCCAGGCCGCCGCGTGGGACGCTGCCGGCCTGCAGTTCGACCGCGTGGCGGTGAACGTTTCGGCCGTGCAGCTGCGCGACCGCGGCTTTGCCGAGCGCGTGATCGACATCTGCCACGCCCACGGCTGGCCACCGCAGCGCCTGGAGCTGGAGCTGACCGAGTCCGCCCTGATCCGTGACACCGAGGTGCTGCGGCACTGCTTCGATGTGCTGGAGCGGCACGGCGTGCCGCTGGCCGTCGACGATTTCGGCACCGGTTTCTCGAACCTGCATTATCTCAATCGCTTCCCGGTCGGACGCCTCAAGATCGACCGCAGCTTCGTGCAGGGCATGCTGCACGATGCCGGCACCGCCGAAGTCACCCAGGCGATCGTGCATCTGGGCCATGCGCTGGGCATGAAGGTCGTGGCCGAAGGGGTGGAGACCGAGCAGGAAGAGGCGATGCTGCGCCGCCAGGGCTGTGATGAGATCCAGGGCTACCTGTACTCGCGCCCGCTGGCCCCGCGCGATCTGGCGCAGTGGTTGAAGCTGGGTACCCAGACGCCGCCACGCGAGAGTTATGCAGCGGTGACGCAAAGCGTTTGAGGGCGGCGTCGTCGCCCTGTGCGGGGCTGCCCGCCTGACCTGACTCTGAGAATCAGGCGGTTGCCAACGGCGTCGCCAGCCTGACTGGTGCAGCGCCCTGGCGAGATGCGGGAGGACTTCCTTTGCAGTCGATACTCGCCACCAGCGACTCTCACAACAGGATGGGCAGGCAGCAATGGCCGAGCGTGCGTTTACGTTCGGCTGTGTAGCATTCGATCCGGTAGTAGTCGCGCATCGGCAGGCTCACGCCAGGCAAGGCGGGAGGATATCCATGTTGAATGCCTTTCGCGGGTCCGCGACGGAGCAATTGTGCTCCGGTAACTGCATCGATACAGACTGATCGGGAGACGTGGCGGATGCCGCGCCGTCAGCGCGCAGCTGCACCCAGATCATCACCGCTCAAGCCCAGATCCCAGGCCAGGCCGGCGAGGGCAGGATCGATCGCGGGTGGCAGTGCGGCAATGGCGGGCGAGGGGCGCTTGGCCAGCTGCGCCAGTTCCTGCTGGGCAAGCTGCTCCAGCCGGGCGATCAGGGCGCGGCCCTGCAGTGGCGCAGCCGCAGCGGCAGGTGCGGCTGCGAGAGTGACGGCGTCACTGCCCGGCACCGCCGGCTCCAGCTCGGCGGGGACAACAGAGGCAACCGACAGCAGGGACGCGTTCAACATCAGGTAATCATCTGCAGCCAAGGCGGGTAGTGCAAGCACAACGGCCCCGGGGTAAACCGGGGCCGCAGGGTGTGCCGGGAAGGGCACGGTAACGCTGGATCAGAACAACTCGACCGCGCCGGCGGCCATGCTCTGCTGGGCGACGGCCTTGTGCGGCGGGCGCTCCCACTCGGTGCGCATGTCGCGCAGGCGGGTGCCGGTGCGCTGCAGGGCGGTCACGACTTCTTCGTCGAACACGCCGCCACTGCGATGCAGCAGTTCCTGCAAGGCCACCGCCTCGCGGTTGATCGCGGTCAGGCGATCCAGGTGGGTATGTACGCCGCCCAGGGCCTGGGTGGCGATGTCCTCGAACTGCAGGGCACGCACGGCTTCGGCGACGCTGCTGTCGATGGCGCGGCCGCACTCGGAGATCTCACGCATGCCGTCACCCAGCGATGCATTGATCTGCGCCACGTTGTCCAGCATCTGCGCCGCTTCATGGCGCGCTTCGCGGGAGCGGTCCATATCGCGGGAGGCCATGTGCGAGACGGTCTCGCGCACCTTGGCGATGGCGTCCTTGGAGCTGTGGGCCAGCTTGCGGATCTGCTCGTTGAAGGTGGTGGAGCGCTCGGACAGGTTGCGGACTTCGTCGGCGACCACCGCGAAACCGCGGCCGGCTTCACCAGCACGCGCGGCCTCGATGGCGGCGTTCAGGGCCAGCAGGTTGGTCTGGTCGGCAATCGACTTGACGTCTTCCAGCAGCGCGAAAATGCCATCCAGGTGCTGCGCCATCTGGTCGATGTGCTGCACGGTGGTGCTGCTCTGGCCGCTGACCTGCTCCAGCGCCTCGACCAGCTGCTCCATGCGATGGCTGGCGTGCTGGGCGAAACGGGCCACGTCGACGCCGGCACCACCTTCGTCACCGGCGCGGTCGACGATACGGGCCAGGGCCTGGCTCTGCTGGCGCGACTTGCGGTTCATGGCATCGAAGCTGCTGCCCAGGCCACCGACCGCATGTCGGATCAGATCGCGGGCACGTTCGACCTCGCCACGCGAGCCTTCGATTTCGTTGCCGACAAACGAGCGCAGCTCGGTCAGCAACTGGTCCTGCTCGCGCAGGATGCGGGCCTGCTCAGGCGAACGCTGGGTCTGGGCGCGGGCGCTCCACCAGGCAAACCCGAGCCAGCTGAGCGTCATCGTGCTCAGGATCGCCCAACGCAGGGCGGCTGGCCACTCGAAGCCGATGGCAAAGGGAAGCAGAAGGGTCAGGACCAGGGGGGCGGCCAGACGGATGAAGAGGCGTGAGTACATGGACGTTCTCGGGGAGGTGCACGGATGCTGTATCGGCCGTACCCCGGTTTGCTTTAGCCGTCCGCATGATTTTTCCGCCCGTCGCCCTCGACCCAAGGGGCACGAGGCTGGGCCGCCGATCCCGCCGGCGGCCCCTTCGCCGCGGCTCAGCGCAGCTGGCGCGCGACCGCTTCGAGCATCGTTTTGCGGGAGAACAGGAAGTCCCAGTACTGGCCGCCGGTCTGGCGCCACAGCACTGCCGAGCGGACCGCCGCCAACAGCAGGGCGCGGATCTCGGCGACCACGCCGGCCTGGCCGAGGTAGTGCGGATTGCCCTGGACCATCACGCGCGGCTTGAGGTTGCTGATGGTGTCTGCGTACAGGCCGCCCAGCGCAGCGAGCACGTCCGGGTGGGCGCTGTCGCCGAGCTCGCTGGCCTGGGCCTGGGCGCGCTCGATGCCGGTGCTGACCTTGGCCACGATCTCGTTCTCGCGCACGAACCGGCGCTCCAGCTGCAGCACGGACAAGGCCAGGCGAGGCAGGTGCTCATCCTGGCCCTGGCTGCTCAGGTAGTTGTGCAGCAGGCGCAGGCCCGGGGCGACATTGCTGGCGCTGCCGTAGATCTCCTGCGGGCTGGCCGCGTCAATGCGGAACACGCTTTCCACCGCGGTGCGGACCACGGCGGCTTCGGAGTGGCCGGTTTCGGCGATGCGGCGGACCTGCTGCAGGGCCTGGGCGATGCCGGCCAGAGCAAGAACGCGGTCGTCGACGGAAAAACTCATGCAGCAGATACCTCGAAAGGAGAAGGGGTGGCGCGAAGGCGCTGTTCCAGGGGGGCATCGGTGGCGGCGATGACGGCGCCGCCAAGGCAGACCTCATCGTCATACAACACCAGCGATTGACCGGGGGTGACGGCACGCTGCGGCCGGGCGAAGCGCACCTCCAGGGTGCCGTCATCGCGCACAGACACCGTGCAGGGTTCATCGGGCTGGCGGTACCGGGTCTGGGCAGTGCACGCGAACCGGCGCGCGGGCGGGGCGCCGGCGATCCAGTGGGCGGCCTCGGAGTGCAGCCGGGTGGACTGCAGCCACGGGCTCTCGCGGTCCTGGTCCACGTACAGCACGTTGCTGGCGACGTCCTTGCCGACCACATACCACGGCGCCGCCGGCCGGCCTCGCACGCCGCCGATGTTCAGGCCCTCGCGCTGGCCGAGCGTGAAATAGAACACGCCGGGATGTTCGGCGATCAGGGCGCCATCGGGATCGCGGATCTCGCCTGTTTTCGCCGGCAGATAGCGGCCGAGGAACTCGCGGAAGTCGCGTTCGCCGATGAAGCAGATCCCGGTGGAATCCTTCTTGGCGTGGGTGGGCAGGCGCGCGTCCCGGGCAATCCGGCGCAGGTCGTTCTTCTGCAGATCGCCGATCGGGAACAGCGTGGCGGCCAGCTGTTCCTGGCCCAGCTGGTGCAGGAAGTAGCTCTGATCCTTGCTGCGGTCGGCACCACGCAGCAGTGCCCAGCGGCCGCCGACCTGCGCGACACGGGCGTAATGCCCGGTCGCGATGCGCTCGGCGCCGAGCTCACGCGCGGCATCGAGGAAATGCTTGAACTTCACTTCGCGGTTGCACAGCACGTCCGGATTGGGCGTGCGGCCGGCGGCGTACTCGGCCAGGAAGTGTCCGAACACCCCTTGCCAGTACTCGCTGGAGAAATCGCGGAAGTGGAACGGGATGCCGAGCAGGCCGCACACGGCCACGGCATCGCGGCGGTCATCTTCGGCGCGGCAATCGCCGCTGCCGTCATCGGCCCAGTTCTGCATGAACAGCCCGGCCACCGGCTCGCCCTGCTGGACCAGCCGCCAGGCCGCGACGGAGGAGTCCACGCCGCCGGACACACCGACCATGATGCGCGGGGTGCTCATGCAGCCTCCTTGACGATGGAGAGCGGGTGGCGCTGGCCCGCCAGGTAATCTTCGACCACCTGCCAGACCAGTGGGCTGCGCAGGCGGTCGGGATCGGCCTTCAGCTCGGCCGGGGTCAGCCAGAGCGCGCGCAGGATGCCGTCGTCCAGCGGCCGGTCGGGATCGTGCGACACCGGTTCGGCCGCGTAGGCAAAGCGCAGGAACGGCGTGCCATCCGGGGCGGTCCACTGGTAGGTACCGATGAAGGCGCTCAAGCGCACCGTCCAGCCGGTCTCTTCCAGCGTTTCACGCACGGCAGCCGCCGCCAGCGATTCGTCCGGCTCCAGGTGCCCAGCGGGCTGGTTCAGCACCTGGCGCCCGTCGATCGCCTCCTCGACCAGCAACAGACGCCCATCACGCACCACCACGGTGGCCACGGTGACATGGGGCGTCCAGCGCGGTTCCTGCACGGCATTCACTTCAGTATTCGTCCTGCTCGGTCAGTTCGAGCTCCATGGCGTCCGCAGTGCGGATGGCCGCATCGATGGCGTCGCTGAGTTGTTCCGGGGTGGCAGTGGCATCGACCTTGACCACGAACATCGCCAGCTGGTCCTGCTTCACCCAGGCACCCATCTTGGCATCCTGCGAGTCTTCCAGCAGGCGGTTGGCGACGGCAGCGGGGAACTGCTTGCCCGGCGAATTGTAGGCCGGCGACCAGATCTCACGGATCTTGTGCTTGCCGAACTCCTCGACGGTGGAGCGCACGAAGGCCAGCTGGCTGCGGCCATCATCCATGTCGAAGACCATCTTGTAGTCGCCGTCCTCGTCCACCTCGTAGGTGTACTTCAGCGTGTCCAGGGCACGCCCGACCGCCTTGTCCGGCTCGGCCGCATGGGCGCCGGTGGCAGTCACGGCCAGCAGCAGTGCGGCAGCAATCCTTTTCATGAAATCCCTGTGAAGGTCTGGTTGGAGAGTGCAGATTGTGAAGGGCGGCGGGGGGCAACGTCCAATCCGGGGGCTGGAGCCCTATAATGTGGGGATGCCCCGCGAGACTTCCCACGAAACTCATCACGACCATGGCGTGCTGCTTGAGCCTGCACGCCCTGAGGTCGCGCCACCGCCGATGTACCAGGTGATGCTGTTGAACGACGACTACACCCCGATGGATTTCGTGGTGACGGTCCTGCAGCACTTCTTCTCGATGGATCTGGACCAGGCCACCCAGGTGATGCTTCACGTGCACACCCGCGGTCGCGGCGTGTGCGGGGTATTCACCCGCGAGGTCGCCGAATCCAAGGTCGCCCAGGTCAATGAGTTCTCGCGCATGAACCAGCATCCGCTGTTGTGCACGATGGAAAAGGCCAGCGGCTGACGTTCTGGCGGGCCTGCACTGCGTGTGCCCGCGATCCGCACTGTTCCACCAACACTGACATCCGGCCTCAGCGGCCGGCGTGTCCCTGCGCCGTGCCTGCTACGAAGCCCGCTCTGGCGGTCCGACGATGGCGCGCGCGCCAGTCCCTCCCGCCGCCACCCGCGGGCCGCTGCAGCAGCGTTGGCTGGCCGTGACATTGCCATCACGGCCAAGCTGCCATTTCGTGGCCGGAAGATCGTGCATGATGGAGGCTCGTCGAATGGACGGAGCGGTCAGGCAAGTGCTAACGCCGTCTGAACGCACTGATCCGCTAGGGTGATGGAAATCGTGAAGGTTGGCCGCATATTGTTCCTAACTGCCGCCGGAGTTAATCATGTTCAGTAAAGACCTCGAACACACCATCGGACAGTGCTACAAGCGCGCCCGTGAGGCCCGGCATGAATTCATGACGGTGGAACACCTGCTGCTGGCACTGCTCGACAACCCGTCCGCCCAGGCCGTCCTCAAGGCCTGCGGCGCGGATGCCGACCGCCTGCGCCAGGAGCTGGAACAGGCCATCGAGGCCTCGGTCTCGCGCCTGGCCGAAGATGATGGGCGCGATACCCAGCCGACGCTGGGCTTCCAGCGCGTGCTGCAGCGCGCGGTGTACCACGTGCAGTCCTCGGGCAAGAAGGAAGTCACCGGCGCCAACGTGCTGGTGGCGATCTTCGGCGAGAAGGACTCGCACGCCGTGTACTACCTCAACCAGCAGGACGTCACCCGGCTGGATATCGTCAACTACCTCTCCCATGGCATCGCCAAGCTGGGCGAGGAGGGCGAAGTGCCGCCCGCCGCCGATGGCGAGGGCCGCACCGAGGGTGCCGAGGGCGAAGGCAAGGGCGATGCCCTGGCCGAGTTCGCCAGCAACCTCAACGACCAGGCCCGCAACGGCAAGATCGACCCGCTGGTCGGCCGTGCCGATGAAATCGAGCGCACCATCCAGGTCCTGTGCCGTCGCCGCAAGAACAACCCGCTGTACGTGGGCGAGGCGGGCGTGGGCAAGACGGCGATCGCCGAAGGCCTGGCCAAGCGCATCGTGGAAGGGTCGGTGCCGGATGTGCTCGCCGATGCGGTGATCTATTCGCTGGACCTCGGCGCGCTGGTGGCCGGGACCAAGTACCGCGGCGACTTCGAAAAGCGTCTGAAGGGGGTGCTGACCGCGATGAAGAAGCTGCCCAATGCGGTGCTGTTCATCGATGAGATCCACACCATCATCGGTGCCGGGTCCGCGTCGGGCGGCACCATGGATGCCTCCAACCTGATCAAGCCGGCCCTGGCCTCGGGCGAGCTGCGCTGCATCGGCTCGACCACCTTCCAGGAATACCGCGGCATCTTCGAGAAGGATCGGGCCCTGGCCCGCCGTTTCCAGAAGATCGACATCGTCGAGCCGACGGTGGGTGAAACCTACGAGATCCTGCAGGGCCTCAAGCCCAAGTACGAAGCGCACCACGGCGTGACCTACGCCGATGACGCGCTGCAGGCTGCGGTGGATCTGTCGGTCAAGCACATCAACGACCGCCTGCTGCCGGACAAGGCGATCGATGTGATCGACGAAGCCGGTGCCCGCCAGCGCCTGCTGCCGGACGGTGAGCGCAAGGAACTGATCGACATCGAGGAGATCGAGACCATCGTCGCCAAGATGGCCCGCATCCCGGCCAAGCAGGTCAGCGCGACCGACAAGGACGTGCTCCAGCATCTGGAGCGCAACCTGAAGATGGTGATCTTCGGCCAGGACCCGGCCATCGAGACACTGTCCTCGGCGATCAAGCTGGCCCGCTCGGGCCTGGCCAATCCGGAAAAGCCGATCGGCAACTTCCTGTTCTCCGGCCCGACCGGCGTGGGCAAGACCGAGGTGACCAAGCAGCTCGCGCTGCAGCTGGGCATCGAGCTGGTCCGCTTCGACATGAGCGAGTACATGGAGTCGCATTCGATCAGCCGCCTGATCGGTGCCCCTCCGGGCTATGTCGGCTTCGACCAGGGAGGCCTGCTGACCGAGAAGATCGTCAAGACCCCGCACTGCGTGCTGCTGCTGGACGAGGTGGAAAAAGCCCACCCGGACATCTTCAACATCCTGCTGCAGGTCATGGACCGCGGTGTGCTGACCGACACCAATGGCCGTGAGGCGAACTTCAAGAACGTGGTGCTGGTGATGACCACCAATGCCGGCGCGGCCCAGGCCTCGCGGCGTTCGATCGGCTTCACCCGCCAGGACCATGCCACCGACGCGATGGAGGTCATCCGCAAGAGCTTCACGCCGGAGTTCCGCAACCGTCTGGATGCGATCGTGCAGTTCCAGGCGCTGGGCTTCGAGCACATCCTGCGCGTGGTGGACAAGTTCCTGATCGAGCTGGAAATGCTGCTGCAGGAAAAGCACGTCAGCCTGTCGGCCACCCCGACCGCGCGCGACTGGCTGGCCCACCATGGCTTCGATCCGCTGATGGGTGCCCGCCCGATGGCGCGCGTGATCCAGGACAAGATCAAGCGTCCGCTGGCCGACGAGCTGCTGTTCGGCAAGCTGGTCAACGGTGGCAAGGTCAGCATCGACGTCCGCGACGACCAGCTGTTTGTCGAGACCGAGGCCGAGCCGGAGCGTCTGTTGCCGGCCACGGTGTAATCGGGTCGCAGGTGTTGTCGAGATGAATGCAAAAGCCCCCGAAAGGGGCTTTTGTTTAGGCGGGCGTGGGCGCTTGGCCGATCACTGGCGCGCGCGCGCCTTACGTGTGAATTCCTCGGCGGTGATCGGATCAACGGCACTGATCGCGCAGCTCTGTCCATTGGTGCGCAGCTTGCTGGCCCCTGCGCCGCAGAGTTGGCCCTCCCGGCCGGGCGTGACAAAGGCGAGCTTCGGCGACATCGCGGCGCTGCTGCAGGAGCGTTCGAAACGCACCAGGTAATGCTGGTCGCCATTGCGCAGCAGCACGTCGCGGTCAGCCCCGTTGCGTACCAGCTGTTGATCCGCAGAGAGCGTGATGCAGTCGCCGGGGGCTGTGGGTTCGGCGGCCTGGGCCGACGCGGCGGCCAGACAGGTGATCAGGAGCAGGGGAGACAGGTACTTCATGGCGGGGGCCATCGGGTCATGATCCGGATTGGATCGACCGCCAGCGTGGACCGTTGCGTGCCAGGGCGAATCTGCATCAAGGCATCCTGACCGACGTCAGGGTGCACTGGGTCAGGGTGTCGCTTGGCAGGGTAAGGCCGCTGCCGGCGGAATGCCGCCCACGCGAAAAGGCCAGCACCTGGCTGGCCTTCTGGCGGGAACAACCCCCGGACCGCTTATTTCATGCGGTAGGTGATGCGACCCTTGGTCAGGTCGTACGGGGTCATTTCGACCTTGACGCGGTCGCCCGTCAGGATGCGGATGTAGTTCTTGCGCATGCGGCCGGAGATGTGGGCGATGATTTCATGCCCATTTTCCAGTCGTACGCGGAAAGTGGTGTTCGGCAGCGTCTCGCTGACGGTGCCTTCGAACTCGATGGAGTCGTCTTTCGACATGTAGTCCTGTGCAGTTCTGTAACCGGCCGAGCTGGCCTGAAGAGCGGGCATTTTACGCGCGTCGGGCGTTTGATGCAAAGTTTTGGTTAAGGCCGGTCCGGATCAGCGATTTCGGCGGCGGCCAGTGTGCCGAACAAATCCACCCAATCGCCTGCGGCGGCTGGCTGTTGGACCTGTTCACGGATCAGTGCGAGGAAGCGCTGCCGGGGCCAGTGCTCAGCGCCCATGCGCAGCAGGTGGTCATTTTCGACCTGCGCATCGATCAGCGGCCACCCCCAGCTGGCCAGCCGATGGGCCAACCCGGCCAGGGCGACCTTGGAGCCGCCCGAGACCGCACTGAACATGCTCTCCCCAAAGAACATCCGCCCGATCGCCACCCCGTAGATGCCGCCGACCAGGGCATTGCCATCGAACACCTCCACCGAGTGCGCGAAGCCGAGCCGGTGCAGGTCGACGTAGGCGTCGCGCATGTCGCGCGTGATCCAGGTGCCGTCCTGGCCTGGGCGCGGGCTGGCCGCACAGGCATTGATCACCTGCTCGAAACAGGTGTCGGCCCGCAGCGTCCAGGTGCTCTGCCGGAGCGAGCGGCGAAAGCGGCTGGACAGGTGCACGCCGTCGGTACGGAACACCATGCGCGGGTCCGGCGACCACCACAGCAGCGGCTGGCCTTCGGAGAACCACGGAAAGATACCGCCGGCATAGGCATTGAGCAGCCGCACCGGCGAGAGGTCGCCGCCGAGCGCCAGCAGGCCATCCGGATCGCGCAGCGCGGTCTCCGCGGGCGGGAAGGGAGCGTCCGGCGCATCGTCCAGGCGCCAGGGCAGCCGGCGGGTCATGCCAGGTCGGCCTTGAACGGACTGTGCGACGCCAGTACACGTGCGTAGTGGGCGACCTCGGCGCGCTCCTGTGCGCACCACGCAACCAGTGCCTCGGCAAAGGCGGGCTCGGCGATCCAGTGCCGGCTGCGCACCCGGTGCGGCAGGAAGCCGCGCGCCAGCTTGTGCTCACCTTGGGCGCCGGGCTCGAAGCGGGCCAGTCCTTCGCGCAGGCAGTAGGCGATGCCCTGGTAGTAGCAGGTCTCGAAATGCAGGCCGGGCAGGGTGGCGCCGCCCCAGTAGCGCCCATAGAGCGTGTCCGCGCCACGCAGGCAAAGCGCACCGGCGACCGGCTCGCCATCGAGCACGGCCAGGAACATCACCAGCGCGCGCGGCATCGTGCGGGCGAGATGCTGCAGGAACGGCAGCGTCAGCGCGGGCGAGTTGCCGTACTCGGCGAAGGTCTGCAGGTAGAAACCGTGCATGGCGCGCAGATCGGCCTCGGTCGCCTCATCGCCATGCACGATGCGATACGTGACGCCGCTGCGCGCGAGCCTGGCGCGTTCCTGGCGGATGTTCTTGCGGTGCTTGTGGTCCATCGCGCCGAGGAAGTCGTCGAAGGTCTGCCAGCCACCGGGGTTGTGCCACTGGAACTGGATGTCTTCGCGCAGCAGCCAGTCCGGGCTGAAGGCGGGGTCTTCCTCGGCGGGGTGGAAGTTGATGTGGGCCGAGGACCAGCCCAGGCGTGCCACTTCGCCCGCCAGCGATGCCAGCAGCGCGCCACGATCCTCCGCTGTGCCGGCAAGTAGACGCGGGCCGGTCACGGGCGAATACGGCACCGCGCCCAGCCACTTGGGGAAGTAGTCCAGCCCGTGCTGGGCGTACGCGTGCGCCCAGGCGTGATCGAACACGAACTCGCCGTGCGAGTTGTCCTTGAGATAACCCGGGATCGCCGCGACCAGGGTGCCCCCGTCCCACAGGGTGAAGTGGCGCGGCCGCCAGCCCCATTCGGGACGCAGGCAACCGTGTTCTTCAAGGCCGGCGAGGAAGGCGTGCGACAGGAACGGGTTGCGGCCGTCGTGCAGGGCGTCCCAGGCGGCGGCGGGGACATCGGACAGGCGATGCAGGAAACGTGGATCGGGCATGGGCAGAGGATAGAGCAGGTTGACGAAAAGCGCGCTGGGAGAGGTGGTGCCGATGAAGCGATCGAGCGTCATCAATCCTGCGTCTGGCACCTCGCCCATGTTGCGACGACGCTCAAGGTCGGACATCCACAGGTCATCGCAAGCTGGCGGTGCGCTCATCAAGAGTGCATTCATTAGGGGATTGGCGATGAAGAAGGATCGACTGCGTGGCAGGACGGCGGCCATGTACTTGCTTGTGGCAGCTTGGGGGCTGGCGATAGCGTCGCCTGTGGGTGCGTCCCCGCCCGGCATGGAGAGTGATCGGGAGCTTGATGCGATGTTGTCAGGACGCGCTCAGCGGTCTGTAGATGCCTTGGTGGCCCAGGGAAAGGCGCCTCCAGGGATTCAAATTGAGGCGAGGATGGACCTGGTGACGCGCATGGTCATTGTCGATGTGGTGAGGGGGTATGTGCCTGCCAGCCCAGGTGCGGAGATGGAAGATTTTGAAGGCGGCATTACCAATGATCTGTTGGAGCTTGCCCGGACGGTGTCGCCTGCATCGGGCGCTCTGTTCCGGTACGGTGGGAAAGACCTTTACCACCTCTTTCCCTCTGAGCAGCCAGTACCGCCAAAGTCGACGTTCCAGCGGGGCGCCTCCGATGCAGTGGCGGTTTCAGCGGGACCCAGGCAATGGAAACCTTGAGGGCTGCCGCACAGTCCGTGGCACTCAGTGCCATCCGTTCAGCGGAAGCAGGCAATTCAACGGTGCGGCGGGTTGCATAAAAAAAGGGCGGAGATCACGTCTCCGCCCTTGTCGCTGCGCGATACGGGCGACAGATCAGCTCGCCTGACCCTTCGCATCCAGATAACGCTCGGCATCCAGCGCGGCCATGCAGCCGAAGCCGGCCGAGGTGATCGCCTGACGGTAGTGCTGGTCGGCCACGTCGCCGGCGGCGAACACGCCTTCCACCGAGGTCTGGGTGGCGTTGCCGCCCAGACCCGAGCGGATGTCCAGGTAGCCGTTGTTCATGGTCAGCTGGCCATCGAACAGGCTGGTGTTGGGGTGGTGGCCGATCGCCACGAAGAAGCCATGGGCCTCGATGTCACGGGTGCTGCCGTCCAGCGTGGACTTGACGCGCACACCGGTCACGCCGGCCTCGTTGCCCAGCACTTCGTCCACCTGGTGGTGCCACACGGTTTCGATCTTGCCGGCGGCGACCTTGGCGAACAGCTTGTCCTGCATGATCTTTTCCGCCTTGAGGGTGTCGCGGCGGTGGACCAGGTAGACCTTGCGGGCGATGTTGGACAGGTACAGGGCCTCTTCCACGGCGGTGTTGCCGCCGCCGACCACGACCACGTCCTGGTCACGGTAGAAGAAGCCGTCGCAGGTGGCGCAGGCGGACACGCCGCGGCCCTTGAAGGCCTCTTCGCTGGGGATGCCCAGGTACTTGGCGGTGGCGCCGGTGGCGATGATCAGGGCGTCGCAGGTGTACTCGGCGCTGTCGCCGATCAGCTTGAACGGGCGCTGGGAGACATCAGCGGTGTGGATGTGGTCGAAGATGACCTCGGTCTCGAAGCGCTCGGCATGCGCCTGCATGCGGGTCATCAGGTCCGGGCCCATCAGGCCGTGTGCATCTCCAGGCCAGTTGTCCACCTCGGTGGTGGTCATCAGCTGGCCGCCCTGCTGCAGGCCGGTGATCACGACGGGCTTGAGGTTGGCGCGCGCGGCGTAGACGGCGGCGGTCCAGCCGGCCGGGCCGGAACCAAGGATCAACAGGCGGGAGTGCTTGGAGTTGCTCATGTAAGCTCGCAATAGAAGGTAGGGCGGGACACTGGCAGGGTGATTGCGCGGCGTCCGAGCGAAGTCATAGAGTGGCGGCAGGGGCGGGGCGATTCAAGGCGCGCAGTGGAACGCGGCGACCCGCCAGGCACGACGCCCATTCCGGTGCCGGAGTTTTGACGCTGGCCGTGCCGGCCAGCGGCCGGCACCTACCGGGGTGGGATCCAGTCGTTTATTATCAAGCACTAACAGTGCATTCCCAAGGTGTGGTCTAAGGTGGCGAAACAGGTCCCGGAACGAGCCAAGGCGTCCGACAGCAAGGCAGCGCCGCGCAAACCGGCCGGCGAGGACAATCCGCGCCGACAGCGCCTGTGGCGCGACCTGGGGTTGATCGCGGTCGCCCCGGCATTGCTGTATCTGGTCGCCAGTCTGTTCACCTACTCGGCCACCGACCCTGGCTGGTCGCATACCGGCAGCGTGGTCGCGCCGGTCCACAACATGGGCGGTCGCGCCGGTGCCTGGATCGCCGATGTCCTGCTGCAGCTGTTCGGCTACATGGCCTTCGTGCTGCCGATCGTGCTGGGCGCACTGGCCTGGATCGCGATGTTCGGCCTGAAGCGGGAAGCCAAGGGCGAGCATGACCTGGATCCGGCGCTGCGCCTGGTCGGCCTGGTCGGTTTCCTGATCGCCGGCACCGGCTTCCTGCATCTGCGCCTGTTCGTGGCCGATGTGGCCCATGCCGGCGGCATCCTCGGCAAGCTGGTGGGCAGCTCGCTCAGCGTCGGTTTCGGCGCATTGGGCGCCAACCTGTTCGTGCTGGTGCTGCTGCTGGCCTCGATCACCCTGGCCACGGGCATCTCCTGGTTCGTGGTGATGGAGAAGATCGGCAACTGGGTACTGGCGCTGCCGCCGCTGTTCAACAAGAAGAAAGAGCAGGCCACCGAGTGGCAGCAGACCCGCGCGATGCGCGAGGAGCGCCAGGAAGTGCGCAAGGTCGACGCCGAGGTCCGCGCCAAGCGCGAACCGGTCAAGATCGAGCCGCGCCCGGAGCCGGTGCTGGAGAAGAGCGACCGCGCCAAGCGCGAGACCCAGATTCCCATGTTCCGCGGGGTCAATGGCGATGGTTCGGACGTGCCGCCGCTGGCACTGCTGGACGATCCCAAGCCGCAGCCCAAGGGCTACGACGAGGGCACGCTGGAAACGCTGTCGCGCCAGATCGAGTTCAAGCTCAAGGACTTCCGTATCGATGCGCAGGTGGTGGGTGCCTATCCCGGCCCGGTCATCACCCGCTTCGAAATCGAGCCGGCCCCGGGCATCAAGGTCAGCCAGATCAGTTCGCTGGACAAGGACATCGCGCGCGGGCTGTCGGTCAAATCCGTGCGCGTGGTCGATGTGATTCCGGGCAAGTCGGTGGTGGGTCTGGAGATCCCCAACGTCACCCGCGAGATGATCTATCTCTCCGAGCTGCTGCGCTCCAAGGAATACGACAAGTCCGCCAGCGTGCTGACCCTGGCGCTGGGCAAGGACATCGCCGGCCGCCCGACCGTGGCCGATCTGGCGCGCATGCCGCATCTGCTGGTGGCCGGCACCACCGGCTCGGGCAAGTCCGTGGCGGTCAACGCGATGGTGCTGAGCCTGCTGTACAAGGCCTCGCCGAAAGACCTGCGGATGCTGATGATCGACCCGAAGATGCTCGAGCTGAGCGTCTACCAGGGCATCCCGCATCTGCTGGCGCCGGTGGTCACCGACATGAAGGAGGCCGCCAACGGCCTGCGCTGGTGCGTGGCCGAAATGGAGCGGCGCTACAAGCTGATGAGCGCGGTGGGCGTACGCAACCTGGCCGGCTTCAACAAGAAGGTCAAGGATGCCCAGGACGCCGGGCAGCCGATGATGGACCCGCTGTTCAAGCCCAATCCGGAACTCGGCGAGGCCCCGCGCCCGCTGGAGACGCTGCCCTTCATCGTCATCTTCATCGACGAATTCGCCGACATGATGATGATCGTCGGCAAGAAGGTGGAAGAACTGATCGCGCGCTTGGCGCAGAAGGCGCGTGCGGCCGGCATCCATCTGATCCTGGCCACCCAGCGCCCCTCGGTGGACGTGATCACCGGCTTGATCAAGGCCAACATCCCGACCCGTATCGGCTTCCAGGTCAGCTCGAAGATCGATTCGCGCACCATTCTCGATCAGTCCGGCGCGGAAACGCTGCTCGGCCATGGCGACATGCTGTACCTGCCGCCGGGTACCGCGTTGCCGGATCGCGTGCACGGTGCGTTCGTCTCCGATGAGGAAGTGCACCGCGTGGTCGAACATCTCAAGGCCAGCGGCCCGACCGACTACATCACCGGCGTGCTGGACGAAGTGCAGATGATGGGCGATGGCGTCGTGGTCGGCCCCGGTGGCCTGCCCGAGGCGGGCGGCGGTGGCGGCGATGAGTCCGATCCGCTGTACGACGAGGCCCTGCGCATCGTCACCGAAACCCGCCGTGCCTCCATCTCCGGCGTGCAGCGTCGCCTGAAGATCGGCTACAACCGTGCTGCGCGCCTGATTGAAGCGATGGAGGCGGCTGGCGTGGTCAGCCCGCCCGAGCACAATGGCGACCGCAGCGTGCTGGCGCCGCCCCCGCCCAAGTAACGCCGGGCGCGGCCTGGCTGCATGGAACCCGGGCGCTGCCCGGGTGTTGCCGAGCACAAGGAACCTGCAATGAAGCCGATGATCTGGACGATGCTGGGCGCCATGACGCTTGCGCCGGCAGTGGCGTGGGCCGATGCCCAGCCCGTGCCGGCACCCGCGGCACGCGCGACACCCGTTGCACCGACCACCCCGGGCGGGCAGGGCGGCCCGGCCGCGGGCGCTGAAGCGCAGGCCAGCAACAACTTCAGTTTCGTACGCTATCGTGCCGACTACGTGGTGCGCCCCGATGCGGGCAATACGCAGACCGAAGAGTACGACATCCTGCTCAAGACCAAATCGGCGGTCGAGCAGTTCAGCCAGGTGCGGCTGAGCTACAGCGAGAAGATGGAGACGCTGGAGGTGCTGCAGGCCTACACCCTGACGGCGGACGGCCAGCGCCGCGACGTGCCGGCCGACCGCATCTATACCCAGGAAAGCTATTCCAGCGCGGCCGCGGCGATGTACGCCGACCGCAAGGTGCGCGTGATGGTCTTCCCGAATCTGGCGCCCGGTACCCGCGTGGTCTACCAGACCCGGCGCACCCAGAACACGCCGTATTTCCCGGGCTACTTCGGCCTGTGGGAAACCTTCAGCGTGTTCACCCAGTACGACGATGCCCGCGTGACCCTGAGTGCGCCTGCCGATCTGCCCATGCAGGTGGAACAGCGTGGCGTGCAGGGCAGCCAGGCGCCGCGTGTGCGCAATGGCATGGCACGCTGGGAATGGACGTACCGGCGCACGGATCCACTGAAGGCGCAGAACTGGTCCGCCGCCGCGTGGGAGTACAGCCCCACCATCATGGCCAGTACGTATCGTGACTGGTCGCAGGTGGCGCAGGCCTATCAGCTCAAAGGTGGCGAGGCCGCCGCGGTCACGCCGCAGATCCAGGCGCTGGCCGACGAGCTCACCCGTGGCATCACCGACCGCCGCGAGCAGGCCGCCGTGCTGTACGGCTGGGTGGCGCAGAACATCCGCTACGTGGCGGTGTACCTGGGCAACGGCGGGCTGGAGCCCAACCCGGCGCAGAGCATCCTCGACAGCCACTACGGCGACTGCAAAGACCATGTCGTGATCCTGGAGGCGTTATTGGCTGCGCGGGGCATCCAGAGTACGCCGGTGCTGATCGGTGCCGGCGGTGGGCCGACGCTGCCGGCGATTCCGCTGCTGGGCCGTTTCGACCACGCCATCACCTACATCCCCGAGTTCGACCTGTACCTGGACTCGACCGCGCCCTATGCGCGTGTTGGCCAGTTGCCCGAGGGCGATCTCGGTGCGCCGGTGCTGCATACCAGCCAGGCCGTGCTGGCGCGCACCCCGGCCAACGATGCCTCGCGCAACGGCACCGGGATCGAGGCGGCGTTCCGGTTCGATGCGGCGGGCAATCTGTCTGGCCAGACCGTGCTGCACCCCAGCGGCGTGACCGAAATTGGCATGCGCGGCGCCTTCGCGCGGCTCAACGCGCAGAACCGGTGCCGAAGAATCGATGATGGCCGCGTCCGGCTTCGACGGCAGTGGCGCACTGACACTGCTGGGCGACCCGCAGGACCTGACCCGGCCGTTCAACTTCCGCTATGACTTCCAGGCCAGCGACTACGTCGATTTCGGCGCGGTCGGCGGGATGGGGGTGCCTGACGCACCGGGGAGCCAATCGTTCCGCGACCTGTACGCCAGCACATCGGCGCCGGACAATGCCACGCCGTTCTACTGCAACGACAGTCTGCGCGATGAGCGCTACCAGCTGACCTTCCCGGCCAACGTGCCGATCGTGGCGATTCCGCGCAGCCAGCACTTCGCCAACGCGGCCGGTGAGTATCAGGTGGAGTGGACGCGCGAGGGACAGGTGATCACCGCGCGCCATCGACTGCACCAGCGCGCCGTGGGCGGGGCCGATGCGCTGTGCCTGCCGCAGGACTATGCCGCCTTCCGCGAGCTGTACCAGCAGGTCCGGCGCGGGTTCCGTGGGCAGGTGGTGTACGGGGATCTGAAGACGGTGCAGGCTGGCCCGTGAGGGCACTGGATGGATCTGGTTTCCAGCGCATAATGTGTCCCTGATCGCCCATTCAGGATTGAATGGGCACACTGCCTCCCATCCTTCCTATTCGCCTGGATACCCGCATGCACACCACTTTCCGCCGCTCCCTGCTTGCTGCCACCCTGGTTGTCGCCAGTGTCGGTTCGGCGTCGGCCTGGGCGGGCGCCCGTGATGAGCTCAACCGCTTCACCCAGGGTCTGAAGGGCCTGGACGGGCAGTTCAGCCAGCAGGTGTTCGACAGCAAGGGCAAGGTCAAGGAAACCACCAGCGGCCGCGTTGCGTTGTCTGCGCCGCGCCTGTTCCGCTGGGAGTACATCAAGCCGCACGAACAGTTGATCGTGGCCGATGGCAAGAAGGTCTGGGTGTATGAGCCGGACCTGGAGCAGGCCAGCGTGCGCCCGCAGGGCCAGGAAGAGCAGAACAGCCCGCTGACCGCCCTGATCAATCCGGCGCTGCTGGACAAGCAGTACGACGTCAGCGAAGAGGCGGCCGTGCGTGATGGCCTGCAGTGGCTGGCGCTGAGCCCGAAGCGTGATACCGATACCGCTTTCCAGTACGCCGCACTGGGCTTCAATGGCCAGGGCCTGGCCCGCATGGAAGTCGTGGATGCGGTTGGCCAGCGCACGGTGATCAGCTTCACTGGCTGGAAGCGCAACCCGAGCTTCGCCTCGGGCACCTTCAGCTTCACCCCGGCCAAGGGTGTGGACGTCATCGGCGAATGACGGTGTAGTGCCGGTCGCTGGCCGGCATGCCCGCTGCAATCTGCCGCGATACACTAGACACGTGGCCAGAAACCGAACGACTTTCAATGGGCCCGATCTGCTGACCGTGGATCGGGACAACATGCGTCCGCTCGCCGAGCGGATGCGCCCGCAGACGCTGGACGAGATGGTGGGCCAGAAGCGCCTGCTCGCACCGGGCAGCGCGCTGCGCCGGGCGGTCGAGTCCGGCCATGTGCACTCGATGATCCTGTGGGGCCCGCCAGGCTGCGGCAAGACCACGCTGTCGCTGCTGCTGGCGCATTACGCCGATGCCGAGTTCCGCGCGATCTCCGCCGTGCTGTCCGGCCTGCCGGAGGTGCGCCAGGTGCTGGCCGAGGCCGCGCAGCGCTTCGCCGAGGGGCGCCGCACGGTGCTGTTCGTGGACGAGGTGCACCGCTTCAACAAGGCCCAGCAGGATGCGTTCCTGCCGCACATCGAGCGCGGCACGATCGTGTTCGTGGGCGCCACGACCGAAAACCCCTCGTTCGAACTGAACTCGGCGCTGCTGTCGCGCTGCCGCGTGCACGTCCTGGAGTCGGTGTCGCCAAGTGACATCGTCGAGGCGCTGGAACGTGCGCTGCAGGACACCGAGCGCGGCCTGGGCGCGGAGCATCTGCAGGTGGCACCCGAGGCGTTGCTGGAGATCGCAACCGCAGCCGATGGTGACGTCCGCCGTGGGCTGACGCTGTTGGAGATCGCGGCCGAACTGGCCAGCGGCGACGGCGGGCGGATCAGTCCGGAGATGCTGGTGCAGGTGCTGGCCGATCGCACCCGTCGTTTCGACAAGGGCGGCGAGCAGTTCTACGACCAGATCTCGGCGCTGCACAAATCCGTGCGCAGCTCCAACCCCGATGCCGCGCTGTACTGGCTGACCCGCATGCTCGATGGCGGCTGCGATCCGTCGTACCTGGCAAGGCGCCTGACCCGGATGGCGATCGAGGACATCGGCCTGGCCGATCCGCGCGCGCAGTCGATGGCGTTGGAGGCGTGGGATATCTATGAACGCCTGGGCAGCCCGGAGGGCGAGCTCGCCTTCGCGCAACTCGTGCTTTATCTGGCCAGTACCGCCAAATCAAACGCCGGCTACGCCGCCTTCAACAAGGCCAAGCAGGAAGTGCGCGAGACCGGTACCCAGGAGGTTCCGCTGCACCTGCGCAACGCGCCGACCAAGCTGATGAAGGAGCTGGGCTACGGCAAGACCTATCAGTACGATCACGACGCGGACGGCGGGATTGCGCTGGATCAGACCGGCTTCCCCGATGCGATGGGTGAGCGCGTGTATTACGAACCGGTGCCGCGCGGGCTGGAGATCAAGCTGAAAGAGAAGCTGGACCGCCTGCGTGCGGCGCGGGCACAGGCGCGGGCAGAGAAAGGCGCTGATTGATGGAAGGCCTGGGCCTGTGGTGGCAGCAGCTTGGGCTGGTGATGGCCGGTGGCGCACTGGGCGCGGCGCTGCGTTTCATGATCGGCGATGCGATGCTGCGCCAGTTCGGGACTGGCTTCCCGTGGGGCACGCTGACGGTGAACCTGGTCGGCGCGTTCGTGGCGGGTTACGTGATGATCTGGCTGCAGAGTCGGGGCACGGCCGCAGTGTACTGGCGCGCCTTTCTGATCGTGGGGATCGTGGGCGGGCTGACCACGTTCTCCTCGATGATGCTCGAGTCGCTGGTGTTCACCCGTACCGATCGCAGCCTGATGGTGCCGCTGTACCTCGGGGTGAGCCTGGTCGGCGGGATGCTGCTGGTGTGGGCGGGCGCGCGCGTGGCAGAGGCGTGGCGCTGACGCTTGCGTCGCAAATGCAGAAATCCACGGAAAACGCTGGATTAAAGTGATGTCTCACGATATCGTGCGCGCCCCCGTTTGCATCCTCGTCCGTCATGCGCGATGAACAAGACCCCGGAACACTGGAACTGACGCTGCCGCGCAAGCGCGGCCGTCCGCCCACGTTCGGCTACGCGATGACCGATGCGCAGCGTGCGGCACGCTACCGTGCGCGCCGCGCCGGCCAGGCCGGTCACGCCGATGTGCGCAACTGCAGCGACATGGTGCTGCTGGACAAGATCCGTGCCTCGATCACCAGCAAGGACCCGGAGCTGACCGGTTTCCTGGTGCACGTGCTCTGGCAGCGCTACCCGCTGCAGCTCAAGTAGGCGCGCCCGCCCGCTCCTGGTTGAGCAGCTTGGCCAGGCGCAGTGCCAGCGCCTTGACCAGCGGGTCGGCGGTGGCGCGATGGAGCAGGGCGATCTCGAACGTATCGATCGGCGGCAGGCCCTGTTCGGCGCCGAGCACGGTGTGATCGCGACTCAGGGCGCGTGCCGGCAGCAGGCTGATGCCCATGCCATCGGCTACCGCGCCCTGGATGCCACTCAGGCTGGAGCTGGTGAAGCTGATCCGCCAGCGGCGGCCGAGTGCTTCGATGGCATCGATGATGTCGTCGCGATACAGCCCGCGCGGCGGGAAGGTGACCAATGGCACCGGATCCAGGCCGATGCAGCCATTGCGGGCACTGTCGATCCAGACCATGGTCTCCGGCCAGCAGGCAACGGCGGCGCGGCTGTTGCGGCGCTGCTTGACCAGGATCAGATCCAGTTCGCCGTGATCGTAGCCATTGGCCAGGTCGCGGCTGAGGCCGCTGGTGACTTCGAGCTTGACCTGGGGGTGCTCGCGGTTGAAGGCGCCCAGCAGCTGGGTGGTCGCGGCGCTGACGAAGTCCTCCGGCACGCCCAAGCGCACCGTGACGGCCACCGTGGTGCCGGCCAGCGCTTCCAGCAGCTGATCGTTGAGCGCCAGCAGCTGACGCGCGTGGCCCAGGACGAGCTGCCCGGCATCGGTGGGGTGCACGTCGCGGTTGCCGCGCACCAGCAGTGGATGGCCCGCCATCTCCTCCAGCCGGCGGATCTTCTGGCTGATGGTGGATTGGGTGGAGTGCAGGCGTGCGGCGGCGGTGGTGAAGCTGGCGCAATCGGCCACCATCACCATCGCGCGCAGCAGATCAAGATCGAACAGGGTGCGATTCGGTTTTTCACTGGCGGTCATGCTGCCATTGTGGAGCGCAATGGCAGCGGCCGCCATGGCAATGCAGGGCGGCTAATCGCCCGTGGGCATCGGCTCGGCATCGGCAGGGCGCTGCGTCAGGCTGCGGGCCACCCGTTCGGCGGTCTGGCGAAGTCGCTCGATGAGCGCTGGTGGTCCCAATACCTCGAACTCCAGGTCCATGGCCAGCAGCCAATAGATCACCGAGCCAAGCGGGTTGGCGCCGCAGCGCAGCAGGCAACGCCCCGCATCCACGACCTCCAGTACGCCAGCCGATACGGGAATCTGCTGACGCAGGGCAGCCAAGGGCGCGTGCAGGATGATCCGCGCCTCGTCGGGGTACTGCCCGAGCGACAGTGCCTGGGCGACCCACTGGCGCAGATCGCCTTCGCCGGGCCCGGCGCGCGGCGCGAAATGCGCGCCCACCACGGGCGTGCTGGTGATGCGATCGATGCGGAAGGTGCGCCAGTCGTCGCGTGCAGGATCCCAGGCGACCAGATACCAACGCCGGTCCGTGTGCACCACGCCTTGGGGCTCCACCTGACGTGAGCTTGGCTGGCCATCGCGGTCGATGTACTCGAAGGCCAGTTGCAGCTGGTCGCGGCAGGCGGCAGCCAGAGTGGTCAGCCGGCCGGCATCGACCAGCGGGCCAATCTGGTCCGTCGGCAGGATCGCCGAGCGCAGCGCGTCCAACCGGGGGCGCAGGCGCGGGGGCATGGCCTGCTCAAGTTTGACCAGCGCGGTGATCGCGGTCTGCTCGATGCCGCTGATCGTGCCGGTCACGGCCGTCCGCAATGCGATCGCTGCTGCGAGGGCTTCCTCATCGTCCAGCAGCAGCGGAGGCAGGGCGCGGCCCGGCCGGAAGGCATACCCGCCGGCGACACCGGTGCTGGCGTGGATCGGATAGCCGAGCTGGCGCAGCCGGTCGATATCCCGGCGCAGGGTGCGCGGGTGGATGTCCATGCGTTCGGCCAATGCGCTGCCGCTCCAGTGGGTGCGGGATTGCAGCAGCGACAGCAGGATCAGCAGGCGGGCGGAGGCGGTCAGCATCGAGAAAGCGTAGCAGCCATTGCGGGCGGGTTCTGTCCGCAAGGGTGGCTAGCCTTGAGGCCACGGTGCAGGACCACTTCGGTCGCACCCCTGACCACACTCAAGGAGTTCCAGATGTCCCTCGTCTTCTATTGGCACCCGATGTCCAGCGCCACCCCGATCGCCTGCGCCCTGGCCGAACTGGCCGTCCCTCATGAGCGGGTCAGGATCGACATCCGCGCCGGCGAGCAGCGCACGGCCGACTACCTGGCCATCAATCCCAACGGCAAGGTGCCGTGCCTGGTGGTGGATGGCACGCCGATGTTCGAAGCCCTGGCGATCCACCTGTGGCTGGGCGAGCACTTCGGCGTGGCCAAGGGTCTGTGGCCGCACGACGGTACGCCGGCGCGCCTGGAGGCGATGTCCTGGTGCACCTGGGCGTATGTCACCTATGGCGCGGTGATCGGTCGCGCGTGGCTGGCCACCTCGGACGATGCGCTGCGCGATGCCGACCATGCCGCCGCCGCAATCCGCACCGCCACCGCGCTGCTGGACCTGCTGCAGGCGCGCCTGTCGCAGCAGCCTTGGATGGTCGGTGAGGCCTACTCGCTGGTGGATCTGGTGGTTGGCCAGGTGGTCGGCTATGGCACGTATCTGGGCGCTGCGGTGGAGGCGCACCCGGCGGTGGCGGCCTGGCTGCAACAGGTGCAGGCGCGGCCGGCGATGCAGGGCGCGGTCTGAGCGGGGCACTGTGTATCGGGAATGTGCATGACGCGCATTCCAAAATTTAACTGGTGAATGGACCGGGCCCGACCGTAAGGTGGCCCGGTTCTCCATTTTCCGGTGCACTGCCCATGTCCCTGCGTCTTGCCCTTCCCGTGCTGCTTGCACTGGCCCCTTCCGCGTTCGCGGCCGAGCAGGCCGACCTTATGATCCGGCATGCGACCGTGGTCGATGTGGAGCATGCCTCCACCGTGCCGGACCAGACCGTCGTGGTACGCGGCCAGGACATCGTGGCGATGGGCAGCGATCGTGCGATGCGCAAGGCGTGGAAGGCCCGCGAGGAGGTCAACGGCAAGGGGCGCTATCTGATTCCGGGCCTGTGGGACATGCACGTGCACTTCGGGGGCGGCCCGGATCTGATCGAAGAGAACAAGGCGCTGCTGCCGCTGTACATCGCCCATGGCATCACCACCATCCGTGATGCGTCCGGCGATCTGCCCGAGCAGGTGCTGCAGTGGCGCGGCGAGATCGCCAGCGGCCAGTTGGCCGGCCCGCAGCTGTTCACCTCGGGTGCCAAGATCGAAGGCATCAAGCCGGTCTGGAAAGGCACCATCGAAGCCGGTTCGCAGGCGGATCTGGATGCGGCGTTCGTGCGCCTCAAGCGCGACCGCGTCGATTTCGTCAAGATCACCGACAGCACGCTGACGCCTGAGTTGTTCCTGGCCGCGGTACGTGGCGCGCGCGCCAACGGGTTGCGTGCGTCCGGGCATATCCCGATGGCACTGACCGTCCAGCAGGCCGTCGATGCCGGCATCAGCTCCATCGAGCATCTGGACTATGCCTACAAGGCCGGCGTCAAGGATGAGGCCGCCATTGCGGCGGACTTCGCGGCCAAGCGCATCGATCGCGCGCAGGCCAACGCACGATTGGATGCGGGCTTCGACCGTGACACCGCCATGGCCGCCTATCGCGGTTTCGCAGCGAAGGGGGTGTTCGTGACGCCGACCCTCAATGGCGGGCGCATCCTGGACTTCCTGGACCAGGACGACCATCGCGACGATCCCTATCTGGCCTACATCGGCCCAAAGCTGCAGGCCACCTACGCCTGGCGCGTCGAGCGTGCGGCCAAGGCCACGCCGACACAGATCCAGGCGCGGCATCAGGAGTACCACCAGGTCGCCGCGGTGCTGCCGATGCTGCAGCAGGCCGGGGTCACGATCATGGCCGGCACCGATGCGGGCTTCCTCAACTCGTTCAACTACCCGGGCATCGGCCTGCATGACGAACTGTCACTGTTCGTCAAGGAAGGGCTGACCCCAGCGCAGGCACTCTCGGCGGCCACGCGCGCGGGCCCGGCCTGGTTCGGCACGCTGGATCGTTACGGTGCGGTCGCGCCGGGCAAGGCGGCCGATCTGGTGTTGCTGGAGCGTAATCCGCTGGAGGACATCGAGGCCACACGCAGCATCCAGTACGTGGTGCTGCGTGGCCAAGGCTATGACCGCAAGGCGCTGGATGCGCTGCTGGCCCAGGCCAGGGCGAAGGTCGCGGCCTGGAAGGCGGAAGAAACGAAGGAGTAATGGAGGCGGGCGCGCTCACCGGCGTGGTGGGCGCGCTCCGGCCTGGACAATGCGCCGGGCTGCGGCAATGTCAGCGAGGTGCAGTTGACGGTGCGGCCGTCGGCAAAGCGCGCGGTCGCGCTGCCATCGGCGAGCGTGGTCTGCTGCACCTGCCGTTGCACCGGATCGGCTCAGTGCGCTGCCGCGCCGGGCGTGATGGCAATGCGCTGCCCCAGCGCATGCGCCGTCTGCAGATGGGTCTGTGCATCGCCCGCATCTGTTTCCAGCAGCAGCGTGGAGGACAGCACCGGCGCGCCGCAGTAGTCGAAGATGCCGGTGTCGATCTGGGTCTTCATCGCCTCGGTATAGCCGCGCTTGTGCCACGTGCGCTCATCGGCGCCACCCAGGCCGACCAGGTGGACAGGCAGGTGCCCGAGTTTCTTGAGTACGCCCTGGCCGCTGCTGTCGTCGTAGGCCCAGCCACCGGTAAAGACCCGGTCGATCCAGCCCTTCATCAGCGCCGGCATGCTCCACCAGTAGACCGGAAACACAAGGACCAGCGCGTCAGCCCGGTCCAGGCGGGCCTGTTCGGCCAGAACATCGGCGGGAAAGGGCGCCTGACGATGATGGCCCTTCAGGTCGTCCTGGGTGAAGCGGGGATCGAAGCCCTCTGCAGTCAGGTCGGCCAGTTCGATTGTCGCGTCGGCGGTTTCGGCGATGCCGTCGGCAATGCGGCGGGCGACGGCGTGGGTCAGCCCGTCGGGGTCGGGATGGGAGGTGACGATCAAGGTGTGCATGGGATTCCAGAAAGAGGCGGAGGCTGTATACTTTTGGTAAGTTGCGACTCGTAAGTTACGATTGGTATATAGCAATGTCAAGTCCGCACGATCCTGCCTCTGCCACCCCTCGTCGCCGGATGAGCCGCGACGACCGCCTGCGCCAGTTGCTGGAGGTGGCCTGGCGTCTGATTCGCGAGGAGGGTACTGACGCACTGACGTTGGGGCGCCTTGCCGAGCAGGCCGGGGTGACCAAGCCGGTGGTGTATGACCATTTCGGCACCCGCGCCGGACTGTTGGCGGCGCTGTACCAGGATTTCGATGCGCGCCAGGGCGTGGTGATGGACGCGCGGTTTGCCGACAGCGGTTCGACGCTTGCGGAGAAGGCGCAGGTCATCGCCGATGCCTACGTGGCCTGTGTGATGAAGCAGGGGCGTGAGATTCCCGGCGTGATCGCCGCGCTGGCCGGCTCGCCCGAGCTGGCGCGCATCAAGCGCGAGTACGACGCGGTGTTTCTCGAGCAGTGCCGCGCGCTGCTCTCACCGTTTGCACCGGCCGGCGCGCTGCCCTTGGCAGGCCTATGGGGCATGCTCGGCGCGGCCGAAGGGCTCTCGTATGCGGCGACGACGGGCGACATCACCCCTGAGCAGGCCGTGCGCGAACTGGCGGCGACGATCGCCGCGATGGTTGCGCGCGGCTGAGCGTTCTACCGTCTGTTTGGCAGTGTCATGCGCGGCGCCGCCGAGGATCGGGCGCGTATGATGTCCCGCCTTGTTGGACTGGATGCCATGCGCGTTTTCCTGCCTGTTCTTGTACTTGCTGCCGCGATCGGTGCGACGTTGCCTGCGACCGCTGCGACGGATTCGTTGAATGCGCGCCTGGAGGCGGCCTCGAGTGTGCAGGTCAACCAGGTGCCGGTGAGCGGCGCATCACTGATCGGGCGTGTGCAGCAGTTCCGCAACGGCGACAGCCTGATCAGCCTCGGCGACGGTGAGGGTCAGCCGGTCGTGCTGACCCTGTGCAAGGGCAAAGCACATCTGAATCTCGAGGCGAGCTGGCCGGGCGCGCCCGCAGCGAAGACCCAGGAGGAGAAGCAGATGCGCGCATACGGCATGTACATGGCGGTGATGGGCGGGATGGCGATGGTGCAGGGGATCACGGGTGATGCCCTGGCGCTGCCGGCCGAAGGACAGACATCGACAGCGCAACGCGAGACGTCCTGGGCCTATGGCAAGGAGCTGTACGCGGTAGCGGTGACTCATGTGGCCGGCGGCGAGATCCGGATCAAGATGACCAAGACGGAGAACACCACCCGGACGCCGTCCTCCGGTCCGGATGACATCGTCAATACCGATGGTGACAAGGCAGCACGCCTGGCCGAACTGGACCCGGTAGGGACATCGCGCGAACTGGTGATCGCTGCGGCGCCCATGGCGGAGGGCGTGCCGGACGCGATGTCGTTGCAGGGCTGGATGTCCGCCAGTGGCAAGGGCGGCGCGACGGTAGGTGCGGCGCGCAAGGCCTCGGGCGATTGCGCGCGCTGAACCGGGTGGCGCAACGTCAGTGATACCCATTCTCATTTGAGTTACACTGGCGCGATAGCACCGTCCCTCGCTCCGGGTAGTCATGATTGTTTCGTCGTCGCTGATCTCTTCCGTATCGCCGTGGTTGCGCACGCTGGGCGTAGCGACCGCCATCGGCATGGCGGCGTTGTCGCCCGCTTCGGCGCAGCAGCGCAATCCCGAGCAGAAGGTCGGTGAGACGGTGCTGGATCAGCCGGCGCAGAGCTATCGCTTTGAACACTTCGTGCTCGACAGCCCCGACAAGGCCCGCCGCTGGCGGGTGAATGTCGGTGTGCCGGCCAAGGCCTCGGCCACGCCGGCACCGGTGCTGTACATGCTCGATGGCAACGCCGCGGCGATGGTGCTCGACCAGGCGATGCTTGCCGATCTGGCTGCGCATGCCGCGCCGGTGCTGGTGTTCATCGGCTACGACAACGATCTGCGCATCGATTCCCCGGCGCGCACGCGCGACTACACGGCGTGGATCGATACCGCCGACGACGAGAACGGCACGTCGCAGTCCAGCGGTGGCGGTGCGTATGCGTTCCTGGATCTGATCGAGCGCCGGATCAAGCCGGAAGTGCAGCGCCGTGCCCGCATCGATCTGCAGCAGCAGTCGCTGTGGGGCCATTCGCTGGGCGGCCTGTTCGTGGTCAGCACGCTGTATACCCGGCCGGCCGCGTTCCAGCATTACGTGTCGGCCAGCCCGTCACTGTGGTGGAGCCAGGGCGCCCCGCTGGGCGACATGGAGCGCCAGTTCATCGCCAACGCCCAGGGCCAGCCGGCCCAGGTCACGGTGATGCTGGGTGGCGACGAGCGCACCGGCAACCGGGGCGTGCGTGACATGACCAATCCGCGCGTGGTCGCGCATCTGCGCCGCATTGGTGGCGCCACGCCCGATGCAGCGCAGCAGCTGGCCGCCCGCCTGGCCAAGGTGCCGGGCCTGACCGTGCAGTACCGCGAGTTCCCCGGCCTTGGCCATGGGCCGATGCTGCCGGCATCGCTCAAGGCGACGCTGAGCCAGTTGTATGGCATCACCGATCGCAGCGGCACACCCGCGCCGGCCCCCTGATTTTTTCGTTACCCAGGCAGTTCCGTGGCCCTGTGCCACCGCCGCAACGGACCGCGGCCACGCCAAGGCAAGCACTGTGACAACGCGCCAACCGGCGCGCCCCCAACAGAAGGAGTCTGCTGATGTACACCCTGAAAACCCTCCCGCGCGTCGCCACCCTGGCCCTCGCGCTGTCGCTGGCCAGCCCGACCGTGTTCGCCCAGCCGGTGTTCGATGCGCCGGCCAACGGCTTCCGTGGTGAAGTCGTCAGCCGCGGCCAGAACGTGGTGCCGGGCAGCGATGCCGAAGTGATCGGCCGCCAGTTCGTGCCGGGCCAGCAGGTCACCCTGCTGCGCGGTGAGACGGTACTCAATGCCACGCCGTACGTGGTCGATGCCGAGGGCAACTTCAAGGGCAACGTCGCGATTCCGGCCGATGCCGTGCCCGGTCAGCAGCCGGTGATCGTACGCGCCAGCCAGCCGTCCGCGGCCACGGTGCTGTCGCTGCGCGTCTCGCCGAACCTGCCGCTGAGCGGCCAGCAGAACTTCAGCCAGACCTCGGCCAAGCTGGTCCAGGGCCTGTACCAGTCCGCGTACAGCGCGGCCAGCAACGCGGTGTTCGTCACCGCTGCCGTCGGTCGCCCGCCGGTCACCCAGTCGCAGCTGCTCAAGCTGGACCCGAAGACCCTCAAGGTCACGGCCAGGATCACCCCGGCTGAAGTGCCCGGCGGCAAGGGCGGTGCAGTGTTCGCGGTGTACGGCGTGGGCGTGGATGATGCCAACGGCAACGTGTGGGTCACCAATACCCGCCAGGACACCGTGGCCGTGTATCGCCAGAAGGACCTGTCGCTGGTGCGCCAGTTCGATGTGGGTGCGGTGCCGCATGCCCGCGACATCGTGGTCGACGGGCGTCATGGCAAGGTGTTCGCCTCGGCCGCCGGCGAAGATCATCTCTCGGTATTCGATGCCCGCACCCTGCAGCCGCTGGAGTCGATCACCCTGGCCTCGGGCGTGGACGACAAGAAGTTCGTCCCGATGAGCCTGGTGCTGGATGAAGCGGCCGGCAAGCTGTTCACCGTCAGCATCGGCACGCCGGAAGCGGCGGTGATCGACACCACCACCGGCAAGGTGGAGAAGGTGATCGATCTGGGCAACGCGATCAGCGCCTCCGGCGTGGCCTATGACGCCTCGGCCGGTCGCCTGTACGTGGCCTCGCAGGGCACCGACAACCTGCTGATCGTCGATGTCGCCAGCGGCAAGGTGCTGCACGACGTGCCGGTCGGCGCGGGTGCGCTGAACGTGGCCTTCGAGCCGGTGTCCAAGCTGGCCTATGTGACCAACCGCGGTGCCGGTACGGTGACGGTGGTCGATGGCAACGGCAAGGTGGTGGGCAACCTGGATGGCGGCACCTTCCCGAACCATGTGCGTGAAGATGGCAAGGGCAACGTGTTTGCCGTCAACAAGTCGCGTGATGCCCAGGATCCCAAGGGCGACCGCATCACCCGCATCAGCACCCGCGCGAACTGAGTTTCGCGCAGTGCGTTGCACTGGCGGCGGGGCGATCAGCCCCGCCGTTCTGATGAAAGAGGAACTGCCATGAAGTCGATTGTTGTCCGCCGCAGCCTGCTGGCGTTGTCCCTGGTCGCCGTGATTGCCGGGTGCTCGAAAGAGCCTGCCGCGCCGGCTGCCGATACCGCCGCCGCATCGGCCGCGCAGCCCGCCGAAGCGCTGCCGGCGGGCTGGCAGCGTGTGGTGGGTGTGGACGTACCCGACATTGAAGGCGCCACGCAGCAGTTGCCGGCACAGGTCACCTCCGATGACGGTGTGGCCACCACGGTGACCGATACCTCCAGGATCATTGCCGGTGGCGATGACATCATCGCCGTGCTCGAAGCGCTCGGTCTGGACGAGCAGGTGTACGCCGCGCCGCTGCGCTCGGCCACTGAATCCGGCCGCAAGGCCCCCAAACAATTTCTGTTCAACCGCACCACCGGTGTGGAGGGCGTGTTGAGCCTGCAGGGCACCCTGTTCCTGGGCAACAGCCTGCGCCGTCATTCCGATCTGGCCGCCAAGCTGCGCGGTGCAGGCGAAGCGGCGGTGATCGTCGACGATCTGCAGCCGGCCGCGGACAAGGTGCGCAAGGTCGCCGCCGCCGTCGGCATGGCCGAGCAGGGTGAAGCACTGGCCACGAAAGTGCAGTCGCAGCTGGATGCGGCCAAGGCCAGTGGTGCCGCGTTGGCATGGCACCCACGCGTGATCCACGTGTCCGCGACCGGTGCCGGCGGCGCGCCGACGGTGGCGGGCTCGGACAGTGCCTCGGGCAAGCTGATCACGCTCGCCGGTGGCATCAACATCGGCGACGAAGCCGGTGTGGCCAATTATTCCGCGCTGAGCAACGAAGGCGTGGTGGCTGCGGCGCCCGATGTGATTCTGGTGACCGAGAACGATCTGGCCCTGTTCGGTGGCCAGGCCGGGCTGTGGCGCGCCTATCCAACGCTCCGGCAGACGCCGGCCGGTGCGGCCAACCGCGTGTGGGTGATGCCGGATGTGGAGTTGAAGTCCGCCAGCGTCGCCTCAGGCAGTGGCGCGGTGGCGCTGGCCGCGGCATTTGCAACCGTGCCACGCCCGTGAGTGCTTGAGGCATGGCGGTGTTGAGTCCTGCGCGCCGGCGCGGCGCGACCGTGTTGATCTGGGCTGCGGTGGGGTTGCTGATCGCAGTCATCGCCTCGTTCGCGGTGGGCCCGTTGCGGCTGCCGCCGATGGAGGTGCTGCAGGCGATCGGCGTGAAGCTGGGGCTGGCCGATCCGGCCAGCGTCAGTACCCGCGATCTGGCAGTGGTCTGGCAGCTGCGCATTCCGCGTGCCTTGCTGGGCGCGATGGTGGGCGCCGCACTGGCGATGGCCGGCGCGAGCCTGCAGGGGTTGTTCGGTAATCCCTTGGCCGACCCCGGCATTGTCGGCGTGACCCAGGGCGCTGCCTTGGGTGCGGTCTCGGCGATCGTGCTCGGTGCCGGCGCCTTCGGTGCGTGGACGCTGCCGCTGGCGGCGTTCGCCGGTGCCGGTGGCGCGATCACATTGACGTATCTGTTGGCGCGGCCGGGGCAGGGCACCGGCACGGCGACATTGCTGCTGGTCGGCATTGCGATCGCGGCGTTCTGCTCGGCGATGATCGGGTTCCTGACCTACATCGCCAGCGAGAGCGAGCTGCAATCGCTGGTGTTCTGGCAGATGGGTTCGTTGGCCCAGGCCGACTGGATGGATGTGGTCGCGGTGGCGCCCGTGTTCGTGCTGGGCACGATCGCGCTGCTGCGTCTGGCCACGCCCTTGGACATGCTCGCGCTCGGTGAGCGCCAGGCCCAGCATCTCGGGCTGGATGTGAAGCGCACGCGGCTCAAGTTGATTGCCTTCAGCGCGCTCCTGGTCGGTGCCGCCGTTGCCTTCGCCGGCTCGATCGGTTTCGTCGGCCTGGTCGTGCCGCACGTCGTGCGCCTGCTGGTCGGCCCCGGCCATCGCTGGCTGCTGCCGGTCTCGGGCGTTGCCGGTGCGCTGTTGATCGTGGTCGCCGATACCGCCGCACGCACGCTGGATCCGCCGTCGGAGATTCCGCTGGGCCTGTTCTCGGCCGCGCTGGGTGCGCCGTTCTTCCTGTGGCTGGTGATGCGTCAGCGCCACCGGAGCGGCGCATGAGCGCGCTGCTGCAGTTGCAGTCGGTGCAGTTGAGCCGCGGCGCACGACGCATTCTGGATGACATCACGCTGGATTTCGTGCCGGGCACGGTCACCGCGCTGGTCGGGCCGAACGGCGCGGGCAAGTCGACGTTGCTGGCGGTGGCCGCGGGCGATCTGGAGGCGGATCAGGGCAGGGTGCTGCTGCGTGGGCAGGCGCTGCCGGACTGGAAAGCCAAGCCGCTGGCACGCGAGCGCGCGGTCATGCCGCAGGAGCACGCGGTGCGGTTCGCCTTCCGTGTGCATGAAGTGGTGGCGATGGGGCGGCTGCCGCATCCGCCGGATCCGGTCAAAGACGCCGCCTGCATCGCCGATGCGCTGGCGCGGGCGGACCTGCATGCGTTGATCGAGCGGGAAGTGGAGCATCTGTCCGGTGGCGAGGCCGCGCGCACGACCTTTGCCCGCGTCCTGACCCAGGACACCCCGTTGCTGCTGCTGGATGAGCCGACGGCCGCCCTGGATCTGCGTCATCAGGAGCGCACCCTGCGCGCGGTGCGCGAACTGGCCGATGCCGGCGCCTGTGTGATCGTGGTGCTGCATGATCTGAATCTGGCCGCCGCGTATGCGGACCGGATCGTGTTGCTGGAGCAGGGCCGCGTGGCGGCCGATGGCACGCCGACCGAGGTCCTGACGCGGGAACACATCGAGCGTGTCTACCAGCAGCCGGTGCTGGTGTTGCGGCATCCGCAGCGCGATGTCCCGTTGGTGGTGGTGACCGACGCGTAGCGCCGGGCGTTACCCCGGCGCCGCCACCCTTTACCAGCCGAAGCGCGCCGTCGCCATCACGGTGCGGCCGCTGCCGTAGTAGCACGACGACACGCCGGTGCAGGTGGATACGAAACGCTTGTCGGCCAGGTTGCTGGCGTTCAAGGCCAGCTGCACGCGGGTGCTGCCGAACTGCCCGAGGTCGTATCGGATCGCAGCATCGAACAAGGTGTACGACGGGATCAGATACAGGTTGGCGCTGTCGCCGTAGCTCTTGCCGTTGTAGCGCGCCCCGGCGGCCAGGCTCAGGCCCTGCAGGGCGCCGCCCTGGACGGTGTAATCCGCCCAGAACGAGGCGCTGTAGTCGGGCACCATGATCAGTTCCTTGCCCTTGTACTGATCGCTGCGGGTCATCTCAGAGTCCATCCAGGTGGCTGCGCCGATCAGGCTGAAGCCCTGCGTGGGAGTGACGCGGCCTTCCAGCTCAACGCCGCGGATGCGGCCCTCGCCATCCTGGATCGAACACCGTGCGTTGCCGGTGTTGCCGCAGCTCATGTGGCTCAGGTCGGGATCCTGGGTGACCAGGTTTTCCTGGCGCAGGTCGTAGGCAGCGAGCGTGATCAGGCCGTCGATGCTGGCCGGCTGGTATTTGACGCCGGCCTCCCACTGCTTGCCATAGACCGGATCGAACGCGCGCCGATCAAAACTCTGCAGCGCGCTCGCGGTGGAGGGCTGGAAGGATTCTGCGTAGCTGACATAGGGCGTGAAGCCGCTGTCGAACACATACAGCAGGCCGGCATTGCCTGAGAACGCCTCGCTCTTGATCACGCTGCGCGGCTGCAGCACCGTCGCACCCGTCACCAGGTTGCGGGTGGTGCTGGAGGAATCATCCTTGGTCCAGTCATACCGGCCGCCGAGGGTCAGGCGCCATCGGCCAAGCGCCAGCTGGTCCTGCAGGTACAGCCCGCTCTGGCGGTTGATGCCTTCGGTGGGGCTCAGCGAGGTGACGCGCGGCGTATACCCGCTGTAGACCGGGTTGAAGATGTCGATCGGTGCCGGGTTGCTCATCGCACCGCGCACGCCTTCCCAATCGGCCTTCTGCCAATCCCAGCCCAGCAGCAGGGTGTGGTCGACCGCGCCGGTGGCGAAGCGTGCCTGCAGCCGCGTGTCCAGGGTATCGCCATCGGAATCGCCGGTGCCGTAGGTGGCGCGGCGCTTCTGGGTACGGCCATCGGCGTTGAGCGCACCATCGGTGACCACGCCGCGGTACAGCGAATCCACATGCGTGCGTCGCGCGCTCTGGCTCAGGGTGAGGTGATCATTGAACTGGTGCTCGAACAGCCATCCTGCGGTCCACATCGTGCGGTCGAACGTGTTCCAGCTCGGCTCGCCGATGAAGGTGGTGTTCTTCATGTGGCCATACGGCGTGGCGTTGAGCGTGCCGGCCATCGGCAGGAACTGGTAGGTCGAACCGCCGTCATCCTTCTGGTACAGGCCGAGCAGGGTGATGCGGGTGCGCTCGGCCATCTGCCAGGTGTAGCTGGGCGCCAGGAACCAGTGCTTCTGTGCGGTGTGCTTGATCTGGGTGTCGCCGTCGCGATACAGGCCGACCAGGCGGAACAGGTGGTCGTTGTCGGCCGTGCCGGCGCCGACGTCGAACGCCGCGTTGTACTGCCCATTGGCATCCACACCCACGCGCAGCTGCTGCTCCTGATCCGGCGTCGGCGTCTTGCTCACCTGGTTGACCATGCCGCCCGGGGCGACCTGGCCGTACATCACCGCCGACGGGCCCTTGAGCACTTCTACCCGCTCCAGGTTCCAGCTGTCGAACATGCTGCGGTTCCACTGCGTGCCCTGCGGCGCGCGCATGCCGTCCAGGGTGACGTTGTTCGCCCAGCTGCCGGCATCGAAGCCACGGATGCGGAAGTCATCCACGCGGTTGTCGATGCCCGAGCTCTCCAGGCTGACACCGGCGACATAGCGCATCGCATCGTTGAGCGACTGCACACCGCGCGCATCCAGTTCCGCCCGCTCGATCACCGATACCGATTGCGTGGTCTCGGCCAGCGTGGTGTTGGTTTTGGTCGCGCCGCTGATGCTGTTGGCAGCGCGGTAGGCATTGACGCGCACCACGTCCAGATCGGTGGCGGTCTGGGCGTAGGCGGCGGGGACCAATGCGGTGGCCAGGCAGGCGAGGGCCAGCAGGTTGGGGCGCAACCGGCGCGGAGGCAGGGGCAGGGAGCAGGGCATGGGCAACAACTCGAGAACGCGGAGGAAGGGGGCGCTGGCGTGCCGTCTCGTGGTCGTACGGCGTCAGTCTTGCGGGGGTCGCCGTAGGCGACGCATGGGCCACCATTTTAAGGATTCCCGGTATATACGCAATTGCGACCCATTCGCATATCTGCGACCGGCTCGATTTGATTGTGCCAATTTAAGGTTGCATGTTCGCCATTGATGCTCAGTGTTGCGCTGGTGGTTCGAATAAAGACTTGTAGCCGGCCATCAGAGGTCTACAATGCCGGCTACACCCCAGGTGACCCACATGACTTCGATGCCGCTTCTGACGTTTTTTACCCTGACCCGCGATGTCGCGGCACGGGCGCGTCTGCCAATCGGAGTGCGAGGCTGCTGACCGGAACACCGGTCACCCTGGACCCCACGCAGAGCGCCCACCGGGCGCTCTTTTCGTTTCCACGTAGCAGAACTGTCTGAAGGAGAACGTGCCATGCACCAGATCGCCGAGCCCCAAACCTGGCCGCACGCCCGTTAGCCAACGGCGGCGTACGGCTCCCCGATGTTGGCAGCGAGACCTATCCCATGAACACCCATACCCAGACCCTTACCCTCCGGCGCAACCTCGGCATCATTGCCCACATCGACGCCGGCAAAACCACCCTCACCGAGCGGCTGTTGTGGAAAACCGGCGAGATCCATCGCGTCGGTGAGGTGCATGACGGCGCGGCGACCACCGATTTCTCGGCGATCGAGCGCGAGCGTGGCATCACCATCGGCGCGGCCGCCGTGCAGGCCCATTGGGCACCGCGCGACCAGCCGATCCATCACCTGACCCTGATCGACACCCCCGGCCACATCGATTTCGCGATCGAAGTGGAACGGTCCCTGCGCGTGCTTGATGGCGCGGTCGCGGTGTTCTCCGCGGTGGACGGGGTGCAGCCCCAGTCCGAATCGGTCTGGCGCCAGGCGCGTCGCCACGGTGTGCCGCTGATTGCCTTCGCCAACAAGATGGACCGCACCGGGGCGTCCTTCGAACGCGTGCTGACCCAGCTGCGCGAGAAACTGCGTGCCACGCCGTGGGCGCTCGGCGTGCCGATCGGGACGGAAAGCCAGTTCAACGGCTGGGTGGACCTGGTCGACCGCAGCACCGTGCATTGGGATGACAAGGGCGCTGCCTTGCGTCATGCCTGGACGACCGATGAGGCTGCCCAGTGGATGCCGCAGCGCGAGGCGCTGATCGAGGCCGTGGCCGATGCCGACGACGTGCTGGCCCAGGCGTGGCTGGAAGGCGCGCCAATCGACAACGCACAGCTGCGCGCGGCGATCCGTCGCGGCACCCTGGCCGGTGCGGGCGTCCCGGTGCTGGCCGGCGCCGCGTTCAAGAGCAAGGGCGTTGAGACGCTGCTGGATGCGGTGGTCGACTATCTGCCCTCGCCATTGGATCGCCCGGCGGTGGTGGCCACCGAGAACGGCAACGACGTGCTGCTGCCACCGGACCCGGATGGCCCGCTTGCGGCGCTGCTGTTCAAGATCACGCACCAGAACCACGGTGCGCTGAGCTTCGTGCGGGTGTACTCGGGCACGCTGAAGGTGGGTGATGCACTGGCCAGTTCACAGCATCCGCAGGGGCGGCGTGTCAGTCGCCTGGTGCGGGTGCAGGCCGACCAGACCCACGACATCAAGCAGGCCGTGGCCGGTGACATCGTCGCGGTGCTGGGCTGGAAGGATGCGGTCAGTGGTGAAACGCTGAGTGCGCCCTCGCGCCCGCTGCTGCTCGATACGATCCAGGCGCAGCATGCGGTGCTGGCATGGCGGTTGACGGCGGAGAAGGCCTCGGACCTGATCCGCGTCAGCCAAGGGTTGGCCAGCCTGGCGCAGGAGGATCCGTCGTTCCGTGTCGACACCGATGCGGACAGCGGTGAAACCCTGATCTGGGGCATGGGCGAGCTGCATCTGGAGGTGATGGTCGAGCGTCTGCGCACGGAGTGGGGCGTCGCCATCCGCACCGGCGAGCCGCGCGTGGCCTACCAGGAAACCCCGAAGCGCGCGGTACAGCGGGTGGAGGGCAAGGTCGCCAAGCAGACCGGCGGCCAGGGCCAGTTCGCCCAGGTGCTGATCGATGTGACGCCGCGCGAGGATGGCGAGGTGACCTTCGTCGACCGCACCGTCGGCGGTGCGATCCCGCGCGGGTTCGTCAACGCGGTGGAGAAGGGCGTTCGCGCGGCATTGGGCGAAGGCCCGCTGGGCCATCCGGTGGTCGGTATCGAGGTGACGCTGGTCGATGGCCAGACCCACGTCAAGGATTCCTCGGACATGGCCTTCCACCGCGCCGGCAGTGAGGCGGTGAAAGCCGCGCTGGCCGAGGCGGGCACGCAGCTGCTGGAGCCGGTGATGGAAATCGCCATCCACGCGCCGTCGGCGAACGTCGGCGATGTGGTGGGCGACCTCAACCGCCGCAGCGGGCGGGTGGCCTCGATCGAGGACCAGGATGGGCAGGCGGAAGTGCTCGGCTATGCACCGCTGGCGCGACTGGGTGGCTACACCACCTCGCTGCGTTCGCTGACCCAAGGGCGCGCGTCCAGCGACATGCGCTTGAATGGGTATGAGGCGGCGCAGACGGCCTGACCGTCGATGTGGAACGAGAAGAGGGCCGGGCAACCGGTCCTCTTTTTCCGTGTCAGCGTTGGTAGTCCGCACAGCGCCGGATGCCCGCCCGCAGCTAGAATGTCTGCCGCAATGTCGCACGCAGCCAACGGCCGCAGCGACCGGATTTTTCCTTGGAGTACGGCCATGAGCAACACGCATTTTTATCCGATCGGCACCCCCGGCCAGCCGTGGGGCGATGCCGAACGGGCCCAGTGGCGCGCCAATCAGCAGCGCCAGCGCAGCTACCACGACGATGTGGTGGCCGCGCTCGAGCGCCTGGGCGAGCGTTTCGATGTGGTGCAGTACGGCCAGCTGGACTACGCGCCGGATCATTACCCGCTGTTTGCGGTGGTCAGCCATGCGTGGGATCCGGCACTGCCGACCGCGCTGGTGACCGGCGGCGTGCATGGCTATGAAACCAGCGGCGTGCATGGCGCGCTGCAGTTCCTGGATCAGCATGCCGAGGCGTATGCGGGCCGTATCAATCTGATCGTCGCGCCCTGCGTCAGCCCGTGGGGCTATGAGCGCATCCAGCGCTGGAATCCCGATGCGATCGATCCCAACCGCAGCTTCCGCGATGAGGGCCAGATCGAAGAAGCGGCCTCGTTGATGCGCTGGATGGCCGCGCGTGGCGATGATCTGCTGGTGCACCTGGACCTGCATGAAACGACCGACAGCGATCTGCATGAGTTCGATCCGGCGCGTTGCGCCCGCGATGGCATCGCCCTGGTGCCGGACATCATTCCCGATGGCTTCTACGTGATCGGCAACAGCGAAGATCCGCAGCCGGCGTTCCAGCAGGCGTTGATCGCCGCGGTGGAGAAGATCACGCACATCGCCCCTGCCGACGCCAATGGCGAGCTGATCGGCATGCCGCTGCAGTCACCGGGCGTGGTCTGGGGCGAATCGCGTTCGATCGGCGCCTGCGCCGGGTTCACCGACGCGCTGTACGCCACCACCACCGAGGTGTACCCGAACAGCCCGCGGACCTCGCCGCAGGAATGCAACGATGCGCAGGTCGCGGCGGTATGCGCTGGCCTGGACTTCGCCCTGGCCCATCCGCGCGCCTGATCGCCCCCCGTTCCCGCCCCCCGCCGGCGCCAAGGCGCCCGTGCGCTATCATCGGCCATCAGGGACGGGGGCGTCTGGCCGGAGAGGCTGGCGTCTTGGGAGCGGGGATGATGAGTGGCGATGTCACGCAGTGGCTGCACCGGTGGCGGCGCGGGGATCCGCAGGCGCAGGCGCATCTGTTCGATCTGATCTATCCCGCGCTGCGCGAGATGGCAGCAGCCCGTATCGGCCAGCGCCATGCCGACGTGACCCTGCGGCCGACCGCGTTGATGCATGAAGCGCTGTTGCGGGTGATGGGCTCGGACGTGGAGTTCGTGGATCGCGCGCACTTCCTCGCGCTGGCGGCCTTGAAGATGCGCGCGGTGCTGGTGGATTTTGCGCGCAGTGGCGCGGCAGCCAAGCGCGGGGCCGGGGCGTGGAACCTGACCTTGTCGCATGCTGATCAGGACGTGCCCTATGCGCCGACCTGCGACTACGAGGTCCTGTCGCTGCACCAGGCGTTGAACCAGCTCGCCGGGCACGATGAGCGCGCCGCACGTGCGGTGGAATACATGTATTTCGGCGGGATGGACCGGCAGGAAATCGCGGTCGTGCTGGAGGTGTCGGTGCCGACGGTCGACCGCGATCTGCGCTTTGCGAAGGCTTGGCTCAATCAGCGCCTGGCCTGATCGGGGGCGTTATCGTGACAGGGGGATGGGGCAATGACGGATGACCGCTGGCAGCAGCTGCGCACGATGTTCGATGCGGCGTGCGAACTGCCGCCGACCGCGTGGCGCACCGAGCTGGGGCGGATGACCAACGATCCGGCCCTGCTGGATGAGGTGATCGAGCTGCTGGAAGCGCAGACCATGGCGCTGGACAGCGCGCAGCGCCCCCTGCGCGAGTTGATTGTCCAGCTTGCCGAGCCGGATGTGCAGGTGGGTGAACGGATCGGTCCTTGGCGGCTCACCCGGCGCGTGGCCAGTGGCGGCATGGGAGCGGTGTTCCTCGCCGAGCGCGCTGACGAGACCTACCAGCAACGGGTGGCGATCAAGTTGCTTCGCGGCTTGCCGACGACCGAGATCAGCCAGCGCCTGGCCGCCGAGCGGCAGATGCTGGCCGGGCTGGAGCACCCCAACATCGCCCGGTTGTACGACGGTGGCAGCACCCCTTCCGGCCAACCCTATCTGGTGATGGAGTACGTGGACGGCGAGCCACTGGACCACGCCTGCTGTGACCGTCCGCTCGATCTTTCCCAGCGCCTGCAGCTGTTCGTTCGGATCTGCCGTACGGTGCAGGCCGCGCACGCACGCCTGGTCGTGCACTGCGATCTCAAGCCCAGCAATATCCTGGTGCGCGCGGACAACGAGCCGGTGCTGCTGGATTTCGGCATCGCACGCTGGCTGGACAGCGCAGCCGAGTCCCGCGCCGACCGTTTCTACACGCCGGTCTACGCCAGCCCTGAACTGATTGCGGGCGAGCCGGTGGGTGTCACCACCGACGTGTACAGCCTCGGTGTGATCCTGGTCGAGATGCTGGCCGATCGCCGGCTTGGCCATGATGGGCAGCCGGCGGGTGCCGCGGTTCCGTTGCCCAGCCGCTGGGCGCGACCATCGTGCGCGTGGCGAAAGCACCTGGAGGGAGACCTCGATGCGATCGCGGCCAAGGCCAGCGCACGTGACCCGGCCCAGCGCTATGGCTCGGTGGAGGCGCTGGCGGATGACATCGAGCGCTGGCGGACGCATCACCCGGTGCGGGCGCGTGGCGGCCGAGCGGGCTACCGCACGCACCGGTGGCTGCGTCGGCACTGGCAGGCGGCCGGCGTGGCCGTCGCGGTGACGGCCATGGCGGGCGGCTTCGTCTGGCGATTGAGCGAATCCAGTGCGCGCGCTCAGGAAGAAGCGGCGATCGCCGAGCAGGTCAGCGAGTTCCTGGTCGCCGCCTTCGATGCCGCCGATCCGCGCGAGCGCGGTGCACGCGGCACCGAAGATGTCAGTGCACGCGCAGTGCTCGATGCCAGCGCGGCGCAGGTCGATGCGGAGCTGGCCGATTCGCCGGCGTTGCGGGCGCGCCTGCAGAGCGTGCTGGGGCGCGCGTACCAGAACATCGGCCTGCCCAAGCAGGCCGAGACGCTGCTGCGCAGCGCGGCTGAAGGCCTGGCATCGCCGTCGGTCGATCGCGCGCGCCTGGCGGCGCAGACCTACAGCGATCTGTCGGTGGAGATGAGCAACGGCAAGCGGGGCGAAGAAGGTCTGAAGTACGCCGAACGTGCGCTGCAGCTGCTTGATCGCGAAGACGATGCACGCACGCGCGCACATGTGCTGAACTCGCTGGGCCTGGCCTACAGCCAGCTGGAGCGCTATCCCGAGAGCGAGGCGGCGTTCCAGCAGTCGCTGGCAATGCGCAGCACCGTCCGCGAGCCGGGCACGGAAGGCGGCACCGCCACGGTGATGCAGAACATGGGGCTGATGTACCGCAACCGCGGTGAGCTGGACAAGTCCGAGCAGCTGCTGCGCGACTCGCTGGAGATCAAACGGCGCCGCAGTGAGACCAGTGCCGATTATCAGCACGGACTGCACGCACTGGCCATGACCCTGCAGGAAGGCGGCAAGCCGAACGAGGCTGCACCGCTGCTGCTGCAGTCGCGCGATCTCAGCCTGCAGCTGTATGGACAGGACAGTTCCCGCACGGCCCTGGCGTACTGCGAGTTGGCCTTGCTGCACATGGATCTCGGTCGTTACACGGAGAGTGCGGAGGGCTTTGATACCTGTCTGCGCATCAGTGCGCTCACCAGTGGCGAAGACAGCATCGACCACGCGATCAACCTCAACAACTACGCCAACCTGGAAGAAGCCCGCGGCGATATGGGCAAGGCGGAGCAGCTCTACCGGCGCTCGCTTGCGATCCGCCGCCAGGTCCTGGGGCCGGACAAGCCTTCCAGCCTGCGGGCAGAGATGAACCTGGCGCGGCTGCTGATGCGCAGCGGTCGTGCCGACCAGGCCGGCCCGCTGATCCAGCGCGTGTTGCCGATCTGGCAGCGGATCAGCCCGGCCGACGCGCCGGATCTGCGCATTTCGCACCTGGGCGAGATCGAGTGGATGATCCACCGCGGGCAATCGGCGCAGGCAGAGCAGGCGCTGCAGGCGATGGCGCCGATCGTACCGTCGATGTCGCCGCCGTTGCAGCTGCGCTACCAGCAGATGCAGGCCGAAGCGGCGCTGCGTGCCGGGCAGGCCGCCTTGGCGGCGACCCGCTGGCGCGCGGTGCTGGAGGGCAATGTTGCGTTGTTCGGGGCAGAAGCGCCGTCCGTGGCACGCTACCGCGTACCGCTGGCCGAGGCGCTGCAGGCCAACGGCGAGCGGGAGGCTGCGCGCCGGCAGATCGCGCAGGCCAAGCCACTGCTGGAGGCAGAGCTGGTGCCCGGCGCACCCTATCTGCAGCGACTGCATGCGCTGGAGGAGCGCCTCAAGGGTTAGGCGACGCCCCGCATCAGCTTTTCAGCCACCCCTGGCAGCCTGCACTGCCGTCGTCCGAGGTGGCCGCCTTTGCGCACGTTGCGGTCATCCGCGCCTGCAGCCGGGTGAGGCTCTCCGCGCCGTGATGCTCGCGGCTCCACGCCTGCAATGCGGTACCGAGCCGTTCGAAGCGCTGGCGGGTGCGCTGGTGGTAGCCGGCCGGCTGCACGGCGAGATCGGCGATCACCTCGCCCGTGGCGGTCTCGATCGCCGCCGCATCATCCGGGCTCAGGCGCAGCAGGCCCTCCACGTACAGCACGCCCCACTGCACGCGGGTGGCCGGCCCCTGTGCGCCCTGGTAGGCCTTGTGCAGCCAGGCGATGGCCGAAGCCTTGTCGCCGCGTTCTTCGGCAAGGTCGGCCAATTCAGGCATGTAGTAGTACGGCGTCTCACTCCGATCAAGCTCGGCGAGCAGCAGTTTCTCTGCCGCAGCGTCGTCGTCGATCTGGCGCAGCACGTACACCGCGGTGCTGATCGTCGCTTGGCGCTCGTGCAGCGTGGTCGCGGCCGCATCGGCGGCGGCGACGCGTTGCGCCGCCTTTGTCTTCAGCGCGGCCGGAATGGGCTGGTCGGGGTGCTGCTCGCGCTGCAGGGCGAGTTCGGTGATCACCGTGCCCAGCCGCGCATCGGCCTTGTCGCCGAGTGCGTGGTCGGCGGCATCCAGCGCCTTGAGCAGCTGCACTCCCAGCTGCTGCGCCTGTTCCGGCGTGGCACTGGCCAGCGCCACCAGGGCAGGGCCTTGGTAGCCCAGCAGGTCACGATTGGCCCGGACCTCCGCGGGTGCTGCAAGAACGGCATCGAGCAGGGTGCGGGTGCGGGTGCGTTGCGCCGGTGTGGGTGTCTTGTCCGGCTTGCCGGCGCCGAGCGCCAGTAACGCGAACCGCCGCTGCAGCGCAGGCTCGGGCGCCGCCGTGGCCAGTTGCTGCAGCAATGACGCTGCATCACGTTCACCGGCGAGGCGATTGGCATCCACTTCCCAGCCGTAATCGCCGAGCACGCGCCAGTCGTCGGCGCTGACATCCCCGGGTGTGCTCAGGGCGTGCTGCAGCACCTCGCTGACGGCCGTGCGGCGGCCGGCGGCCAGGGTAAGTGCGCGGGTCAGCGCTTCACTGTCGTTGCCACCGGCCAGGCGGGTGAGCTCGTTGCGCTCGGGGTCGAGCACGATCAGCGTCGGGTAGCCGCGCACGCCGAAGCGCTCGCCCCAGGCCTGCGCGCCTTCTTCGTCGCCATCCAGATAGACGGGCACGTACTGCCGGGTCAGCGCGATGAAGGCCGGATCCTTGAACAGCGTGGCCTTGAGCTGGTTGCAGGGCGGGCACCACACCGCGCCCCAGTACAGCAGCACCGGTTTGCCGCTGTCGCGCGCCTCGGCGAAGGCGTCGTCCACGTCGCCGTGGCGCCAGGCAATTTCCGCAGGCGCCTGCCCGGTCGCAGCAGGCGTGGCGGTGGCAGCGGGGGAGGGGGCCGGGGTGCAGGCAGGTAGCAGGGTGACCACACCCAGCAGACCAAGGGACAGAGCAAGGCGCATTGAGGAATCCAGAAGGGGAGGCAGGGCAGGAGGCGTGCCTGATTGTAGGAAGCGTGGGCAGCTCCGGCCGCATCCCCTTGATTCGGATTGCTCATGACGGCAGGCCTTGCCGTGATAAGGCGCGTGCAGCCAGCCTGCGCGCTTCGCCTGCGTAGCGTTGCCATGCCGCTCGCGCGGTGACGAATGTCATGGTTTGGTCGCACGCGATATCGCCATCGGCGAACACGACATAACGCCTGCGCATTTCTGCATTGGGGCAGGAGCGGGATTAATGAAATCGTTTCCCCCACTACCGATTGCCCCACGATGACAATAGCTCGTTCTTCCCTGCGCCCGCACCTGCTGGCAGTGGCGGTGTTGCTCGCCACCGCATCTCCCTTGGTACATGCACAGTCCACCACCGGCGCGATCGCCGGTCAGGCGCCTCCATCGGCGCAGCGCATGTTCGTTCGCAGCGACACCGGTCTTACCCGTGAAGTGACGGTGGACGCGCGCGGTCGTTACACCATCCCCCAGCTGCCGCTTGGTCGTTACTCGGTGGAGGCGCGTGATGCCGACGGCAACGTGCTGCAGACCCGGCAGAACGTCGCGCTCACCGTCGGCACCAGCACCGAGGTCTCCTTCGCCGAGGTCACCCGGCTGGATGGCGTCCAGGTCAGCGCCGACCGCGCCGCGGCGGCCATCGATGTCAGCAGCGTGGATTCGCGCACCGTGATCACGGCCGAGCAGCTGCAACGGCTGCCGCTGGGCCGCTCGGCCGAGGCCATTGCCCAGCTCGCGCCCGGCGTGATCGGCAACAGCGGCAACGGCACGTATGCCGGCCCGACCGGCGCCCAGCTGGTGAGCTTCGGCGGTTCGTCTGCCGCAGAGAACGCGTACTACATCAACGGCTTCAACAGCACCGACCCACTGCGCGGCCTGGGCGGCCTGACATTGCCCTACGGCAGCATCGACCAGCAGGAAATCTATACCGGCGGCTACAGCGCCAAGTACGGCCGGTCCGATGGCGGCGTGATCAATGCGGTCGGCAAGCGCGGCACCAACGCGTGGCACTTCGGTGGCCAGGCGACCTGGGAACCGGCGTCAGCGCGTTCGGACAAAGATGACGTGCGGTATCCGGGTGACGGTGCGCTGTATGCGCCGGAGAGCAAGGACCGCGAGTGGGTCAGCACGCAGAGCATCTACGCTGGGGGCCCGCTGATCGAAGACCGGCTGTTCTTCTTTGGCTCCTACGAGCTGGAGCGCCGCGAGGGCACCGACGTCAAGAATGTCGAGGCCACCAATGCGTATTCCAATTACGAGTACGAGCGCCCGCGCTGGTACGCCAAGGTGGATTGGAACATCACCGACAACCACCTGCTCGAAGTGACCGGCGCCTCCAGTCGCAACGTCTTCCGGGGCGACATCTTCGCCTACGACTACGACACGCTCACCCGTGGCGCCCAGCGCGGCAAGGAAGACACCACCAAGACCGGTGGCGACCTGTGGACGGCCAAGTACACCGGGTACCTCACCGATCGGCTCACTGTCAGCGCGCAGTACGGCGAAATGCGCACGGATGACTACATCGGCAACCCGGCCTACGACGGCAGCCTGACGTACCTCAACAGCCCCACGCTGCAGAACCCGGCCCTGACCGGTGGTGTGCCGATCACCAATGCGCAGACCACCTCGCTGCTGGTCAACCCGGACCGGGGCAACCGCAGCAACAACCTGCGGCTGGATGCCAACTACGTGTGGGGCGACCACAGCATCACCGTCGGCATCGACAACCAGAACGCCCGTGCCTTGAACCGTGGCTCGGTCGCCTCGGCCGATGGCTACTACTGGATCTACGGGCAGTCCAACCCGAACGTGCCGATCAACACCGGCCTGGGCGTGCCGGCCACCGGCGGCATCCGCAATGGCGAAGACGGCTACTACGTGCGGCAGTACATCTACAGTGCGCTGGCCTCGGTGCGTGCGTCGCAGCGGGCGCAGTACATCGAAGACAACTGGCAGGTGACCGATCGCCTGCTGCTCAACCTCGGCCTGCGCCTGGATCAGTTCACCAACTTCAATCGCGATGGCGATGCCTACATCAAGCAGACCAGCGGTCAGTGGGCGCCACGTCTTGGCTTCAGCTGGGACGTCGATGGCGATGGGCGGTTCAAGGTGTTCGGCAACGTGGGGCGCTACTACCTCGCACTGCCGCTGAACCCGGCCTTCAATGCGGCGGGTGCGACGCTTGCCACCTCGACGTACTACACCTACGGCGGCATCGACAGCAACGGCTACCCGACCGACCTCACCCAGTTCTCCGGCGCGGTGTCGGCCAACAACAACTACGGCCTGCTGCCGGATGCGAAGACGGTGGCCACCTCCGGCATCGAGCCGTCCTACCAGGACGAGTTCATCCTCGGCTTCAGCAAGGCACTGGGCCAGAACTGGGTGTACGGGGCCAAGGCGACCTACCGCGTGCTGCGCAGCGGCGTGGACGACTACTGCGATATCGATGCGGTGCTCGGCAAGGCCAGCAGCCTGGGCTACAACGTGACCAAGGACAGCAACCCGGTCAGCTGCTGGCTGATCAACCCCGGGCGCGCCAACACCTTCAATCTGGTCGACACCGGCGGCAATTACGTGACCGTCCCGCTGAGCAACGCGGAAATGGGCTTCCCGCAGTTCAAGCGTAACTACTACGCGGTGAACCTCTCGCTGGAGCATCCGTTTGATGGCCGCTGGTATGCCCGCGGCGACTACACCTGGTCGCGCAGCTACGGCACCACCGAAGGGCAGCTGCTCTCCGGCATCGGCCAGACCGCCGTGTCCACTACCCAGGCATGGGATTACGCCCAGCTGATGGAGCACACCAACGGACCGCAGAGCAACGATCACACCCATCAGTTCAAGCTGCACGGCTATTACCAGCTGACGCCGGAGTGGCTGCTCTCGGCCAATCTCAAGGTGCTCTCCGGCTCGCCGTTCAGTGCGCTGGGCTCGTATGGGCCGGACTACGAAGACCCTTCCGGCTATGGCATCGCGTATCACTTCTACAACGGGCAGCCGGCGCCTCCGGGCAGCCAGGGGCGCCTGCCGTGGCTGAAGCAGCTGGACCTGGGGGTGTCCTACCGCCCCGCGGTGGCCGAGGGGCGGCTGGGCTTCAATCTGGATGTCTTCAACGTGTTCAACAGTCAGGTGGCGCTGTGGAAGTCGCCGTACTCCGAGCTGGATCCGGGCCAGCCCGATCCGCTGTATGGCGCAGCGACCATCCGGCAGGCGCCGCGATCGCTGCGGGTCAGCGTGAGCTATGACTACTGAGCGGTGCCTCGCGAGCGGCGGTATGGCATGACGTTCACGGATCGCGAGGCAGTCTGGGGCCATTGTCAGGGGAGCCCCTTATGCAAAAGCAGATCCGGAACAACGCAGGGTGGATGGCGGTCGGTTTGACGGCCCTTCTGTGTGCCTGTTCGCCGCAGGGCGAAGGCGGTGCCACAGCCGTGGTGCAGCCCAGCGGTGCGGACCCGGGGGCGGCGAAGGCCGCTGATCCGGGTCCCGCCGCGGCCACGGCCGGGCGCCCCTCACCGGTGTATCAGGACGCGGCGCCCGGCATAGCGGTTGGCCCGGTCGTCGGTACCCGGGTCGCCCGCGATTTCCAGCGCGATTACCTGGCGTCCTCGACCTGGAAGCTGTTCGCGCCGCCGGACAGCGTGGGCATGCCGTTGGTGGCGCTGGTGCTGGAAGGCTCGGATCGGGTCACTGCCGGGGAGTTGCGGATCGGACGCAGCGACAACGCCGCATCGGTCCGCACCTGCCTGGATACGCCAGCAGAAGCGACCGGTCCTGCCGCCTCGGCACCGGTGGATATCGGCGGCGTCCCGTTCACGCACTTCACCGTGGGCGATGCGGCGATGAGCCACTACGTGTCGGCCGAGAGCTATCGTGCGGTTCACCAGGGCAGCTGCTATGCGATCGACCTGGTCGTGGCTGGCACGCGCGCGGAGGTCTACGATCCGCCACGCACGCCGCCGTTTACGCAGCAGGAGGCCGCGACACGGCTGGCCGACGCACTCACGGCGGTGTACTGGGTGCCGTGAAGGCGGTCATCCGCGTTGCTCAGGGAAGGCGAGCATGACCTTGGCGCCGCCCAGTGGCGACGTGCCGATGGACAGCGTGGCGCCGTGCCTGCCGGCAATCTCGGCGACGATCGCCAGGCCCAGCCCGCAACCATCGCCGCTGGCGTCTCCCCGCCAGAAGCGTTCGGTGACGCGGCCGCGCAGCGTGGGATCGATGCCGGGGCCGTTGTCATTGACGCTGATACGGATCTCGCCCTGGATCGTTTCCACGCTCACCGTGATCACGCCTTCAAGCGCGCCGTAACGCATCGCGTTGTCGACCAGGTTGCTGATCGCTTCGCGCAACAACTGCGGTTCTCCGATCAGCATCACACCGGCATCCGGCCCTTCGTATCCCAGGTCGACGCCTGCGATCACGGCGCCATCCATGAGGCGCTCCAGTGCTTCGCGCGCCAGCTCGGCAATGTCCACCGGCCGCATCGCCAGCATCGCGCCGGCGCTGTCTTCGGAACGGCTCAAGATGAGCAGTTGATGGGTGAGGTGGCGCAGGCGCGTCAGCCCCCGCAGCAGGCCTGCCAGTGCGTCCCGCTGTGCGGCCGGATCCTGTTCGCGCAGCGCGCTCTCCAGCTCGATCTGCAGCCCGGCCAGCGGTGTGCGCAACTGGTGTGCCGCGTTGCTGATGAAGCGCTGCTGGGCATCCTGCATCGCCGAAAGCCGGCTCACGAGCTGGTTGAAGGCATCCACGGCGGGCCACAGCTCGCGCGGCGCGGCGTCCTGTGGGTCCAGCGGCATCAACGCATCAAGCGGAGCACTGGCCAGCCGCCGTGCGGCACCGTTGGTATGCCGCGCTGCGGCGCCGGTACCTGACCAGGCCAGCCACGCGGCAAGCAGCAGGATCGTGCCCTGCAGCGGAATGCTCGCCAGCAGCAGGCGATGCTCCAATCGAAGGCGTTTGGTACGGGTCTCGGCCACGCGGATCACAATCGGGGTGGCCGAACCCGGCGGAGTCATCGCGACCTGCACGACGCGCACGTCGCGGCCATCGATCAGCGCGTCATAGTAGCTGCGCGCCGGGCTGTCATCGGCGTCCTCGGCCAGCGCGGCGGTGGCCCTCGGCAGCGCGCCGGTACCGTAGAGTCGCGTGCCATCGGCGCGGGTCACGTCGCCATATATCCGATCCACCGTGTCCCAGGTGAACATGCGCGAGACGGCGGGGGAAATCTCCATGTGGACGGTCTCGCCGCGCACCTCGATCAACTGTGCCAGCGACATCGCCGAATCCAGCAGCCAGCGGTCGTACACCTGTTCGGCGTAGTGCCGCGCCAACACGAACGAGCCGACCGCACTGGCCAGCAGCAGCACCAGCAGTGGCAGCCACAGGCGCCGCAGCAGGACGCCGCGCAGGCTGTACGGTGCCTCAGCCATCACTGGCCTCCAGGCGGTAGCCAAGACCACGGAGCATACGGATGCCGACTTTGGCATCGGCCAGTTGCAGCTTGCGGCGCAGGCGGCTGATGTGGACTTCGATCACCGACAGGCTGGCCTCGTGATCCCAGCTGTAGACCGCATCGAACAGGCGCTGCTTGGCCACGATGCGCCCCGGCTGCTGCAGCAGGATCTCCATCAGGGCCAGCTCGCGTGCAGTAAGTTCCAGCGGTTGATCGCCAACACGCAGTTCGCGGGTGCCGGTATCCAGGCGCAGGGCGCCCAGCTGGCGCAGGGCAGGGGCCGTGGACTGGCGACGGGCGAGCGCACGCAGGCGCGCTTCGAGTTCGCCGAGGGCGAAGGGCTTGGCGAGGTAGTCATCGCCGCCACTATCCAACCCGCGGATACGGTCCTCCACGCCATCGCGTGCGGTGAGAATCAGTACGGGGACGGAAAAGCCCTCCTGCCGTAACCGAGCCAGCAGATCCAATCCATCGATGTCGGGCAAGGAAAGATCCAGCACCACCAGGTCGTAGCTGACGCTGGCCAGCGCCGACGGCGCGGCCAGGCCACGGGCGAGATGATCGCAGGCATGACCGGCGCGGGTGAGTGCGCGCACCAGGCCATCGGCCAGCGCGGCATCGTCTTCAATCAGCAGAATGCGCATTGCAAGGTTGACGCAAGGTTCGGGAAAGTTTGACGAAAGCGCTGCACCTTACCGTGTCGGCAATGAATACCACCACCCGCTGTGCCGCCCTGATGGCCGCACTTCTGATTGCGCCGGGCACCGCTTCGGCACTGACGCTGGCCCAGGCGGAACAGGCCATGGCAGCGCATAACCCGGATCTGCTCGCGGCAGCGATCGCGCTGCGCGGCACGCAGGGCGATGCCGTGAGTGCATCGCGACGCCCCAGCCCGGAGCTGAGCGTGGGCACCTCCAAGATCAGCCGGCAGGAGGGCATCGGCCCGGGCCGATGGAAAGACAAGCGCGTGGATTCCACCCTCGGCCTGGGTTGGACCTGGGAGCGTGGTGGCAAGCGCGGTTGGCGCATGCGTCAGGCCGACGCCTTGGTCGAGGCGGCCAACCTCAGCCTGCTCGACGGGCGACGCCAACAGCAGGTGGCGCTCACCGAGGCGTACTTCGGGTTGAAGGCTGCGCAGGAACTGCAACGCATCGCGGCGGAGGACCGCCGTGCGTCGGCGGAGAGCCTGGCTGCAGCGGACAAGCAGGTGGCGACCGGCGCCCTGGCCCCGATCGAGCGCGCACGGTTGGCGGTGGATGACCTCAAGGTGGCCGATGCCACCCGTGAGGCCGAGCGTGGCCTTCGCGAGGCACGCCATGTGCTTGCGCTGCTGTTGGGCAACGACATCGATGCTGCGCTCAGCGCCGACGATGCGTGGCCGCGCGCGGGCGCGACCGCGACACCCGCGACACCCGCACCGACCGCGTTGGAGGAGCGCGTTGATCTGCGTGCCGCCGAGGCGCGGGTGATCGCGGCGGACGCAGCACGTGCACTGGCCCGCAGTGAACGCCGGCGTGATGTGCAGTTCGGCCTCGAAGCCGAGCGCGAGCCAGCCGATATCGGCGGGGTGACCTGGGGCGTCTCGATGAGCGTGCCGCTGGGCGGTGCCAAGCGCTGGCGGGGCGAGCAGCAGCGAGCGGAGGCGGACTACGACGCCGCTGTCCTGGAACGGCAGCAGTTGCGGCGCGCAGCGACCGCCGAACTGGATCAGTTGCAGCACGCACTGGCCGCCGCCGCACAGCGCCGCACCGAGTACGAACAGCTGCAGGGACCGGCGGCAAGGCAGAGCCTGGACGGCCTGGAACTGGCCTATCGCCGAGGTGCCGCCACGTTGACGGATCTGCTGGACGCAAGGCGCAGCTGGCGCGAGTTCGAATCCGATCTGATCGATGCGCGGTTGGCGCATGCCTCCGCCCTGGCGCGCTGGAATGCCGCCGTTACTGCTTCCGAAGGACACCCCCGATGATGTATTCCCGCACCGCCGGCTCGGCCCGGCTGCTTTCGTTGCTCGTGGCCGCCTTGCTGGCCGGTGGCTGCGCGCGCGATGCCGGACCTGTGGCCGTGCCGGCCCCGACGGTCGACGGCGCCACCATCCGCTTCGCTGCCGACAGCCCGCAACTGAAGGTGTTGCGAAGCGAAGCCGTGACCGATGGCTCGGCCTCGGTCCTGCAGCTGCCGGCGCGCATCACCTGGGATGACACGCGTTCCAGCCAGCTGCGCTCACCGCTGCCGGGCCAGGTGGCGCGTATCGAGGCGGCGCCCGGCGAGAAGATCAAGGCGGGTCAGGTGCTGGCGTGGGTGACCTCGCCTGAGTTCGGGCAGGTGCAGGCCGAGGGCGCCCGTGGCGCCGCCGAGCTTCGCCAGGCACGCAACGAACTGGCCCGCGTGCGCGAACTGCATGAGGCCGGCGTCGCCTCGGGGCGCGAACTGGACGAAGCCGAATCCGCACTGGCGGCCAACGAGGCCGAGCATGCCCGCCTGCGGGCGCTGACCCGCGGTTTCGGCAGCAGCCGCAGCATCGACCAGCGCATGCCGCTGCGTTCGCCCATAGACGGCATCCTGGTCGAGCGCCGGATGAGCCCGGGCATGAACGTGTCGCCGGATGCCGAGCTGCCGTTGGCGGTGGTGAGCGATCCGGACCGCCTATGGTTGATCGTCGATGTTCCCGAGGCGCTTGCGGGTCGCCTCAAGCCCGGGATGGCCGTGAGCCTCACGCCCGGCCAAGGCGAGGCAGCGCACGCCGTACTCGGCCATGTGGATGACTACATCGACACCGAGCGCCACGTGGTGCAGGCGCGTGCCGAGCTGGACAACCGTGAGCGACGCTTCAAAGCGGGTCAGTACGTACGGGCTGCGATCACGGTGCCGATGGACGGGGGCGTATCGCTGCCGGAGGGGGCGGTGCTGCTGCTCGGGCGCGAGCAGGTGGTGTTCGTCGACGAGGGCAAGGGCCGGTTCGCGCGGCGATCCGTGCAGGCCGAGGGGTTGGGCCAAGGGCGCTTGTGGGTGGGCCAGGGGCTGGCCGCTGGCGCGCGCGTGGTCGTGGACGGTGGTCTGCTGCTGCAGCAGGTGCTCGATCAGAACGTTGGCAGCGCTGACGCACCCGCCGGTGGTGCGGCGGCCGCCAAGGCTGCCCCATGATCGATCGTCTGATTGCGTACTGCCTGCGTCAGCCGTTGATGGTGATGCTGGCGCTGCTGATCTTCATCGGCGCCTCGTTCGCCGCGTTCCGCGAGTTGCCGGTAGAAGCGTTCCCGGACGTCTCCGATACCCAGGTCACCGTGGTGACGCTGCACCCGGGGCGCGCGGCCGAAGAGGTTGAGCGCGAAGTCACGATGCCGCTGGAGGTGGCGCTGTCCGGCATCCCGCACTCGGTACGCGTGTTCTCGCACACCCAGTTCGGGCTGTCGATGATCATCCTGACCTTCGACGACGGTGCCGACGACTATTTCGCGCGCGCCCAGGTGATGGAGCGCCTGCAGGGCGTGGATCTGCCCGACGGCGTGCAGCCGGAGATGGAGGCGATGAGTTCGGCGGTGGGCGAAATCTACCGCTATGTGCTCCACGCACCACACATGAGCTCCACCGAACTGCGCACCGTGCAGGAATGGGTCATGGAGCGGCGCCTGCGTACCGTGCCGGGCGTGGCCGACGTGGTCAGTTTTGGCGGCTATGCGCGGACCTTCCAGGTGGAGCCGGACCTGGGCAAGCTGCGTGACCGCGGGATCAGCCTGGAGGGATTTGCCGAGGCGCTGGAGCGGGGCAGTGCGAACGCCGGCGGCGGCTATGTGGAGCGTGGGCAGCAGCAGTATCTGATCCGCGGGGTTGGGCTGATGCGTTCGCCGGCCGACATCGGCACCGTTGTCGTGGGAGAGCGGCAAGGCACCCCCGTGCTGGTGCGCGACCTGGCCCGCATCGTCGATACCGGCCTGCCGCGACAGGGCCTGGTTGGCCAGGATGACAACGACGACGCCGTGTTCGGCATGGTGCTGATGCGCAAGGGCGAGAACCCGTCCCTGGTGCTGGATGCCTTGCATGCGCGCGTGGCCGAGATCAAGTCCGATCACCTGCCGGATGGCGTCACGCTTGAACCGTTCTACGACCGCTCCTGGCTGGTCTCGACCACCCTGAAGACCGTCTTCCGCAACCTGGTGGAGGGTGCGGTGCTGGTGTTCCTGGTGCTGTGGCTGTTCCTCTACAACGCCCGTGCGGCGTTGATCGTGGCAGCGATGATGCCGCTGGCCTTGCTGTCGACCTTCCTCGGCCTGCACCTGTGGGGCGTGCCGGCCAATCTGCTCTCACTGGGCGCGATGGACTTCGGCATCATCATCGATGGTGCGGTGATCGTGACCGAGCATATCGTCTCGCGCATGTCGAAGATGCCGCCCGGCAGCACCCGGCGCGAGCGCATGGCGACGGTGTTGTCGGCTGCGTCGGAGGTGGGGCGGCCGACCTTCTTCTCGATGCTGATCATCATTGCCGCGCACATCCCGATCTTCACCCTGCAGCGCCAGGAAGGCCGGATGTTCGCCCCCATGGCCTATTCGGTGACGTCGGCGCTGATCGGCGCACTGATCCTTGCCCTGACCGTGGTGCCGCTGCTGTGCTTCTGGTGGCTGCGGCGCGAGCGGCTGAAGGGCGAGAACCCGGTGATGAACCGGCTGGTCGGCTGGTACCGCCCGTGGCTGGAGGGGGCGATGGCGCGGCCCCGTGCGGTGGTGCTTGCGGCAGTGGCCATGCTGGTGGTGACGCTGGCATTGGGCACGCGGTTGGGCTCGGAATTCCTGCCCGAACTGGACGAAGGCTCGATCTGGCTGACCGCCACACTCGACCCCAGCACCAGCCTGGCCGAGGCGCAGGCCCAGTCCCGGCGCATCCGTGACCTGGTGCGGACGTTGCCCGAGGTTTCGACGGTGGTGGCCAAGCTCGGTCGCCCCGAGGATGGCTCCGATGCCAAGGGCGCCAACCAGATCGAAGCGCTGGTGGCGCTCAAGCCCGAATCCGAATGGACCCGGAAGATCGACAAGCGCGAGCTGGTGGCGCAGATGCAGCGCATGCTGGAAGCGCGCATTCCCGGCCCCGAGTTCTCGATCTCCCAGCCGGTGCGCGACAACATCCTGGAAAGCATTTCCCAAATCAAGGGCCAGGTGGTGATCAAGGTCAGCGGCGAAGATCTGGACGTGCTGACCGGCCAGGCCCAGGCGATCCTGGCGCAAGTCAGAGGCGTGGAGGGCGTGGAGAGTGCTTTCATCGACCGCGACGGCAGCCTGCCGCAGCTGCGCATCGATATCGATCGTGATCGCGCAGCGCGCTACGGCCTCAACGTGCAGGATATCGATGCCGTGATCGAGACCGCCATCGGCGGCCGCGAGGTCGGCCAGCTGTGGGAGGGCGAGCGCCAGTTCCCGATCAGCCTGCGCCTGTCCGATGCCGACCGCGATCTGCAGCGCCTGCGCACCGTGCCGGTGGGTACGGCCTCAGGCCAGACGGTGACACTGGGAGATGTGGCGGACTTCAACATGGCCAGCGGTGCGATCAACATCTCGCGTGAGAACGCCCAGCGCGTCAAAGCCGTGAGCATCTTCATCGCCGGGCGCGATATGGGCAGCGTCGTTGCCGATATGCGCAAGCAGGTGGATGCCACCATCCAATTGCCAGAAGGCTATCGCATCGACTGGTCCGGCGAGTTCGAGAATCAGCAGCGCGCCATGGCCCGCCTGGGCTGGGTGGTACCGCTGTCGGTGCTGATCATCTTCGTGCTGCTGTTTGATGCCTTCAAGGACGTCACCAGCGCCGCGCTGATCCTGGCCAACGTTCCGCTGGCGATGATCGGCGGCATCCTGGCGTTGCTGCTGACCGGGATTCCGCTGTCGGTGTCGGCGGCGATCGGCTTCATTGCCTTGTTTGGGCAAGCGGTGCTCAACGGCGTGATCATGTTGACGCGATTCGGCCAGCTGCGCGAGCAGGGCATGGCGCTCTACGACGCCGTGGTGCAGGGCGCACTGCAGCGCCTGCGGACGGTGCTGATGACGGCGCTGTTGGCGATGTTCGGCTTGCTGCCGATGGCGACGTCGCATGCGATTGGGGCTGAGACCCAGAAGCCGCTGGCGGTGGTGGTGATTGGCGGGCTGTTGTCGGCGATGTTGCTGACCTTGCTGGTGCTGCCGACGCTGTACTACTGGGTGCATCGTCGACGGGAGCAGCGGCGGGGTGGGGCGGCGATGGAGGCCGAAGCGGTGTAGGTGACGTCGACTTCGCCTACTGGCGACGCCTTGTCGGTCAACTCCGGGCGTTCCCGAGCGAGCAGTGTGAGGACATGCTGCGATTCTCGAGTGGCCTGCGCCAGCGCATGGATGAGCGCATGGGGTTTGCGTTTGGAGGTATTCAGCGTCTCGGCATCTTCCCGGTCCTGGTTGCGCTCTATCTACAGTTCCGCAACTGGACGTGGGGAGACTGGGCTACAGCGTTCGATGTGAATCCAGTTGCGGGCCTGATCATCTGGATGATGGTGCTGCTGTATGCAGCTGGCTGGATGCTGATCGGGCTCCGAACCCGGCTGGATACGTACGTCAGCCTGCTTGAGGCGGCACTGCAGAAGCGGTGACGGAGCCATCACTCTCCTGGCTTCCCCGGCGGCACGCTGTCACCCCGTTCGTGCCACGCCGGAAGCTCCAGCGCATGCTCTTTGAGCATCGCCTGGATGCACGCGCACGCTTGATCTCTCTCCGCGTGTGCGCATTGATCCAGAATCTCTCCAGCGAGCATTTCGAACTGCGGCCAGAACTGCGCTGGATGGCGCACCTGCGCCACCCAGTGGTCCAGCTTGTCGGCCAGCGCATCAAGCTGCACCTGTATGTCGGGACGAACGCTCATCCCGGAGGTGCACCCAGATCAAGCGCGACACGGTAGTAATGGCCGTCGTCGCGGAGCAGGACGGTCAGGTCCGGCTGCAGGACGTCATCCACATGCAGCGTCGGCTGACCCTGCGCAGTGCGGGTCACCACGAACTCGTACAGGCTGCGCCCGAAGCGGTAGCTCAGTTCGAAGGACGGCCAATGATCGGGCAGGCAAGGTTCAAGCGAAAGACGATCACCGTCGCGACGGATGCCGAGCAGGGATTCCACCAGCAGGCGATACATCCAACCGGCCGACCCGGTGTACCACGTCCAGCCGCCTCGCCCGACGTGCGGCGACACGGCATAGACATCGGCGGCCAACACATAGGGTTCGACGCGGTAGGTCTGGACCGCCTCGGCGTCCAGTGTGTGGTTGAGGGGGTTGATCATGCCGGCCAGCTCCCAGGCACGCACTGCATCGCCCTGCTGTGCGAATGCCATCGCCGCCCACACCGCCGCGTGGGTGTACTGGCCGCCATTCTCGCGCACGCCCGGTACGTAACCCCGAATGTAGCCGGGGTCCTCCGTGGTCTGGTCGAAGGGCGGGTCGAGGAGCTGGATCAGTTTGGCGTCCTTTCGCACCAGATGCGTGTACAGCGAATCCAGTGCTTGGCTGGCACGCTCAGGCGCGGCCACGCCTGACAGCACCGACCAGCTCTGGGAGATCGAATCGATGCGGCACTCCTGATTCTGTGACGAGCCCAACATGGCGCCGTTGTCGAACCAGGCACGGCGATACCACGCGCCGTCCCAGGCATGCTGTTCCAGGTTCTGACGCAGGCGTTGGGCCTGTTCTTCGCACCATTGCGCACGGGCGGCATCGCCGCGCGCGTTGGCCAGCCCGACGAACCGGCGAAGCGTGTCATGCAGGAAGAACCCGAGCCACACACTTTCACCGCGCTGCTGGTCGCCGACGCGGTTCATGCCATCGTTCCAATCGCCGCTGCCCATCAACGGAAGCCCGCGTTCGCCGAGCAACCGGCACCCGCGTTCCAGCGCGACCACGCAGTGTGCATAGAGTGTGCCGCGCTGTGCCGAAAGGGTGGGCATGTCGTAGTAACCTTCCTCCTCCGGCGTCACCGCGCGACCCTCGATGTAGCCAACCACTTCGTCCAGCACGCTGGCGTCGCCCGTGACCTCCAGGTAGCGGCATGCGCCCTGGGGCAGCCACAGATAGTCGTCCGAGCAGCGGGTGCGCACGCCGCGACCTTGCGGCGGGTGCCACCAGTGCATCACATCGCCTTCGGTGAACTGGTGTGCCGCGCAGAGCAGCAGGTGTTCGCGGGTCAGGTCCGGGCGCGCGTGTATGAGGGCGAGCGCGTCCTGCAACTGGTCACGGAAGCCGAACGCGCCGCCGGACTGATAGTAGCCACTGCGTGCCAGGTAGCGGCAGCCCAGGGTCTGGTAGACCAGCCAGCCATTGGCCAGTGCGTCGAATGCCGGGTCCGGCGTGCGGACCTGCACCGTGGCCAGTACGTTGCGCCAGTGGATGCGCACGGCGTCCAGCGCATCGATGGCTTCCTGGTTGCCCTGGCGGCTTCGTGCCAACGCCAGCGTTTCCTCGCGGTCGCGCCCCGCGCCAAGGCGGAACGTGGTTTCACTGCGGTCACCCGGCGCCAGCTCCAGCGGCACCTGGATCGCCGCGCAGGGATCCATGCCCGCACCGGACCGTGCATCCAGACGCTCGCGACGCAACGCCGCAGGTGCGTGCAATCCGCCGTTGCGGCCGATGAACTCCAGGCGGTCACAGGTCCAGCCGCAGCCCTCGGCATCGGTGTCGAAGAAGGCCATCCGGCCGCCGAACTCGGTGCTGTAGCTGTTGCGCGCCAGCAGCGCCCCGGTCTGCGGGTCGCGTTCGGTGACCACGTGCATGCGCGACTTCGGGCGCAGGTCACCCATGACCCACTCCACGTAGCCGATGGCCGACAGCCGCCGCGGCCGTCCCGACAGGTTGTGCAAGCGCAGGACCGAGAACTTCAGCGGCGCGGTGACATCGACGAAGACCCACAACTCGCTGGCGATGCCGTCTTCGATATGCTCGTAGACCGTGTAGCCGAAGCCGTGGCGGGTACGGTACGCACCGGTGCCCCGGCATGGCAGCGGCATTGGCGACCAGACACGGCCGGTGTCCTCATCGCGCACGTAGAAGGCTTCGCCGCCGGTATCCGACACCGGATCATTGAGCCAGGGCGTCAAGCGGAATTCGTGTGCGTTTTCGAACCAGGTATAGCCCGGTGCGCTCTCGCTGACGACCGTGCCCAGACGGGCGTTCGCGATCACGTTGGCCCACGGGGCCGGGGTCGGGGCACCTTCGCGTACCACCACCACGTACTCGCGGCCATCCTCGCTGAAACTGCCGGTACCGTTGTCGAATCGGCCGGCGCCGCGGTACGGAAGGAACGGCCACGGGTCGTCCACCTCTTCGTCATGCTCAACGCCCGGGGGCAGGCCGGGTTCGGGCCCCGGGTCGGCGACGACGGGCAGCCCGGGCGTCTCTTCCATCGCCAGTGCCAGTTCCTGCTGCTCCGCCTGCGGCACCAGCGCCGGAATCCGCCGCACAGGCAGCGGCTGGCGCCCCACCTGCGCCGCCAGCGTGCCGTCCTCGTCGCTGAGCACCACCCGTGCCACCGCCTGCAGTAGAACGCGGTCCTCGTGGCTCATGTTCTGCACCGGCCGCACGAAAATGCCGCCGGGGCGATCGAGCAGGCCCGTCTCCGAACTGGCGGCCACCATCCCCAGGATCTGGTCCTGCAGTTCCTGCCGATAGCCGGCCTTGCTGTCGTTCCAGATGACCAGATCGGTGTTGAGTCCCTTCTGGCGCCAATACGCGTGCGCCTGCACGAGTTGCCTCACCAGTTCCACGTTCTCCGCGTCGGTGACCTTGAGCAGCACGATGGGCAGGTCGCCGGAGATGGCGTGGCCCCACAGCCCGGATTGCCCACGCTGGTTCTGCTGCAGGACCGCGTCGCCCGCGCGCAGCAGCGGATTGGCATACAGCACGTGGCTGGCCAGGCGCTCGTACAGCGAGGCCTCGGCCTGGCTGGCGTTGATCTGCCGGCGCACCACCTGGCTGTGTGTCCAGGACAGGTCGAAGACGCGGTCTGCCAGGCGGCGATCACGGTACTTGTCGACCATCGCCTCGCAACCGGTGCGGTCGGCACCGATGCCAAACACCATGTCCAGTTGCACGGTCTGCTCGGGCTCCAGCACCACCCGCACGCGGATGGCCACGATCGGGTCGAGCACCGAGCCGTCCGTGCCGGATAGGTCGATATCGGTGGTCAACGCCCGCGGCGTCCGCGGCGTGTTGCCACGGCCCAGGAAGCGCGCACGGTCGGTTTCGTAGGAGATCGACACGACCTCGGCGTCATGCACCGCGACCAGATGGAACATCCACGGTGGCACTTCGTCGTGCGAACGTGGCCGACGCGTGCAGAGCACGGCCTGCTTGGCGGCCAGGATCTCGCTCTGCACGAAAAGGTTGCTGAAGGCCGGATGCGCGTCGTCCGACGCTGCGGGCGCCAGCACCACTTCGGCGTAGGTGGTGATCTCCACCGTGCGCTGGCGACGGCCGCGGTTGGTCAGGCGCAGGCGCCTGAGCTCGATGTCATCCTCGGCGGAAATGGCGACCTGCAGGTGGCTCTCGCAGCCGCGGCGGGCACCGCGGAACTCTGCCTTGGCGTCGGAGAAGATCGCCTCGTAATGGTCCAGCGCCACGCAGGTGGGCTGGTAGGCGGCAGACCAGAACTCGCCGCTGTCCACGTCGCGCAGGTAGCAGAACGACCCCCAGGCATCGGTGGTGCCGTCTTCGCGCCAGCGGGTGAGCGACATGTCGCCGTGGCGGCTGTAGCCGCCGCCGGCGTGGGTCAGCATGCCGTGGTAGCGCCCGTTGGAAAGCAGCTGCACTTCCGGGCGCGGGCCCGCCGGGTCGCGCAGGACGCGCAGGGAGGTCTCGTGCTCGGCCATGGCCGAGTGCTCGCCCAGGGCTTCGACCTCATGCGGATGGAACACGCCGATGCGCGGAATACGTTCCTGCAGCAGCAGCAAGGTGGCCTGGAACTCGGTATCGGCAACGAAACGGCGCTGCATCGGCTGGTCGCGCAACAGGTAATCCAGCGACAGCAGGCCCATGCCCTGGTGGTGGGCCATGAACGAACGCAGCAGCACGTGGTCCTGCCCCGGGGGTACCCGGGCGGGGGTGTAGTCGATCGCTTCGTACATGCCAAAGCGCCCGGAGAACCCGAGACCTTCGAGTGCCTGGAGGTTCTGGCACGCCGCCTCCGGCGCCACCATCAGCGCCATCATGCTGGCATAGGGCGCGATCACTCGATCCTGGCCCAGGCCGCGTTTGAGACCCAACCCCGGCACGCCGAACGCACGGTACTGATAGTTCAGGCGGGCATCGACAGCATTGTAGCCCGACTCGGACACGCCCCATGGCAGGTTCAAGCTACGGCCGTAGACGATCTGCGCCTCGACCGCATGTCGCGCGGTCTGATCGAGCAGCGTATCCGGATAGCTGGGCATCACCAGCTGCGGCATGAGGTACTCGAACATCGAGCCACTCCATGACAACAGCGTCGGCGTGCCGTTGACCTCGGTGAGCATCCGCCCGAGCGCGAACCAGCTCTCCTGTGACAACTGGCCCTGGGCGATGGCGACGAAGGCGCACAGCCGTGCTTCGGACGCCAGCAGGTCGTAGAAGCTGTTGTCGAGGCGGTGGTCGTCGACGTTGTAGCCGATCGAGAGCAGGTTGCGGGTACGGTAGAACAGGAACCCGTACTCCATCAGCGAGAACTGCCCGGCGCGGTGTGCCAACGCCTGCAGCTGCTCGATGCGCGCGCGCGCGTCCGCACCGGCGGAACCGGGCAGGGCGGCCAGCTGGCGCAGGCTGGGTACCGGCGCCTCCACGTCCGCGCCGGCATCGGCAGGGAGGTCGGCGAGTGTCGCGTGGGCGGCATGGCATTCGGAAGCGAACAGGGCAGGCCAGTGCAGCGCACCTTCCTCGGGCGACTCCGGTGCCGGCCATTGCGCCAGCACGGCGTCGGCCAGACCGGCCAGCTCCTGCAACCGGGCGAGCAGCTGTGTCGTCCCACGGGGGTGGTCGGCACGCGCTGATGCCAGGCGCTGGCGAAGATGGTTGAGCGCCTCGCCCAGGAGTGCGTCAGCGGGGCGATGGCGCTGCCGTTCCTCTTCCAGCACACCGAGCGTATCGGCCAGGCCGTCGAAGGTATGTGGCGCCAGCACCGGCGCGTCCACCAGCGCGAGCAGGCCTTGGCGCAGCGTCAGCAGGTGGCCGGCCAGGTTGCCGCTGTCCACGGTGGAGACGTAGCGCGGCTGCAGCGGCGCCAGGGTTTCGGTGTCGTACCAGTTCAGGAAGTGGCCGCGATGGCGCGGCAGCTGGTCCAGCGTATCGAGGGTGAGGGCGGTACGTTCCGCGACCGCGCCCAGCTGGAGCCAGCCGAAATCCCACGCGGACAGATTGGCCAGCAGGGACAGGCCGATGTTGGTCGGCGAGGTGCGCCGCGCCACCACCAGCGTCGGGTGCTCCTGGATATTGTCCGGCGGCAGCCAGTGATCCTGCTCGCGCACCCACGCCTGGAAGAACGACCAGGTGCGCCGCGCCAGCCGGCCCAGGAATGCCCGCTGGGTCACGGACAGTTCGGCCACGCTTGCGGCCGGCGGCCGGCCCAGCCACGCCATCAACGCGGGCGCGAAGGTCCACGCCAACAGCAGGGGCAGGGCGACAGGCAGTGCCTGCGGAACCACGCTGGCCACGACCGCCGCCAGCGCAACCGCCAACACCGACGCCGGCGCCATCACCCGCCATTCCGCGCCGCGGTCGCTACCGAGGCGGCGCTCGACTTCGCTGGAGGGGTTCCATTGCAGCAGATGGCGGCGGGTGACGGTCATGCGCCAGAGCGTGCGCAGCACCGCGCCACCGGCCAGCAACGCTTCGTAGGGCAGACACGCGACCTGGGTGGCCGCGCGCAGCAACGACTGCAGCGTGCCGCGCCCGACCATGATGTAGTGCGCTTCCAGCGGCGTGTCGTCCGGAACGCTCAGCGCATCGCGCAGCATGCCGATCAGCGGCGGCGCGAACCACAGCGCCAGCACCCATGCCGTCCACGCAGCCGGGTTTTCGGCATACAGCCAACCCGCCACCAGCACGGCCAAGGCGGCGATCGGCACCAGGCTCCGGCGCAGGTTGTCCAGCAACTTGCCGCGCGACAGCAGGCTGAGCCGGTTGCGTTCCCATCCCGATCCCGGGCGCGGTGTCCACGGCATCAACCAGGGCAACAGCTGCCAGTCGCCGCGGATCCAGCGCGCACGGCGCTTGGCATCGGCGGCGTAGCGTTCGGGGTAGTCCTCGTACAGGCGCACATCGCTGACCAGGCCAGCACGGGCATAGCAGCCTTCCAGCAGGTCGTGGCTGAGGATGCGGTTCTCGGGCAGGCGGCCCTCGAGCGCATGCTCGAACGCTTCGACGTCATAGATGCCCTTGCCCACGAACGAGCCTTCGTCGAACAGGTCCTGGTAGACATCCGAGACCATGCGCGAGTACGGATCGATGCCGGGCTCGCTGCCGAACATCCGCGCAAACCGCGAGGTGCGGCGCGTGCCCAGACTGGTGCCGACGCTCGGCTGCAGGATGCCGTAGCCCTCCACCACGCGTTGCAGCGCCGGATCGAAACGCGGGCGGTTGAGCGGGTGCGCCAGGGTGGCGACGAAGGCGCGTGCGGCATCCCGCGGAAGCTGCGTGTCCGAATCCAGGGTGATGACGTAGCGGACGCCGACCAAGGCGGCCGTGTCACCGACGGTGCGCATGAATGCGGCTGCATCGCCTTGGCGGAGCAGGGCGTTGAGCGCTGCCAGCTTGCCGCGCTTGCGCTCGTGTCCCATCCACACCCCTTCGCCCGGGTTCCATTGCCTGGGGCGGTGCAGTAGGTAGAAGCGATCGCCGCGCTCGGCCGCGTAGCGACTGTTCAGTTCCTCGATGCGCTCCACGGCGTGCGCAAGCAGGGTGTCGTCCGTCGGCGTCTCGGCGGCCGCGGCGTCGAGGAAGTCCGTCAGCAGCACGAAGCGCAGCTGGGGATCGCGGTTGGCCAGGAAGCGGACCTCCAGCGCCTCGGTCAGCACATCGATGCCTTCGATACTGGACAGCATCGAGGGGACCGCGACCACGGTGGAGCAGGCGGCGGGGATACCTTCGCTGAAATCGAGCTTGGGCAGCGGCCTGGGCGTGACCAGTACCGTCGCCGTCCAGTTCACCAGGACGATGCCCAGCTCGCTGAACACCAGAAGCCCGAACAGCGCGGCCAGCCAGATGGGCACCGCGCCACTGCCCGATGCCAGCAGGCCGCCGGTGGCCACCACCGCCAGCAGGGCAATCGGCAGCAGGTACAGGGCAAGGGGCACGCGGTGCGCCAGTCGCCGGGCCTTGCGGTGCCGTGGCGCTGCCTCGGCCACTGCGTCGACGGTGGCCGAGGCGCCTTCGCCCACGAGCCAATAGCCCACGTGCGTACGTGGCCCATCGTGCGGCGCAGCCGCGCGTGCCAGATCCAGCGCGATGGTCGCAACGCGTTCTTCCGCAACGCGGCTACCGCGCGCGATCTTCTCTACGACGTGGCGATAGGCGTCGCGGGTGCCGAAATCCATCTGCGGATAGACGGCCATCGGGTCTTCCCGCAGCCGCTGCTCGACCACACTCATGTCTTCGACAAAGGTGCGCCAATCCATGGTGGAGAGGAAGCGCAGGCTGCCGATGCTGTTGCCGATGGAGACCTGGTCGGCCGCCTGCTGCTGGCCCTCGGCGGCGACCAGTTCGTCGATGCGCTGCCCGGCCGCGGCGGCCCACTGTTCCAGCCAGGCGATGGGCATGGCCCACGCGCCGCCGCGCCCCTGCAGCGAGCGGGTCAGCTCGGCGATGAAGGCACCGGTCAAGGGCGGCTCGGAGCGTGCCATGTCGGCCACCACGAGGACGACATCGGTCGGGGTGTCGGACGCCGCGCGATTGAGGTTGTCCGCCCATTGGGCAGCCAGGCCACGGTCCGTCCCGTCGCGCATCACCCGCGCAGCCATGCGCCGCAGATTCTCCAGCAGGGCCAGCCGCAGCATGATCGGAACGGCCCACAGTTCGCCCAGGCTCAGAGGCGCGAGCGACTGGTACGAGGCGATGAAACGGCCCAGCGTATCGCCGTCAATGCGGCCATCGCCATGCGCGATGGCCTGCATCGACAGCTCATACACCCGCGGCAACCCGGCCGAGGGGCCGGCGACCAGCGAAGGCAACTGCCGGCTGTAGCCGCGCGGCAGGTGGCGTCGCGCGGTCTGGATCTGTTCTTCGATCAGGTAGTAGTTGTCGAGCAGCCATTCCCCGGCCGGGGTCACCGGCCGCTGTTCGCGCACTACGTTGCTCAGCAGCGTGTTGGCATCTTCCAGGACACGCTCGTTGGCCTGCAGGCGATCGAGCAGGCGCTCTGCGCCAGGACGCATCCGCACCCGGTGTTGGCGCGCGAGTGCGCGGCCGTACACCTCCATCTGTTCAACGCTGTACAGCGCGGCACGCAGGGGGACCTCGGTGGCTTCGATGGCCGGGACCGAGGCCTGGCGCTCACGCCAGCGCCAACGGACAAGACGACGCAGGCGGAGCCAACGACCAAAAAGACGGCGAAAGTGGGGCATAGGTTACCGAGGGGGGGCAGGTCGCGTCCTTGCATAGTTGCATTCGGGGTGGCGTGGTAGTTGTGAAGGCCGGCTTGATTGCCGGACCGCCATAGCCGCGCGACAGGCGTTTGGCGCTCTCCACTTAGCGGCGCGTTGTGACTGGTTCTCGTCAGGGAGCCAGCGGGGGCGGCCATGGTGCTAGCCGCCCGGACGGTGGACCAGCAGGAGGAGGGCTGCCACGCTGTGTTTCAGGTCGCGCGCCTGATGGAATCCAGCCTCATTACGGGGCTGCCTTAGGCAGTTATCTGCCTGGGTGAGATCTAGATGTTGACCTGCCACACCTGGTCGGTGATCGTTCGAGTAACGCATCGATCATGGCCGGGGGAATATGGAGCATTTGATAGGTCTGGCTGGGGGTCAGCTCAAGATGGTTATGGGTTTGGCTATCTTGGTACTTGGGGGCTTTCGGTGGCTGATTGGCCGAAGAGATCTTCAGTTCGTCCGCCGACGCGAATTCCTTCAGCATTGGAAGAATCCGTGGGAACTCGACGCATTAAGTGTGGAGGTGCTTTCGCGCCAGTTGTTTGGCGCCTATCTGCCGGCAGCTGTGGTCAGAAGGGTCTGTGATCGATCAGGTGCTGAGGTTTGTCGGATGCTAGGTGATCTCGCCGACGTATGGAGCCTGGTTGAGTGGGATCAGAATGCCCAGCGGGTTGGTTGGAAGGCCAAGGCGGCAACGGCTACGAAGCGAGCGAAGTGGAATCTGGTCTTCTGGGCTATCTACTTCGTGTCGGCTTTCTCAGGAGCAACGATACTTTTTGCGCTTATAGCCGGTTCCAACAACGTAAGCATTTCGGCTTCTGTTGCCTCTTCCTTGTGGGGCATCATCCTGATGGCCGTATCGGGCGTTGCTCTATGGCGAACCGACGCTTGGGCAGCGGCAGCGAGGCTTGGTGATGGTTTCTTGGAAGATGTGAACAGAATGGCGGTAACTGACAGGGAAGAGTCTCACCTTGGTCCTCGTGAGCGACTGATGGCTGAGCGAAGCACGCATTGAGTGCTGCCGATTAAATTCCCAGGCTGCATGCCTATGCAGAACAATGGCATGTAATGGAATGCACCAACTTGGCACTGCGTTTCGAAGCTGATGTGAGCTGCGGATAGGCACGATTGACAAAGAGAGCGTCTTGCTTGCATTCATCGCGGCCGACGCCGTCTCATTTTTGCTCACGCCAAGCTGTTGAGCCAGGTAGTTGCCGAGCGGCTCAAGACGGCTCAGGATCAAGCGCTGATCGCTGCGCTGCGCTTCGCTTCGCTAAAGAGCGGCTCAGACTCTAGAGGCGCTAGGGAGCGGTGACTCATCCTATGATCGTCAATTGGTGGCGCGGCCTACCCGAGCGCAGTGAATAGATCGTCGGCATCTTCCCTGTTCAGCTACCAGTGACGCGAGCACGCTGATTAGGGGGCGTTATCAGGGGTAGGGCGGAGGTCCGCTTCTGGCCGGAAGCAGACATGCGGTCGCCGCAGGTGAGGGTTCTTTATCAGCGGTAGGGCGGTCGCGTTTAGTCTCTGAATGGCGTGCAGCAGCCGGTTGGCACCGTGGAAATCAGTAAACATACTGACGAGTAACCGGCAGTTGTGCGGATGCGCGTGGCAGCAGGCAAAAATAGACTCGATGCTCCCAAGTGGAGCTCGACATGTCATCTACGCCGATGGGTATGGCAAAGGGGACGGGGGATGTCCGGGGGCGCTCTCGAGAGGTGTTGCGGCTGACCGCGTTGGCATCCGCCTGCTTCATGAGCTACGCAACCTTTGCGGCCCCGCCTCCGGATCATGGGTTGGAACCCTTGCCCACGCTGTCGGGAACGTCGCTGCTGACCGCACCGTCGGAGGGGGCCGGGTGCCAAGGCATCCAGACCAACCCTCGCGTGGTATCACTGTGCGACGGCGCCACGCACGCGTTACCCGATGCAACGATCCCCGGGACGACCTGGGACGTGGTCCGGGTGGGGTATGGCACCACGGCCACATTCAACGGTTACAACATCGTGGCCGAGATACCGACCGGCGGCGCGGGCTTCTTCAGCCCCATCACCGTGTTCAGTGGGCCGGATGGCGCCTATGCGGTCGCAACCGGCACGTTCACCAACACCACGATCTACATGGCACCCCAATCCCTGGCCAACGCCATCGCGACCACGGGGGGCGTGCTCAACCTGGGGGCGGGGACGGTAGTGGGCCTCAATCCCGCCAACACCTACTCGCCGACCATGACCCTCGCAGCGCTGACGGCGTTCGGAGGCGGTGTGGTCAACGCCAACGGCACGGTGGTCAATCTGCCCACCACGTTGGCCACCGCGTTCCAGATCACGAACTCCGGACCTGGGGGCGGTCTGCCGGGTCAAAGTGCTCTGGGCCAGATCAATGCGTCGAACATGACCGTCACGTTGGGCGATGGAATCGCTGGCACCGGCCGGACCCGTGGAGCGTTGGTCGGGGGCGAGGCCGAGTTGAACCTGACCGACAGCACGATTACCGCAGGAAACTACTCGCTCGGCATCTACAACTACTTCGCCGGGTCCTACACAGGCGCCATAGCAGGCTCCCGATCAAATGTCCTCCGCAGCTCGATCACGCTCGGCAATGACAGCGTCGGGTGGTGGGGCAATGGCGCACTCGCACCGGCCCGCCTCACCGCCACCGACAGCCAGTTCAACGTCGGCACCGGAAGCTGGGGCCTCTTCATGGCCACGGGAGCTGTCGGGCGCCTTACGAACACGACGGTTTCAGCAGGCGCGAACAGCTTCGGTGCCCTGATGCATGACGGCACCAGCCTGACCATTGATGGAACCAGCGCTATCACCGCGACCGGAGCAGGGTCTGTCGGCATTCGGAACGACTCTGGAGCCGTGGTGTTTGGCCCGGGCACTCCGGGCATCACGGGCGGTGATCTCGGCTTGAACGGCATCGCCGCAAGCACCTTCGAACTTCAGTCCGGGAGCACGCTTCGTGTAGGCGTCGGACAAAACGCGGCGACGGCCATCCAGTTGGATGCAAGCACGTTCACTGGCGCCGCGGGTTCCTCGTTGACCGTCACAGCCGGCGGCGCAGCGGGTACCGGCATCTCCGTCACCAATGCTGCTGTCTTCAACCATGCGGGCACCATCGCCGTCTCCGGTCCCGGCACGGCTCTCTCGGCGAACGGCAGCGGCACGAGCGCAGTGCTGTCGGGTGGAGGGGCTGCCAGCGGTGGTGGGGCGGGCGCCCCGGTAATCCAGGTCAGCGATGCAGCAACCTTGGACGCGACCAACGTGGTGGTGAACTCTGCGGCTTCTGGTGCTGCCGTGCCTGCCCTGTTGCTCACGGGAGCAGATGCCTCAGTCCGGTTCGCCCGCGGGAGCCTGGGCAATGCCCAAGGCGGCACGGTGACCATAGACGGGACTGGGGCGTTGGTTGATCTAAGCGATACCCACGTCGGTGGCAGTGGGCAATGGCTGGACGTGGCCCCCGCTGTCGGCGGCTCCGCGGCGGCCGATGGCACCCTGACCATCGTCCGCTCCACGCTGACAGGCTCCGCTCAGACTGCCCTTGGCAGCACGTCCTCAGTCACGCTCATCGACAGCACGTGGTTCCTCACCGGCTCGTCGGTGCTGACCGACCTGGTCAACGACCCCAGCGTGATCGATTTCGCTCCCCCTGTCGGCCCACCCACATTGGCCAGCAGCCACAAGACGCTTACCGTGAACCGCTATGCCGGCGATGGGACGCTGGCGATGAACGCTTGGCTTGCTGCCGATGACTCGCCCTCTGATCGCCTGGTCATCCTCGATGGCACAGGGACGGGGCCGGGCACCATCCAGGTGCGAAGCACCGGCGGGGGAGGCGCGCTTACCGCCGCTGATGGCATTTTGTTGGTCCAGGCGGTCAACGCGACCACAGCCGCTGACACGTTCGCACTTTCGGCCCCGGTCGTGGCCGGGCCGTATGAGTATTTCCTTTACCGCGGAGGTGCCAGTGGCGTCGGCTCCGCCGACAACCAGAACAGCTGGTTCCTGCGGTCGACGATCGACTGCGCCGCCCCCGGTGCTCCGGTCCCGCCATGCCCGGCACCGCCAAACCCTCCGCCCGTTCCGCCGCCGACACCCCCTGTGCCACCGGTGCCACCGACGCCTGCATATCGGCAGGAGGTGTCGCTTGCCGCCGCCTTGCCGGTCATGTCCGCGCTGTATGGCCGGGCGCTGGTGGACACCCTGCACGAGCGCGTCGGCGACCAACACCTGCTCAGGCAGCGCACCGATCTGGACGAAGACCGGACCGGCTTGAATGGCGCATGGGTGAGAGTGCTGGCCCATGACGGCGAGCGGGAAGGCGGGAACCAGGGAATCTACGGAAACCGTGGCCCGGGCTTCGATTACCGATTCCAAGCGCTTCAGATCGGCTTGGACTTCTACCGCTCCATCGACTCGGAGGGCAACCGTCAGCACGCAGGTGGCTACCTGGCCTACGGTAAGGGCAAGGGAGACGTTCGCCACAACATCCTGGATCATGACTTCCACGCCGGCAGCGACGAGTTCGATGCCCGCACGATCGGCGCCTACTGGATCGGGTTCAACGCCCGCGGCGGCTACCTGGATGCCGTGGCCCAATACACGTCATATGACCTGCGCGCGCGATCGACACGGTTGCCCGACACCTTCACCAACGGCAATGGCACGGTTCTTTCGCTGGAGGGCGGGTGGCCCTTCGCCTTGGGTTCGGGTGACACCGCGGAAGATCTGACCGGTTGGAGAATCTAACCCCAGGCGCAGGTGATCTGGCAGCGCGTGGACGTCGACGACCTGGTCGATGACATCGCGCGCGTACGCTACAGCGACGGAGATTCCACGGTGGGCAGGTTGGGCATCCGGCTCAACCGCATCGGCAGTGGCCAGGGCCGCAACGGCGGCGCCCGGGCCAGCGATGCGTGGCTTCGCCTGAACGCGTGGCACGAGTTCAGCGGATCGCCCCGGACAGAGTTCTCCAGCGCGACGGGGTATGTGCCTTTTACGGCCGACCTCGGCGACAGCTGGGGCGAGGTCGGCCTGGGAGGTACGTGGAAGGTAAGTGATACCGGCTACCTGTTCGCGGACGTCGATTACACCTGGAGCTTCAACGGCGATGAGACATCCTGGAACAGCAAGGTGGGCATGCGTTGGAACTGGTGACGATGATGGGCAAGGCAGGACAGGAAAGGCGGGGCCAAGCCCAAGGCGCAGCGCCTGGTCGTCTGCCCGAATGGCGCAAGGGGTGATCGACGCCCAGCCAAGCCAGGATAGCGATGGACCGTTGCAAATCAACGCGCACAGTGCTTAGCAGCGTCGTTCGAATCGGCGTAAGTGCGTCAGTGGCTGCAATGCTGACTACGCTGTATCCAAGGACTTCAACTGGGCGGTCAACAGGCGAGTCAGGCTGCGGCGTGCAAAGTACCCCTGCAACTGTCGGGCCTTGATAGTTCTTGCTCTCAGGCGAGCCTGGCCACCCTCGCGATGCTGAATGCGATAGCAACGTGACGCCCCGCACAGCTCTGCTTGGCTCGCGGTGACCGTCACCACGGTCACTTCCAGGCTTGTGAAGGCAACCTCCGCGGCGATGTCGGGGTTCTCAGTGCTGGCGCGTTCGATCAAGGTCCGGAATCGCCCCAGGTCTCGTTCGCCGCCGCTGCTGAGCGCTCCGACATTGGTTGCACGGCGGACATCATCTTCGTCCCCGGGAACAGCTTGACTCCACCGCTCGGTGCGTTCGGGAATGACTGCTCGTACGACTTTGCCACTTGGCTCAATCAGGTCGATGACCACATCGAGCAAGTACACCGGTTCCAATCCGAGATTGGTCACGAAGCAGTGCGCATCCAGGTCCTTGCCCGCGCCCGAGGTGATCAGGATGGACGGTCGCTGCTGGCGTCGGTAACTGCAAAGGAAAAAACCCAGATAAACGACCCATATCAACGCTGTCACGCACGTCATGGCTGCGGTTATAAGGGGCGCGAAATGAAGCAGGTTCTGTAGCACGTTGAGGTTGATCCCATCGCTTCGATGCGTGTAAGCAGGCGGATGCCAATACTCGCGTTTGAGCCGCTTCCATCTTGTGAAGCGCTCAGCACCTGCGGTTAGGGCCTGCGAGCACGCGCAGCTGAATTGGCTCCGTTTCCTGCTCAGGGGCAACCTGCAGCGCATGACACTTCAGCCTCACCCGCGCTATGCAGAAGGACGCGCACCTTCAGGTAGGTGTCATCCATCTGGCCTCGAATTTTAACGTAGCCTTGGCACGGGCTGCGCATACTTTCCGTCCATTGTTCTGGAGGAGAACGGCAGTGGGCAACTCATCACAAATTTTGTCGACTCCGAAGGTCCTGAGGCTCGAGGTGATGCCGCTGGACTTCGGCGAAGCTGCGGTGGTGGTGGAGTGAAGTCTGAGCCGCCTAAGCGTTGGCTTAAGGCGCTCAAGCGCGAGATGTCCGACACGGAAGGGCTTGAGTCTGCCTCTGCCAAGTTCGACGGTTGCTTTGTCTACGTTCTGGGACTGGAACCGAGTATCGGAGGCGCTGCCCGCCGAGTCAGCCGTCTGCTTGCCGCAGTTCAAGAAAAGCTGGTGCAGGGCAGTGGCCATTCTCCGGAGACGGAGATGGCTACAGCACGCCTTCCGACCCCATCAAATGCTGGCCTGGCTGCCCGCGTGATCAGCGGTGCCTGAAGGAATAGATGCGACGCTGGGCCCGCGGCCTACTCGCGCGGACGGACTGCTGAGCAAATGAACTGTTTAACTACGTGGCGATTTCGTTCGAGGACTTGGGTAGGTTTCAACGGACGCATAACCCAAGCTCCGATAGCCTCATCGTCAGCATCAATGCCGATGCTGTCAATGGAGAACTGACATGGGCAACCAGAATCAGCAGGGTCAGCAGAACCAGCAGGACCAAAAGGGTCAGCAGGAGCGGGAAAACCAGAGTCAGCAGCAGCAACAACAGGATCAGGATCAGAAGCGGGAGCGCTCCGGCCAGCAGGGCAGCCAGGACGAAGAGGAATAAGCAGCTGCCAATCGCCCTGACCTGAATACCAGGATGGCCCGGCTCGATGTCGGGCCATCGTCATTGTTTGGGGCCATAACGCAAAAGAGCAGCCGCGCCTGCCTTCAGTGGAGGGCGCGCACGCCCGCGATCGCTATTCAATCTTTCGATGCCCTTCGTTCAAACCGCATGCATTCGGCGGGAATGAGTCATCCTAAGTCCCAAGGCGGCGCAGGTAGCTCGCAAGCTTAAGAACGGTTGCTGCCTTGGACTCTTCAAGCAATCGGAGTGCCGTGGTCTTTCGAGAGCCGATGCCGGCAACCGCTTCCTGCACCACGATCGTGTCGTATTCCCTGGCGTTGCCATCGAAACATGTGGCCGTGATACACGACTCCGCCGTCATTCCTGCAACGAGGAGCTCCCTTACGCCAAGCTTGGCAAGCAGCACGGCCAGTGGGGTGGCGAGAAAGGCGGAGTGCTTGGGTTTGAGCACGAAATAGTCACCGTGTTCCGGTTCCAGAATCTTCGCGATCGCCGATGACTCACCCTCGGTGGCCAAGCACAGCCTCACCAACTCCTTGAAATCCATCTGCCAGTTGGCGAAGTTGTCGTTGGCGTAGATGACCGGATGGCCGAGCGCCCGGAAGCGCTGGGCGAGCGTCGCGATGTGCCGAGCGGCTTCCAGCGCCTTCGGCTTCACCTGGCCGGCTTCTGGGAAGTCGAACAACGTAAACATGTCGATGATCAGGAGCGCTGGGCTGGGTGTATTCATAGCTGCTCTTGCCCCTCAATCGCCCGTTTGGCTGTGAGGCGCCGCCAGCGGTTTGGACTGCGGTGAGTCCTTCTGACGAAGGAATATGGTCAGGATAACCAAGGCAAGCACGGCCAAGAACTCACTCTGCCAGTTCTGGAAGGATTCGAACCAGAAGCTGCTGCTCCACAGGTGTTCCCAGCAGGTGGGAGCGGGCAATCCCTTCGCGAGCTGCTCATCGACCTCCGCACGCCAGCTGCCAGCAAGATGCAGCGAGAAGCTCAGCAGGAACAACGCCGTGAATGCGATCGCCAAGGAGTGACCGTAAAGCATTTTCCAGATCCCCCCTCTCCGAACGGCCCAAGGCATGGGACCCGGCTCAACTCGCTCTTGCTCCTGCGCATCATCCAGTGGGCGCGATTCGGCCGAACCCTTCTGGCGGAGGCTGACGGTCAGCAGGACATACATGCCCATCTGAAGGAACTCGCTTTCCCAGTTCTCGAAGGTTGCGCTGACGAAATGGCCGCTATGCAGGTATGCAAATAGGCTCAGTGCAGCACGGTGCGTTTCAGCGAGTTCCTCGTTGTGGGTCAAAAAGCCAGTCCATATCTGGCCTCCCAAGAAGACCAGGAGAAAAGCCAGAAGCACGATCGATAAACCGCTTCTCTTCCACATGCCCACACGGCCTACAGTTGAACGAACGTCTCGACAGTAGTCTTGCGACCAGCGAATTGCAGTGAAGGAGCGGCGATCTACGCCGCTCCCCGGTTCAGCCACTAAGTCCTGGCTTTTTGCCTAACGTGTTGCCTTGCCCAAAGTCGGGCTGAGTTTTTCCATCGCGCTCGCCCGCGCCTTCGGGCTCTCCCTCTCCCGCCTTACCGCCCTTTCCATGCCCACGCTGGTCGTAGCCAGCGTTCTCGGTGGCACGGTTGGCGGCGCCTTCATCCGCAGCAGGCGGCTTGGCAGGAACGAACGGCGAAATCGGGTCACTCGCGGGGAACGTCTCCTCCAAGGCCTCTTCGTGGTTCCTGTCCGTCCGGGTCTTCCGGTGATGTTCCTCAGCCGGTGTTTCGCTACGGGCCTTCTCCCCGGGCACAGGGAGATCTTTCTCGTCTCGGCTCATAACCATGCGCCTCAAGCGGCCTTCGCGGCCTTGGCGTTGCCACCCGACTTGGCCAGGATCGTCAGCTTCTCGTCGGTTGCCTTTTCTTCTTCCAATGTTTCCAGCAGGAGCGGGAGCGCGTCCTTGTAACCCAACTGCTTGGCGAGGGCCGCAATGGTGCCGTAGGAAGCGATTTCGTAGTGCTCGACCTTCTGGGCACCGCCAATAAGGGCGGCATCCCGCACCGGGCCTTCCTCGATACTGTCGATGGCTTCCTTACCCTCCTCAACCAACCCCTCCATGGCGGCGCACTTGATGCGTTTGAGGCGGATGCCCAGCAGCTCGACAACCTGGTCGATGCGTTCGATCTGACCTTGGGTCTCTTCCAGGTGGGTTTCGAAGGCGGCGGCCAGGTCCGGATTGGAGGCGGCGCGCGCGAGGCGCGGCAGCGCCTTGGTCAGCTGCTTCTCCGCGCTGTAAATGTCCGACAGTTCGTGAATGAACAGGTCTTCAGCGGTCTTGATCGCCATGATGGTTCTCCGGGTTGGTGGTGGGTGGAGCGCTGAAGCTAAGCGCCCTCTCGTTAGGTTGGTGCGCAAATCTGTGAAGGCCTGCTACACGCCCGCAACGTCTTCTTGCGCGCACGGCATGCACAGGTCTTTCTTCGCCTTGAGATGGGCCGCAGTCTTGGCCAACTGCTCATATCGAAGGCGGATTTCCTCCAGACGCTCCTGGTCCATCTCCTCCAGATTCAGCAACTCGTTGTTGGCGTTGCTGGTCACTCGGATCAGCTCATCCAGCTTGATGTGGATGGCGGCGGTGTCGGCATTCTGGGTGTGCTGAATCAGAAACACCATCAAGAAGGTCACGATCGTCGTTCCGGTATTGATGACCAACTGCCACGTGTCGTTGAACCTGAAGAACGGTCCGCTGCTCGCCCAGACAATAACCACACCCAAGGCCGCTACGAAGGCGCCCAACGATCCCGAGGCGCGCGAAGCAGAGCAGGCAATTTTGCTAAAAAACGGTTTCGACATGGTCCACTCATGCGTGTTGAGTGGAAGAGAACCTACGACCGCGAATGTCGAGGATTGGTGACTTTCAGCATCGTAGGAAACCCGAAGTGAACGCTTTCGAGGGGACGCTTACGGCAAAAGGGATGTGTGCGGGCCGTTGACAATGTCCTTTCGCCGTTTTCACGCATTTAGAACGAGGATTGCCGGCTCATGCCAGCGGAGGATCCGAGGATGATGGCCGACGCATTGAGGCGTTTGAGTGACTGGACTGCCCAGCCTGCGTTCCGAGAGTTGACCGTGCGGGAGGCTGCCCTGCACCTGCAAGAACTTGCACCCAGCTACCCAGATCCTTTCGATCAACCGGTGGAGATTTGTGTAAATGGGTGCCGGTGGTTTGCCGAGGAGGTCGAGGCAGTCGCGGACGCTATCCACAGGGCAGGACGGCGACCCCATCGCGCGAGGGAACTGCTCGGCGGTCCCGAATGGGGCATCTTGCGCAATGCGGCCGGCCTGTGGGCGGTGACCGGTCCAATGGCGGGGCGGAAGTCCCAGTACCGCGAGGGATCCGCGTTGGTCCAGGCTCGCGAGCCCGAGGCAGCAGTTGAAGCTTAGATCACTGCTGCGGTGGATCTGAGGACGCAGGGCCGCCGGCTGATCTTTGCGAAAATTCCATGAAACGAGCAGCCGAAATCGCCTGGCGGATCCCGCACGCAGGGCACTCCAGCACCGCCCCGCCACCCGGTATGTTCACGAGGCTCGGCGGGGCAGTAGCATTGGTGACGCGGTGGCAGGAAAGACATTCAGCCTGAACGTTAAGCACCATAGGTTCCTCATCCGAACCCGGCCGACTTGGCTGCACGTTGACTTCAAACAGATAGAACAGCCCAGTATTTGGCATGCCAGAGATTTCGCGTTTAGTGGCGCAAGCGGGGGAAGCCCGGGCCTAAGTATTGCTTTCATCATAAGTACCCAAGACCGCCGTAGCCAGAGCCCGGTGGAGTCCAAATGTGCTGGCCGACGATGAGGGCCAGAAACGCTTCGAGGTCCGAGGTCGCTAAGTCATCAGCGTAGGTGATGTGTCGGAGCTGAGCCTCATCTGTGAAGGGGCGCGCGATTCCCGTTCACGGCGGGCCTACGGTGGTGGGACTAGAAACAGTCTACTTGCCTGGGAGTAGATGCCATGACTGACGACAAGAAGAAGACCGGTTCCCCGGATCGCGACCGAATCAACGTCAATGAAGATTACGAGGTCCAGTATTGGACCAAGACATTGGGCGTTACGGCTGCCCAGCTAAGGGAAGCGGTCAAGGCCGTCGGCCCCACCTCGGCGGCGGTTCGTGAGCACCTGGGCAAGTGACGGGCGCGAGGCATGTCCCTCACCGAATATCGCCGCAAGCGCAGCTTTAGCAAGACCAAAGAGCCCGAACCCGGCAAGGCACTACCCGCCGGGCAGCGGGCCATCTTTGTCGTTCAGTTGCATCATGCCAGCCGTCGTCACTACGACTTCCGCCTCCAGCTTGGTGACGCGCTGAAGAGCTGGGCCGTGCCCAAAGGGCCAAGCTACGACCCGAAGGTCAAGCGGATGGCTGTTGAGGTGGAAGACCATCCCGTCGACTACGCCAGCTTCGAAGGCGAGATCCCCAAGGGCGAATATGGTGGGGGCCACGTCGCCCAGTTTGATCACGGGGTCTGGGCCACCGAAGGGGATCCCGAGGCCCAACTCGCCAAAGGACATCTGCGCTTCGAACTGTTCGGATCCAAGCTCAAAGGCGGATGGCACCTGGTCCGCTCCGGCAAGCCGGCGCGCCAACCGCAGTGGCTTCTCTTCAAGGAGGCCGATGCCTACGCCAGCCAGGTCGAGGCCGATGACCTGTTGGGGGATGTCGCCGCGCCCCCTGCCGCAGACCTCAAACGGGCCGGCAGCGGGAAGCCCGACAAGAAGCGGCTCAAGGCAATCCCCGTCGCAAAACCCGCTCGACGCGTGGATTGGGCCAAGAGGGCGTTGGCGCTGACCAGTGCTAAAAAGGCAGAGGCCCCCCAGGGTCCGTTCGAACCCCAGTTGGCCAAGCTGGGCGACTCGCCACCCAAGGGCGACCAGTGGGTTCACGAGATCAAATGGGACGGCTACCGGATCCTGGCCACGGTAGCGCAAGGCGAGGTTCGCTTGTGGTCGCGCAACGCGTTGGAATGGACCAACAAGATTCCCGAGATACGTGATGCCGTCGCTGCACTTGGTTTGAAATCCGCCGCCTTGGACGGGGAGTTGATCGCGGGGCGCGGGACGAAGGAAGACTTTAATCTGCTTCAAGCCACCCTATCTGGCGAGCGCCAGGGTGCGCTGTCGTATGCGCTCTTTGACCTTCTGCATATCAATGGCGTGGACATTGCGGATGCGCCGCTGCTGGAACGAAAGGAGCTGTTGGAGGACGTCTTGAAGGGAGCCTCATCCCATTTGGCCATGAGCTCGCACATCGCCGGCGATGGGGAGGCGGCCTATCGTTTGGCGGGTGAGCAGCATTTCGAGGGCATCATCTCCAAGCGCGCCGATCGCGGCTACCACGGCGGCCGAGGTGAGGATTGGAAGAAGACCAAGCAGTTGGCCAGCGACGAATTTGCTGTGGTCGGCTACACGGCACCCAAAGGAAGCCGCACTGGTTTCGGATCGTTGCTACTGGCCAAGCCCGACCCCGAGCATGGGTGGCTCTACGTGGGGCGCGTCGGCTCGGGGTTTTCGGACACCCTGATCGGGGAGCTGACGGCGCTGATCGGCATCGCCGGCGGGAAGAAGCCCACCGCACATGTCCCAACGACAGAGACGGACTTGCGGGCCGCCACCTGGTTTGCGCCCCGGTTTGTCGTCGAGGTCTTTTACCGAGGCATTGGCGGGCAACAATTGCTGCGCCAAGCGTCGCTGAAAGCGGTGCGGCCCGACAAAGACGTGGCCGATCTAAAGGACTCGGATTGGAGCAGCGATACCGGCGGCGGTGCTACATCTGCCAAGCCGAACAAACGTGGGAAGCAAGCCGTCACCAAACCCGAGCGCGGTGTCGCCGTCAAACCCACGAACAGCAAGGGCAGGGCGGGTGCAGGAGAGCGGGTTCCCCCAAAGCTCTCCAGCCCGTCCAAGGTGATCTTTCCCGACATCAAGGCCACCAAGCAGGAGGTGTGGGACTACTACAGCGCGGTTATGGACCATCTGCTGCCTGAGATCGTTGGCCGTCCACTGTCGATCATCCGCTGCCCAGCTGGCACCGGCCGGCCGTGCTTCTTCCAGAAACACCACACTGCGGGTCTGGAGTTGGTCACTTCGGTGAAGCTCAAGGAAGACAGTGGGATCAATGCCTACTACCTGGTGGTCGACGACGCCGCCAGTCTCTTGGAGCTTGTGCAGTTCAACGCCTTGGAGTTCCACCCTTGGGGCAGCCACGCCGATTCGCCCGACCGCGCCGATCGTGTGGTGTTCGATCTTGACCCGGGCCCAGACGTGCCGTTCTCCGAGGTCAAGAAAGCTGCAACCGACATAAGGAAGCTCCTTCAGCAGTTGGAGCTGGAGTCCTTCCTGCGCGTTTCCGGAGGCAAAGGCTTGCACGTGGTGGTGCCGTTGAATCCGGGATGCGATTGGGATTTGACCAAGCGGTTTGCTCATGGATTCGCAGACGCTTTGGCACAGTCCGAGCCGCAGCGATTCTTGGCGACGTCGACCAAAAGCCTGCGCAACAAACGCATCTTCGTCGACTACCTGCGCAACGGCCGAGGGGCTACCGCCGTGGCGTCCTATTCCTTGCGAGGCAGGCCCGGCGCGCCCGTGGCAATGCCCATCGCGTGGAGCGAGCTGTCGAAGCTCACCCGGGCCGATAGCTTCACCATGAAGGACGTGCCCGCCAAGCTCAAACGCAGGCGCAAGGATCCTTGGGAAGGTATCGAATCAATCCAACAGAACTTGGCACGGTGGGCACAGGACGACTGATCCCACTTACCAGCTGCCGTTGCTTTTCAGGAGGAATCACTATGCGTCGATCCATCGTTTGCGCCGCCGTCGCGCTTGTCCTGTCTGCGTGCGGCGGTGGGAACACAGAGTCCAGCGTCCAAGCGCCCGGGGCCGAAGAAAGCGCGAAGACCAAAGCGCTAGAGACCGGGGCGGCCGTGCTGCAGGACCGGCCTCCGGTCGACGCCATCAACGCCTATCTGGACGGGTTCCATTTCTACAACGGCCAGATGAAGGTCCAGATGGAAGCCCATCACTACTGCTCCATCCTCAACGAGGATGTCATCCAGTGCACGATCTACGACGGCAATATGAAAGACGCCAAGCTGATGGGGGTGGAATACATCATCAGTGAGAAGCTGTTTGCAGGCCTTCCTGAGCAGGAAAAAGCGCTGTGGCACAGCCATGTTCAAGAGGTGAAATCGGGTCAGCTCATTGCGCCGGGGATTCCCGAGGTGGCCGAGCATGCGCTGATGGAGAAGCTCATCCACACGTATGGCAAGACCTGGCACACATGGCACACAGACCTGGACAAGGACCTGCCCCGAGGCATGCCGCAGCTGATGATGGGGTTCACCGCAGACGGCCAAGCGGACCCGGCCATGGTCGCTGCCCGTGACGCCCGGCTCGGGGTCAGTAGTGAGGACAAGCGGAAGCGTCGTGCCGATATCGCCGCGCCCCCCATCGATGCAGGGGCGGATGCGTGGCAGAAGGGGAAGGTCATCCAGATCGAGGACCCGACCGGCGGGCATGTTCACGCAGGGAAAGATGAACCTGACGCGCCGTCCGACGGGGACAAGAACGCGACGTCCAAGGGCAGCTCAGAAATGTGAGGGCGGGCGTCGAGGTCAAGACCAAGACGTCCGTGGGCTGTTACCGAGTTTCGATGACCAGAGCCCGATGGAACACCGGCAGCACGGGGCTGAACGGTATTCTCGGTGCCAAAGGGTGCTGCGCCGAACGCTTGGAAGGCTCCCCAAAAGCCGAGAGCCGCGCGTTGCTGACGGCGTGATGCGAGCCACACTGGCCGCAGCGGAAAAGCGCGCCGCCCGGAAGCTCTATTAGGGAGCCACGGGAGGACGCGGTGGTCGTGCTGCAATGGCTGCATTCGACGGTAAGCGCCAGGATTCGCTCTACGTCGCCAGTAGAGGCATAGCTCGCTTCAAAGGAGCGAATGACAAAAGATGCTGAGGTGGGCATCGTTGCTCCTGAACAGGGGGGGCTGACCAGAGCATCTCCGGAAACCCGTGACGGGGTTGTCGTGAAGGGACGCAGCGTTGTTCCGTCAACGCTGCACCGCCCCTTGGGATAGGGATGCCGATGACGGGCTCGGACCCCTCAGACCGCATTTCGAGATGTCCGACGTCCGCCTTAGTCGCCATCTATCGCATAAGCGGCGTGCACCAAGGCTAAGTGACTCAGGCCCTGCGGCGTATTGCCCAGCCCTTCATCGGCTTGGGGATCCCACATCTCTGGCATAAGGCCCACGTCGTTCTGGACGCGGGCCAGCAACGATCCGAACAAGCGATCCGCTTCTTCTGCCTCCCCCAGCAGGCCGTAGGCTTCCACCATCCAAAACGCGCAACTGATGAAAGTGCCTTCGCAGTCCTGCATGCCGCTGTAGCGCCACAGCAGATTCCCGCTTTCATCCGACAGTTCGCACCGAATGGCCTCCCGAGTAGCGATGAAACGCTCCCGGCGCAGTTCGCCCAAGCCGAAGCGCGAAGCGAGCATCAGGCTCGCGTCCAGCCGGTCGCTGCCGGCATGCATCACGTAGCTCTGCTTTGCCTTATCCCAGCAGTGCTCGTCGATCCAGTCCAGGATGCGCTCTTTCTCGCGCTGCCAGCGCGGCAGACGGGCAGTGGTGATGTGGCCAGCCTCGGCGAGTTCGCAGGCTCGGCGGAGCGCCATCCAGCATTCCACCTTGGACATCGTGTAGTGCTGCGCGTCGCCCAGTTCCCAGAAGCCGCTGTCCTTGCGCATCCAGTTGTCGGCGCATTCGTCAGCCAGTTCGAACAAGAGCCGGGCAGTTGTGGGGTCGAGGATGTGGCCGGCTTCGATCATCCGGCTGGCCATTTCCAATACGTCGCCGTAGGCGCAGGTCTGCAACTGCTCAGAGGCCGCATTACCCACGCGCACTGGTTGGCTGTTGCGGTAGCCCGGCACATCGATACAGCGTTCCTCTTCGACCCGCTCGCCGCGAAGGGTGTAGCACGGCGCAAGCCCGGGACGGTGGCGACCGATGGTGGTCATCAGCCAGCTGAAGCCGGCCTTGGCGTCGGGCAGGGCACCCACGCGCAGGAAGGTCTTGATGACGTATGCGGCATCGCGAACCCAGGCGTAGCGGTAGTCCCAGTTCTTGTCGCCGCCGATGCGCTCGGGCAACGAAGCGCTCACCGCTGCGGCGATGGCCCCGGTGGGCGCGAACCAAAGGAATTTGAGCGCCAGCGCCGATCGGATGACTTCAGCGCGGCGGCTTGCGTCGCAGTGCAGGTCGTCCACCCACTGGCGCCACTCCCGATCGGAGCGGTCGATGCGGGTATCGATATCCACTAAAGGCGGAACTGGGAGCACTTCGTCCTGAGAGGCGAGCAGAGCGATGATCTCCTTGTCGCCGGTCCGAAGGGTCACGGTGCCGCGGAGTTCCCGGTCATCGCAATTGCCGATCTGCACGCGTTCGGAATAGCGCAGCATCGTCATCACGGGGCCGGCGTGATGCACGCATCCGTTTGGGGTATCGCTCATCCAGGGCGTGCAGGCCCCAGCCCGGGTGCCCGGCTGGTAGAGCAGATCGAAGGTGACCTCTCCCTCCAAGCCTTCCAGCCGGCGGCCCAGCTCGGACCAAGGCAGCCGCCCGGCCGGGCCGCTGTTGAGCGACTCGGTCACCCGGGCCAGGCCGGTGTCGGTGCGGACGTGCGTTTCCAACACGTTGCTGTTGTCGCGGTAGCGCCGCTGCACCTGCTGAACGTCGCGGGCTTGGAGCACAAAACGACCGCCGGCCGGGGCATCGAGCAGGCGGTCGAGCAAGGGCGGTGCGTCCATGCACGGGGCGCACCACCAGTCGATGCTGCCATCCGGCGCGATGAGCGCACTGGAGCGCCCATCGCCAATGGCGGCGTAGGAGTGGATGGGCGCATACCCGTCCGCGTCGCGCTCGGCAGGCACGCTATCGGCATCGCTGGAGCCAGCGGTCACGGCAGCAGCATGCCGCCGGTGGCGCCGATCACCTCGCCGGTGATGTAGCTCGACTCCTGGGTGGCCAGCAGGACGTAGGCCGACGCCATTTCCACCGGCTGGCCCGCACGCTTCAGCGGCGTCTGCGAGCCGAACTCCGGGATAGCCTCGGGCGGCTGTCCGCCTGCAGGCTGCAAGGGCGTCCAGATCGGACCCGGAGCGACCGCGTTCACGCGGACGCCGCGCTGGGCCACCTGCTGGGCCAGGGCCTTGGTAAAGTTCACAATGGCCGCCTTGGTGGGAGCGTAGTCCAGCAGGTTGGGCGAGGGCTGATAAGCCTGGATGGACGCGGTGTTGATGATGGTGGCGCCGGCCGGCAGATGCGGCAGGGCAGCCTTGCACACCCAGAACAGCGCGTGCACGTTGGTGCGGAAGGTGGCGTCGAATTGCTCGGAGGTGAGGTCTTCGATCTTTTCCACGGCCAACTGTTTGCCGGCGATGTTGGCGACCACGTCCAGCCCGCCCAGGCCCTTGACCGCCTGCGCCACCAAGTCGCCGCAGAACTGCTCGTCCTGGAGGTCACCCGGGATGGCGATCGCCTTGCGGCCTTCGGCTTCAATCAGCGCCACCACTTCGGCAGCGTCGTCTTCTTCTTCGGGCAGGTAGTTCAGCGCCACGTCGGCGCCTTCGCGCGCGAAGGCAATGGCCACCGCGCGGCCGATGCCGGAATCGGCGCCGGTCACCAGCGCCTTGCGACCCTTCATGCGCCCCAGGCCTACGTAGCTTTTCTCGCCATGGTCGGCCGCCGGCTTGAGCTCATGAACAGTGCCGGGCGGGGTTTGAACCTGGGCCGGGTAGGTCGGCTGTGGGAACTGGGTCAGCGGGTTCTGCATGTCGTATTGGTTGCGGGACGTCATTGGAATCCTTGGGGGAGGAGGGAGATACAGGCCTTACAGGGTGACCGCGCCGCCGGAGACGGTAAGCAGTGCGCCGGAGGTGTAGCTCGCGCTGTCGGCAGCGAGCATCACGTAGGCCGAGGCGAGCTCTGCCGGCTGGCCGGGACGACCGAACGGGGTCTGGCTGCCGAACTGCTCAACTTCCTCTGCGGCCATGCCGGCGGGAATGAAAGGCGTCCAGATCGGGCCGGGCAATACTGCGTTGACACGGATGCCCTTCTCGGCGAGAAGACCGGCCAGGCCGATGGTGAGGTTGGCCACCGCGCCCTTGGTGGCCGAGTAAGGCAGGATGTTGGGCGTGGGCTTCTTGGAGTTCACGGAGGCGGTATTGATGACCGAGCCGCCGTCCTGCAGGTGCGGCACGCACAAACGGGTCAGGTTGAAGACGGCATGCACATTGGTATCGAACGTCTTTCGCCAGTCGTCCAACGTGATGTCATCAAAGGATTCGTAGTAGCGCTGATACGCGGCGTTGTTGACCAGAATGTCCAGGCCCCCAAGTTCGCGAGTGACCTGCTCGATGAGCGCTTCAGCCTGGGCGTCGTCGCTGATGTCGCAGGGGCACAGGACGGCCTTCTGGCCCGCCTCTTCTATGAGGACCCCAATGCTGGCGGCATCCTTCTCCTCGCCCTCAAGGAACGCGATCGCCACATCGGCGCCTTCCCGGGCGTAGGCAATGGCTACTGCCGCACCAATACCGCTGTCGCCGCCGGTAATCAGCGCTTTCTTGCCTTTCAGCATGCCGTGACCAACGTAGCTTTCCTCACCGTGGTCTGGCCGAGGATCGAGCTTGTCGGTCTTGCCGGGAAACGACTGCTGCTGCGCCTTGAACGGCGGCCGGGGATAGTTGGGCACGGGCATTTGCTGAGCCTCTATTGGGTTGAGGAAGGTCAGTGTGCGGACGCCTTGGTAAACGTCGCGGCCCAGTGGTGTCGATGCGATGTGCAGGGGTCGGATCGACCGGAGGGTCAGAGCGGGTAGGCGATGGTCGTCATGATGCTGTTCTCGGCTTGGCGTGAATCAAGCCGGGTGTGCTGGACGACGACCGGAACATCGGATTCGATGACGCACGAAAAACCCACGCCACGGGGCACCGGGGCAGGCACCTCGAGATCGTTGAAGCGCTTGTGACACGTGCGCCGGGCGGGGACGGTGAAGCGGTAAGGGCCCTGCGGGTCGCGATCCTCGAAATACAGCGTCAGGGTGATCGCCGCATCGGTGGAACCGGTGTTGAGGATGCAGCAGGTCTCGTGGCTTTGCAGCTCTGGTTCCGGCCCGTTGCTCCACGCAGGGATGTAGCCCTCGGCGATAGCCCAGCACCGCCGACCGAGGGACGTCCGCTCATTGAGGTTCATCCGCGACGTCCCCTTGGCTTGGCGCCCCCGGCAGCCCATTGTGTGATGAGGGCAGCACTGCCGACGGCAATGGCGTCTTCCACGGCGCCGGTGCTGCTTTGACCGTAGCGGGCGATCGCCCGCATGCGCAGGTTGAAGGTCACGTAGGCCATACCAACGGCGGCGCCTGCACCCAGAAGCGCGCCCAGCTTTCGCTGCCGATGGGGAGCGAGCGCTGCGCCTGCAATCATCCCGGTAGCGACGCGCGCAACCATGCCTGCCGGAACGATGCGGTCGGGGGCCGTTTTCATCTTGTCACCAACGAGCTCACCGCCTGCCAACGCGAGCATCCCTGCGGAAGCGAGCTTGTTGGCCAGAAGGCGAGGGGCACCGTTATCGGCCGGCAAGTTACCGCTCCGCGCGGCGTTGGTCACCGCGGCCAAGGGGGTCATCGCGCGCATTCCTGCGACGGCTCCCATCAAAATCGAATGGATCAAGGCCATCTGGCTCTCCTGAATAGGGTGGAATCGCCGGAGCCGGCCCTCAGGGCTTTGCCGGACGCTCGTAATCTTCCGGTTTGGCGGTGTGCTCCGCCTCAGGCATGTCCTTGTCTTTCCACGTGGCGTCATCGTTCCGGAGCTTGTCCGGGGTGTGCGCTTTATCCTGGTCATCCACGTCGGCGCCGGGATTAAGGGGCAGTTTGCTCATGGGTCGCTCCGTGTTGGTGTCAACCTCTATGCTGCTCCCGCCGCCATGAGAACGGCGTTTGGGCGGACTCCACATTTTCACGACGCCGCGGTCACCGTCTGGCTACGTTGACGCGGGTATCTGTTCGTCGCAACGGACGGAGGACCTTACGATGCATGGACCGACCAGGGAGGGCCTGCGGTGATCGCAGTGATAGTTCCGGCCCACAATGAGGCAGCAGACATTGGCCGCTGCCTGGAATCAATCACCGTGGCCGCCAGGCATCCTGGACTTCGAGGCGAGCCCGTAGTGGCAGTCGTGGCGCTCGATGCCTGCACCGATAAAACGCCAGACGTATGTTTGCACCACGGTGCCGTGGCCATCTCGATTGAGGCACGGTGCGTGGGCGTGGCACGTGCGGCGGCTGCCAGCCATGCCCTTGGCTTGGGTGCGCGCTGGATAGCCAGCACTGACGCCGATACGCACGTCCCGTTTGACTGGCTCTGGAAACAAGCAAGCTGTGGGGCCGATGCGTTTTGCGGCGTAGTGGAGGTGCGTGACTGGCTTGATTACCCGGCTGCCGTGCGCCAAGCATTCGCTAGGCGCGAGCATGCGCGCGAAGGCCATCGCCATATCCACGGTGCCAACATGGGTGTCAGTGCTGCGGCCTATCGGGAGGTGGGCGGCTTCTCACCGCTGTTCACGGGGGAGGATGTGGCGCTGGCTCAGGCGCTTCAGCGCTCGGGGGCCAGCATCGCTTGGCGAGCTCGACCAGTCGTCACCACGAGTGCCCGCCGGTCAGCCAGGGCACCTCACGGGTTCAGTGGCTTCCTGCGTGCCTTGGAACGCGAAGTGCTCGAAGCGGGTGGGGCGTTGTTACCATCGCGGGAACTGGTGCGATGACGCTGAGGCCAGAGGAAGTCCAGACCCCAGGTGGATGGCTCCGCTGCCCGGTCTCCGTATGCGGGGACAATGTCCGGTGCTTTCCAAGCTCCCGGCAGTCCGGGGGTGCATGGTCTCGCGTGACCATCTTGGGCGAGGGGCATTCGTCCACAAGGTGGAAAAGCGGGACGAGGGCAAAGTTGGAGCATCTACGAATAGCCCCAAGTTGCACGTGGGAGCAGGGATGCTCATGTGCGCCCTGAATCGCCATAGCTGCACTAGGGCCTGAGCCTACTCACCAGGTGCAGAAGCTCTTTGACACTGAACGGTTTGGTGACAAATGGCGCGCCCTGATGCCGCTTCGGAACCGCTTGAAAGTAGACAGCGGAAGCGAATAAGAACGGGATTCCACGAGCCGCCATTTGATCTGCAACAGGGAACACCGGCCCGTCTCGCAGCTCAACGTCCAAAATGGCCGCATCAACGGTGTGGCTGGCAAGGGAGCTTAGCGCATCGGCAACAGAATACGCAGGCACGACCCGAAATCCCGCATCGCCTAAAGCCTCGACAAAAAGCCTGGAGAGCTCGATCTCGTCCTCGACTACCAAAATGACACTGCCTGATTCAGATTCAGCCGGACGGGTCATGAACTAATGAAGTTGCGGAGAGAATCGAATCGTCCTCTTCGACGTGTCAACGTCGAGCCAAGGGCTTTTGGCTCTGCGTTGACATGCACGCGCCGATAGGCGATGGATTCGTGGCTCAATTCAATTGTTCGTGGATCGCAGTGATGAGCTGTTTGAAGCGGTAAGGCTTCGGCAGAAAACGCACGGACGCAGGAATGGGGGGGAGCTGGGAGCGCTGGAGCCCGGACACCACCAACACACGGGCGCCGGGCTGCGTTTCGGCGACCGCAGCCGCCACCTCAAGGCCTGAAACACCACCCGGCATGCTGACATCCGTAACCACCACGGCGTATTGCGTTTCACCCCTCAACTGGGCGATCGCTTCTATTCCATCGGATGCGGGAGTGACCGCGAAACCCTGATCGGACAACGCTTGGGTCACCACCGAGCGCAAATCGGCTTCGTCTTCAACGAACAGCAAATTAATGGGCATATCAAGGCTCGTGGATAGGAAAGCAAAGCACGATGCGGGTCCCTTTTCCCGGAACGCTGCTCAGTTGGGGAAAGCCGCCTGATTGTTTCGTGAAACCAAACACCTGGCTAAGCCCTAGACCGCTGCCCCGTCCCACGGGCTTTGTGGTGAAAAATGGTTCGAACACGCGTGCCTGCTGGGCGATTGGAATGCCCTCACCATCATCCGCAACGGTCACGCAGACGTGAGGCGCAGGGGCGTGACCCTCTGAGGCAGGATCGAGGGTCTCCTTGGCGCTGGCTGAGATGGTGATAGTGCCGCCGTCGGGCATCGCATCGCGGCTGTTGCACACGAGGTTTAGGACCGCTGCCTCAAGTTGTGCCTTGTCGACGAATACCAAGGGGAGATGCTGGTCGAGGTCGAAGGTCACCTCGACCCCGTCTCCCGCCGAACGCTGCAAGAGTTCATGGGATTCTCGCAGCGCGGCGGCGACATTCAAGGGTTCGGGAGACAGCTTCTGGCCTCGGCCAAACGTCAGTAGTTGTCGCGAGAGCAGCGCCCCACGCTCCGCCGCCCGTAGGGCCGTCTCTATCAGCTTCGACGCAGGGCCGTCCTTAACCCTCAAGCTGATGAGGTCAAGGCAGTTGACAATGATGGTCAGGAGGTTATTGAAGTCATGGGCCAATCCAAGGGTCAGCTTGCCGATGGCTTCCATTTTCTGTGCTTGCAGCAGGCTGTGCTGGACCTTTTCTAGCCGCTCTTGAGCGTCATGACGCTCAGTGATGTCTCTGGTCACTTTGGCGTATCCCACCAACGTGCCGTCGATCCAGATGGGATCGATCACTACGCTTGCCAAGAAGCGTGAACCGTCTTGCCGGACCCGCCACCCCTCCTCGATACACCGTCCCTCCGCGGCTGCTGTCCGCAGGTTGCGCTGAGGCACGCCCGCAGCGGCATCCTCGGGGAGGTAGAACCGGGAGAAATTTGTTCCAATGACATCTTGGGCGGTGTAGCCCTTGATCCGCTGCCCGCCCGGGTTCCAAGTCCGAATTACGCCATGCTCGTCAAGCATGTAAATTGCATAGTCAGTGACGGAGTTGACCAAGAGGACGAACTGTCGGGACTCGTCATTCAACACGTCTTTGGGGTGTTCCAACTGTGTCACGTCCATCTCCCCGGCATCGCGTCACCCTAAGGGATGGTTTGTAAAGAAATCGTAAAAATGCGTGCTCCCGTGCTCGCTTTGATGTGGCCTTTACACACTGATGCTGCGTCATGGTCACACTGTATCTGCATGGACAGAACGCGACACGCGGGAGGGTGGCCGTATGGCAGACGGAATGGGAGCAGTGAGTGTATTCCTGGTAGAGGATGAGCCGAGCTTGATGTATGTGCTTGAGGAGTCGATCAAGACCCTTGGTTACGCGGTCATTGAGAAGGCGGAGTACCTGCCGGACGCTCTGGAGCGCGCGAAAAGTGTCGCGTTCGATGTGGCAATGCTGGACGTCAATCTGCATGGGCAAGAGTCCTTCCCTGTTGCAGACGTTCTGATGGAGCGGGGAATCCCGTTTGTCTTTACAACGGGGTTTGGTAAAACCACTTTGCCTGAGCGCTTCAAGCGCGCCCCTCTGATGGAGAAGCCGTTTCGTCTCAAAGACATCCATCGCGCGATCACTGAGCTTCAAGGGAAGCTGTCGGCTTGACCGGGTCTTTATAACTTCGCCTGGTCTTCACCCAAACATCGCCTCCCGGCGATGCCTCGCTGGATAGGGTGCGTTCTCCCTTGTCCAACCAGGAGATTTCCATGGCCGAACCCAAAGAGAACCTGCTTGACTGGCTGCGCGACGCCCATGCAATGGAGCAGCAGGCGGAGACGATGTTGAAGGGGCAGGCGTCCCGTATTGAGCACTATCCCGTGCTGAAGGCGCGGATCGAAGAGCACATCCAAGAGACGATCGGACAACGAGAGCTGCTCGAGGGCTGCATCAAGCGCCTCGGCGGCTCTCCATCCACCATCAAAGACGTGATGGGAAAAATGGCCGCATTCGGCCAGGCGCTGGGTGGGATGACCGCATCCGACGAGATCGTGAAAGGCGCGATGGCCGGCTACGTGTTCGAGCACTTTGAAATTGCCTCATACACCGCTTTGATCGCAGCGGCCAAGACCGCCGGTGACCCGGAAACCGCACGCGTGTGTCAGGAAATTCTGGTCCAGGAAGAGGCGATGGCCGACTGGCTTGCAACGCATTTGCCGGAAGTTACCGAAGAGTTCCTGGTGCGCGATGCCGCCCCTGGTGTTGAGGCAAAGAAGTAAAGTCCCGCTCATCATTGCCGACGCCCCGTCGGAGGGGTTTCACTCTCCGACGGGGCGACGAGGACGCCCGGTTTATCTTGTCCGCCGGTAGCTCAAGCATCGACGGAGTTCACCCAGGGCCGGCAAGACCACCAGAAGCATCGCGGGCACAAGCGCAAAGGCCCATAAGGCGGCTGGCGCCGGGTCAAACGCCACGACTGGTCCGACATGGGTGCTGGGCAGTGACCAGTAAACGGCACCTACCGCGACCCACGGCGCTAAGTCCAGAATACTGTGAACGTGCTGCTCCAAGGGGCGAATCGCGCGCTTGGGATAGGCCACCCGCGTGTCCCAATAGCCTGTTATTGCGTGCAGGCACACCAGTGCCAAGAGGATGGCGAAAAGCCCATGCGAGGCTCCGAATCCCAGCCAAAGAGCCGTCGCCAGCCCGAGGATCGCAATCTGAGCCAAGTGCAGCCTTGACTCCGGAATGCCCGAGGTGGATTCGATACTGCTGGCCCTGTGCAGCCAGAAATCCATGGCGCCCGCAACCAACCAAAGGACATACAGGACATGCCAGGCCGTTACGTCCATGGCGGGATCGGGCTTTCGATGTTGAAGGTCCGGCTGCGTCTAAAGCTCATAGCGATTCCTCCTGACAGGTCAAGCATCGGTTGGTCCGGAAATTCTAGAAAAGCCGCTCGCACGACGATGTGTTTTCGGCACGAGGGACTTACCCGTTCCGCTTGACGGGCCTGAGATTCCCTCGGTTTGACGGACCCTTGACGCCACGCTGACACGCCGTGCCGTCTGGGGAGCGGATATTCGTCTTCAACCTTGTCAGGAGAAACGTATGAGTGCTTATCCACAATTTACGGCAGCAACGCCGCGGGTAACTCGGATGGAGATGGCTGATCTGTACGTGGGCGATGACACCACCGTGGTCCAGCTGGACGCGCTCCCCTGCGAGGCCTGGATCAAGAACCTCCGAGAATTGGTGAGTCAGTGCTCAGAGCTCGCCGGAGCAAAGGTGGAGGTGGAGGGCTCGTGGGTCCACTTCATCGGAGTACGGAAGGCTTTTGGCCCTGTTGCGCCCCGCGTATTGGAAGTCATCGCAGCCGCAGGCGAGATGGCCTATGCCCCCCACACCGTTCGGCCGTCATTGTTTACCTCGGCCGCGGACTTAGCGATGCAGTGACACGGCGCCAGTGACGCCGACCGCCCAAATGCTTCCAAGGGCGCTCACGGGATGACCATGGCTGATGACAAGAGACTGGACACGGTATCGATTCCCTGCGCGGTGTTATCCAGCCGGAATAACTCAACTAGACTCTAGTACCCCCGGGGGAGATCGAAGGTGCAGAGGGTTCAGATGAGCGAGCGCATGACCCTCAGCCATGCCACCCATGCCACCCAATGCGATGGCGCTCCACACAGGCGGCCAGTTCCCGGCGGACTACCTGGGATCCGCTCGTGGCCAGAAGTGGACCTTGGCCCCACGGATAGCACAAGGGACCTGCTATCCAATTTTATCGCTTTGGTGACGAGGCAACAGGCGCCCCTATTTGGATGCACCCTTGGTCACTCGCCGCGCCTGTCTCAAGTGTCGGGGCGTCCGCTGGCCAAAATGGGGTGCAGGCTCGGTCTTAGCTTTCTCGCTCAACGGGATCGGTTAGGGATGTTTATCGGGGGTAGGCGGAGTTTCGCTACTGGCAGAAGCAAGCGTTCCCCGAGCAATGGATCAGGGCTCCAGATCACGACTAAGGTTGACGAGACCACACCGTCGCCCGCGCGTCCCCGTTTGCTAGAGAAAGCCCTTAGTCCAACTATTCCTACTAGTTCCTTAAACATGCGGGAGCAGATACTGCTGATCACCAAGGCAGGAAGCTTCTGCACGGTCAGGACTGACGTTGGCAGACCACCTCCACGTTGACGCCATCTGGGTCCAGCACGTAGGCGGCGTAGTAGTGCGGGTGATACTGCAGCCGTATGCCAGGTGGCCCATTGTCGACACCACCAGCGGCCACCGCCTCACGGTGGAATGCGTCGACGGCTGCCCGGCTGTCGGTCGCGAACGCGATGTGCGTGCCCGTCCCCGGTGCCTCATGGTCGTGAATCCATAGGCATGGATAGCCCTCCTTGCCGAAACCATGGCGGGAGCCGCCGGTGCGAGTGCGCTCGGGGCCAATGGTGATGACGAGGAGGATTTCTAGAGGAGCCAGGGCGGCTTCGTAAAAGCGCCGGGATGTCTCAGCATCGCTGACCGCAAACTCAATGTGATCAAGGATCGTCATGACGTGGATTGCTCCGAGGTAGCTAAGAACGTTTCGAAGGCGAGGCCGGCAAGTTTGGCGACCGAAGTCACTCGGGGCCTGGACAATCCGGCGCGTGCCGAAGCAGACAAGCCCTGCAATGTCGTCACGACGTAATCGGCCAGTTCGCGCGCACGCTGCGGCTCTGACCGGCTGATGTAATGCTCGATGAAGGTGGCAGAGGCGTCCGCGTAGGCACCGGCCAATGCACGCGCCTGCGGATCATCAGCGCGCATCCCTTCGGCCGCCATGCAGCCACGCCGGGATTTCGATCTGGTATAGAGGGCTGCGGCATGCAGCAGGAGGTCGCTGATGGCCTCACCCAGCTGCCGATCAGGCGTCAGGATCCTGTCTGCTGGCAGGTTCGCCTCTTCCACATAAACCGCTAGACATCGCTCGAACAGGCCAGCCTTGTTTCCATAGGCGGCGTACAGACTCGGTGGATTGATGTCGAGCGCGCGGACGAGCTCGGAGATGCCCACCGCGTCATATCCCCGTTCGTGGAAAAGATCTTTTGCGATGAGAACGCCCGCCTCGCGGTCAAAGGGGCGCCGTGATGGCCGCGCCGACGAAGGCGAATCCTTGAAGCGGGTCGATCCTGGAAGTTTCTGGCTCATGGTTTCCTCCGACGTCGGCGTAGCTGCGTGGGTGGCGAAGTGTTGCGAGGACGCAGTGGCATGTTTGCGTCCGTTGCTTTAGTGGTCACTATATACTAGATTAGTGATCACTACAACGCGGAGCGTGCAATGTACAACTTGAACAATAAAACAGCTGTTGTGACTGGCGGTGGCAGTGGAATCGGCCTGGCGATCGCCAAACGGCTGACGCAGGAGGGGGCCCGGGTGGTCATCACAGGCAGGCGCCAGCAGGTACTGGATGAAGCGCTTGCCACGCTGGGCGAAAACGCGGTCGGGCTGGTCGCCGACGTCAGCAGCGCGTCCAGCCTGGAGGCGCTGTATACCGAGGTGAAACGGCTTTTCGGCGGGATCGACGTGCTGGTGGCCAACGCAGGTGGTGGTGTACATGCACCACTTGGAAAGATCACCGAGGAGCAGATCGACCAGCAGTTCTCGACCAACGTAAAGGGCGTAGTGCTGACGCTGCAGGGTGCGCTGCCCCTGCTTGGCTCCGGATCGAGCGTGGTGATCATCGGGTCGACGTCCTCCATGGATCCGGGCCCTACCATGAGCATCTACGGCGGTACCAAGGCGGCAGTTCGCAACATGGTCCGGAGCTGGACGGCCGAACTCAAAGGGACGGGGATCCGGATCAATATCCTGAGCCCTGGGCCGACCAATACGCCATCGCTGCGCGAAGCTTTCGGAGACGATGCCGAGGCGGGCATGGCGTTTCTGACGGCAAAAAGTCCGCTGGGCCGCATCGGCGAGCCGGAGGAAATCGCGTCGGCCGTCGCGTTCCTGGCAAGTGATGCAGCCAGCTACGTCAATGGCGTAGAGCTGTTTGCTGACGGTGGCGCTTCCCAGAGCTGACCGGGGGCAGGGCTGCACCCGCCGGCTAGGCGAGTGCAGGTCCGCGGACGCTCGCCATGATGCGTGCAGCGTCCCGGGAAGGCGGCAGACCGAACGCGCGTACGTACTCTCGACTGAACTGCGTCGGGCTTTCGTAGCCCACATCAAGCGCGGTCGCGGTCACGCTCTTGCCATGCGCCGTCAACAGCTGGCGTGCCTGCAGCAGGCGCAGCTGCTTCTGGTACTGAAGCGGACTCAGTGCGGTGGCGGACTTGAAGTGACGGTGGAAGGCCGACTCGCTCATTGCCACCTGTTCGGCCAAGGCGGCGATTCGAAGCGGTTTGGCGTAGTCGCTACGGATGCGCTGGATCGCGCTGCTGATACGCGCCAGCGCCGAATCCGGCGTGGCCAACTGTCGCAGCATGCATCCGTGTGGTCCCTGCAGCACGCGGTACAGGATCTCGCGCTCGTAGGCCGGGGCCAGTGCAGGTATCTCGCCGGGGCGTTCCATCAGGCGCAGCATGCGCACCCACGCATCCATCAGCTCCGGGGTGACGGCAGCGACGTTGAAGGCCTCGGTCTGGGTGGAGGGCTCGCCGCGCCCGGTGGCGGCATCGGTGGTGTCGCACAGCAGCGCTGCGAGGATGCTCGGGTCCAGCGTGAGGCTCACCGCCAGGTACGGTTCGCCGCTGCTGGCCGGGTGCACGGCACCCACCGCCGGTAGGTCCACGGACATGATGAAATAAGTGGCGGGGTCGTAGTGGAGCGTCTTCTCACCCACCGTCATGGATTTGGTGCCCTGCAGGATCAGGTTGATCATCGGCTCGTATACGGCCGCCAAGGCATGCTCCGGGATCTCCCCCTGCACCATGGCCACACGGGGAATACCCGTATCAGTGCGGCGATTTTCGGCATGCGCCGCGAGCCGGCGCAGTTCATCCAGTGCGTTTTCCATGGCCACATTGGACACCCACCGGAGCGGGCTGGCAAGGCGAGGAGCAGGAATAGGCAGGAAATAGCGAGGATCAGGGCGGCGCTCCACGGCCAGCGAGCCTAGCCTGTGGATCACCCTTCACTGCACAGGAGTACCTGCATGAAAAATGTACTGATCACCGGCGGCAGCCGTGGCATTGGTGCCAGCGCCGCGTTGCACTGCGCGCAGCGCGGCATGGGCGTCGTCCTCACCTACAACGCCCAGCCCCATGCTGCCCAGCAGGTGGTGGAGCGCATCCAGGCAGAGGGCGGTACGGCAGTGGCCCTGCAGCTGGATGTGGGCAAAACCGGCAGCTTTGCGGCGTTTGCCGCGCAGGTGAAGGACACCTTGCAGGGCACCTGGGGCGCCTCCGCGCTGGATGGCCTGGTGAACAACGCCGGGTTCGGGCTGTTCAATCCGATAGAGACGGTGACCGAGGAACAGTTCGACGGTCTGTTCAACGTGCACCTGAAGGGGCCGTTCTTCCTTACCCAGGCACTGCTGCCGCTGCTGGGTACTGGCGCGAGCATCGTCAACGTCACCAGTGCCACCACGCGTGTGGCCACCGCCGGGGTGGCGCCATACGCCGCCTTCAAGGGCGGGTTGGAGGTGCTTACCCGCTACATGGCCAAGGAGTTCGGCGAGCGCCGCATCCGCGTCAACGCCGTCGCACCCGGGGCGATCCGTACCGAACTGGGCGGCGGCCTCAATGATGAGTTCGAAGCCCTGCTGGCCGCGCAGACGGCGCTGGGCCGGGTAGGCGAGCCGGACGACGTGGGCCGCGTAATCGCTGGGCTGCTCGGTGATGAGCAGGCCTGGGTCAATGCGCAGACCATTGAAGTTGCAGGCGGCTACAACATCTAGTTCGCAACGGGAGTACGACATGCTCGACCACATTTTCCTCACTGTCACTGACACCACCCGCTCGGTCGCGTTCTACACGGCCGCGCTGGCCCCGCTGGGAATCGTCAACCGGCTCGACTACGACGGCCGGCAGGGCCCACCCGGCCACCCGGACCTGAAGGGCTTCGGCGCAGGCGGCCGGGTCTTCTTCTGGCTGCGCCAGGGCGTGGCGGCAGCGCAGGCGGCACATATTGGATTCGTGGCGGATTCCAGCGCGATGGTCGACGCGGCTTATGCCGCCGCGATGGCCGCCGGCGCCAGCGAGATCCATCCGCCTGGCCCGCAGCTGCACTACGACCCCCGCTACTACGCCGCGCAGGTGCGCGATCCGGATGGCTACAGCCTGGAGTTCGTCTACAAGAGCTGGCAGCACGGCCATGAATGACGGCGTCGAGTCGCACCCCCTGCAGGCCACAGTGGTGGCCTTCATCAACGCCACGAACGCCTTCGATATCGAACGGGCCCTGGCGTTGTTCAGCACGACGGCAGTGATCGATGACCCTTCCACCGGATCCACCTTCAACAAGCATGCCGGGGTGCGCGACTATCTGGAAAGGTACTTCCTGGGTTACCACACGGTCACCCGGCTGCTGTCGCTGGAACGCCTTGGCGATGTACGCGCACGCGTCCGGGTCGATTTCACCGGCGATTTCGGTCACGAGATCGGATTGCTTCTGGTGGCCGTGGATTCCGCAGGCCGCATCTCCCGCATTGACGCCTCACTCGAATAGGGTGGCGAGGAACACACCATGAAAACATTGATGATCTACGGTGCATCCGGCTACACCGGGCGCATGGCTGCAGCACACGCGAAGGAAGCTGGGCTGAAGCTGGTATTGGCAGGGCGCGACGAAGCTCCGCTGCAGGCGCTGGCCACACGCCTTGGCGTGGCGTACCGCGTGTTCGCGCTGGATTCCGCTGCCGATGTGGACTACGGATTGCAGGATATCGCGGTGCTGCTTAACTGCGCAGGTCCGTTCGCGCATACCGCAGGAGCGCTGATCGAGGCGTGCCTGCGCGCCGGCGTCCACTACCTGGATATTGCCGCCGAGCTGGACAGCTACCAGTTGGCCGAGCGCCATGACCTGAACGCCGCAAAGGCCAGGGTAATGCTGATGCCGGGCAGCGGGGGCAGCGTGGCGATGCTTGGCAGCCTGGCCGCGCGTGCCGTGGAGCGTGTGCCGTCACCGGTGGCCATCCGTATCGCGTTGCATGTAGCAGGTTCGATGTCGCGCGGATCGGCTATCAGCGCCAGCCAACACGTAACGGCCACGTGCCTTATGCGCAAGGACGATGTGCTCACGGCACGTGCCCCGGACGCGCTGCGCGACATCGATTTCGGCAACGGGCCGGTGAGTTGCTTTCCAGTGACGCTGCCTGACCTGATCACCATCGCCCGGCAAACCGGGGTGGGCGATATCGAAACCTACGTACATGTTTCTGGCAGCGCTTTCCCCGAAGGCGGCATCGATGCACTGCCGGATGGTCCCACCGCGCAGGAGCGCACCGACAACCGGTACCAGGCAGCGGTAGAGGTAGTCGGCGCCAACGGTACCGTAACCCGCGCAGTGCTGGATACGGTGAACGGCTACAGCTTCACTCCCCTTGCCGCGGTCGTGGCTGCGCGCCGTGTGCTGGCAGGGGAGGCGCGTCCAGGCTTCCAGACGCCTGTAGGTGTATTCGGCAGCGGCTTCGCTGAGACCATCGCCGACACCCGTATCACTCTCATTGACCCAACCACCCCCACGGCTCGCTAAGGAATCCACTTCATGTCGCTGCACCTCAACGCTCCCGATACTCTTCACGACATACATGCCGTGGTCGACACGCTGTACCGCTTCGCCGCAGGTATCGATCTTCGCGACCGCAAGCTGCTCTCGTCGGCCTTTACAGAGGACGCCATCTCCGACTTCCGCCCCGCTGGCGCAAAGGCGGGCTTCGAGTACCCGGTGCTGCAGGGGCGGGAAACCATCGTCGAGGCGCTGTCCACTTCGCTCAACGGGCTCGATACCTCCCACTCGTTCAGCAACCCGAGGGTGGCGGTGGACGGTGATACGGCCCGGGTGGATGTGTTGGTCGAAGCGCAGCACGTATCGAGGGTCGACGGCACACGCCAGTATCTGATGAAGAACCGCTATGACGTTTTCTTGGCCCGCCGCGACGCGGGGTGGGAGATCAAGCATGTGATAGTGGACAACGTCTGGAGGACCGGTGATCCGGGCGTGCTCGCCGGAATCTGAGCGGAGTGGGTGGTCAGTGGTCCGCTTCTGGCCGGAAGCGGACCCTGGCCCAACGGGTAGGGTAGGGGAACTGCAATCCAGCATTAGGATCAGGGATGGTTATCAGGGGTAGGGCGGATGTCCGTTTCTGGCTGAAAGCGGACGAAGGTCGAGGCTCGAGTTGAACTGCCAATCGGCCTGTCGCTGGCGCATTGCGCGCGGCGAGCAATCCACAGCCTGTCCGCGACCAAGCATCGCGCGACATCTGCCGTCTGAACACTATCTCCGCAACGGGCAGTAGGTAGTTGACCCTGCCGACGTGATCCGTAAAATTGACTTACGGCGTGTGCTGCGTGCGCCCGGGGGTAGGTCCCGATTACGGAGAACGACCTGTCGTTTTCCGAGTCTACGCATGCTGATACTCCAAAGTTCCGACCATCTCGATGTCTCACAGCTCTCACAGGCTTGGGCTGGATGGCATCTTCCACACCTCGATCAACCATGAGCTGACGAACCCTTCAGGTGCGTCGAGTCTGGTCGTACCTATCCGGTTTGTTCTCTCCTTGCTTTAAGGGAGCACGATGACAACGATAGACCGACCGCCCAGCATCTTTGCGCGCATGCTCGCCAACGAGGCATCTGCGGGTGTCGCACTAATGATGGCGTCGATGGTCGCCATCTTGCTGGCCAACAGTCCAGCTGCGGGCAGCTACTTAGCATTTTTGCATGCTCATGCCGGCCCGGTTCTCAGTTAGAAACTCGGGCCAATGACGCCGCATCTTTGGATCAACGACGGGTTGATGGCGATCTTCTTTCTTCTTGTCGGCTTGGAGATCAAGCGCGAGCTTATCAGTGGGCGGCTGTCCTCCTGGCAGCAGCGCAGACTACCAGCTGTGCCTGCGCTGCTCGGCATGGCACTTCCTGCTCTGATCTTTCTGATCGCATCTCGGCACGAGTCCTCCCTGTCCAACGGCTGGGCCATTCCTGCGGCCACAGACATTGCCTTTGCGGTGGGGGTGCTGGCGCTTTTGGGGCGGCACGCGCCTCCCAGCTTGAAGCTCTTGCTGCTGTCGGTGGCCATCATCGACGACATGGGTGCAGTGGCAATCATTGCCCTGTTTTACACCTCGTCCCTCGACATCGGAGCTCTGGCGGCTGCAATCGGCGCGGGGCTTGCCATGGATGCGCTAAAGAGAAGCGGTGTGGAGCGGCTCTGGCCCTACTTGGCTCTGCTCTTGGCCATGTGGTATGCCACGCTTCTTTCAGGCGTCCACGCCACGATTGCAGGCGTTGTCGGTGCATTCCTGATCCCCTACGGCGCCAGTGCCAAGTCGCCACTGGTTCGCTTGGAGCACGGCATTGCTCCTTGGGTTGGCTTCGTGATCGTGCCGATCTTTGGCTTTGCCAATGCCGGCGTGGATCTGTCTGGAATTTCGATGAGCGCCATTTTGGCACCGCTGCCGTTGGGAATCGCTGCTGGGCTCTTCGTCGGCAAGCAAATTGGTGTGTTCGGTGGCGTTGCCCTTGCGGTCAAGACCGGGCTTGCTGAAAAGCCAACGGGCGCATCGTGGCTACAAATCTACGGCGTGAGTTTGCTCTGCGGGATTGGCTTTACGATGAGCCTCTTCATCAGCTCGCTCGCGTTCCCATTGGACCCTGCGTTCGTTGAGGACGCCAAGGTCGGTATTTTGCTCGGATCGCTGCTTTCCGCGCTGCTGGGAGCAGTCCTATTGAGGTTTGCACCCCGAAGCTAGAACAGGTTGCCGATCTGTATCTAAGGCATCTTGGCCCAGGTCCCGGCCAACCGAATCCGGTTGGCCGGGGCATTGATCAGCGAACGTGATCCAGGAACTGGCGGTGGCGCTCGTATTGGTCCAACACATCGTGGATCAACTGCACCTTTGGCCAGCCCATAACGTCGTAGTCTTGCCCGCCTTCGCGCAGGTAGACCTCAGCCCGATAGTGGCGGGTGCCCTCGCTCACCGGGCGACGCGGGTCCTGCAACGCAAAGGTGGGCGGCTCGTAAGGCTGGGGACGCACGGAGTAGAAGAAGTCCATTTCCTCGCCATGGCCTACGCGAAGCCAGGCGCGCCCATCCTCTCCCTGGGTAACTTCAACCGGAAGATCCTGCTTGCGCAGCTCCACTGCGACCTCTTGGAGTGCGGGCAGCACCTGATCCTTGATAAAGCCAACGACCTCGATCTTGACGGGGTTATGAGCGAGGAGTTTGAGCCTGGCGCGCCAATCGTCGCTGGTGCCCGGAAGCAATCGTGCATCACGAGAAATCGAGCGCTTGGTTGCGTCCAGATGCATGGCTTTCAGAAGCCCCCAACACATCAAGATCATGACGATCGTAAAGGGGAGGGCGCTGGCAATAGTCGCAGCTTGGAGTGATTCAAGACCGCCTGCAATGAGCAGGGCAACAGCGATGCCGCCGACCAGTAGCGCCCAGAAGATGCGCTGCCAAACCGGAGACTCTTCCTCACCTTTTGAGGTCAGCATGTCTATGACCAGGGCGCCGGAGTCAGCGGAGGTGACGAAGAATAGCGCGACAAGGACAACGGCAAGCGAGGAGGTGATCATCGTCAGTGGAAGGTGACGCAGGAACTCAAACAACGCCATGGAGCTGTCATTTGACACCGCCGTGACGAGCTCTTGAACACCTTCGGAGCGGACCATGAACAAGGCGGAGTTGCCGTAGATGGTCATCCAAAGGAACGTAAAACCGAGTGGCACCAGCAAGACGCCAACCACAAATTCACGCACTGTGCGGCCTCGCGAGATGCGGGCGATGAACATGCCAACGAAGGGCGACCACGCAATCCACCAACCCCAGTAGAACAAGGTCCAGCCGCCAAGCCAGCCACTTGGCTCATAGGCATACAGGTTGAAGGTCATTGAAAAGAGCTGGGAGGCATACATGCCGGTGTTCTGGACAAATGCCTGCATCAGGTGGACAGTGGGGCCGCAGACAAGCACGAATGCAAGCAGTGCCACGGCCATGATCATGTTGATCTCAGACAGGCGACGGACACCACTGTCGAGTCCAGCGACGACCGACCCTGTCGCCACAAGGATGATGATGCCGATCAACGACACCTGCACGACGGTGCTCACTTCCAGGCCAAACAGGTAGTTCAGTCCGGAGTTGATCTGCATTACCCCCAGGCCAAGCGACGTGGCCAGGCCAAAGATGGTCCCAAGGGCCGCAAACGTATCCACCGCGTGTCCGATGGGGCCGTGGATGCGTTCTCCGATGAGCGGATAGAGCGCTGATCGCACCCGCAACGGCAGGTTGTGGCGATAGGCAAAGTAGGCCAGTGCCAGCGCAACAACGGCGTAGATGGCCCACGCATGCACGCCCCAATGGAAGAAGGTGATACGCATCGCCTGGCGAGCTGCCTCGGCAGACTCGGCCGTGCCTGTCGGCGGGGTGGCGTAGTGCATGATCGGCTCAGCCACACCGAAGAACATCAGGCCAATTCCCATGCCTGCGGCAAAGAGCATGGCAAACCAGGAGGCATAGCTGTAATCAGGGCGACTGTGGTCTGGGCCGAGCTTGATGCGCCCGTAGCCACTGATCGCTACACCGACCACAAACACCAGGAAGCCTGCGACCGATAAGATGGTGAACCAGCCCGCGTCATTGGCGGTCCAGTTCTTGGCCGCTGTGAACCAAGTCGTCGCTTTTTCTGGAACGAAGATGGATAGCGCCAACAGTAAAAGCACGATGGCCGCAGTGGGAATGAACACCTGCGGCAAGATGCGCTGGCGAACAGGAGTGGATGGCGGAGCTAGGCTCTGCATAAATTCCTCCGGTTGATGATCGTTGAAGCAGGAGTGCGACTTGCGCTTAGAAATAGAACCCGATGTTGAGGTTGAGTCGGCTATGCCAGCGGGAGGGGCCGCCGTCATCGATTCCGATGCCGTCGCCGCCTGCAAACCACATGTTCTTGCCAGCAATCCAGTCTACGTAAGTCAACATGATCCCTTTTTGCAGGCTGCATCCGGTGACGTTCTGCCATGACTCCCTCACGCCTTGGCTGCGTCCCACCGGGCGCGTCATGCTGAGGTTGTTGTAGCAGGTGATGTCATCAAGCCAACGCTTCTCACCGAAGGAGTAGGCCACGTTTGCGCTGGGGACATCGGCTTCCGACGCAATCTCGAAAGGGGCAAGAAACGCTGACATCGCAATCCTGTCGCCTGGCACGCTGTAACGGTAGCGAGCCCATTGCAGCTGAGTCGTCCAGCCATCGCGTTTCCACTGGGCATGCAGCGCTGCACCCTGGTGGCCATAGTGACGGCGGGTGGTGGTGTTCTGAACCTGACCGCTGAATGCAGAAGCCCCGAGCAGCAGCTCACCGTCATGCAAGGAGCTGGTGTGTTCGTATCTGAAATGAACGCGCTCCCGCTCCTTGTAGGGCAGATCAGCGGTCTGGGCCACGTCAAAGGAGTATCGGTCGTAGCGGGAGCCGCTTCCGTATTCATCGCCCGAGAACCAGCCGGCTATCCAGTGATGGTCGCCACTCCGATGGCTAACCGTCACGCCCGGATCGTAATCGTCTTCAATGCCAAGGTAGTAGCCTGAGCCGAACCAAAAGCTCTGGGAAACGGTAGGCAGAAGTCCGAAGGGGACCTGCTGGATGCCCGCTTTGAGCTGCGTTTGGTCGTTGAAATTCCATCCGGCGTAGGCATGATGGACGGCATCGAAGCCGTCATACCAGCGATACTGGGCCGATAAGAAAAAGGGACCAGCGCCGGCTTTGACGTCTGCGCGAAGCAGTTCAAGTTGCAAGCGACTTGTGGGGCCGTAGTCCAGCCAGCCATAATTGAACCGGACGGCGCCACCCACATCGACAAACGGTTCAACCTGAGTGTCGGGCGCTGCTTGAGCGTGGATTGTGCCTGTGGCCGTTGCCGCAGCACACAGAAAAATCAGGGGAAATACCTTCACGATAGTGTCCCGTGGCCTCCATTTTGCGAATGAAAGCGTCCAAGTCTAGCGCGTTGGCGCGAGCCACCCAAGCGAGGGCTATCTTCCGCATGGTGCGCGCGGCATGGTTAGGCGGCAACTGGGACGCATTGGGGCGGTATAGAACCATGATGCCCGTGAAAACGAGGGGAGGGCGTGGCGGACGACTGTCGGAAGTAGTGATACATCGCGCGTGCGGCAAGTTGAAGGAGAGCAATGTGCCCAATCGAGTGCGGTTTTACGATCGCGACGGAAATGGAATACGATTGCCTGAGGGGTGGTGGTTGGATCTTGATAGAGAGATCCCTTCGCTGGTGAGCGTCGCAAAGAAGATTGATCTTCCTGTTTCCATTCGGAGCGACCAGCCCAATCTCAGCCCGTCATTCCTAGTAGAAATCTTGGCCCAAGTTCCAGATGCGGTCAGGATTGAATAACGCCAAGTGGATTCGATTGAGCTCCATCGACATCAGTTCGGTTGCGCTGCGGCCTGGGGGGCGACAGCCTGTTGCGCCCTTCTGTGTTCTAGGGCGGCGATGGTTCGAAGCTTGTCGCGATCCTGAGAGAACCGAAGCGTCTGCAAGGCGCGCTCCAGAGACAGATCAGCATAGCGCCGTGCCGCGTGGCGCGTCGTGGATGAGCAGCCAGCAGACAATGCGGCGAAAGCCTTCTGGAGCCTGATGTTGACTTCAAGCGACCCTGCTGCATCAGTCGATATGGGCGCGAACACATCTTCAAACAGGTCATCCACATCAAGCTGAGCCATGTGCACGAACGGATATTGAACGTCCTTGGCCTCGGATCCGGTTGACAAGGCGTCCCATCTGAACAGCAGGCGCACACAGGTGCCGATGACCGTAATGCACGTCCCTGGATCATTGACGGCCGGCGACAGCGCTCGCACACCAATCTCAGCAAGGACGACCAAGCCGTAACGCGGATCGTTCTCTATTCGACGAGAGCCGCCGATGGTGAAAGCTGCAAGCAATTGCGTTCTCTGGTCATCGTGAAGGGTGCCCCAGACACTGAGCAGCGCACGGTTTGGGGTTGCAAACGTGCCGGGCTGACAGGTCACATAGATGATGAGGTCGTGTTGTTCTGCAACGGCGTTGAGGCGCTGCACATCGATGTGTTCGACGTGGCCTACGTCCGCAGCGAAGACATCGATTGTGTTGCTCGGAGCGAGGCCGGCGTAGGGGGTAGCGCCAAGGAAGGGCTCTTCTGCGCGCTGCTTCATGGATTTCAAGGTGGCTTGTTCGACAAGATCGACCGTTTCGCCAAGTCGCCCAAAGCGGGAAAACTGCTCAATGGCGCGAAGAAGCGTGACAGTGATGACGATGATGACCGCGATGGTCGCGCCAAAGAGAACAAGTCTCCCGCTGTCACCGTAGATGCCGGTGCTCAGCGCAATGAGCCCGACGATGGAGAACAAGAACGCACCGATAAATGTGGCAAGCGTGCCCTGCGCACGCGTGTCTTCAATCAGGAGCCGGGACGCGCGGGGCGTAGCGTTGGTTGACGCCGAGCCGTAGGCAGCGACCATGGTGGATAGGGCAAAGGTCGTCACCGTCAGCATTGACGCCGCAAGGATGCCAAGGATGTTGCCAACTGAATCGGCACCAATCTGCGTCGCCAGCCCCTCCGGGAGCACGAATTTGGCACCCGCACCCGCCAAGGCAGTAGCCACGCCTAGCACGCCGTAGAGGGTGGATCGGAACCACATCCTCTTGCTGATCCTGAATAGGGCCAGCCGCCACTTTGTCATCATCGGACGCTTGCTCTGTTGTCTGTGCGGGCAGTATCCCAGTCGATCAGGCCTTTGCGCGTCAATACCAGGTGAGCGGGCTGCAACGCTCTGGCGTCCATGCCATACGGTGGCACTCCCTGCCAGAGGCCTTTAAAATTGACCTTCTCAGACCGATTCGGAGCTTGGGTTTTTGACATTGGCACATGTCCTGTCAGCCCTTTATCCATGAAGATTATTGTGTGCGGCGCGGGGCAGGTGGGGATGACGATCGCGCGCCAGTTGGCCTCGGAAGGTGTGGCGATCACGATCATTGACACCGATGCCGAGCTGATCAGGCGGGCGGATGAAAGCCACGACATTCGCGGAGTCGTCGGGCATGCCTCTTACCCGGATACGCTCCGGGAAGCTGGCGCGATGGATGCTGACATGCTGATCGCTGTGACGCGTTCGGATGAAGTCAATATGGTCGCCTGCCAAGTCGCCTACTCGCTTTAAAGTAAAGCGCCGAATCGCCCGTCTTCGCCATGTTGGATACACCGCGCGCGATGCAAACGGCCTGTTTGCGGCTGAGCATCTGCCCATTGATGTGATCATTTCCCCGGAGGCTGAGGTTGCCGAGGGAATTACCAGGCGGCTTCGTACGCCAGGTGCCTTTACGATCCTCCCCTTGGCTCGCGGACAGTTGGAAGTGATCGGAATCGGCGTGACGGATCCAGATTGTCCGGCGATGGGTGAGCGCATCTGTGACCTCGAGTCAAACGGAAAGTTTGAGCACATCACGGTCCTCGCCATAACCCGCAAGGGTATTACGTTCATTCCCACGCCGCAGGATCGCGCTGAGCTGGCGGACGAACTTTACATACTCGCGCGGTCAGAGCGGCGCAAGGCGACCATGGCGCTTTTCGGGCACCGCGAGCGCCCCGTTGCCGAACTTGTGATCGCAGGTGCTGGCAATGTGGGCATGCACCTGGTTCGAAACATCCGGGCCTTGCTTCCAAAGGCGCGCATGACGGTCATTGAGCGGGATCGGGATCGGGCGCGCTACGCGGCCGAAACACTTGGCAGCGATGTTGTCGTGCTCCATGGTGATGCGCTGGATCGGTCAGTGCTTGAAGAGGCTCGGGTCGATCAGAAGGAAACTCTGGTTGCCGTCACCAACGATGACGAGTCCAACATCTTCTGCTCGCTCTTGGCGCGCAAATTGGGCTGCCGCCAAGCCGTGACATTGGTCAACAAGAGCACCTACGCCACACTTCTTCCCGGAATGGGCATCAACGCAGTCGTCAGTCCGAGCGCGGTGACGGTCTCCACCGTGCTGCGGCACGTCCGTCGAGGGGCCATTGTCGGTTTGCAGACGTTGCGCGAGGACTTTGGTGAAGTCATTGAAGCCACGATTGATGCCGGAAGTTCGCCACTTTTAACGCACACCATCGGTGCGCTCGGTCTACCAGAAGGCATTAAAGTCGGTGCCGTCATTCGAGAAGACCACCCACTTGACCTGACAGGCGAGACCCGGATCAATGCCGGTGACAGGGTCGTGCTGGTCGTGGCATATGGCGAGATCGATGTTGCAGAGAAGCTTCTTGGCGGAGCGGGCGGGCGGTCGTTTTGAAAGCGAACGGTAGCGGGATGCGTTGGGCACCAGGTCAGACGTCGATACCACGCAACGGCTTTCGTCTGGTGGGGGCGATCATTGGGCAAGTGCTGTTGGCAACAGCTGCCTTCATGCTGCTGCCCATGGTGGCGGATCTCTATTACGACAACCGGGATTGGTTAGCATTTGGGATGGCCTCTTTGGTTTCAGCCGCCTGTGGCAGTGTGCTGAGCTGGGGCTATTGGCGCTCGGGTGGGAAATGGGGGAAATCGGGTCTGACATTGAGGCAGGCCTTCGCCTTGACGCCGCTGAGCTGGGCTGCCGTCTCCGCCGTGAGTGCGCTGCCGTTTCTATTCTCGGAACACCCGCAGCTTCGCGGACATCTTGCCAACGCTCTTTTTGAAGCCATCTCCGGCATTACAACGACCGGCGCCACGGTCATGACGGGTCTTGATACCGCGCCGCCAGGCTTGTTGCTTTGGCGAGGGCTGCTTCAATGGATGGGGGGCATCGGCATTATCGCGACTGCCATTGCCATCTTACCCGCGCTCGGCGTGGGCGGCATGCAGCTGTTTCGCACCGAGTCCTCAGATCGCTCGCAAAAGGCCATGCCCCGGGTTCGGCAGATCGCCTCGACGATCGGGTATGCCTACATTGGTCTGACGGTTGTGGCCGGTGTGGCCTATTGGCTGGCAGGCATGAACCCCTTTGATGCCATCGTGCACGCGCTCACCTCGATTGCGACGGGCGGATATTCGACCTCAGATCAATCGTTCGGTCGATGGCAAGACAACGGGATCCAGTGGCTTGCCACGCTCTTCATGCTGTCAGGGACCTTGCCCTTCGTCTTGTATGTGCGGTTCTTGGCTGGGGACCGTAGGGCGTTCTTTGATCGCCAGGTCAAATCTCTGTTGGGGCTTCTGGCAGTGTCGGTGGGTGGGATTGGAACGTGGTTGGCTGCATCCGGCCACTATGGATTTGAGCAGGCTTATCGATACGCGGCTTTCAGTGTGGTTTCCGTGGTCACCACCACAGGCTATGCCGTAACGGACTATGGCCAGTGGGGAGCGGCCATAGTAGGAGTGTTTTTCTTGCTGACGTTTGTTGGCGGGTGCACAGGCTCCACGAGCGGGGGCATCAAGATCTTCCGCTTCGAGGTCATGGCAGTGATGCTTCGCGTCCACTTCCTACGCCTGCTTTATCCCAATGGGGTCTTTCCTCGGTCCTACGACGGCAAGCCGCTCTCCGACGAGGTGATCGGCTCAGTGGTGGCATTTTTAACAGTGTTTTTGGTCTGCTATGCCGTCATTACGGTCGTTCTGCTTGGGCTAGGGTTGGACTTCCTAACCAGCGCCAGCGGCGCGGCCACGGCGCTGTCCAACGTAGGGCCGGGATTAGGGGAGACCATTGGGCCAGCAGGGGCGTTCGCCTCGCTGCCAAGCGCAGCCAAATGGGTGCTGTCGTTCGCGATGCTGCTGGGGAGACTCGAGCTCTTCACGGTGTTGATCATCTTCCTGCCTCGCTTCTGGCGGGGATGACGTATAGTTCGTGCATGTGCGGATGCTTAATTTCCCCGTGCCGAAAGACCCTTTGTCCCCACACGCAGCTCGACCAATGCCGCACTCGTATTTGATCTCCACGAGCCTTGTCGCGCCGGGGCTAGAGAGCAAGAACTTTCCCGAGCTTTGGAGAGAGGCGGAGCGGGCGAATGCAGGGTGGGGTGTCACGGGCACCGTGGTCTTTGATGGTGCAATTTTTTTGCAGTATCTAGAAGGTCCGAAGTCAGGCTTGGACGTAATCTATCGAAGACTGCTTCGAGCAAGCTCCCATCGAGATACCACGATTATTGACCGTGGTCTTACGTCTTATCGCCGTTTTCCTGAGCCCCGCCTCGTTTGCTTGACTGTGACGCCAGAGGCCATGGCTCAGGCGCTTAAGCTACGTGGCTTTCTTTTCCGGAGAAGGGGCCGGGCTGCAAGAGCACTGCATCTTCTTGAGCAAACCGTGACGTCCTATTCCTCTCCGCACTGGGCGGCCCAGTCAAAGCTCTGAGCCACTTGGGGTCGCCCTCGTTACCCCGTATTTTTTTTGGGCAAGCGATCGTCGGATGACCGCGCTGGCCATTCTGGCTAGTCTCATGACCAGTGCGAGGGCATCTATTGGCCGTCTTCTACGATGGCGATGTACTGGCAGGAAGCGTACATCGGAGGGCAGGGGATTAGGAAGATTTATCGGGGGTAAGGCACAGGTAGTTCTCCACCAAGAGCGGACCCTAAATGGCCCTGTAAACCACTACTCAGGCACTACCAACGCCTCGACATTGTCTGCGCCGAACAGCTTCGTAGCCGTCGTCAATGACGTGGCGGACAAAGTCTGCGTCGCTAGCACCGCGAGCCGCTTCATGGGCCTGGATATGGCTGTCATCTGAGCAACAAAAACCTCAATTAAATCAATGGCTGGCAGGGTTAAGGGTAAAAATGACAACAATTAGGAAAGCCGACACCCACGTGGTACCTCACTGCCGCTGCCAGTCTCTTTACATAATATACATTATGCGAAATGCCGTTTGGCAGTCTGAGACTGGTCTGGCTGTGGATCCGAGTCTTGCCTCCCTTGACGCAGCAGGTAAATCTGTAACCCGGCGCCACGTAAATCTGCAATTACTTCAAGCAAAGTGCGTTCAAAGACGGCGCAGCAGTTCGTTTGTGTTCCCACAATGGCAGCTCGATCCAGCCAGTGCTTCTGGACATGGGAAGCGCCAGAATGGCCAACAGGTAATAGCTGCTGGCCCACGCAATGATCTGGCCCACTCCCAGCGCAACGATCAGCCGGGGCAGCTTTTGCGGCTGCTTGGACGCGCTTTGCATGCTCGCGAACTCTCCCTGCCACTTGGCAACTCAGCGGACGCGCTTGCCGTCCTGATCGATCACCACTTCGCCATCTTCCTTGGTAAAGGGCTCGTGCACTGCTGGCAGGATGTCCAGAACCACCTCGGAGGGCCGGCACAGGCGCGTGCCCATGGTGGTCTGGACGAAGGGTCGATTGATGAGAATAGGATTGGCCAGCATGGCATCCAGCAGTGCGTCCTCGCTCAACGCGAGATCGTCCAACCCCAGTTCCAGATAAGGGGTGCCCTTCTGGCGGATCGCGCTGCGAACATCCAAACCGGCGGCGGCAATCAGCTCGGCAAGGCGCGCTCGGCTGAGTGGGGTGACCAGGTACTCAATGACTTCAGGCTCAATGCCGGCGTGGCGAATCAACGCCAAGGTGTTTCGCGAGGTGCCGCACTTGGGGTTGTGATAAATGACAGCGTTCATGCGTTCTCCTTTTCATTAAGTGCAGTCTCGACGACACCGGCCGCGGCGGTAAGCGCGGCAGCTTCGACAGCCCCCTTTCGTTCGCTGTAGCGATCAACCAGGTAGTCACTGCGGCCACGCACCAGGAGGGTGAACTTGACCAGCTCTTCCATCACATCCACGACGCGATCGTAGTAGGCCGACGGCTTCATGCGCCCCTCGTCATCGAACTCCTGCCAGGCCTTGGCCACCGAGGACTGGTTCGGAATCGTGACCATCCGCATCCAGCGGCCGAGAACGCGCAACGCGTTGACCACGTTGAAGGACTGGGAGCCACCGCAGACCTGCATCACTGCCAGGGTGCGACCTTGGGTCGGGCGTACGCTGCCCTCTTCCAGCGGTAGCCAGTCAATCTGGTTCTTGAACACGGCAGTCAGCGTCCCGTGCCGTTCCGGGCTGACCCACACGTGCCCTTCGGACCACAACGAGGCCTGACGCAGCTCCTGCACCTTGGGGTGGGAGGCGGGCACCGAATCGAGCATCGGCAGCGCATGCGGATCAAACACTCGGGTCTCTGCGCCCAGATGTTCCAGCAACCGCTGTGCCTCCAACGCCAGCTTTCGGCTGAACGACTGCGGGCGCAGGGAACCGTACAAGATCAGGATGCGGGGCCGGTGCGGCGCGGCATTCGGCTCGCTCAGCTTTTCGGCCACCGGAGGGTTCAAGGCGCCCGGGACGACATTGGGAAGGTGTTGCATGGGGGGTTGTTCTGCTTATTCGCTTCGACTATTCTCGAATCATGGAACATAAAAATGCAACTCACGCCCTGGCCGCCCTGGGTCACGCCACCCGGCTTTCTATCTTCCGCCTGCTGGTCCAGGCCGGAAGTGGCGGCAAGCTGGCCGGCGACATCGCCCAGTCCCTCTCCCTTCCCGGCGCCACCCTCTCCTTCCATCTGAAGGAGTTGCTGGCCGCTGGCCTGATCACCGCCGAGCAGCGCGGTCGCACCATCTGCTACCGGGCCGAGTTCGAGGCAATGAGCGCGCTGGTGGCCTACCTGACCGAAAACTGCTGCGCCGACGAACAAGCCTGCGAACGTCCTGCTGGCTGCTGACCTTCCCCCGTCATAGAGATCGCTCAAATGACCCGTCGTGTTCTGTTCTTGTGTACTGGCAACTCCGCCCGCAGCGTGCTTGCCGAATCGACCCTTAAAAAAATGGGGCGAAGGCCGCTATCTCTCCTTCAGTGCGGGCAGCCAGCCGGCCGGTCGCGTCAATCCCTTCGCCATTGCCCAGCTGGAGCGCGAAGGATTCCCGGTCGAGGGCATGCGTAGCAAGTCCTGGGACGAATTTGCCGAAGCCGATGCCGCTGCCATGGACCTGATCGTCACCGTGTGTGACAGCGCGGCCGCCGAGGCGTGCCCGGTGGTGTTTGGTGACTTCGCCCGCGTGCATTGGGGTCTGTTCGACCCGGCCGGCGTGGAAGGTTCGGATGCCCAGAAGGCAGAAGCCTTTGATCGTGCCCATCAGATCATCAAGCGACGCCTGCAGGCCTTCCTGGAGATTCCTGACAGCGCCTGGGACGACCGCGTGGCGCTGAAGGCCCGCCTCGACCCGATCGCGCAGATTGACTAAGCGCTTTTCCGAGACCTGCCATGACTACTGATTCCCCCCGCCTGTCCTTCCTGGACCGGTACCTTACGCTCTGGATTTTCCTGGCGATGGCCCTGGGCGTCGGCTTGGGCGCGATGTTCGAAGGCGTGCCCAGCGCGCTCCACAGCCTGTCGATCGGATCGACCAACATCCCGATCGCCATTGGCCTGATCCTGATGATGTATCCGCCGCTGGCCAAGGTGAAGTACGAAGAGCTGCCCAAGGTGTTTGCCGACAAGCGCGTACTGATGCTCTCGCTGGTGCAGAACTGGATCATCGGTCCGTTCCTGATGTTCGGCTTGGCGGTGCTGTTCCTGCGCGACTACCCCGAATACATGACCGGCCTGATCCTGATTGGCCTGGCACGCTGCATTGCCATGGTGCTGGTCTGGAACCAGCTCGCCCGCGGTGATGGAGAGTACGTGGCGGGCTTGGTGGCCTTCAACTCGATCTTCCAGATCGCGCTATTCACTGTCTATGCCTGGTTCTTTCTGTCGTGGCTGCCGCCGGTGTTCGGGCTGCAGGGCAGCGTGATCGACGTCAGCTTCTGGACCATTGCCGAGGCGGTGTTGATCTATCTGGGCATCCCCTTCCTCGCAGGGTTCCTCACCAGCCGCTGGCTCAAGGCGCGCAAGGGCGTGCGTTGGTATGAAGATAAGTTCCTGCCGGCGATCAGTCCGATCACGCTGGCGGCGCTGCTCTTCACGATCGTTGCCATGTTCAGCCTGAAGGGGGGCGATGTGCTGCGCATCCCGATGGACGCAGTGCGCATCGCGATCCCGCTGACACTCTATTTCATCATTCAGTTCGTGCTGAGCTTCTTCATGGGCAAGTTCATTGCCAAGGACTACCCACGCACGACTGCAATCGCTTTCACGGCGGCTGGCAACAACTTCGAGCTGGCCATTGCCGTCGCCATCGCCGCCTTTGGTCTGGCTTCGCCGGTCGCCTTCGCTGCAGTCATCGGTCCGTTGGTGGAGGTGCCGGTGCTTATCCTGTTGGTCCATGTCGCCCTGCGGCTGGGCAAGCGCTACTTTCCTGCCGACGCACGGAGTCATTGAGTCATGAGCACGATCCGACACATCCTGCTGTTGATCCTCGGTTCCGGCCCGGCCGGCTGGACCGCCGCCGTCTACGCGGCGCGCGCCAACCTCAAGCCCGTCGTGATCACCGGCCTGCAGCAGGGCGGCCAGCTGATGACCACCACCGAGGCGGACAACTGGCCTGGAGATGCACACGGCCTGATGAGCCGCATGCAGGCGCATGCCGAGCGCTACCTGGATGCACTCAAAATCTCCGATCAACAGCAGCGTAAGAACGCCGCCTGAGCGCGGCGGCGCGAGGGAGCACAGATGGACAGCGTTGATGTGGTGGTAATTGGAGGTGGCCAGTCGGGTCTTTCAGCCGGCTATTTCCTGCGTCGCAGCGGGCTGTCCTATGTGATTCTCGATGCACAAGCGTCGCCCGGCGGCGCATGGCAGCATGCCTGGCAATCGCTGCATCTGTTTTCCCCGGCGGGCTGGAGCTCCATTCCCGGATGGCCCATGCCCGCCAGCCAAGGCCCCTACCCTGCGCGTGCGGAGGTGCTGGCCTACTTGGCGCAGTACGAACAGAAATATGCGCTGCCGATCATTCGCCCCATCGGCGTGCAACGAATCACCCGCGTCGGCGAACGGCTGCGGGTGGAGGCCAGCGACGGTCGGCAATGGTTGGCGCGGGCGGTGATCAGCGCCACCGGAACATGGGGAGAACCCTACACGCCTGAGTACGAGGGGCTGGACTCCTTTGCCGGGATCCAGCTGCACTCTGCCCACTACAGTGCCGCTACGCCTTTTGCCGGAATGCGGCTGGCCATCATGGGCGGTGGCAACTCCGGTGCGCAGATTCTGGCTGAAGTATCGATGGTGGCTGAAACCACCTGGATCACCCGGCACGAACCGGCTTTCCTGGCCGATGACGTCGATGGCCGCGTGCTGTTCGAACGCGCCACTGAGCGATGGAAGGCGCAGCAAGAAGGCAGGGAGCCCGAGCTGCTGCCAGGTGGTTTCGGCGACATCGTGATGGTGCCGCCGGTGCTCGACGCGCGGGCGCGAGGGGTACTCGCCGCGGTCCCACCGCCTGCCCGCTTCTCCCCCGCCGGCATGCAATGGGCCGATGGCACCGAACGGCCGTTCGATGCGGTGATCTGGTGCAACGGCTTCCGCCCGGCGTTGTCGCACCTGAAGGGTTTGGACCTTGTAACCCCGAAGGGCCGGGTGGAGGTCGACGGCAGCGGCCTGCGCGCGGTGGCGATGCCCTCAGTTTGGTTGTTGGGATACGGGGATTGGAATGGTATGGCCTCTGCCACGCTGATTGGGGTCACGCGTTACGCACGCGAGGCCGTCAGGCAGGTCACTGACTATTGCGTACCCAATGACATGTAGCGAAGACCCGTGTCGACAGTAGCCCCGGCGCTGCTTGCCCGTTTCAGCGAACAGGGGGAGCAGTTGATCCCTGCCGTGTCCCACTGATGTCTGACCGCCATCGACGCCCTAGCCATCCTTGGCCATGCGCCTGTGCTGAAATCAAGCCGATGCTTTCGCGGCAATCTTGATCGACTTGACGTTCACAAACTCCTTCAGACCTTCCGGACCGTGCTCGCGACCATAGCCCGACGCCTTCACACCACCAAACGGAAGCGCTGGCGATGCCACGTCGAAGGTGTTGATGAAGATCATGCCGGTGTCGAAGTACTTGGTGGCCAGCTCCCGGGCACGCTGCACGTCGCGGCTGAAGATGCCGCCGCCCAGGCCGTAGCGGCTGTCGTTGGCGATGCGCATCGCATCCTCATCGTTCTCGGCGCGGATGATGGCCGCAGCAGGGCCGAACAGCTCATCTTCGTAGGCCACCTGCCCCGGCGCCACATCCGCCAGCACCGTGGCCGGGTAGAACCAGCCGGTGCGGTCTGGTACTTCGCCGCCAACCACCAGACGTGCCCCCTGGGAGACACTCTTGGTCACCTGTTCGTGCAGCTTGTCGCGCTGCGCCTTGGAGACCATGGGGCCGAGCTGGGTGTCGTCGGCATTCGGATCGCCCATGCGGATCGCTTCGAACGCCTTTGCATAGCCGCTGACGAAGGCGTCGTAGTTCTTCTTTGTCACGATGAAGCGCTTGGCATTGACGCAGGTCTGCCCGTTGTTGAACAGGCGGCCTTTCACACAGGTCGCCACCGCCAGATCCAGGTCGGCATCGTCCAGCACCAGATAGGCGTCGTTGGAGCCCAGCTCAAGCACGGTCTTCTTGAGGGCCGCGCCGGCCTTGGCCGCCACGGTGCGCCCCGCCGCCTCGCTGCCGGTCAGGGTCACCGCGCGCACCAGATCGTTTTCCACGATGTCATTGGATTGGTCGTGGCTGATCAACAGCACCCCGAACAGCCCCTTGGGCAGCCCGGCGCTTTCGTAAATATCGCGGAGCAGCAGCCCACTGCCGGTGCAGCTCTCGGCATGCTTGAGCAATACGCCATTGCCGGCCATCAGGCTGGCGATGGAATAGCGGATCGCCTGGTAGGCCGGGAAGTTCCATGGCTGAATACCGTACACAACGCCGATGGGCGCGTGGGTCACGATGCCTGTGGCACCGTCCACGTCGCGCTCCTCATCGGCCAGAGCGACCGGACCCTGCTTGGCGGTGTAGTCACAGATAGCGGCACACAGCTCGATTTCGGTGCGGCTGTCTTCAATGAGCTTGCCGACCTCGTCGGTCATCAGCTGTGCAAATTCTTCCTTGCGCTCACGAAGCGCCTTGGCGATGTTCGCAATCATCTTTGCGCGCTCATCCAGGCTGCGCAGACGCCATTGCAAATAGGCTTCATGGCTTGCCTTCACGACGGCGGCGGCTTCGGCGTCAGACATGTAGGAATAGGTGGCGAGCACTTCTTCGGTCAGCGGATTGATCGTGGTGAGTTGCTTGTTGGGCATGGAAAGAGACTCTTCACTTCAAAAGGCGGTCCGTAAAGGGTCGCTTTCGTGCAGTTCCTCTGCCGTGAATTCTTCAGCAGAGGGCATCACTGGAGGTTCACTGGACCCCATTGCTACAGTGCGCCTTCGGCTTGTCCTGACGAACTCCCTGCATGCGCTCTTGGTTGCGAACAGTCTCCATCACTCTGACGGCGACACTGGCTACCGCCGCGGTTGCCAGCCTGCTGCAGACCCAGATCAATCTGCATGCGCTGACCCAGCTCGGCCTGGAGGTCGGCTGGCAGGCCCGGGCTGACGTTACCGTGGAGGATCTGGCCCGGTTCGGGCCGGTGATGTTCGGCTTTTCACTGGCAGGCGGCGTCCTCGCGCTGGGTCTGCAAGCAGGCCTGCGGCGCCTGGGGTTGAGCGCCCTGCCCTGCGCGCTGCTCGCCGGTGTGGCCGGGCTGGCCATCGTGCTGGCGCTGCTGCGCAGTGTGATCCCGATGCCGGCGATCGCTGCGATCCGGGAGATGCCGGGCTTCGCCGCGCTCAGCTTGTGTGGGCTGGTCGGAGGATATGTGAGCCACGCGCTGGCGGCGCGTGCCGTGCGCGGGCCGCGTCTGCACCGTGTCCGTGCTTACCTGCTGCCTGCTTGCCTGGTGTTGCTGCCGCTTACGTCGTTCCTGTTGATGCGCCCGACGCCGAAACAGCCGCCTGCGGCGGCGGGATACCAAGCCACCATCGTCGCTGACGGCCTGCAGTCGCCGTGGTCGTTGGCGGAACTGCCGGACGGAAGCCTGCTCGTCACCGAAATGGCTGGCCAGCTTAAGGTGATTGACCGGGCCGGCAAACGTGTGGGCGTCAACCTTTCCAGGATACCCGCGGGATATCAGCGGGAGCGTGTGATCGGCCTGATGGACATTGCCCTTTCACCGGATTTCGAGAGAGACCACCGCATCTATCTGACGCAGGGCTACCGTGATCCTCGCGGCGTTGGCGTCCGTTTGATTCGTGGCGCGCTGATGTTCGCCGACGGTGAGTGGTCCGTAGATCAGGTGGAGGTTCTATTCGAGTCCACGCCAAAACCCAGCGACGGCAATAACGGCGGGCGCTTGGCGTTTCTTGGCACGCACACCGTGCTGATGACGGTGGGCGACGGCAGTGCACGCCGGGAAGACGCCCAGAACGAAAACAACTCGCTGGGCAAAGTGATGCGCATTTCTCTCGCCCCGAATGCCAGCGGCGCGACCGTTTACACCTCAGGGCACCGCAATCCGCAAGGCATCGTGCGTGACCCCGTCACCGGCGCCATCTATGTCAGCGAACATGGGCCGCGCGGCGGCGATGAGCTCAACCGGCTTCGACCGGGTGGCAATTACGGCTGGCCTCTGGTCAGTCACGGTATCGACTACCCGTTTGCCCGGGTGAGCCCGTTTACGCAGCACCAGGGGTTCGAGGACCCGGAGGTGATCTGGTCGCCGTCCATCGCACCTTCTGGCTTGACCGTCTATCACGGCACCCTTTTCAAGGGATGGCAGGGAGATTTCCTGGTGCCTGCATTGCGTGAGCACAGTATCCGACGCCTCGTTCGCGACGGTGATCGGGTGGAACGCCAGGAGCTGTTGCTGGCTGAACTAGGTGCACGCATTCGTGACGTCAAGGTCGCCGCAGACGGTGCCATCTACGCGCTCACCGACGGCGCGGATGGGAAACTGCTGCGGCTGGTGCCGAAGGACATCCCTTGAGTGTGCCCACTAGCTGCCGTGATCGGCCAATGCATCGTGAAAGTCTAGCTCGTGGACGATGACGACCCGTGATCCTGCTTTGCGTAGCTCAATGGCCTTCTCGACCTTGCGTCCGTAGCATGCAAATGCCCAGCAAGGATTGCCTTCCGCACCGATGACCAGGTAGTGGACTTTCTTCGACGGAGATGAATGGGCTGATCCGCCCAGCTTTTCAACGGCGCGTTGGAATTCGGCGCGGGTGAAGCGCGATGACGCGCCTGTAAAGCAGAACCCCCTGTCCAGGAAGCTGATCTCTGGGTCTACCGCGCATAGGCCAACGATCTGCCGCCCCTGCAATACGGGCGGACTGGTGATTGTGCGATCGTCAAGCAAGGGCGTGAACTCCGCGAAGAAAGCCTGCAGCAACGCGTGTTCCTTCGCGTCTATCTGCTTGTCGGCGAGCACGCCTGTGATCAGGCTGCCCACCTCGTCGAAGGGCCAGAATGTCTTCAGGTGCTCGTGATCTGCCATCCACTCGGACAGGGCGCGCAGCTCTTCCACGGAGATATGCGTGTCCGCAACGATGCCCCCCATGATGGCGTGCAACCGCTGCAGGTCCGCAGTCACGTCGTCGTAGAACTCAGTCGAGCGCAGACGTTCACACAGCCACACGATGTCTGCATGCTCTTCCTCGGTCAGGACGCCGTCGGCTACCGCGGCAGTGACAACCGGCACGAGCTCGCTGAAGGGGTGCTGGTCACGCACGGCGTCGTGCTCGGCCAGCCACAGGTTGAGGTAGTCGAGCTCAAGGGCGTTGATCTGGCCGTCGATCACGATACCTTCGACGATGCCGATGAGCGCTTTGACGGACTTGTCCAGGCGGGCCTTCGAAGTGAACTTGAAGTAATTGCGGTGATCCGTGTGCATTGAGCTACGTCCCTGTTCGACGCCGTCCGGCGGCGTGTTATGGAAACTTACCGCCTGAATACGGTATCCAACCTTCCCGTGATGTGGGGCTGAAGCTGATACGCGTCACAGCCAAGACTACATCAGCTTTGAATCGGTCACGGGCGATCTGGCGCATTTGCGGCACGTCCACGTGCTATCTCTAGGCTCTTGAGGTCGCTCGCTGGCAGAAGTAATGTCGCTTTTCGCGCCATATCCCAAAAAGCATAGGTGTCGCCCAAGCGGCCAATCAGATTCAGCCCATCAAGCGTCTTGGGGCCGACCGTCACGCTTGCGACGTACTTTCCGTCCCCTTGTATGATCTTTTCCGCACGCTCAGCGCCCAACCAGCTCGAAGCTGTCGAAACATAAACAAGCATCGCTACAGCGGACGTCAGCAAGGGCGAGCTTTTTACTGAGCTGGGCACTGCCGGTGCATTCATTACTACAACTAGGCAGACAACCGTGAGCAGACCGCCCAGCAGGATGGTCCATGCGCTTGCCCACCAGATGATCGCTCCCGTCCCTATGAGTAGAGCAACTGGTGCGATCCGCGTGAGCACTCTGCGATCTGGGCTGGTGCTGACTAGCTTGCCCTCCAGCCAGCCTCCCAACAAAATGGCAACAAGCATGAGGCCGAGCACCACTCCAATACCCGCTAGGCCGGCCAGTGCAATCTCGCTCACGGCGACAAACTGGAATGGATCTACGCCGAACTGGCTCCAGTACGACTGCAGATAAAGCGCGCCCTGGACGAGCCCGAACGTTACGAGGCCAGACCCCCAGCCGGCGACGTCGGCGATCGATAGTTCCTTCTTTATCCGCTCCATCAGCTATCCCCCACCCTGAAGTTCAACTATAGCGATGTGGGCATAGTTCGGCGAATTGAATGGATCTGCGACGTTGGCAGATCGCGGGGCCACGCGGGGCGTGTTCTACGCCTTCGCGCACTCGATCATGAGGTTCAGCTCAAGCGTCTGTCCTGGCTCCAGCCGCTTCGGCGCCAACGTAAACCCATCAGGCGGCCCGGTCTGCGGCTCCACACACGTCGCGTGCGCAGCACCGTCATACACCACCCAGTGATCCGTATCCGCCCGCAGCTGCAGCCGCTGGTCTCCTGACACCAGCGTCACCTCAGCCTGGCTGATGAAGCAGTCATCCCAAGGCCCAGGCGTGGGAGCAATACAGGGCAATACAGCTATGCCCTCCCCGTCCCGTGGATACATCGCACTCGGCGAGAACAGCACCTGATCGGGCTTCCGAAACCACGGGTGCCATCCAAGCGTCGCCGGCATCGCCTGGTCGCCGGCTTGCACCGCAAGGCGCAGCTCCAGACGGTCAGCCAGCATACGGATTACCTGAGTCGCGCGCCCCCCGAAGGGCCAATACCCATCCTCAGGCAACTCGAGCGACAGGGTCGCGCTATCCGCCCCGAGACTGTCGACCTGCCACGGCCGTGAAAAACCCACCCCGTGGATCGCATGCCCGCCGAAGTTCGTCGGCAGCGCATATCGGTTTCCATCAAACACAAAGCGCCCGCGCCGCAGGCGCCCCGCCCACGGCACCATCGGATAGCACCCCCATCCGATCGCAGCTGCCCCACCCTCCTGCTCGCCCACCAGCCAGTCCACACCGTCGTACCGCATCTGGGCAACGCGTCCACCGGCGTCCGGTGCAAGCGCGACCTCCAGCCTTCCTGCCCGCAACCAGTACAGGCGCCCAGCAGGCAACGGCGCCTGCGCATCGTCTTTCGGTGATGCGGTTTCAAGCGCCATACGGATCGATCGTCCGGATGCTGCCGTCCGCCTCCATCTGCAGCGGCGTGCACTTGACCGAGCGCAGGTGGGTCACGCCGCCGGACAACAAGGCGTCGTGATAGAAGAGGTACCACTGCGCCCCAAACGCGCAGATGGAGTGATGCGTGGTCCAGCCCACCACGGGTTTGAGGATCACGCCGGTATAGGTGAACGGTCCATATGGGCTGTCACTGATGGCGTAGCACAGCAGATGCGTATCGCCGGTCGAATACGAAAGGTAGTACCGCCCCTGGTATTTGTGCAGCCACGGCCCTTCGAAGAACCGACGCGCATGGTCGTCAGCCCGCAGCGGCTGTCCGTGCTCGTCCAGGATGACGATCTCGCGCGTGGGCTCCGCCAGCCGTGTCATGCCCGCGTCCAACCGGCCGACTCGCGGGCCGAGTGCCGGCGCGTCGCCGGTGGGCTCCTCATGCGCCACATCAAAGCGGTTGTCCCGGTACTTCTGCAGTTGGCCGCCCCATATGCCGCCGAAGTAGAGGTAATGGGTGCCGTCATCATCCTCGTACACGGCCGGGTCGATCGAGTACGTGCCCTCCATCGGCTCGGGCTCCGCAGTGAACGGGCCCTCGGGGTGATCTGCCACCGCGACGCCTATGCGGAACATGCCCTGCGCGTCCTTGGCCGGGAAGTACAGGTAGTAACGGCCGTCGCGGTGCGCCGCATCCGGTGCCCACATCTGCTGCGCGGCCCAGGGCACGTCGCGCACATGCAGCGCCACGCCGCAATCGGTGGCCTCGCCCTCGGGGGAGTCCATCCGCAGCACGTGGTAATCCTCCATGCGGAAGTGGCCACCCTCGTCGTCGAAGGGCGCGCCGCCGTCGATATCGTGCGACGGATAGATGTACAGGCGCCCTTCGAATACATGGGCCGAGGGGTCGGCCGTGTAGATGTGGGTCACCAGCGGCGGGGAGATGGCATGCGCCTTGAGCTGATCAAGAGTGGGTCCCTGCCGACGCAGGTGCAGGTCCTGCTCGATGCGCGTCTCCATGCGCTTGTCGATCTTGTAGAAGAAGAGCAGCGCGACCGCGACCAGGAACGGCAGGGAGCAGTAGATGCTTACGGTCAGGCGGATGCCGTCCACCACGGCCTGGGGCTGTTGTTCCGCGCCGGCCTGATAGCCGTGGTGCGCAAGAATGCCGGCAACCAGCGCACCGCCGATGCTGAGCCCGATCTTCAGCCCGCACAGCATCGCGGAGAAGATGATTGCCGTGGCGCGGCGATGGTTCTTCCATTCGGAGTAATCGGCCACATCGGCGATCATCGCCCAGAGCAGCGGGATGGTGATGCCGTAGCAGAACCCGTGCAGCATGAAGGCGCCAAAGGCCACCCCCACCGCTGTAGGCGGAAACAGGTAGAACACCAGCAGGAACACGGTAGAGACCAGCAGCGCGCCACCGAACACATCACGCTTGCCGAAGCCGTCGGCCAGGCGCCGGGAGACCCCGATGCCCAGGATCATGCAGAGGATGCCGCAGGCGTTGAACAGGCTGAAGGCCGAGGTCGCCGGATCCTCCGGCCAGGTGAAGCCGGACAGGCCCCATCCGTTGAGGGTCGCGTTCAATCCGCCGATGAAGCGGTTGAAACCGGAAGCATCGAGAAAGCCCGCCAGCGCGGCCTCGCTCATGTAGTACTGGAAGTAGTAGATGTAGGTGCCGCCCTTCAGGGCCAGGTTGATGAAGACCAGCACGGTGAGAGCCAGCATCACTTTCCACGGCCGGTTGTGCAGCAGGTCGGTCAGATCCTGCAGCACCCCGCCCGTCTGTTCCTTGGCAGGCACGATGCGCTCGCGCGTGGTGGCGAAGGTGATCAGGAAGAACAGCGTTCCCACTACCGCGAAGACGGTCATCACCCGTTCGAAGCCCTGCACGCGATCGCCGTCGCCCAGGATCAATACCAGCGGCAACAGCAGCACCTGGATGATGAACTGCGCGATCATTACCGCCACGAAGCGGTAGGCCGAGAGGCTGTTGCGCTGGGCCATGCTGCCAGTCAGCACGCCGCTGAGCGCGGAGTACGGCAGGTTGTTGGCCGCGTACACGAACATCAGCAGGCCATAGGTCACCACTGCATAGAGGACCTTGCCCTGTGCGCCCAGGTCCGGCGTGCTGAAGGCGAGCAGTGACAGCACGCCGAACGGGATCGCCGTCCACAGGATCCACGGCCGGAACTTTCCCCAGCGGCTGGCGGTGCGGTCGGCGGCAATGCCGATCAGCGGGGTGAACACGAAGGCACCCAGCAGGCCGATCACGAAGATGATGGTGGCCGCCGTGGCGGGCGGCAACCGGTACACATCGGTATAGAAGAACGCCAGGTAGGTGATCAGCGTCTGGAAGATCAGGTTGGCCGCGAGGTCGCCCAGGCTGTAGCCCAGCTTCTCCCGGACGGACAGCGTGTGCTCGGGGGTCTCCCCGTGGCGGGCATCAGTCACGATTCGCCTCCACGGTGAAGCGGCTCCGCACGCGGGCATCGGCGCTTGAGCCGCCTATCCGTACCTCATACGCCCCGGGCAGCACGGCATAGGTGCCGCGCGCGTCGTCGTACTCGCGCAGCGCCTGCTGCGCCTCGAGATCGAACGCCACGATGCGCCGCTCGCCCGGCGCCAGATGAACGCGCTGGAAGCCGCGCAGCGTCTGTTGCGCATCGCCTGCGCCGGCCGCCAACCGCCGGACGTACAGCTGCACCACTTCATCGCCCGCACGCTCGCCGGTGTTGGCCACCTCCACCTGCACCTTGAGCGCGCCGTTGTCGGCGATGCGGGATGCGCCGAGGCTCAGCTTGCCGTAGTCGAAACGGGTATAGGACAGCCCGTAGCCGAAGGGATACAGCGGCGTGCCGCGGAAGTAGCGGTAGGTGCGGCCCTCCATCGCGTAATCATCAAATGCGGGCATCACCTGGTCTGCGCTGTAGAACGTTACCGGTAGCCGGCCGCCCGGGTTGACGTCGCCGAACAGCGCTTCGCCCACGGCGGTGCCGCCGCGTTGCCCGGGATACCAGCTCATCAGGATCGCGGACAGGTTCGCCTGGGCCCACTCCACCGCCAGCGCCGATCCTCCCGTCAGCACCATCACCACCGGCGTGCCCGTGGCGTGCAGCGCGTCCAGCAGGGCGCGCTGGGTGGCGGGCAGGCGCAGGTCGGTGCGGTCGCCGCCGGCGAAGCCCGGATAGTTGACCGTCATCTCTTCGCCTTCCACGTCGCCGGTCAGGCCGCCGACGAACACCACCACATCCGCGCTGCGGGCGGCATCGACGGCTTCTTCGAACGGCGGCTTCGCCCCGGGCATGCGCCAACCCAGCCGCACGCCGGCGTCGCGCTCGGCATCGTAGTACTCCAGCGTCAGTTCATAGGCACGGCCCGCCCGCAGGTCCAGGTCCACCCCGTCGCTGCGCAGGCGATCGCTGTTGGCCCAATGGTCCAGCACCCGCTTGCCATCCACGTAGAGACGGAAGCCGTCATCGGCGGCCGCCTCGATCCGGTAACGGCCCGAGACCGGCGGCAGCAGCTGGCCACGCCAGCGGATGCTGAAGCCATCGTTGGGAATGCCCTGCCCCGGCGCCGCTTCACCGCGGGCCAGCAGGTTGTCGGTCGGCGAGCCGCGGTCCCAGCGGAAGCCGATCTGCGCATCGGTGCGGACCAGCGCCGGTGTCCCGGACAGATCGGGCGTACGGAAGTACTCGCCGCGCAGGCCGCGTTCCGGGGAGTCGGCCGAGGGTCGCAGATACGCCGCCTCGATCAGCGGCGTCGCGCTGGGATCATCGCGTCCTTCGACCAGATCCACGCCGCGTGCATAGCGCACCTCGATGCCCTTCGCCGCGTCGCGGATGCCCTGCAGGATCGTCACCGGTGCCGCCGGTGTGCCGAAGTAGTTGCCGAGCAGTGCCATGGTGTCATCGGCAGTCGGGCCGACCACGGCAATGCGCTTGAGGGTGCGTGACAGCGGCAGCACGCCATCGTTCTTCAGCAGCACCAGCGATGCCTGGGCGGCCTTCAACGCCAGCGCATCGTGTGCCGGGGCCTGGTTCACCGACGCGGGAATCCGCGCCCAGCGGACGCGCTCGGGTGGATCGAACATGCCCAGCCGCATCCGCGCGGTGAACAGGCGCGTCACCGCGTCGTCGATCTCCGCCTCGCTGATCAGGCCCTGGCGTACGGCTGCGGGCAGCGTGGCGTACTCCTGGCCGCACTCCAGCTCGGTGCCATTCTTGACCGCCAGCGCCGCGGCGGCCTCGCGGGTCGGCACGATTTTGTGATGCTTCCAGATATCGACGATGGCCCAGCAGTCGGACACCACGTAGCCCTTGAAGCCCCAGTCCCGGCGCAGCACGTCGCGCAGCAGGAACTTGCTGGCGCTGGCGGACTCGCCGTACACCCGGTTGTAGGCGCCCATCACCGCGTCGACCTGGCCTTCCTTGACCAGTGCCTCGAAGGCCGGGAGGTAGGTGTCGTACAGGTCGCGCTTGCTGGGCCGTGCGTCGAAGTGGTGGCGATCCGCTTCGGGACCACTGTGCACCGCCAAGTGCTTGGCCGTGGCGTCGAGCTTGCGGTACACCGGGTCGTCGCCCTGCAGGCCGTGCACGAAGGCGACGCCCATGCGCGCGGTGAGGTACGGGTCTTCGCCGTAGGTTTCCTGGCCCCGGCCCCACCGCGGATCGCGGAAGATGTTGATGTTCGGCGACCAGTAGGTCAGGCCCTGGTAGCGGCCATGCGAGCCCTCGCGCACGAACTGGTGATGCTTGGCGCGTGCCTCGTCGCTGATGGTGGTGGCCACCTGCCCCATCAACGGCACATCGAACGTGGCGGCCAGCCCGATGGCCTGCGGGAACACCGTGGCCTGTCCTGCCCGCGCCACACCGTGCAGGCCCTCGTTCCACCAGTCGTAGGCCGGAACGCCCAGGCGCTCGATGGCCGGCGCGGCGTTCTGCATCTGGGCGGCCTTTTCCTCCAGGGTCATCTGCCCCACCAGCGCGGCGGCGCGGGTTTCAAAGCTGGCCGAGGTGTCCAGCCACGGCTGGGTTTCCGCGGCATGACCGGCGGTCGCCGCTGCCATGGCAGCGCACAGCACCAGGGTGCGGAAGGTGGGGCCACGACGGCCACTGCAGAGGTAAGGCGCACGCGTCATCATTTGCTCCTCAAGGCGCGCTCGTCGCGCGCGAATGGTCCCAGCAGCGCGCCGACAAAGCCGCCTGCGCGATCCGTACTCAACACCGTTCCGTCCACGTCGTCGGCGAGCGTCTGCCAGCCCTGCCCATCATCCGTGTCGAATGCGAACGCATAGCGGCCCCCGTCACCGGCGATCTTCAGGCGCAGCGACGTGGACGCCGTCGCGGTGCGCGTGGCCAGGGTGCGGGTCACGCCGCTGCCATCGCGCCCTTCCAAGAAGATCGCCACGCGATCCCCGCCGAGGCTTCGCACGCCCAGGAAGTACCAGTAACGCTCGCTCTGGAACGCAGCAAGGCCCGCCGCCACACCCGTCGCCGGCCGCGTCATGTCGGTGCTGGCCTCGAAGCGCAGATGCTGCTGACGGCGGCCAAGGAAGGCGGGGTTGCGCAGCGTATCCAGGTTCTCCGGCAACGGATGCACGGCCAAGCTACCCGGACGCAGGCCCAGGTCTGCCCACGCCTGTTTGGGGACGCGTACCCGCAACCATCCCATGCCGAGCGTCGGTGCATCGAAGCCGTCGCGATCGACGAAGTTGCCGGTTGATGGGGCCTGCGAGGCATCGCCCTGCATCCACGACGGCGCCTTGACCACGTACGGAATGGCCTGGTTGGCCGGCAGGATCACCGGCCAGCCATCCCGCCATTGCACGGGCAGCAGATACGTCTCCCGCCCCGTGTTGTAGTGGCGCGTCTGGTAATTGCGACTGGCCAGGAACACCGCCCACCAGGCCCCGTCCGGACCTTCCACCAGATCGGCATGGCCGGCGTTGGTGATCGGCAGCGGCCGGTCGTCCGGCAGGTCGCGCTGGGTAAGAATCGGATTGCCCGCATACGGGAGGTAGGGTCCCCAGACCTCGCGGCTGCGCAGGACCACCTGGGAATGCTGCGGCCCGGTGCCACCCTCGGCATCGGAAAGGTAGTACCAGCCATCGCGCTTGAAGACATGCGGACCTTCGATCCAGATCGGGTTCTTCGCCGGCTCCACCCCGCCGTCGATGAGCACCCTGCGCGGCCCCACCGGCTTGAACGCAGCCAGATCGATCTGCTGCATCCAGATGGCGCGGTGGCCTTCGTAGCGCTGCGGACCGGGTGGCACATCGTTGTTGACCAGGTAGACGGCGCCGTCTTCGTCGAAGAACAGCGACGGGTCGATGCCCTCCACGCTGGGCAGCCAGTGCGGGTCGGACCAGGGGCCGGCAGGGTCGCGCGCGGTCGCGATGAAGTTGCCGCCACTGTCGACGGCCGTGGTGACCACATAGAACATGCCGTCGTGGTACTCGATAGCCGGCGCGAAGATGCCGCGCGATACGTTCAATCCATCGAAGTCCAGCTGCGTCGGGCGGTCGATCACGTTGCCGATCTGTTTCCAGTGCACCAGATCGATGCTCTCGAATACCGGAATGCCCGGGAAGAACGTGAAGCTCGAATTGACCAGATAGAAGCGGTCGTTGGCGCGGACGATGCTGGGATCCGCATGGAAGCCGGCCAGGATCGGGTTGCGGTAGTGACCGGCGGGCAGCGGTGCTTCAAAGGCCGCGTCGTGACCCGAATAGTCGAACCAGTCGAAATAAACCGGCGGCGCAGGCGCAGGCGCAGCGCCCAGTGGCGACACTGTCGCCGACAACAGCAGAACGACCGTGGCCATCAGCAGGCGCATCAGCGAACCTCCGCAGCGTTAAGGGAAAGCTCGAAGGGCCCGGCCGGCGCACCGCTGCTGTCGCGCAGCGTGCAGACCGGACCGTCCGCCCAGCAATAGCGCACACGCAACGCGCCGCTCCGGTCGTGCCGGCCGCTGGCCGGCTCCGCGCAATCCGCGCAAGAAAGCACAACCTCACGCCCCTCCAGCACCGCGTCGGCATAGCGGCAGTGCCGTGCATCGGCGTCACAGAGCTCGAATCCTATGGGGCCGTTCGCACCGGTCGTGACCAGGGTGCCGGTGACATTGTCGAACGCAATCCTTGCTTCGCCCTGCCCGCGCGACACGGTGCGAACCGTCGGGCCGGAAGGTGCCAGCGCCCGTTCGCCGTAGGCCACGTGACGTGCCACCCGGGCCAGGCGCCGGCCCAGCTCCTGTTTGTTGGGCGGGTGGATGTCGTACGCATCGCCGATGTCGATGGCCACCGCGAGCCCGGTAAGCGGGTCTTCCGCCGCGACGCGACGCTGCGCCTCGCGCACCTGCGCCCAGCCACTCTCCACCGGCGCCTGGGGCGGCTGCCCATAGCCGGCCAACTGCACCACCAGCAACGGCAACCGCGCACCGAACCGGCTGCGCCAGTCATCGCGCAGGCTGCGCAGCTGGTTGGCATAAGCGGCACCGTCCGCCGTGTTCGACTCGCCTTGGTACCAGAGCATCCCACGCAGGCCATAGCCGCCGAGCGGTGCGATCATGCCGTTGTACAGCGTCGACAGACCGGTGGCGGCATGCCAGGGCGCCACCGGCGGTGGTTGTGTGCCGGGCGCCACCCGGTAGTGCCACGGTGCGTCCAGGACGATGCGCGTGCCGTCGTCCAGCTGCACGGCGTGAGCGTCGGCCGGTCCCGACAGCCCGCCCTCGCCGTAGGTATCCAGTACGTTGATCACCACCGTGTTCTCACCGGCGTTCAAAAGCCCGGCCGGAAGTGTGTAACGCCGCGCCTCCCCGGCACCGTACTGGCTGCCCACCGCCACGCCGTTGACCCAGGTCATGTCCGTCTCATCGACGGCGCCCAGCGCAAGCCGTGCACCCTGCGCCGCCTGCGCGGCGGTCAGCGTGACCTGGGTGCGGTACCAGACCATGCCGTTGTACGCGGCAAGGTCCGGCACGCCCCAACGCTCCCATGCCCCCAGCGCGGCGGGGGCCGTGTGCCATGCCGTGTTGTCTGCGCCTGGCTGCCAGGGAGTGTCGCCTTGCCGGGTTCCGTCGCGCGTCGACCACCACTGCTGCCATACCTCGCCCCAGCCCGCGGTTGCCGCCGCAGGGTTGCTTGCGTAGAGCGCGAGCAGGTCAAGCGCGGGGTCCATGCCGCCCTGCGTATGCAGCGCGTCGGCGCTGGTCCACGCCTCGATCCGCGAGCCGCCCCACGCCGCCTGGATCAGCCCCATCGGGACGTTGACGGTCTTCTGCAGTTCACGCGCAAAGTAGTAACAGGCGGCGGAAAAGTCGCGCACCGCGGCTGGCGACGCCGGCCTCCACGCCGTCGGCGCCGGGAACGTGCTCTGCGGCGTAACGGCTGCGGCCTTGGGCACGGTGAGCAGGCGAATCGTCGGGTGCGTGGCGGAGGCGATCTCACTGTCTGCATCAAGCGCGCGCCAGACCGGCAGGTCCATGTTCGACTGCCCGGAACACAACCAGACATCGCCCATCTGCACGTCATGCACGTTCCGGGTGGCCTGCCCTGCGCGGACGGTCATGTCGTGAGGGCCGCCAGCGGGGATGGGCTGCAGCGTTGCACGCCACTGGCCGCCGGCATCCGCGCGCGTGGTGACGGTTTGGCGTGCGAACGCCACGGAAACCGGGGTGCCCGGCGCAGCATGGCCCCAGACCGGAATCGGCTGGTCGCGCTGCAGCACGGCGTGATCCTGGAACAGTGGATGCAGCAGCGGTGTGGCCGGTTCCTGTGCCACCGCCGGCATGCCAGCGCATGCCACGGCGGTCGCCAGCATCCAGACGATCACCCGTGTCCGACTCATCGCCCGTCTCCCGGCGCGGAAGGAAACTGCAAACGCTGGTACCAGGTCAGCGCGTGTGGCGGCGCGGTTTCGCCCGCAGGCAAGGGCCTGCCGCTGATCGACTGGAAGTACGCCACACTGGCATCGCGCCACCACTGCGCTTCGCGCCGCTGGATGCTGAGGAAGGCGGCGACCTGCGCATGCCGCTGCGCATACACCCTGCCCTGGAGGCCTGCCCAGGTGGCCTGCATTCCTTCCACCTGACGCACACCCAGGGAGTAACGCCCCACCAGTTCGTCCCACAACGGTCGTCCTGAAGCCATGCGGTGATCCCACGGGACATGGTGGAACCACAACAGCAGCGGCTCCGGCACCCGCGCCAGGTCGCCGTACACGGTGGCCACCTCGGGGGCGTACTGGGCCACCGCGTTGCTGCCGCTCGCGGTGCGATCGAAGCCGATGCCATCGCGGTCGGCGCGGTGGTAGTACACGGCGGTCCAGTCCGCGCGCGGACCGCCGTCCACCCAGGGGCCGGGCCCGTAATGGTGCCCGCGCGCCATCAGGTGGTGCAGACCCAGCGGCGTCATGTAGTTCACCGCGGCCTCGCGCGAGACCATCATCATGTCGACGATGGGCACGACCACCTCGGGATCCGGCGCGAACGTCATCGCGGCCCAGTCCGCCGCGATGTCGCGGGCGGACTGGGCCGGATTCCAGGCGAGACGGCCGAAGGCGTACCAGTTGGCCTGGTCGAAGTGCGACCCACTCCAGGTGCGATCGCTGCCGATGTTGGCGACGCCGGCGATCCCGGTCAGAAACTGCGCGACCGTGGCGCCCGCACCGCGTGCGTGGGTGTCGGACTGCAGCACCTCCTCGTACAGCGGCCCCAGGTAGACCAGATGCGTGGCGAAGCCGAGATACTCCTTGGTGATCTGGACCTCCATCATCAGCGGCGTGCGTGGCATGGCCCCGAACAGGGGATGGAACGGCTCCCGCGGCTGGAAGTCGATGGGCCCGTTCTTTACCTGCACGATCACGTTCGGGCGGAAGTCACCGTCCAGCCCGGCAAATTCGGTGTAGGGCTGCGTGGCGCGGTCCTCGGGCAGTTCATGCGCGTAGACGAAGGCGCGCCACATCACCACGCCGCCATGCGGTGCCAGCGCGTCCGCCAGCAGATTGGCCCCTTCCGCATGCGAACGGCCATAGTCCTGCGGTCCGGGCTGTCCTTCCGAATTGGCCTTGACCAGGAAGCCACCGAAATCCGGAATGCGCGCGTAGATCTCGTCAGCCTTGTCGCGCCACCAGCGCTGCACGTCCGGGTCGAGTGGATCGGCGGTCTTCAGCCCGCCCAGCTCGATGGGCGCGCTGAAGCGCGCGCTCAGGTATACGCGGATGCCGTACGGGCGGAACCTGTCTGCCAGCGCGGCGGCTTTGATGAGATATGCCGGCGCAAGGCTCTGCGCGCTCGCGTTTACATTGTTCAGTACGGTGCCGTTGATGCCGAGCGAGGCGTTGGCACGCGCATAGTCCGTATAGCGTGGGTCCCGCCACTCCGGCAGGGTCTGCCAGTCCCACAGCGAGCGGCCCGCATAGCCGCGTTCCACATAGCCGTCCAGGTTGTCCCAGTGGTCGAGCACGCGCAGTCGGAGGCGGGGTGATTCGCGAACCTCGAGGGCATCGAGTGACGCGCCGGTCTGCAGCAGTCGCAGCAGATGGAACACGCCATACAGGACGCCGATATCCCGGCGCGCGGCCACCAGCAGCACCTCGCGCCCGCCGATGTGCGCACGCCTGAGCAGGTAGCCATCGTCGCCGAGTGAGCCAATCTCCTGGCGGAGGGGCGCGATCACGGCTGACGAATCCGGGGTGCCCAGCACCACGGTGGGGTCTGCGCTTGGCGCGATCTGCATCCGCGGCGCGCGACCCAGCAGGCCGGTGAGGCCACGCACAAGTTCCTCGCGCGCGGCGCGTTGCGTCGGGGTCTGATCGGGAGCCACGACCCCGCCCAGCCGTGCCCGGTCGTCCGCCGCGAGCGCAGGTTCCAGCGGTGCGTAGCGCAGCCATAGGGCGTAACCGTCCTCTGCGCGCACGGTGCCCGAGCAGGCGAAAAGCGCCACGGCGACACCCAGCATCCAGTGACACCGCTCGACATTCCGGCGCAGCAGCAGCGTCGCCAGCAAACCTTGTAAGCTGGGGAGGTGCCCGCCTCGCGGCAGCGTCACAAAGAAGAAAGGCAACACGCATTGGACAAGCCGAAGAAATCGGTCCGCCGCAAAACCAGTGGCGTGACGATCGACGAGGTGGCTGCCCTGGCCGGGGTATCGCCGATGACCGTGTCGCGCGCGATCAACCAAGGCAAGGTGCGCGATGTCACGCGCGAACGGGTGATGCGCGCGGTGCGCGAACTGGGCTACACGCCCAACCTGGCCGCGAGTTCGCTGGCCGCGGCGCAACACACGCGGATCGCGCTGATCTACACCAATCCCAGTGGCGCCTACCTGCGGGAGCTGCTGGTGGGCCTGCTGCGTGTCGCGTCCAACGCGGCCATCCAGCTGGTCATCCATTACTGGGACAACTTCGACCCCGAGGCCGAGCGCAACGCTGCACGCGCCTTGGCCGGACGTGTGGATGGCGTCATCCTGCCGCCGCCGCTGTGCGAGTCGCAGGCGGCCGTCACCGAACTGGTCAGCGCCGGCATCCCGGTGGTCGCGATCGCATCGGGGCACCTGAGAGACGATCTTTCCTGCGTCCGCATCGACGACTTCCACGCGGGCAAGGAGATGGCCGAACACCTGATCCAGCACGGGCACCGACGGATCGGCTTCATCTGCGGCCGCAGCGACCTCAGTGCGAGCGCGCGTCGCTACGATGGGTTTGTCACCGCCCTGCAGGAGGCAGGGCTGCAGGTCGAACCCGGCCTCGTCGAACAGGGGGATTACACCTACCGTTCGGGGCTTGCCGCGACCGAGAAGCTGCTGTCCCAGCGTCGGCCGCCCACGGCCATCTTCGCCAGCAACGATGACATGGCCGCGGCGGCCATCTCCGTTGCACACCGACGCGGCCTCGAGGTGCCCCGCGATCTGTCGGTCGTGGGCTTCGATGACACCTCGGCGGCAACGACCGTCTGGCCCGAGCTCACCACCCTCCATCAACCCATCGCCGCGATGGCCGACGCCGCCATCGATATCCTGCTGCGTACCATCCGCCGCAAGGGCGACGACACGCGCGTGCTGACCGATCACGTCATGCCGCACCGGCTGGTGGTGCGCGACTCGGTCGCGCGCCCGCCCAAGCGCTGAGGGCGCAGGCCGCATCGTCACGCGCCGGGGCATGCGATGGTGGCCTCCGCTTCATTCAAGGCGCCCAGGGCAACGCGTGACACCGAGAGCGTCATCGCGCCTGCCGTCCCGAGCGACCAGGGGCGATCCAGCTTGCCGACCTCCGCGCCGGCCGCCGCCAGACACTTCAAGGGCACGCCCACGCGGGTCCATTGGCCCACGGGCAGCGTTGCCAGCGCCGGTCCGAGCGCGACGCGTGCCGAACAACCCGTGCCGCAGCCCACGGACAACCACGCCTCGCCCTGGGGTGCGGCGTCGACGCGCATCGTCGTCAACAGCATCAGGTCGCCGTTGCTCTCGCGCTGCAGGTCCAGCGGCGTGTGCGACTGCAGCGCGACGATCGCCTCACCCTTGCCCGACCACGCCAGACGGCGACCATCTTCCTGTGCCAGGTGATCCACGCCGGTGACCTTCAGCAGGTCGCCCTCGAGGGATTCCGGCACCTGCGTGACGGTTACCCCCTGCCCGGCGCTGCCCTCCAACCGCAGGGCCATGCCGGAGCCGGCATCCCCGCGCGCGAAGAACACCCCGGCGGCCCCTTCGTTGCCCGTCACGCCCGAGGCTTCCGGCAGCGCGGCCAGATCGCCGTTGTCGGCATAGGTCAGGCCGAAGCCGAAGGCGAACAGGGGGTTGTAGTCCTTCTGCCCGACATTGTTGGCGTACTGCGTCGCGGTGCGCGGCCAGCTGAAGCTCAGCTTGCCCTTGAAGTCGTGCTGCACGCTGCCATCCGGCCTGCGCAGCAGCACATCGGCAATGCCGGCACCTTCCGAACCGGGCAGCCAGGCCGCCACGAAGGCATCGGCGGCGTTGATCTCACGATTCACCCAGAGCGGGCGTCCGCTGAGGAACACCGCGATCACGGGGATGCCGTCGGCCTTGAGCCGCTTGATCAACGCCAGATCCGCGTCGTCCCCCGGCTTGTAGGCAAGGGTCGCCAGATCGCCCTGGAACTCCGCATAGGGGTTCTCGCCGAACACCACCACGGCCACATCCGGTTTCGTGGTGTAAGCGCCATCCACCGCCAACTGCGCTTCGCCGCCAGCGGCCGTGGCCTGCTGCGCAATGCCCTCGTAGATCGTGTCCGCGTTCGGGAAGTCTTTGCGGGTGGTGCCGGTGCCCTGCCAGTTCAGCGTCCAGCCGCCCGCCTGCTTGCCCACGTCGTTGGCACCGTCACCGGCCACCAGGATGCGTTGCTTCGGCGACAGCGGCAGCACGCCGCCCTGGTTCTTCAGCAGCACCAGCGATTCGCGCACCGCCTGGCGTGCAACCTGACGATGCTCCGGCGCACCGACCAGTGCGAACTGCCCACCGACCGCGCGCGACGATGGCTTGCCCGCCTCGAACAGGCCCAGCCGCATCTTGACCCGCAGAATCCGGCGCACTGCGTCGTCCAGGCGTTGCTGGGGAAGGGAGCCGTCCTTCACCGCGGCCAGCGTGGTCTCGTAGAAACCCTTCCAGCTGTCCGACGCCATGGCCATGTCCAGGCCGGCATTGATCGTGGCCGGACAATCGGTGGTGGTGCAGCCCTTGACCTGCCCGTGGCCGTTCCAGTCGCCCACCACGAAACCACCGAAGTGCATGCGCCCCTTCAGCGCATCGGTCAGGTACGGCTTGTTGCCGTGCATTTTTTCGCCGTTGACGCTGTTGAAGGAGGCCATCACCGTCTGCGCGCCCGCCGCGATGGCGGGCGGATACCCGGCCGCGTGGATGCGCACCAGCTCGGCCTCGCTGATCCGGGTATCGCCCTGGTCCTTGCCGTCGGTGGTGCCGCCATCACCGAGGAAGTGCTTGACCGACGCGATGACATGGCGACCGTCAAGGAAGCCTGGCGAGCCCACCTTGCCCTGCAGGCCCTCGACCATCGCGCCGGCATAGCTGGCCACCACCTCGGGCGACTCGGCGTACCCCTCGTAGGTACGCCCCCAGCGGTCGTCCTGCGGTACTGCCACGGTCGGCGCGAACGCCCACTCCATGCCCGTCGCACGGGTTTCCAGCGCGGTGATCTCACCGATACGGCGCAGCAGCTCCGGGTTACGGGTCGCGCCCAGGCCGATGTTGTGCGGGAACAGGGTCGCGCCGATGATATTGCTCTGCCCGTGGACGGCGTCGATGCCGAACAGCACCGGAATCGCCTTGCCGCCCTGCGAGGTGTCCATCGAAGCTGCGTAGAACGCATCGGCCAGCGCCAGCCATTCGGCCGGCGAGGCATCATAGCGGCCGCCGGGATCGGAGTTGCCGCCCGCGAGGATCGAGCCGAGCCGGTAGGTGCGGAGGTCCTCCGGCGTGATGCTGGCAATGTCACCCTGCACCAGCTGACCCACCTTTTCCTCCACCGTCATGGTGTCCATCAGGTCGGTGATCCGCTTGTCCAGCGCGCCATCCTGGGGCAGTGGCCAGGCCACCTGCGGCCACGGATCCGGATCGGCCGCCGCCGGTGCAACGGCCTTGTCATCGTTCCCGCAGGCAGCCAACACCCCCATCAGCGCGGCCAGCAGCACGCCACGGCGGGCGTGGGCAAGGCGTCGATTCGTCATCGTGTTCATCCTTCCATCTGCTCCAGTTCCTTGCCCTTGGTTTCGCGCACGTACCTGAGCACGAAGAAGACCGAGATGATGGCCGAGGCCAGGTAGAGGCTGTAGGTCGCCGCGAGCCCGATGGCGGCCAACAGGATGGGGAACGTCACCGTGACCGCGAAGTTCGCGGTCCATTGCGCCGCACCCGCCACGGCCAGTGCCGAGCCGCGGATCTGGTTGGGGAACATCTCGCCCAGCATCACCCACATCACCGGCCCCCAGGAAAGATTGAAGAACACCACGTAGGCATTGGCCGCCACCAGCGCCAGCGTGCCCATGCTCCCGGGCAGCTGCAGGCGCCCATCGACCAGCGAGCCACTCGCGAAGGCGACCACCAGGAGCGCCAACGACACCGACATGCCGGCCGAGCCGATCCATAGCAGCGGCTTGCGCCCGATGCGGTCGATCAGCAGCACGGTGACGACGCAGGCGCCAATGCTGAGCGCACCAGACAGCACGTTGATCAGCAGTGCGTCGTTCTCGGAAAAACCGACCGCTTGCCAGAGCACGGCGCCGTAGTAGAACACCACGTTGATGCCAACCAGTTGCTGGAAGATGGCCAAGCCGATGCCGACCCAGACAATCGGCCGCATCCTCCCGGTGACCTTGCTGCGCAGGTCCGACAGCCGCGGGCGATGGTGGTCCGTCGACAGCGAGGCGTCGATCTCGGCCAGCTTGGCCTGTGCCTCCGCACCGCCGAACAGCCGCGTCAGCACGTGCAGCGCCTCGTCCTTGCGGCGCTTCACCACGAGGTAGCGTGGGCTCTCCGGAATGGTCAACAGAAGCGCCAGGAACAACAGCGATGGCACCGCCTGCATCCAGAACATCCAGCGCCACGCCGCGTACCCGCCCCACAGCGCCTCGGTCGAGGCACCGGCGGTGGCCGCCAACAGATAGTTGGAGAGGAACGCGACGGTGAGGCCGCTGATGATGGCGATCTGCTGGACCGTCGCGAGGCGGCCACGGTAACGCGCCGGCGCAACTTCGGCGATGTACGCCGGCGAGATCACACTGGCTGCGCCGACCGCAAAGCCCCCCAACACCCGCGCGATGATGAACAGGGTCGAGGACGCCGCCGCGCCTGCCCCGATCGCCGACAGCAGGAACAACACCGCCGAGACGATCAACACGTTGCGGCGTCCCAGGCGGTCGGACAGCCGCCCGGCGCTGAAGGCACCGATGGCGCAGCCCAACAGCATCGAGGCGATCTCGAACCCCTGCATCCACTCGCCTGACCGGAACGTCTGGTGCAGGCCGTCCTGGGTGCCGTTGATCACGCCGCTGTCGAAGCCGAACAGGAATCCGCCAATCGTCGCCACCACGCTGATCAATACGATCAGCCGGGTGTTCTCCCTACCGCTCACTGCCTGGTTCATTGCCCTGCCCCTCCCCGGTTCGGTGTCATCGCTGCGAGCTGTCGCGTTCAGCGCAGCAGGTACTGGTTGAGCAGGTTCTCGTAGCGTTCCTGCTTGCCGCTGGTCTGGTTGGGCTCACCGCCCTTGGCACCCAGTGCGGCCAGGTCCGTGAGGCTGAGCGCGCCTTGCGCGAACTCCTTGCCGGCACCAGTGTCGAAGCTGGCGTAGCGCGCCGTGCGCCACTGTTCCAGCGGGGAGTCGTTGAGCAGCGCGTGGGCCACTTCCAGCCCGCGTGCGAACGCGTCCATGCCGCCGATGTGGGCGATGAACAGGTCTTCCATGTCGGTGGATTCGCGACGCAGCTTGGCGTCGAAGTTCAGGCCGCCCTCCAGGCCGCCCTGCCGCAGGACGACCAGCATCGCGCCCACGGTGTCGTAGAGGTCGGTCGGGAACTGATCCGTATCCCAGCCGTTCTGCGCGTTGCCGCGGTTGGCGTCGATGCTGCCCAACAGGCCGTGGTCCGAGGCGACCTGCAGATCGTGCTCGAAGGTGTGGCCGGAGAGCGTGGCGTGGTTCGCCTCGATGTTGAGCTTGAAGTCCTTGTGCAGGCCATGCTCCTTCAGGAAGCCCGCCACGGTCGCGCTGTCGAAGTCGTACTGGTGCTTCATCGGCTCCATCGGCTTGGGTTCGATCAGGAAGTTGCCCTTCAGGCCGATGCTGCGGCCATAGTCGCGCGCCATCGTGAGGAACCGCGCGAAGTGATCGACCTCGCGCTTCATCTGCGTGTTCGCCAGCGAGGCATAGCCTTCGCGGCCGCCCCAGAACACATAGTGTTCGCCGCCCAGTTCAACCGTCGCCTCCAGGGCGGCCTTCACCTGCACGGCGGCGCGCGCCACCACGGCGAAATCCGGATTGGTGGACGCACCGTTCATGTAGCGCGGGTGCGAGAACAGGTTGGCTGTGCCCCACAGCAGTTTCATGCCGGTCGCATCCTGCCGCGCCTTGGCCAGGCCCACCATGTGCTTCAGATTCTTCTCGTACTGGCCGACGTCGTCCGCATCCGGCGCCAGGTCGATATCGTGGAAGCACCAGTACGGCACGCCGAGCTTGGTGAAAAATTCGAACGCCGCGTCCACCTTCGCCTCGGCGGTCGCCATCGGCGAGCCGGTCTCCCACGGGAAATTGCGGGTGCCCGGACCGAACGGATCATGCCCGGCGTTGCAGAACGTGTGCCAATAGCAGGCCGCGAAACGCAGATGCTCCTGCATGGTCTTGCCACCGATGACCTTGTTCGCGTCATAGACCTTGAACGCGAGCGGGTTGTCCGAGCCGCGGCCTTCGAAGGGGATGCGGCCGATGCCGGGGAAGTATTCCTTGGCGCCGATGAAGGGTTGATTGCTCATGGTGCGTCTTCCTGTCGTTGTGCGAGGTGGTGCGTAAAGGGATCAGCCGCGATACAGCGGCGTGAGCGCGTCGAGATGTCGCAGGAAACGTGCATAGGCCGCGGCATAGGCGTGCGTACGCATCGGATCAGGGTGAGCGGACTGCAGCGGGTCGACCGCAACGTGCCGGTCCGCGATGTCGGCGATGGAGGCAGCGTCACCGCGTGCGTGACCCAGTGCCCACAGGGCCTGCAATGCCGCGCCGAACGCCGCCCCCTCGGACTGGGTCGGTACGTCCACCGGCAGGCCGAAGACATCGGCCACCATCTGCCGCCACTGCGCGCTGTTGCTGCCGCCACCGGTCAGCACGATGCGGTCGAACCGCATGCCCGCGCGGACAAAAGCGTCGTACCCATACTTCAGGCTGTACGTGGCGCCTTCCATGGCCGCGCGGTAGAGGTGCGCCGGGGTCATGTTCGTCGTGTCCAGGCCCGCCAGAACGCCCTTGCCCAGCGGCAGGTCCGGCGTGCGTTCGCCATTGAGGAACGGCAGCATCACCAGGCCGTCGGCACCGGGCGAGGTCGCCCGCAGGTGTCCATCGCCATAGCGGGTGCTGAAACCGAAGGCGTCGGCGACCTGTTCGGTCACGACGGTGCAGTTCATCGTGCAGATCAACGGCAGCCAGCCACCGGTGGACGAGCAGAACGCGGCCCAGGCGCCGTCCGGATCGACCACGGGGGTGTCCGAGTAGGCGAACAAGGTGCCCGAGGTGCCGAGGCTCATCGCCAGGCGGCCGGGCACGACGCAGCCGGTACCGATGGCGGCCATCATGTTGTCGCCCCCGCCGACCGCTACCTTCACCGTCCCGGGAAGCCCCAGTACGCCCGCCGTGGCCGGATCGATGGCGAACAGCTCGTCGGGTGCGGCGATGCGCGGCAGGCACAGGGCCAGGTCGCGCGCCGGATCGGTCGCGCGCAGCAGCGCGGCCGACCAGGTCCGGGTGCGCACGTCCAGCCAGCCCGTGCCCGACGCATCCCCGTACTCGCAGAAGCGCTGGCCGGTCAGCACGAAGTTGAGGTAGTCGTGCGGCAGCAGGATCGTTGCGAGCCGGGCGTAGGCGTCGGGCCGATGCGTCTTCGTCCAGGGCAGTTTGGACGCGGTGTAACCGGTCAGGATGGGGTTGCCGGCCAGCGCAATCGTGCGCGCGGGTCCGCCGAGTGCGTCCATGATCTGCACGCACTCGGCCGAGGTGCTGGTGTCGCACCACAGCTTGGCCGGTGCCAGGACCTCCCCCGCGGCGTCGACCGGTACGAAGCCGTGCTGTTGCCCTGAGACCGCCAGCGCGGAGATGCGGGAACGCACCTTGGAATCGATCGCACGGAAGCAGGCCTGAAGGGCGGCGACCCACGCGGCCGGCTGCTGCTCACGGCTGCCATCGGCGGCGGACGCCAGCTCCAGAGGTGAGCTCGCGCTGGCGATGAGATGCCGCCCGGCAGGGTCGTACACCACGACTTTCAGACTCTGCGTACCTGCATCGATTCCTGCAACCAGATCCATCTATCTCATCCCGTGGGTGTATGGAGGTAGCGCTACCATTTCTGTGCAACAGCGAGCTGCCCCGTCATGCCAGGGCTGAGACCCGTGGCCAGACGTCCCGCGCCGCCCTGCAGTAGCGTTCGATGAACGCTGCCTGCGACGGCATCGTCGCGACCGCCTGCTCCACTGGCTGGCGGATCCGCATCAACAGCGTGCGCAGGTCCGCGTCGCTGATGGCAGCGGCAAGCGGATGCGGAGGTCCCGGCTGGATCCCCTGCCCCATCAGCACGCTCGTCCAGGAGTCGACCCGGAACAGCTCGCCGGGGTCCTGCCAGGCATGCGCACGTTCGCGCCAGGCCCGCAGCCGGACCGCGAGCGATTCGGGCAGGTCCATGTCACGACAGGCCTTCCACATCGGCTCGTCGCGCTGGTTGGCGTGGTAGTGCAGGATGATGAAGTCGCGCACGTGCTCCATCTCCTGCCGGCTGACCTCGTTGTACAGGTCCACCAGCGCCGGGCTGATGCCGTCGGATGGGAACAACTGGATCAGGCGCACCACCGCGCTGATGGTCAGGTGGATGCTGGTCGATTCCAGCGGCTCGATGAAGCCACTGGCAAGCCCCAGTGCCACCACGTTCTTGTTCCATGCCTTCAACCGGCGCCCGCTGCGGAACGGCACCAGCCAGGGGTCCCGCAGGGGCGGGCCATCAACGTCGCGCAGCAGCTTGGCGTGCGCCTCGTCATCGGACATGTGGCGGCTGGAGAACACCAGCCCGCAGCCGACCCGGTGTTGAAGCGCGATATGCCACCGCCACCCGGCTTCGTGCGCGATGGCGCGGGTATACGGAACCGGCGGCGCGACCGATGCGGTCTGCACCGCAACGGCACGATCACTGGGCAACCATTCGTGCCAGTCCTCATAGCCGGTATGCAGGGTCTGCTCGGTCAACAGGCCGCGGAAGCCCGTGCAGTCGATGAACAGGTCGCCCTCGATGACCTGCCCGTCTTCCAGCACCAGGCAGGCAATGGAGCCGTCGTGGGCATCTTGGCGGACCTCGCGGATCTTGCCTTCGACCCGTCGCAGCCCGTGGCCTTCGGCTTTGCGGCGCAGGAATTTCGCGTAGAGCCCGGCGTCGAAGTGATAGGCGTAGTTGACCTGGGGCTGGGTCTCCAGCGTAAACCGGTCATGCCACGAGGCCGCGCTTTCCAGGCAGAAATCGCCCAGGTCCGACGGCATGCCGCGGCGCAGGCTGTCCAGCCAGAAATGGTGGAACGGTGTGGCCCAGGTGCCCTGCCCGATCGTGCCGAACGGATGGATGAAACGTTCCCCGGGGCGACGCCAGTTCTCGAACGAGATCGAGAGCTTGAACGTGCCGGCGACGGCCTGCAGGAACTCCTGCTCATCGATCTGCAGAAAACGGTGAAACGTGCGGATGGGGGGCACGGTCGACTCGCCGACACCCACCGTGCCGATCTGCTCGGACTCCACCAGGGTGATGTCCAACTGATCACGGAACTGGTGCGCCAGCGCACAGCCGGCCAGCCAGCCGGCGGTGCCGCCACCGGCGATGACGACCTTGCGGATGCGCCCTTGCGTTGTGTTCGCCACGTTCAATGCGGTGCTCCCATCAGCGGTTGAGTCGAGCCAGCAGCTGGGCGCGCATGCGGCGCGCCTGCGGCTCGTCGAACGGTGCCAGGTCGCCCCGGGCGGCGTCGGGCAGGTGGTGTCCTGCACGCTCACCCGGGCCGAAGACGTAGTACTCGAAGATCGTTGCCCAGGCCTGCTTCTCGCGCGCCGGCAGGTCGCGCACGGCCCACATCGCGTGGTGGAGTGCCGGTAGCGGCGAGGACAGGAAGGCCGGCGAGCTGCGCCACCAGTAGTTCACCAGCACATTGAAAGGCGCGAGGCTGCGCACGTGGTGCCACCACAGGCTGGGAATGAAGATCGCATCGCCGGGTTCCAGCTCGGCGGTCTGTGCGCTTGCCAATGCATCACGGAATCGCGGGTGGACCGAGAAGTCCGGGCGGTCGAAATCCACCACGCTCACTACCTGTCCGCCCGGGGTGGGTTCCAGCGGCCCGGGATACAGGTTGTCGATCTGCTCCGGCGGAAACAGCGTGAACCGGCGCCGACCTACGGCGCAGCACGCCAGGTTGTCGGGCGTGTCGAAATGGCAGGAGGCGGTCACGCGGTTGCCGATCCAGATGCTTGCCGAAGCGTCGATGCCCTGCCCGGCCAGGCCGGCATCGTTGTGCTGCGCGAACCCGGGCAGCGCTCGATCGATCAGCAAGGACGCGACATAGTAGGTGGGCGGCCGCGGTGCCTCGAGGGTGGCTTCTATCTCGTCCAGCACCTGCGTCAACAATCCGCGCCGGACCTCGACGTTCAACCGGGTGAAATCCTCGTTATAGAACGGGCGCCCCTCGATCTCAGGCCCGCCGTAGGAGTACGGGACCGGCACACCTGCCTCGAAGCCGCGCAGATAGCCCAGTGCCGCCTGCGTGGAGCGTAACCCGGCCTGCACCAGCGCCCAGTCGCGCGCGATGCCGCGCAGTACCACCGGCTCGCCGGCGGCCACCAGTGCCTCCAGCGGAAGCGCGCCAGGTGCCAGACCTTCCAGTGTCCGCATGGAAATGCCGTCCAGCACCGGTCAGTTCCTGCCCGCCGCAGCGGCGGCATCCTGCAGACGCAGACGTTTCTGTTTCTCTGCGATCAGGCGACGCATGTTGTGCAGCGACGCCAGCATCAGGTACGCCCCTTCCAGGTAGCCGGCGCGATTGAGTTCGGCCAGCGCCGGACCGTCCAGCTGGGCAAGCCGGTCACGGTCGATGGCGTGCAGGCCGTTGACACCGACCCGATGCTCCTGGGCAACCTGCACGTCGAGCGTGATCGGGTGAATGAGGCCTTTAGCATCCAGCTCGGCAAACATCGCCGCCCCGAAGGCGTGTCCCTCGTGGATACCGCGCAGCACGCCTGCGATGTGGTCCAGATAAGGTGTGTTTCCCCCCTGCGGCAGGAATACCGGCTCGCCCTGCATCGCCGTCACGCGCGGGTGATCCAGATCCACGTGCAGCACCGCTTCCTGGGTGAGCGTGCCATCGATCCGGTTTTCCTGGAAGCCGATCAGGAACGGCCCCTTGGCCGCCGCCCCGGGCAGGTAGGACGCATTCCAGCGGCCGTCCTGCAGGTAAAGATTCTCGTGCTGCTCAAACCCAAGCAGGACCACGGACTGCCACTCACCCGTGGCGGCGTCCCTGCGAAGGAAAATGGGGTATTCGCGCTGCAGTTCGGCGAACTCGCTCGGGTAGGCCGGCACCATGCCGACCGCATCGCCAAACGCGGACCCGAAATCGGTGGCCACGCGCAGATCGCGGTGGGCGATGTTGTTGAGCATTTCGTAACGCGGCATGGTGTTCTTCCAACCCCATCAGGACCCTTGAACGGGTGCCGCTGCCAGGGCAGCGGCACCCCCACACGTCAGAACCTGTAACGAACGCCGAGCATGTAACGCGGGCTCTGGTCAGCCAGCTTCACGATCATCTGCGAGGTGCGCGAGCGCCAACGGACGTCCTCACCGGTCAGGTTGATCGCCTCAAGACCGAACGACCAGTGATCATCCAGGGTGTAGTTCACACTGAGATCCCACTGTTCATACGCTTCCACGTAGTACGGATTGCGACTGGTCCCCTGGTTGGCGAGGATCAGGTACTGGTCGCGCCAGTTCCACGCCAAACGCACCGACCAACCATATTTTTCGTACATTAGCACGGCGTTTGCGGTGTCACTGAGGCCGGTCAACGAGAACTGGTCGATGCCCGGGTCGCCCCCGTTGTTGTAGCCGACATCGCCATCCACCAGGGTGTAGTTGGCGAGGACGCCAAAGCCGGTATCGCCGAAGAAGTACTGACCCCCGAGCTCCCAACCGTGCAGTTTTGCCTGGTTCTGGTTGATGGGACGGTTGACGCTGAACTGGTAGAGCGGATCATCGCCCTCCCCGTACAGGTCATAGGCCGCTTCGGTGGCCAGGACCTGCGCGTCGGTACCGTTGTAGGCGCCCAGTCCGGCCGGATTGTTGCGCAGCAAGGCCAGCGCGGTGAACAGGGCCGTATCGTTGGCCGAGCAGGCCGCCGCATTGGCCGCGCCGACCTGGGTGATACAGGCGCCGCTGTTGAGGAACGCCAACGCGGCCTGCGCATCCGGGCCGGCGGTAGGATCCCTCAGCCCATACAGGTTCTCCTGCACGATGGTGTTGCCGATGAAGTTGTTGACGGACTTGTTCCAGTACGTCAACGACACGTAGCTCGCATCGGCGAAGTACCACTCCAGTGCCAGGTCGAGGTTGTCCGACTCCAGCGGCTTCAGCTGCGGGTTCTGTGCGGTGCCGCTGGCCCGCGAAGACGGATCGATCAGCACCGAGCCAAACGGTTGCTGTGCGGTCGGGCCTGCGTAGAGGTTGCCGATCGGCGCGCGCGCGATACTCTTGCCGAACGAGACGCGTGCCTTCAGATCGTCCATGAGGTCGATGCTGAAATCGAGGTTGGGCAGGATGTAGCTGTAGCTGTTCTTCTCGGTGAACGGCTGCTGCTCATCGGACAACACCACGCGGAAGTCGTTGTTGGACTGCCATTCGATGGCTTCCGGGATGGCGATGACCGACGTCGACACCACATCGGTGGTCTCATAGCGCACGCCCAGGCGGGTATTGGTGCGCAGGCCGCCCAGCTCGCCGTCCAGCTCGACCTGGAAATAGGCCGATTTGGTCTTCTCTTCCACCAGGTTGTCGGCGGCGCGCTGCGGGCTCACGCCAAGACTGGCGCCATAGTTGTCCGCGGCCCATTGCGCCAGGCGGCCCGCATCGCCGCGCCAGGCGGTGAAGCTGTTGGCATTGAAGTCGTTGAACAACCCGACGATGTTGACCGGCTGCAGCAGGTCCATCAGCCCGTTGGCCACATCCCCGTCAACGTTGGCCACGCCCCAGTCGCCCAGAGTGTTGTAATTCTCCGCGGCCTGGATCCGGTGGGTGGTCTGCTTGCTGGAGTCCACGCCAAACTGGAAGCGCCCCCGGTCGAAGCTCCATTCACCGTCGACGCGTCCCTGCTTGATCTCGCTGACCTGGGTCTGCGAATTGATGCGCAGCACCTGCGAACCAATTTCGCCCGGCACGAAGCCCGGGTTGACCACGCCGTTGGTCTTGGCGATGGCATCGGCCGTGCTCGGGTACCAGACCTGGGTGCCCACGGGCAAGCCGTTGTTGAAGTTCATCTCCTGTACCCACGACCCACCGCAATGCGGCCCGGTAGTGCAGTTGTTGGTGCCGGCGATGCTGCTGAAGATGGAGCCGCCGCCGGTGAGCGGGTCGTTGGGTCGGCTCTCGTTCTTTGAATTGTGCGCGTCGAAGGTCAGCTTGAACTGGTCGGTGACGTTCCACAGTGCATTGAAGCCGAGGGACCCCAGCTTGTACTTCTGCATGCTGCGCTGCTGCTCAAGCCCGAAATCCTTGGTGCCCGCGATTTCACGGATATAGACCGGCGTCGCAACCGCACCGCTGGTGTCGAACGTGACATCGGTGTAGTTGCTGTTCTGCAACCACATGCCCTGTTCGCCACGATTCTCGGTGATCTCGTTCGTCGAATAGGTGTAGTCCAGGGTCAGGGTCACCGCGTCGGTCGGCGCAAACTGCAGCACCGCCTGACCATTGATGCGCTCACGCTCGAACTCGGAGAACGCATAGCGAAGGTCGTTCGGACGACCGTAAAGCGCGCCCACCGCCGGTGCATTGACCACGGTCGGGTTGCCGGGCATCGTGCCGGTCCACGGCTGGATGTTCCAGTAGTTGTTGGTGGCCTGCACCGAGCCACCCTTGCGCTTCTGGTAGCTCGCACTCACGCCAACGCCGAAGGTCTTGTCCGGGTTGCTGTAACTGAAGATGCCGGACAGTTCAGGCGTCAGGTCGCTGTCGAATGGCTGGCTCTGGTCGGAGACGACCTTGGCACCGGCGCTGGCGACGGTGCCGTCATGATCGAACGGGCGTCCGGTCAGGATGTTGATGGTGGCGCCGATACCGCCGCTGGGGACATTGGCCTGGCTGGTCTTGTAGACCTCGATGCCATTGATGGATTCGGCGGCCAGCTGGGCGAAGTTGAAGGCACGGGTACCCCCGTCGACGCCGCCGATGGCGACCTGCCCAGAGGCACCGAACGCATCTGCGCCCGGCATCTGCCGTCCGTTGAGCGTGACCATGTTGAACTGGGGGCCAAAGCCGCGTGCCGTGACCTGCGCGCCTTCACCATCACGACGTTCGATGGAGATGCCGGTGATGCGTTGCAGCGATTCGGCCAGGTTGGTGTCCGGAAACTTGCCGATATCCTCGGCACTGATGGCATCCACCACGCCGGCCGAGTCACGTTTGATGTCCATCGCCTGGCTGAGGCTGTTGCGGATGCCGGTGACCTGCACAGTATCCAGCTGTGTCGGGCTGGGCTGGGCCTGCGGCTGGGCGACGGGCGCGGGCGTTGGCGCGTCCTGTGCAAACGCGGGATTGATGACCAGGACGCCACCGACAAACGTAAACATGGCCCTGGAGGTGAACTTCGCCAGCGTGCGGCTCATGAACGAGCCCCCCGGCATTGGGTACGACGGAACGTAGAAGCGCTCATGACTCTCCCCTCTGACATAACGATCGAATGGATGCACCGCCCCTCCTGGGGGCACGTACGGGCGATGCCCGTCTTCCACACCGAACATCGCAGCGCGCTGTGCGCGTGCTGCGACTTACACTCGCTTTCAGGCTTGCCAGAACAGCCGCGTGGTAAAGGGGGGGTACCCGTTGGCCCTTACCCCGGCCAAGTGGTAGCGCTACCATCACGTCACGGCCGCAGACTAATCATCCGGGGTCGCGCTTGTCATCATGCAGCGCAACAAAGGAGCGCGTGTCCTGAAAAACAGCCCGAAAGCCGTGCGTCGGAAAGCCAGCGCCATCACCATCGACGACGTCGCGGCGCACGCCGGCGTGTCCGCCATGACGGTGTCGCGCGTCATCAACGGCCATGCGGGGGTGCGTGACGGCAACCGGGAGCGTGTCATGCGCAGCGTGCTCGCACTGGATTACCGCCCCAACCTTGCGGCGAGCGCACTGGCCGCGGCGCAGCACACCTGCATCGCGTTGATCTACACCAATCCGAGCTCCAGCTACCTGCGCGAACTGCTGGTGGGCGCGCTGCGTGGCTCCACCCGGGCAGCGGCACAGCTGGTGATCGCCACCTGGGATGAACTGGGCAGCCAGCAACGTCGCGAGGCAGCACGGCAATTGTCCAACAGCGTGGCGGGCGTGATTCTTCCGCCGCCCCTGTGCGAATCACAGGACATCGTCGACACCTTCGTGACCGCCGGCATTCCCGTCGTCTCCATCGCATCCAGCCATTTCAGCGACCGGCTGTCGTGCGTGCGCATTGATGACCGCCAGGCAAGCCACGACATGGTGTCGCATCTGATCGCTTACGGGCATGCCCGCATCGGCTACATCACCGGCGATCCAAATCAGACCGCCAGCGCGCACCGCTGGCAAGGCTACCGGGATGCCTTGGCTGACGCCGGCATCGGCTACGACGACACGCTCGTCCAGCCGGGATATTTCACGTACCGCTCCGGGCTGGAGGCGGCCGAACGGTTGTTGACGCTGCCCCAGCCGCCCAGCGCGATCTTCGCCAGCAACGATGACATGGCGTCGGCCGTGGTTTCCGTCGCCCATCGCCGCGGGTTGGAGGTGCCAGGGGATCTTTCGGTGGTGGGCTTCGACGACACCTCCGCGGCAACGATGGTGTGGCCGGAACTGACGACCATCCATCAGCCGGTGGCCGCGATGGCGGACACGGCCATCGATATCCTGCTGCGCGCGATCCGGCATCCCGCGTCCTCGGCGCGCGCCACCGTGAACCATGTGCTGCCCTACCAGTTGATCACGCGGGCGTCTGTTTCGAGGCCTTTGCTGGCCCTTTAGCCGACGACTGCTTCACAAACGGCGGTCAAGAACCTGACCCGGCCAACCGTCTATGTTGAAGGTCGACAACCGTTCGTAACCGCACGATTCGTAGAAACGCACCAGGTCGCCACTGCCCCCGGCATAGCAATCCACGCGCACGTAAGCGACACCCGCGGCACGTGCCTGCTCGTCGGCGAACGCCATCAGCCGGCGGCCGATACCGCGCACGCGCGGATCGCGCGAAGCAATCAGCACACGCACGTAGAGCTCTGGCTCGACCGCTGCCGGCACGTAAGGCATGGCGTCTCCCAACGCCAGGAACGCACGCACCTCGCCCTGTGCGGTCTCCGCTACCCAAGCACCCGGCAGCGCGCAGGCGTCGCTCACCTGGGTGATACGGCGTGGAATCGATGACCACGCTTCGCTACCCCACTGCTGTGGGTTGCCGATGGCCACGAACCAGGCAATCACCTCGTCGAACAACCGCAGTACAGCGGGCGCATCGGCCACGCTGGCGCGGCGCATCGTCAGTGTTTGTTTTGCTGCATCAGTCACGCATACCTCTCCTGCCTGGTGGCGCTACGCCACAACCAGCAGCAGTGTGCCGCCATCGGTGGCAGACACCAAGCCTCTCGCGAGATCGATGTTGGCATCGCAGAGACGGGGCGTGTAACGCCAGGTGGCCTCAGCCGGCCGCTTCCAGCGCCGAGCGCGGCATGGCAAGCCGCGAGGCGCGCAGGTATCGCAGGTACTTTCCGATGAAGACGCCGGTGAACCCGCCCGACAACAACAGATAGGCGGCGCGGAAGCCGACATCGAGGTTGAGCGAAGGGGAGACGGAAAGCGCTACCTCGAAGCCGTACTTCACCACAAACGTGAGCAGCAGCAGCGGCAGCAGGCTGTAGTCCGCACTGCGCCACAACCTCCCCGTGGATATGTTGACGGTGAGCGTTGCCCGTCGCAGCAGCATCCACCCAAGGCCCATGCCCGCACCGATGCCGACCACCCATTCCCCCCACGCCTCCCAGGAACTGCCGAAACGGTGGCCGAGCGACCAGGCCCCCCAGGCGGTGAAGAGCGCCGGCACGATGGCCAGTTTCGTGAGCGAGGTTTCACCGGGTCTCATGGCAGCGATGCCGCGGCTGACCAGGAAGACCAGGAGCGCCCAGACCCACACAGGGGTGTTCGAGATGAGGTGCTGCAGCATGATCACGGGGAGTCCTTGATGTGGGCGGGTGCCGGCGATGCACGCCGCGCGGGAATGGCTCCATTCTCGCTTTGCACCGACCCATCACAAGTGACAGGTGTCAGGCATCAGTAAGTACGACCATCATTTCCCTGGCGTCGAGCCATGGCGCGTGTAGAGGGTCAGGTCCGCTGCAACTCATAGTTGGCCACCATCCTGTCCAGAAGGTCCAGTTCGTTGGGAGGAACTGGCGAGGCGGTATCACACACAATCGACGAGGCCAGATAGTACTCGGTGTCATTGCGGAGGCGGCCACGCCGCAGGAGAGCCTTGTAGTGACGAGAGCGGCGCTGCCAGAGCTGACTCATCGTCGGTGCACCAGCCCCGGCTAGAGAGGCATCTGCTGCAGCGATCTGCTGTGGCGAGAAATCCCCGAAGTCCTCCAGGATGTCATTGACCGCTTGTTTCAGGCCTGGCAGGACACGTGAAACACCCAGCTGGCGCTCGTAGACCGCAAGCACATTGATTGGATTGTGCGGGTGCTCGAGCCCCAACACCCGTTGCGGCGTGAGATGTGTCTCCCAGTGAACAAAGAAGCGCTTCAGTTCGTCGTACTCACGCTGCTTTTCTGCAGATACCGACCTGACCATATGAGGTTCAACTCCGCCGCATCAGAATCATCTTCTCCTGCGACATGTCCCGCATCGTGTACGGAATCCCGCCCGTGCCATAGCCCGATTCGCGGCGGCCGGCGAAAGGCATCCAGTCCGTGCGGAACGCAGTCGGATCATTGATCATCACGGCCGAGGCATCCAGCCGGTTGGCGGCGCGCATGGCGATGTCGATATCCTGCGCGAACACGCTGGCCTGGAAGGCGGTGGGCAGGGCGTTGGCGCGCGCGATCGCCTCGTCGAGGTCGGTGTAGCGATAAACGGCCACCACCGGGCCGAAGACTTCCTGCGTGGTCACCCGCGCGTCGCTGGCCGGATCGAGCAGCACGGTGGGCTGCAGTGTGGTCTCGGAAAGTCGCTTGCCGCCGGTGGCAAGCTGCGCACCGCCGCTCACCGCTTCGTCAATCCACTCGGCCACGCGGTCGGCCTCGCGCGGCTGGATCAGCGGGCCCACCTCGGTGTCCTTCAGGGTCGGGTCGCCGGTACGCAGCCGTTCAACCCGGGCGACGAGGGCCTGGGTGAAGGCGTCTGCAATGTCGTTGTGGACGAAGATGCGCTGTGTGGACACGCACACCTGGCCGGCATGGTAGTAGCCGCCCTTGACGATCGGCTCGATGATCCTGGCCAGGTCAGCACTGCGGTCGACGAGGGCGGGCGCAACCCCGCCGTGCTCCAGCGCCGAACGTGCGCCGTGTGCCAGCTTGGCGTGCAGCGACCACCCTACCCTCGCCGAACCGATGAAGCTCAGAAAGGCAATGCGCCTGTCGGTGGCCAGCGCCTCGGCCAGGTCGTTGCCTTCGGGGAGGAAACTCTGGCACCACGGTTCGGGCAGCCCGGCCTCATGCACCATCGCCACGAATTCCAGGCAGGACAGTGGCGTTGCCGAGGCCGGCTTGATGATGACCGGGCAACCCACGGCGATGGCCGGCGCGACCTGATGGACGATCAGGTTGAGCGGGTGATTGAACGCCGAGATGGCCGCCACGATGCCGATGGGCTCCCGGGTCGTGAACGCCCAGCGGCCTTCGGACGCTGCGGAAAGACCCATCGGGATTTCGCGGCCGGCAAAGTTGCGCAGCTCGTCGGCCGCATTGTGGACGCCATCGATCGCACGTGTGGTCTCGATGATCGCATCCTGGAGCGGTTTGCCGCCCTCGCGTGCAATCTGCAGGGCGAGGTGGTCGCGTTTGGCATCCATCAGGGCGGCAAGCTTGCGCAGGATGGCGATACGCTGGTGCGGGGCGAGCCAGCCGTCGCGGTTCTTGAAAACCCGCTCGGCGGCACTGAGCTTGCGCTCCAGCGCGGCGGCGGTATCCAGTCCGATCTCAGCGATAGGGGCGCGGTCAAAAGCCTGTACGACGGTCAACATCTTGAGCTCCTTGCGGAAGGGTCAGCGAGGGCGATCACGCGCAGCCCACGTCCGGCGTGCGGTTGCGCAGCTCGTCCACCAGCACGCGGGTGTTCTCGGCATAGTCGATCGGCACATCCAGCACGTGGACACCGCCGCCTGCGAAGGCGGCTTCGATCATGGGCACCAGGTCGCCTACTGCGGTCACCCGGCTCCCCTTGGCGCCGTAGGCCTCGGCATACTTCACGAAATCCGGATTGCCAAAGCGCATCCCGAAATCCTCGAAGCCATCCACCGCCTGTTTCCAGCGGATCATGCCGTAGGCGCTGTCGTTGAGGATCACCACCACCAGGTTGAGTCCGAGGCGCACGGCGGTTTCCATCTCCTGCGAGTTCATCATGAAGCCGCCGTCACCGCATACGGCCAGGACGCGCCGCTTCGGGTACAGCATCGCGGCCATCATGGCGGACGGCAGGCCGGCCCCCATCGTGGCCAGCGCATTGTCGACCAGCAACGTGTTGGCGACATGCGTGCGGTAGTTGCGCGCGAACCAGATCTTGTACATACCGTTGTCAAGGCAGACGATGCCGTCGTCCGGCATGGACTGGCGCACGTCATGTACCAGCCGTTGCGGCGTGACCGGGAAGCGGTCCTCCTCGGCACGGTCGTTGAGACGGGCCAGGATCTTCTGGCGCAGCGCGATCATGCCTTCGTCAGTCGCCAAGCGGCCTTCCAGCCGCCCGGCCAGGGCATCCACCGAAGCCCCGATGTCGCCCAGCACCTCGATATCGGGGTGATACACCTGCTCCACCGTGGCGGACTGGAAGCTGATATGGACGACCTTGGGGCCGCCGCCGCTCTTCATCAGGAAGGGCGGCTTTTCGACCGTGTCATGGCCAATGGCGATGATCAGATCAGCACGGGCAACGGCTTCGTGGACATAGTCGCCCTCGGAGAGCGCGGCCGTTCCCATGTACAGGTTGGAACCGCCGGTGACGGCGCCCTTGCCCATCTGCGTGTTGAAAAACGGCAGGCGGGTCCGCGTGACGAACGCGGAAAGCGCCTCGGCGAGCCACGGGCGGCTTCCCGCCGCACCGATCATCACCAGCGGCCGTTTGGCGGCCAGGATGGCCGCTTCTGCGCGGTCGAGCGCGGCAGACGGTGCGATCGGACGCTCCAGCGGATGAACCGGGATGACGGGGATATCCTCCACCTCCTCGCCGGCGACATCCTCCGGGAGCTCCAGATGCACCGGCCCTGGGCGCTCTTCCATGGCCACGCGGAAGGCATCGCGCACCGTGGCCGGAATCGCGGCCGGGCTGACGATCTGACGCGTCATTTTCGTGAGCGGCTTCATCGAGGCCACGATATCCACGATCTGGAACCGTGCCTGCTTGGCGCTCATCACCGGCTTCTGCCCCGTGATCAGAATCATCGGCCACGCGCCGAGGTGGGCATAGGCCGCGCCGGTGGAGAAATTCAGCGCGCCCGGGCCGAGCGTGGCCAGGCATACACCTGGCCTGCCGGTGAGCCGGCCGTGGGTGGCGGCCATGAACGCGGCCGCCTGCTCGTGGCGTGTGAGCACCAGCTCGATGTGCGAGGTCCGGAGCGACTCAAGGAAGTCCAGATTCTCCTCGCCCGGCACACCAAAGATGCGGTCGACGCCTTCGTTCTCCAGCGCCTTGACCAGTAGATCCGAGCCCTTCTGCATAGCTTCGATCCTTACGGTGAAGTCAGGATCACTATACCCGGGCCGATGTCAGCGCTGCGTCGGATGTCTGCGGGAGGCTGTGCGCCCCGGGTGCCGGTAGTTTTACTGACCTCACCCCGCACGTATTGCGGTTGAGCACGTGGAGCGCTGTGGCCAGACTCGAGTCACACCCGGTGCCCGCCATGCGTGGCGACGTCGTGCATGTAGATCAACACAGCACATCATGGATAAAACGTGGAGACTTCCCGATCTGGTCGCCGAGCAGCCTCCGGCGTGACGTGTGCGGGTACGTTCGTGTCACCGCAATCGATCCGCGGCAGCCTGCTCGTGGTCGGGCTGGCTGCGTCGGCGCCCTGGTGCGCATTGGCGCAGAGCGTGGACGCGGCCAGCTGTATCACGGTACCGGCAAGCGTACCCGCCCAGCAGGTCCGCGCGAACGGCACGGTCCTGACGGTCGCAAGCGGCACCTACGCGCCGACCACCGTCGGTGCACCGGCCTTCTATGCCGCCAATGCCGGCGTGATCAACGCTACCGGCGCGGTGGCGTTGATCACCAGTGCCGCCAACACGGCCACGGTCTGCTCGACCAACGCGGGCGCGGTCAACTTCCTGGCGGCCGGCTCCACCGTCAGCCGGCTGGGCGCCGGGGGGCCTGCTGCCCGCCTGGAGGCAGGCACCACGCTGACCTCCAACGGCACGCGTTTCTACACGTCCCTGGCCAACAGTGAAGGCATCCAGGTCGCAGGCGGCCGCTTCACCGGCAGCGGCGATGTCATTGCCACCGGGGTATTGCTGGGGACGCAACCCGGCAATCCCGCCACCTACGGTCTGCCGGTGGACGCCAGCGGCAATCTCGTCACCGATCCCGATGCCTACGTGGGCAAGGCCGCAACGGCGGCCCACGGCATCAGTGCCATTGACGGCACCGTCCGGTTGAATGTGGACAGCGCCGGCGTTCCCACGGGTGGCACCACATCGATCCATATCCTCGGCACCGGCGCCGGTGCAACCAATGGCAGCCACGGGTTGCTCGGCGCCAGCGGCGCGCAGTTCGACGTGCATGCGGTGAACATCCTCACCCGCGGCAACAACAACAGTGGTGGACGCTTTGCCACCGGTTCGCGCCTCCAGGCATCCCAGCTTTCCATCGATACCACCGGCACCGGCGCGACCGGCCTGGTGTTCGCTGATGCGCAAGGCACCTTGTCCGGGCTGACCATCAACGCCACCGGCATCACCGCGCACGGGCTGTCGGCCACCGGCACCTCCCAGGTGCAGGTTGATGGGCTGGACATCCGCGTGGCCGGGCAGAATGCGCACGGCGTGCTGGCCGGGAGCGGCAGCACGGTCACACTGGCAGGAGCGCCGGGTGTCGTCATCGCTGCAGGACAGACCGGCAATGCGCTGCGCGCCGAAGGCGGTGGCAGCGCGCTTACGGCAAACGGGCTTCGCCTCTCAACGCTGCTCAACGGTGCCATCGCTGGCCATGCGCTGACATCAGGCACGCTCACGCTGAGCGGCAGTGCGATCTACACCTCCGGCATTGCCGGCGGCAACGCGGCGGTTGGCCTGCAGGCCGCCAGCGGCGGTACCGTGGTCAGCCAAGGCAATGCCCTGCTGACCGGCGTACAGCTCGGCACGGATCCTGCCGCCGCCAGCTATGGCCTGCCGGTGGATGCCGGCGGCAATGCCACCACGGATCCTGCCGCCTATGTGGCCACCGGCACCACCGGGGCGAACGGCGCGCAGGTGTCCTCCACGGGTGGCACGCTGCGGCTGGACGTGGCGGCCGATGGCTCACCATTGGGCACCACGACCCGTATCGAGACCTACGGCAACAACAGCACCGGCGTGCTGGTAGCCCAGGCGGCTTCCGCGACCTCGCGGCTGCAGGCAGCAGACACGGTGATCACCACGCACGGGATGAACGCCAACGCCGTGCTGGTCCAGGGCGCCGTCGGCGGGGTCGGACCACAGGCGGCGTTGCTGCGCCTGGACACGCGCACCACCGATCTCAATGCCAACGGCGTGTATGGCCAGGCTGGCGCGCAGGTCAGCGTCACCGACAGTATCCTGACCACCTCGGGAAGCGGGGGCGGTATCCGTGCCGATGGCGCGGCAACCCGCATCACCGCGCGCAATCTCTACATCGGCGGCGGTGGCGCGGGTGGCATCGGGCTGAACGCCACCGGCGGCACCATCGACAGCGCTGGAACGACCATCATCAACTCAGGCCGCCCCGGGATGACGCTCAACGCCAGCGGTGGCACCGCGGGACGCCGCTGTCCCGCTCCTTCCCCCGGACCTTCCGCCCGATGATCCGCCAGTGCCCCTGCCGATGGCCTTACCGGCGCCGCAGGGTGTGTTGCCGGCCGCCGACACCCCGACCCTTGCCAGCATCACCGCGACCGGCAGCGTGCTCACCGGCGCCGCGATCACCCTGCCCGGCAGCCTCTCCAATGTGGCGCTGCATGACACGCTGTGGAACCTGACCGGCAGCTCCACGCTCACCACGCTGCTCAATGATCGCAGCCGGATCGCGTTCGCGGTGCCTGGCGGAGATCCCGTCCAAGTGGTCAGCTACAGAACCCTGACCGTGTCGCGCTACAGCGGTAATGGCACGCTCGCGCTGAACACCTGGCTGGGCGACGATGCCTCGCCCTCGGACCAGCTGGTCGTGGTGGATGGCAGCAGCAGTGGCCCGGGCGTGCTGGAGATACACAACACCGGCGGACGTGGCGACCGGACGCTGGCCGATGGCATCCGCGTGGTGCAGGCAAGCAACGCCACCAGCACGCCCGACAACTTCGCGCTGGCGGCACCGGTGGTGGCGGGTCCGTACGAGTACTTCCTGTTCCGCGGTGGCGCGGCCACGGTCTCCGGCGCGGATGTGGAGAACAGCTGGTACCTGCGCTCGGTGATCGACTGCGCCAGCCCGGGCGCGCCGGTACCGCCCTGCCCCGCCCCTCCTCTCCCGCCGCCACCGGATCCTGCTCCGCCGGATCCCGTGCCCCCTGAACCGCCCAGCCCCTCGCCGCCCCCGGCCTATCGCCAGGAGGTGTCGCTGATCGCGGCCGTACCGGCGATGGCCCAGGTGTACGGCCGCACCCTGATCGATACCCTGCACGAACGGATCGGCGATGAGCAGCTGCTGCATCAGCGCGGCGACCTGGATACCGAACGTAGCGGATTCAATGGCGCCTGGATGCGCTATCTCGGCCACGACGGCGAACATGATGGTGGCCGGCGCGGCATCTATGGCGATCGCGGGCCCGACTTCGACTACCGTTTCGATGCGTTGCAGATCGGTACCGACCTCTACCGGCGCGTGGATGCCGATGACCTGCGCCGCCGTCACGCCGGTGTCTACCTCGCGTATGGCAAAGGCAAGGGCGAGGTGCGGCACAACCTCCTGGATTACCGCTTCCATGCTGGCACTGACCGGTTCAAGGCCGGCTCGGTCGGCGGCTACTGGACAGCGTTCTCCGCCAAAGGCGCCTATATCGACGCCGTGGCCCAGTACACCTGGTATGACATGCGCCTGCAGTCCCCGCGCACGTCCGACAGTTTTGTCGATGCCGATGGGCTGGCGCTGTCGCTGGAAGGCGGCTGGCCGTTCATCCTCAACGAGGGCGACGGGTCCTCCGGCGAGGACGGGCGTTGGCGTCTGGAGCCGCAGGCGCAGGTGATCTGGCAGCAGATCGACGTCGACGACCTCGATGATCACACCGCGCAGGTGCACTTCAGCGACGGTGACTCGCTGGTCGGGCGCATCGGCGCGCGATTGAATCGCACCGGCCAGCACGAGACCGCGCAGGGTGAGGCCCGCAGCAGCAATGCCTGGCTGCGCGCCAACGTGTGGCACGAGTTCCGCGGCACGCCCCGCGCCGCGTTCGCCACCAACAGCGGCTACGTGCCGTTCGCCGTGGATATGGGCGGCTCATGGGGCGAAGTGGGCATCGGCGGAACCTGGCAGGTCACCCAGACCGGCTACCTGTTTGCCGATCTCGATTACAGCTGGAGCTTCAATGGCGACGAGAACGCGTGGAACGGCAAGCTGGGCATGCGCTGGAACTGGTAGACGCTGTGATTCCAGGGGATGGTGACAGCCGATAGTGCCTGTGAAATCATGCGCGGTTGTCCGCCCGGCGAGCTTGCATGTTTCAACGACTCTTCAGGAAGAGCCGCACGACTGTGGCAGCGACCGCTGCGCTCGACGTCCGCAGTCAACGCCCTTCAGCGGGCGAGATCCGGGTTGAAGGCGCGACCGAGACGCTGTTCCTGTCTCCCTTGCCGGTGTACACCGGGCAGGTGCAATCCTCCCGTCGCCATTTTTCGGACATCAATGATGTGTTCCTGGACCTGGGAGGGAGCAACTGGGGAACCGTAGAGGGCGGCAAAATGCTTGCCGGCGGAATCGTCGGCCTGCTCGTGCTCGCGTTCATCGTGCCCGCGCTCATCATGCTCTACCTGGTGCTCGCCTACCCGGAGAACTTCCCGACGGCATGGGCGGATTTGAAGATGTTCATTCAAGTGTTTTCTGCCGGCGCGCTTCTCGGCATCCTCCCCTTGGGGGCATTCGCCTACGGGATGTTCTCGGATGAGTTCAAACGCGCAAAGCCCTATCCGGTGCGCTTCAACCGTCAGCGTCGCGAGGTGTGCTACATCGACCGCGAGAGCGGCCGTGCCCTGATCGTGCCCTGGGAGAGCATCGTTGCCTGGGTGTCCAATTCACAAGGCATCACCCCGTATGGCACAACGCGCCAGTACACCTTCGGCATGGGCCTGGAGGATAAAGAGCGCGACACCGTGCAGTTTGTCCTGCTGCCACAACCCAGTGATTCGCACTCACTGGGCCTGTGGGCGTCGATCCGGAACTACATGGAGGACGGGCAGTTGTTCAATGCACCCAACCCATGGTTCCAGGCATTGGGGTTGGTCCCGACCAAGGATCGACTGAAGCCGTATGAGGGCATGCACACCTTTGAGATCGAGCGTGAGGATGCTCGCGCGATGGGTTCGCTCGACGATGGCGGTGATGATCTGACGCTGGAACAACGGGAGAAGTATGGCTACGACAAACGCTCCTACTGGCCGCTCCGTCGCTGGTACGCGTGGCGTGTCCTTACCTTCTGGAAGCTGCCCTACCTGCTCGCCGAATGGGTCCATCGCCGCGGCCGTCCTTCGCTGCCGGCCGTGGTGGAAGCCTGGTCCCAGGCATTGCCGGAAGCGCAATGGGCCACCCCCAGCGGGGCGCTTGTGAACGCCAGCAAGCGCGTGAGAACGGCCATGGATAAACAAGGCGCGACGTTCGTCGATGCCTGCAAGGCAGCCGGCTTCAAGTGAAGTGACTGCTCCAGAGCATCTCGCGGGTATTGAACGGCAGCGGACGTGATCCACCACTTCAAACAGGCGATCCGTGCCTGCGGCGAGCAAGGCGATACAACACGGTGCCAGCCAGTACCGCGGCCACGGCCCCTGTCAGCGGTACTGATGCCAGCGTTGCATAGCTGATCGTGAGGCTGCCCATGGCGCCCCCGAGCGCGGTGCCCAGGTTGAAGGAGGCGATGTTCAACCCGGCCGCGACCGGGCTGTAGGCGGGAATCAAGCGCTGCGCCTGCTTGAGCAGACGCAGCGTCAGCAGCGTCACGATGCAGAAGAAACAGATGCCCAGCGTGCCGATCAGCAGCATCATCATGGCCGGCATGCTGGCGAACACGTAGAGCCCGAGCAGATTCAACGCCAACGCGCACAGTGCCAACTGAAGGCTGCGGTCCCCGTCCATCGCGTCGCCCAGCGCTCCCCCGAGCAGGTTGCCTGCGATCGCACAGACGCCGAACAACAGCATGCCCAGGCTTAGCCACTGCACGTCCACACCAGTTACCTGCTGCAGATACGGCGAGACGAAGGTGAAGAACGAAAACGTCGCGACGCTCACCAGCGCGCCGATGCCGGCCGTCGTCAGGAGCTGGGGATGGATGATGGCCTGGATGCCCTTCCATGCGCCGCCGCGGGACGGGGCCGAACCGGCAGCTCCCCTCGGCATGCACAGCGCCAGACCCAGCATGCCGACCACGCTGAGGACGCCGATGGACAGGAAGACCACGCGCCACGACCAGAGACTGCCCAGGTACGTGCCGATCGGAACGCCGAACGCCAGCGCGAGGGTCAACCCGATCCACACGACCGACAGCGCCCGGCCGGATCGCTGCGGGTCCACGAGCCGGGTCGCCGCGTCGGAGGCGACCGCCATGAAGACGCCGTGGCCGAGGCCGACCACGAAGCGGATGGCCAGCAGTGTGACCAGATTGGGCGAGGCGCTCATCAGCAGGCTGCCCAGTCCGAGCAACGCCGTGGCCAGCAGCAGGATCTGCCGGTCCCGCCAGTGCGCGACCAGCGCGGTGATGAACGGTGCGCCGATGGCCGCGCCCAGTGCATAGGCGGCAATGGCCGTGCCGACGAGGGATATCCGCGCCCCGAGGTCATCGGCAATGGTGGTCAACAATCCCGCGACCACAAACTCGGAGAGCCCGAACGCGAACGCGCACAGGGAAAACACATAAATGGCAGCAGGCATCGCAGGTCCTATCCAGCAGAGCTGCGGAAGCCTAGTGCCTGGCCATGTGCGGGTGAAGGACGGTTTACATACTGCAGCAAGACGCCGCGCGTCTTGTCACCTCAGGGCAGAGAACGGGTCTGCAGAATCGCCTGTATCAACCGGTCGCGGATCGCTGAGGTCCGGGTCTCGTTCCACGCCATGAACAGCTCCAGCCGTGACACGTCCTCCGCCGCTTCCACCTGGAGCGGACGGAACACAACGTCCTCGCGCGTTTCCGTCGCCAGCGAAGCGGGAAGCAGCGCGATACCGAACCCCGCAGCCACCAAGGCAATCAAGGTCTGCATCTGCCGGCCGTGCTGCACGATGTCGGGCACGAACCCGGCTGTCTGGCACAGGCCGATCAGCTGGTCATGAAATCCTTTGCCGAGTGTCCGGGGCGAGGCGACGAATGCTTCGTCCCTGAGCAATGCCAGGTCGATGCCCGCCTTCGCCGCCAGCGGATGACCGGCCGGCAGCGCGACGCAGATCCGTTCGCTCAGCAGCCTTTCCATGCGCAGGTGCGGCGTCGTGGTGCCCGGTGTCCGCATGAAGCCGATATCCGCCTCTCCCTGCTCCAGGGCGTTGACCTGCTCCTGGGTGCTGGCCTCCCGCATCGTGAAGGCGATGCCCGGGTTGAGCTCGCGAAAGTGGCGCAACGCCTGCAGCAACGAGGCATAGGGGGCGATGTTGATGAAGGTCAGGGTCAGGTGGCCCTCCATGCCCTGGGCCACGCGGCGCGTCTGGGCGACGCCCTCCTCCAGCGACTGCACGGTACGGCGCGCGGTCTCAAGGAAGGCTGCCCCCGCCGGTGTCAACGCGACGCTGCGAGGGGTGCGCTCGAACAACGGGGCTCCGACGGCGCCCTCCAGCTTGCGGATGGCCTGGCTCAGCGGCGGCTGCGCCATGTGCAGCCGCTCGGCGGCGCGATTGAAGTGCAGCTCCTCGGCCACGGCAATGAACTGTTGGAGCAGGCGGGTCTCTATCACTGAAACACCAGACCTCTGGAATGCCGGAATTGAGGGTGTTCAACATACCAAATCTCTACGTTGTCCAGAGCGCGCCAGCAGGCGCCTGCTGGAGGGACTGGTCATGATGCTGCTGCTCGTCAGCGATGCTCGACGAGGGGCCGGACAGCGTTACTTCGTGGCGTCGCGCGCTGTCGCGTCCGCTTCCATCAGCTCCCGGCGCTGGGCCTCGATCCAGGCGTCCCCGGCGGCACGTGCCTGGGCATCGAGTTCCTTGTTCTGCCGGTCGTTTTCCTGGTACTGCGCCCACACCTCGGGCGTGATCGTCTCCAGTCGATGATCGGGGCGCAGCTGGATCGAGGGGGACGCCCCCATGGCCACCGTGAAGTTATCGAACAGCCATTGGCGGCGCAGCTCAGGCGAGGCATACAGAAGGTCCGGCTCCGCATAGGTCCGCATCGGCAGTGCCTGCTCGGCGAGGGGCGTGTCGGACGAAATCCTCGCCAGCCTGACGACCAGTCGCTCATGGTCCCGGTCTTTGTGATACAGGGCGGCGATGTCGCCATCGATCCACAGGACGTACGCGTACCCCGCGATGGGATGGACCTGGAACGGGTGTTCACGGACCAGGATGAGATCACTGCGGTCTGTGTAGAGCGCCCGCCAGCCCGGCGGTGCCGGACGGATGCCGCAGTCGACGGTCCCTGCCGTGATCTTCTCCAGCGTCGCCCTGCTGCGGCTCGCGGAAAGCCGCGTTGTCCAGCAGCGTGAGCTGTCACGATTGTGCGATGCCATCAGAACTGCGTCTTCGTCCAGCACCACCGCATCGGTATGCACAAACGGGGCGTCTGTGGCGTCATGATCCTGCAGCAGCGTCGCGAAGTCGCTATCTGACAGCGCACTGCCATTCACGTAAACGGCGTACGTGGTGTGGTGCTGGTACTTGCTGCTGTTGATATCCAGCCTGCTTTCCGTCACGGCCACGACCTTCAGCGTGTCTGACGAAAACACGGTCTCCCGCTGGGTGCGTGCACATCCAGCGGTGAGCAGCGCTGCACACAGCAGCAGCGCAGCAGAAAGCAGGACGGAACATCTTCTGGCGTGCATCGCGCTGCTGCCTGCGGGTCGGGATGGGATGGGATCCGTGCAAGCATATCCGCTTCGGCCACGGTTACCGGGCAGCACGGCCCCAAAGGGGCCGCACTGCCCTGCCCCGCTGGATCAGAAGCTGTAATCCAACGAAACACCCACGGTACGCGGCTGCATCATCACCGCATTCCAGCGCCGGTACTGCTGCGCGCCCGCGGCAGGAATCGTCCTGCCAGCGGCGACGTAGATGTCCTTGTTGGTGAGGTTGGTGATGAAGAAGCGCACGGTGGTGTTCTGGCTGCTCACTTCGGCAGTCAGGTCAACGGTGGTGTAGCTGGGCAGGTCGAAGGACTGCGTTGAGGCCACCGATGCCGCACGCTCGCCGTAATAGCGCAGCGCGCCACCGACGCTCCAGCCCCATTCGCCGCTCGTCGGGAACTGGTAGTCGGCCTGCAGGCTGCCGGCCCATTCGGGCACCTGCGGCAGCTGGGCGCCGGATTCGGCCTGGTTCGGGCCGCCCGGACGGGCCGGGGGAATCGGAGCCGTCAACGTGGCGTCGGTGTAGGTCAGGCTGCCGCTCAGGCGCAGGCCGTCGACGGGCATCAGCGCGCCGGTGAATTCAACGCCCTGGCTGCGTGCTTCGCCCCCATTGACACCATAGGAGATGCCCTGCGCCGTGAGCAGGTTCAAGCGGATGTCGTCCCAGTCGATCCGGAATGCCGCCACTTCCACCAGCGCACGACGATCCCAGAAGTGGCTCTTCAGGCCGGCTTCGTAGTTGATCAACGTATCCGACTTGACCTGCGCGGGCACCTCCGGGGCGGCCGGCAGGATGGGATTGGGGCTGCCGGCGCGGTAGCCGGTGGCGACCCGCACGTAGGCCATGGTGTCTTCGCCCAGGAACAAGCGCGGGCTGGCGCTCCAGGTGGTCACGCTTTCCGAGGAGTCGGTGATGCGCTGCACGCCATCGCCGCCCAACGGACCGCCGAGTGTCTGGCGGAATTCCTGGTCGTTGCGCGCATGGCGCACGCCCAGGGCCAGATCGAAGCGGTCGGTGAACTTCCAGGTGGCATTGCCGAACAGGGCCTTCTCTTTATACGTGGTCAGCACCGAGGCGGTGAACAGATCAAGCACCGGATTGAATGCCGGGCTCAGTGCACTGCCGCGCTCGATGTAGGCGGCATCTTCATCGGTATAGAACGCGCCGAGCTGCCATTGCAGGCGACTGTCGCCCTTGGAGGTCAGGCGGAATTCCTGGGTCCACTTCTTCAGCTCGATATCCGTGTCCAGGCCGGCGTACGCCATCACCGGGCCCACGCCGGGCTTCTGCCCCAGCAAGGGGATGTACTCCACCGACTGGTCCTGCAGGCGCCATGAATTGGATTTCATCCAGCTGCTGGCGGAGGTGAAGTCGGCCCAGCCCAGATCCCAGTCCACCGTCAGGCCGTACACGTCGTACTTGATCGTGCTCGGCTGCAGGAACAGATACTCGTTTGAGTAGCCGGGCAGCTTCGGCTTGAAGGTGGCCGGGTCGAGCGCGACCGTCGCGAAATTGTCGCCCTTGTTTTCCTGGCGCATCGCGGTGAGCAGCACGTCCACCGTATCGGAGGCCTTCCACAGCAGCGAAAGGCGGCCGGCGTTCTGGTACACATCGTTGGTGTCGCGGCGATGCAGGACGCTGTTGTCGATCCAGCCCGGACTGGTCTGCTCGGCGTAGCTGGCGCGCAGGGCCAACTGACCCTTCACCAGTGGCACATTGACGGCGGCGCGCTCGGAATGGCCCACCCGGCCGCCATCGTCGACAACGCGCATCGTGGCGCCGGCGCGGCCCGAGAAGTACTCCAGGTCCGGCCGTTTGGTGACGTACTTGACCACGCCGCCCAGCGCACTGGCACCGTACAGCGTGCCCTGCGGGCCGCGCAGCACTTCCACGTTCTGCACGTCGTACGGCAGCAGGTCGAACATGCCGGAGGTCGCACCGGACAGTGAGCCATTGGCGGTGAGCGGCACGTCGTCAACGTAGATCGAGGTCGAGGCGGTATTGCCCATCGGGGTGATGCCGCGGATCGAGATCGTCGAGCGGCCCGGCGCACCGAGGCTGGTGATCTGCAGGCCGGGAACCAGCCCGGCCAGGTCATTCATGTTGTTGACCTGGAGGCGGTCGAGCTGCTCTTCGCTGATGACGCTGATGGACATCGGGATATCGGTGACCACTTCCACGCGTTTCTGCGCGGTCGCGGTCACAGTGCCCAACGTATGTACGTCGTCGCGGTTGGGGTTCTCGGCGGCGACCTGTGCCAGTGCCGTGGCGCTGCAGCCCAGGGCCAGGATGCCTGCAGTGCAGGCCAGCGACAACGCGTTCATTCGGAGCGAACAGTGACTCATGTGATGAGACCTCGGTAGCGAAGCTGGACGCCCACGGCAATGGGCACGGAATGCGGCAGTCAGGGCACCCCGTCGTGCTGGGGTGGGGGCCGGCCTGGCAGTGACGCTCCTGGGATGAATGGCTATGCGTAAGCCCATGTAGGACACAATAGTCCTGTTCAGAGAACTGTCAATCCTGCGTCGCAGCATTGACATGAATTCATGCGCCAGGCCCGCCCCGGACCTCAGCGTCCGGCGCCCCAGACTGCTTCGTCACACCAGATCGTGCCGTCGCGATAGAGCACCCCGGGCGTGCGGTCCTGCTTGAGGAAGGTGGGCCCGTCCAGGTCGACGAGATCACACAACTGCCCGACCACGAAGCCCGGCGCAGCGCCCAGGCTGCTGCAGACCATGCACCCGACCATGACGCCAAGCCCGGCCTCGCGCGCCGCGGCGGCGATCAGCAGCGCCTCGGTCAGGCCGCCGCATTTGTCGAGCTTGATGTTGAATACGTTGAAGCGACCCTTCAGGCCGTCGACATCGGCCAGGGTGAGCGCGCTTTCATCGGCGGCCAGAGGAATCGGCGACACGAATCCGTCCAGATCGGCTTCGCGCCCCCGGGCCAGCGGCTGTTCGATCAGCGCTACATCGGCGTCCACCATGGCTGCCACCAGCCGCTCGAGACCGCCGACCTGGTAACCCTGATTGGCATCGACCCCCAGCCATACCTCGGGCCGCGCCTGACGGATCGCCGCGACGCGCGCGATGTCCAGGTCGAGGTCACCGGTCAATTTGACCTTGATCGAACGCGCCTGGCGATACGCGACCGCGGCGGCCGCCATCGCCGTCGGCTCGTCGGCGCCGACCGTGAAGGTCGTGGGGAGCGGCCGCGGCGGCGGCAGCCCTGCAAGCGCCCATACGGGCTTGCCTGCCTGCTTCGATTCCAGCTCCCAGAGGGCAGCATCAACCGCGTTGCGAGCGCCACCGGCTGGCAGGATCGCGCGCAGTTCCTCGCGCGTGGGGTGTGCCTCGATGGCATCACGCACGGCTTCGAGCTGGAGGCGCATGGTCTCGATGTCTTCGCCCAGGTAATAGACGCCGGTCGCCTCACCGCGGCCGACGTGCGTGCCGTCATCCAGGGTGACAAGGCAGGCCAGCCGGCTGTCGAAGACGTGGCTGGCGATGCGGAACGGTGCGGCCAGACGCAGCGCGTCGACGGCGATGCCGAGGGTGAGGCGGGCCATCAGGCGTTCACTCCGGATGCGGCCACGTCACGCGCCACAGCGGGCGTTGCCAACAGCTTGATCGAGCACATCTGCTTTCCCTGCCTCAAGGTGATTAATTCTCACATCGAGACATTAGTTCTCCGCACGGAGAACTGTCAATGGGCGCCGTGTCCGGCGCCCCTCCCTCGTGCCTCGTTACGGCTTACTTCGCAGCTACCGGGGCCGGTGCCAGTGCGGCCGCGATCTGCGACAGATACTTGTTCCAGTCGAACTTCTGCCCTTCCGGTGTCCAGCCCAGACGCACGATCACCGCATCCTGCGAGGGAATCACCGCCATGATCTGATGGTTGTGGCCCATCGCCATGAAGGCATCGGGAGGCACGTCCTGCAGCACCTTCCGACCTTCTTCTGCAGCCGCGGCCCGGTTCAACCACAGCTGCGCGCCGTATGAGGGGCGCGGTGATGCTGGCGTGGGCGTCACCGCGAACTGGAGCCATTCCGGCGACAGCAGCCGCTTGCCATCGGCCTCGCCGTGGTTCAGATGCAACAGCCCATAGCGCGCCCAATCCCGTGCCGTTGCATACCCGTAGGAACTGCCGACCAGGACACCGGACTCGTCCGGCTCGATCAGCGCGCTGCGCATGCCGGCCGGCTCGAACAACCGTGTCTGTGCAAATCGGGTCATGCCTTCCAGGGTGCCGCCGGTGGCCTCGAAGACGATCCGCGACAGGATGTTGGTCGTACCCGAGGAATAGCTCCAGTGCGTGCCTGGCGCATGTTCAAGCGGCATCGCGGCCGCCAGCGCGCCCATGTCACCGGCCTCGAACAGCATCTTGATCGATTCGTTACCGGGCTTGTAGCTCTCCACGAAGGCCAACCCGCTCGACATCGTCAGCAACTGGCGCAGCGTGATCGCGCCGCGCGGATCGCCTTCGCCCTTCCATTCCGGCACCGGCGCGGGGTCATCCAGCTTGAGCACGCCGTCATCCACCAGCAGGCCAACCAGCGTGCCCATGATGCTTTTGGTGGCCGACCAGCCCAACATGCGGGTGTTCTGGTTGAAGCCAGGCGCGTAACGCTCGGCAACGATCGCCCCACCCTGCACCACCACGATCGCACGGGTGTCCGGGTAACCGCCCACGTTCTGCTCATCGAAGGCCGCACTCACGGCCGCGTCCAGTGCGGCACGGTCGAGCTTCCCTTCTGCGGCGGCCTGCAGCGCCGGCACAGGCCGGTCACCCTGTGGCCAGGGGCGCGCCGCCAGTGGCGATAGTGGCGTGAGCTGGGCCGCCTGGGCCTTGAGCGCCGCGAGCGGCACGTCGCCCGTGGTCAGCGTGCAGCCGACCGCCGGGCGATGCAACGCGGTCCGGCTGGCCGTCCCAGGCGCGGAGGCGGTGACCGTCCCTGCCTTGCGATCGACCGCCAGCGCCACCGTCCTGGTGAATGGCGCCAGTGCGTGGATGTCGTCGCGCAGCACGTCGGCCTCGGCGCGGTTGGCCACGAAGATGCCGGCGCAGGCGATCTGTGCCGAGACCGCGGTGCCCAGATCCTCCGCGCTGGTGATCGGTGGTGCGGCGGCCAGTGCTGGCGCGGAGGCGGCGAGCGCCAGAGAGAGAAGACTCCAGCCGGAGGCGTGTCGGATCATGAGGTGTGTCCCGTGTTTGTTGGAGCGCGCACGTGGATCAGCGCGTGCGGCATGGGTGGCGCAGCGCCGAGCCCGCCCGGGCGCCGGTGTGTTTGCCACCCTCGAAACTCACCACACCGTTGACGATCACGGTTTCGATGCCGGTCGGCGCGCCGGCGGGCGCGTCCCAGCTCGCCACATCGTCCAGCGTGTCCAGATCGAACAGCACGATATCGGCGCGCATCCCCTCGCGGATCAGCCCGCGATCGCTCAACCCCATCCGCTGTGCGGGCCAGCTGGTCATCTTGCGGATCGCGTCTTCCAGCGTCAGCACATGACGCCGCTTCACATACTCGGCGAGGATCCGCGGGAAGGTGCCATACGCGCGCGGGTGTGGCAGGCCGATGGCGCCGTCGCTGCCGTAGTTCACCGCGGCGGCCGCGTCACTGCCAATACTCACCCAGGGCTGGCGCAGCGCGAGCTGCACATCCTCTTCGCTGATCATGAAATACAGCGCGACCGCCCGATTGGGCAACCCTTCAAGCGCGATGTCCCAGGCCGCATCCGCCGGGTCCAGATTCAGTTCGGCACCGATCTCGGCCAGCGTCTTGCCATGGAAGCGCCGGTACTTCTCACTGAAGCTGTTGGCCAGGCGCACGTTCTGGAAGCCACCCGACGCATGCACCAGGTTGGACCAGCCCGGCATCGAACCGGCGGCGACCTCCTTTTTCATGCGCTCGCGCACCTTCGGATCGCGCACGCGCTCGATACCTTTCTCAAGCCCGTCGGCCCAGACCCAGCTCGGCGCGATGATCTCCAGCCCGGTGCCGCCGGCGGTGTAGGGATAGAGATCGGCGGCAACATCGACGCCGCGGTCCCGCGCTGCATTGATCGTCGCCAGTGCCTGGGGCATCAGCTTGCCCCACTCCGGCGCATAGGCAGCCTTCAAGTGGAAGATCTCCACCTTGACGCCGCCCTTCTCGCCGATCTCGATGGCCTCTTCAATGGCCTTGACCACGCCCTCGCTCTCGTCACGCATATGCGTGGCGTAGAAGCCGTCGCATTGCGCGGCCACCTTGGCCAGCGAGACCAGATCGGAGGTGCTCTGGAAGCTGCTGGGTGCATAGATCAAGGCGCTGGAGATACCGAACGCACCGGCCTCCATCGCAATCTTCACCTGCTCGCCCATGGCATCGAGCTGCTTCCTGGTCGGCGCACCAGCGGCATCGCCCATGACGTGCACGCGGGCCTGGGTGGAGGAGTAGTACGTGCCGAAGTTGACCGCGATACCCTGCGTTTCGAGCTGCTTGAAGTAGCCCGGCATCCCCGCCGCAGGCACCGGCGGTCCGCCCTCGCCGCCGATCAGCGTGGTCACGCCCATCCGCAACTTGTTCTCGGCCGCGCCGTCCTTGAGCAGCGCCGCGCCGGACTGATCCATCATGTCGATGAAGCCCGGCGACACATAGCGCCCCGTTGCGTCGATCTCGCGGGTGCCCTTGCCGGGGACCTGGCCGACCTGGACCACCCGCCCCTCCTTGACCGCCACATCGGCACGGACCCACGGATTGCCGGCACCGTCGAGCACGCGTCCACCGCGGATCACCAGGTCATAGTCGGCCGCGGCCGCGTTGGCGGCGAACAGCATCGATACGCCCGCCCAGAGCAGGGTGCGCTTCATCATTGCATCTCCTTGTTGGTGCGCGCCTGCGCACGCACGTCATCCACGACCTCGCGAACCGCATCCACCACGCGATCAGGCTGATCGATCTGGATGTAGTGGCCGGAATCGCTCACGATCTGTTGCTGCCCGCGGCTGGACAGGGCGGCCTGCTCGGCATGCAAGGTGCGCCATTCCTGCTTGAACCGGGCGCCCTCCTCCGCCGTCAGGCCCATCTTCTTCAGCTCGTCGGGCTTGAACGGCTTCAACGCGGTCAGCACGATCACCGGGCGGTCGCCAAACGACGTAACCGCGCGGGCATCGTCCATGGTGCTGTCGAAGCCGTCGAGTTCTGCGGTCGCGCCTGTGACCGAGGCACTGGAGAAGGCGGTGATCTCCGCGGCCTCATCCTTCGGGCGTGGACCATGATCGGCGCGCGAGAACAGGAAGCGCACCAGGCCGGTCCGTGACAGTGCCGTGGCGGTATGCATCAACAGCGACACCTTCTTCGGGTGGACATCGATGCTCACCACGCTGCCGAGCCGGGCGATCTGATCCGGGTGCGAGGGGTCGACCATCACCAGCCCGGCGACCTGATCGCCGTAGCGCCCCACATAGGTCCGGATGTACGGCCCGCCGATGGAATGGCCGACCAGCACCAGCGGATCGGTGATGCCCGCGCCTTTCAACAGGGCGTGCAGGTCATCGGCCACGGCCGACGCACGCTGCGGGGTGTCCTTCGCATCGCTGCGCATGATGCCGGCGCGGTCGTAGGCACAGGCGCGGGTGAAGCGGGCGATCCGGTCGTGCACCCGGGTCCAGTCCATCGTGCCGCCCGTGCCGAGACCGGACTCGAAGATCACGGTCGGGGTGCCACTGCCGCGACACTCGATATGCATCTGGCGTCCGCCGACATCGACCATCTGGCCGCGCAGTGGATGATCGGTCGCCGCGCTCCGGCGTGCCAAGGCCTCGTAGACCACCCCGATGAGGGTGATCAGGATCACGACCGCCAGCAGACCCAGCGCGATCCACTTCACCCACCGACGAAACCGCCGCCAACCCTTCACTGCTGTCATGTCGTGCTCTCTTGAATGGCGTGCTGAAGCCTGCGTTGCGCCGCAGGCGGTTGAGAATCCTCTGACCTGCCTGCCCGGCCAACGCAAACGACCGGGGACAGGTGTAGGCCCATATAGGATATAAGCGTCCTATTTGGAGAATTGTCAATGTGCAATGCGGGGCGCGGGGCCAGCCCATGGGCCACTCCGGAGGCCACGCTACCCAGCGCCAGACTGCGACAAACCGTCGCAATCGAGCACGAACCGGGCATTTTCGCCGGGAATCCCGACAGACATGCCTTACCATCGGGCCGGTGCGTGCGTCCCTCCTCCACCGCTGGCTTCATGCATGGGCCTTGCTGGCGATTGCGCTGGTGATCGTGGCGCCCATGGTCAGCCGGGCATTGGCGCCGGTGAACGCGCCCGTCATGGAGGCCTCGCCGGCACCCGATCCGCATGCGGCGCATCACGCCATGACGGATGCCGACGCGCATGCGGGCCATCACGCGCATCACGATAGGGATCAGGGAAAGGCCAGCCCCGCTGCCGAAGCGCCTGCCGATCCGCATGCCAGCCATGAGATGGGCGTGGACTGCGAGTACTGCCTGATTGCGGCCCGTCTCATCAGCCTGCTCGTGGCGCTGCTCCTGCTGCTGACGCAATGGCCGGCCGTGTTTCGATCGCTGTCGGGTCTGGTCGACTGTCGCCGCGCCCCCGCACGGGGAACGCTGGGAGCTCGCGGCCCGCCGCTGCTGGCCTGCTGATCCGGTCCTGACCAGGTGCAGCGCTGCTGCGCCCTGCCCTGTCTGCTGATCCACCGTGTCCGGTGGGGCCAGGCGATGCCGGATTGGAACCGATGCCCCGCGCCATCCGGCGTCTCTGCCGGACCTTGTTCCTGCCCCGGTCGATCTGACCGTGGCGACCGATGCTGTGGACCATGACAACTTCTTTTTCGTATCGACCTTTGGCCAAGGCCATCACGGCCGTGCTTGCCGCTGCCCTTCTTCTTCCCGCCACCGTCGCCGCCCAGAACGGTACCGTGCTGACCCTGGGCACCGTGCAGGCGCGTTCGGCCACCGAGCGCGAGCTGTCGGCCCGCTCGGTCTTCACCTCGGTGGATCTCATCGGCGGCGATGTCCTTCAACCGCAGAAGGTCGACCATAGCTGGGAGCTGCTGATGAATGCCCCGGGCGTGCAGGTCACCCAGTTCAAGATGGGCACCGACGCCGGCCGTTTTTCGTTCCGGGGTTTCAACGGAGAGGGCCGCATCAACGCGGTCAAGCTGCTGATCGACGGCATTCCAAGCAATGAGAATTCGGGCGGCATGCCCTACCTGGATGCGGTGTTTCCGCTGGACATCGCCGCGCTCGAGATCGTGCGCGGCACCAACGATGCCCGCTACGGGCTGCATGCGATTGCCGGTGACGTGAATGTGTTGACCCGCCAGGGCGGCAATGACGGCCAGCTGAGCATCACCGCCGGCAGCTTTGGCACGCGGGATGTGCAGTTGGCCAAAGGGTTCGAGCGCGGCCCCTGGTCACAGAACTATTTCGTCGGCTGGCGCACGTCCGACGGCGAGCGCGACCATGCCAATGGCACGCAGCGCAGCTTCGCCGGCAAGTGGTTCTACACCGACCCTGACGGCCGATGGCGCGCAGGGCTGACCAGCCGCTACTACAAGAACGCCGCACTGGAAGCCGGCTACCTCAGCTATCCGGAGGTGCAGGCCAATCCGACGCAATCGCCGGCCTACGCACGCGATGACCGCAGTGAGCGCGAGACGGTCCAGACCGCCGTGCACATCGATGGCGCACTGGGCAGCGACTGGAGCTGGAACGCCAAGGCTTACCAGAACAACTATCGCAACCAGCGCTGGGTGACGTTCACCGCGGGAGGCGCTCAACAGGAACGTTTCAATGATGAGACCCATCGCGGCGTGATCTTGAACACCACCTGGCGCCCGGACTCGCGGCTGGCCGAGTTCGTCCTCGATGCCGGCGTGGATGGGCAGTGGCAGGACAACACGGCCCGCCGCTACAGGACCGTCGCGCGCGAGCGCCAGGCGACCCTGCGCGATTGGGACTACACCCTCGATACCCGGGGTGCCTACGTGCAGGCGGTAATCCGGCCGATGGACGCGCTGAAGATCGTACCCGCCTACCGGGTCGATCGCGTGTATGGCGACTTCCACAATGGGGCGACCGGCCTGCGCGCACCGGTCTACGACTACGGCCTGATCAAACAACCCAAGCTGAGTGTGTCCTACGATCTCAGCCCGACCACGGTCGTGTACGCCAACTGGGGGCGAACGTTCCAGATCGGCAGCGGCAATGGCGCGTATCGCACGCAGCTGAACGATCTTGCTCCCTCCCTCAACGAGGGCTGGGAGGCCGGTATGAAATGGGCGCCCGTGCAGGGGCTGCAGACCCGGATCGCGTACTGGGAGCAGCGGGCCAGCGATGAGGTCGCCACCGTCCTGGGCGTCAATGGCGTGGTCGGGGCCAATGAGGTCGGCAACGTGGGCCAGACGCTGCGCCGCGGTTGGGACGCCCAGCTGACATGGCAGGCCAGCGCCCAGTGGCGCGCCTGGGCCGCGTACTCGCGGCAGAAGGCGGTGATCGAGGTGCCCGACCCCAGTGCGCCGCAGACCCGCGGGCGGCAGATCGAGAACGTGCCGAACTGGCTGGCCAGCGCGGGGGTGGACTACGCCCCGACGGCCGACTGGGCCTTCAGCGCCTGGGGCAATGGCCAGGGCGACTACTTCGTGGAACGAACCAACACGCTGGGACGCTACGGCGGCTATGCACTGTTGAACCTGAGCGCCACGTACCGCCTGGACGCGCGCAACAGCCTGGCCCTGCAGTTGAAGAACGCGACAGATCGTTTCTACGTGTATGCCTGGTACGACAGCGGTTCCTCGGGCTACTCACCCGGTGATGGCCGGGCGCTGTACCTGAGCTGGACCCGGGAGCTCTGACATGCCAACCCCCGCTACCCCGCGTGCATCGGATCGCTGGCGTTTCTACCGCGCGGTGTGGCGGTGGCACTTCTATGCCGGCCTGTTCGTGCTGCCCTTCATCGCCTGGCTGGCGTTGACCGGGGCCGTGTACGTCTACCAGAAGCCGATCGATCGCTGGATCCATCACGATCTGAAGGTCGTGGAGACCGCAGCGCTGCCACCCTCGCCTGCCAGCGCTCAGCTGGCGGCCGTCAATGCCGTCAGTCACGGGGAGATCTTCCGTTACACCACGCCGGACTACGCCGACGGCACCATCGAGATCGGCGTCCAGGAGGCCGACGGTCGACGGCAGGTCTACTACGTCGACCCGGGCACCGCGCAGGTGCTGGGGCACCTGCCCGACAAAGGCACGTTCTCGGGCGTGGTGCGGCAGCTCCACAGCCTCGATCTGCTCGGCGATTACGCCAGTGCCCTGATCGAGATCGCCGCTGGCTGGGCCATCCTGCTGGTGGCGACCGGCGTGTACCTGTGGTGGCCGCGCGGGCAGAACGGTGGGATCACCACGGTTCGCGGGCAGCCGCGACAGCGGCTGTTCTGGCGCGATCTGCATGCGGTGACCGGCGTCTGGGTCGGCGGTGTGCTCGTGTTCCTGGCCGTGACCGGCATGCCCTGGTCGGTGGTCTGGGGCCATCAGGTCAATGCCTGGGCGAACGGTCACGACTATGGCTACCCGACCGGGGTGCGGGTGAACGTGCCGATGTCCGCGCATCGGCTTGCCGACACCACCACGCCAGCCTGGTCGATGGCGCAGGCACAGCTACCGGTCTCAGCGGTGCCGCATGCCCAGCACGCCGCTGTCGATGACGGGCATGCCGCACATGGCGGCGGTCCACTCGGGGATCTGTCGCCGCAGCCCGGTGCGCTCGGCATCGACGCGGCCATGCGCCGGTTCAGCGCACTGGGGCTGGCACCGGGTTACAGCATCGCGCTGCCGCGTGGGCCCATGGGGGTCTACACCGCCTCGGTCTATCCGGAGGATCTGTCGCGCCAGCGGGTTGTGCATCTGGACCAGTACAGCGGCCGGGTTCTGCTGGACATGGGCTACGCCGATTACGGTGCGCTTGGGCGAGGACTGGAATGGGGCATCAATGTCCATCTCGGCAACGAGTACGGCACGGTCAACCGTGTGGTGCTGATCATCGCGTGCGCAGCGATCCTCCTGCTCTGCCTCAGCGGTGCGGTGATGTGGTGGAAGCGGCGGCCCATCGGCGGGATCGGCGTGCCGCCACTGCCGAAGCACGGGCGAAGCGTGGCGGGTGTCTTCGTGCTGCTGTGCATCGGCGGCGTGGTGTTCCCGCTGGTGGGCCTGTCGCTGTTGGTCGTGGGGCTGCTGGACCACCTCGCCACCCGTGGCTGGCGACGGACGTGAAGACCCGCACTTCACGCGGCGCACACTACCCTCTTGCCGTCACACCCCATGGAGCTGCCCCCTCGTGAGCCGGCATTGGCCGCCAACGCGCGCATTAAAAGGACTTACCTGTCTCTCCCTGCTTTGCATGAGTGGCGCTGCCATCGCCCAGCCCGTACCGGACGGCGCCGCTGTTCCCGCCTTGGATTGGCAGCAGTCCCAGCAGCGGCTGGAGCAGGTGTCCGATGCCCTGGCCGCGGCGGATGCGTCGGTGCGCAACAAGCAGGACCTGCAGGACGCCACCCGCCTGCTGCGCCTGCCCGAGATCACCGGTGAAGTGCGCCGGTTGCAGTTCCAGAAGACGCTTACCCTGCCGCTGGGGTCCTTGGCGCCGGTCGCTGAGGCCTTCGGCATCGACTCGCCGTTGCAGTTCACCGAGCGCGACTGGCGCACCCGCCCGGTGGTCACTGCGGTACTGCCGTTGTACACCGGTGGCTTGATCCCGGCCGCCCAACAGGCCGCTGCCGGCGCGACCGATCAGGCCAGCGCCGAGCGCGAATCGCAGCGCCAGTCACTGAGCGTGCAACTGGTCCAGGCCTATTTCGGCCAGCGCCTCGCCGAGCAGGCGGTGGACGTGCGCCGCGAGGTGCGCGATGGGCTGCAGCGTCACCTCGATGATGCCCTGAAGCTGGAACGCGAAGGCTTTGCCACCCGCGCGCAGCGCCTGCAGGCCAATGTGGCCCGCGACAAGGCCGAGCGCGAGTACCAGAAATCGCTGAATGATCTGCAGACGCTGAAGGCCGCATTGGCCACCCTGCTGCGCAGCGGTGGCGACGTCCGCCCGCTGTCGCCCTTGTTTGTGCATCGCGCGCCGATCGGTGCGCTGCCTACCTTCGAACGCGATGCACAGGCCCGGCAACCGCAGATTGCCCGCCTGCGGGCCCTGGTGGCCCAGGCCGAGCAAGGCGTGCGCGTGCAGCAGGCCAAGCTCAAGCCCACCGTGTTCCTGTTCGGCCAGTACGATTTCCGCCGCCGCGACGAAATGTTGACCGACCCGGACTGGGCGTTCGGCATCGGCCTGAAGTACACCTTCCTGTCGCCCACCTCGCGTCCTGCCCAGATCAGCGCCGCCCGCGCGCAGCAGGATCAGGCCGAAGCCGGCCTGCGCGAAGCCGAGAACCAGGTGACGCTGGGCGTGCGCAAGGCCTGGTACGAACTGGATACCGCCCGCCAACAGTTCCTGCTGCTGGACAGCAGCATCGAACAGAACCGCGAGAACCTGCGGCTGCAGGAGCTGGCCTTCCGCGAAGGCCAGGCCACCTCGCTGGATGTGATCGATGCGCGCCTGGGGCTGGGCGGCGCACAGGTGGAACGCGCGCAGGCCGCGTATCAGTACGACGTGGCGCTGGCACAGCTGCTGGAGATCAGTGGACAGATGGACCGATATGAAGAATTCCGCCGCCGGGGCGACGAGGTGATCGCGCATGAATGACACATTGCAGGCGCCGGCCGACGCGCCGCCGCCGAAGAAACGCAAGGCCGGCATCCTCATCGCGCTGGTACTGGCGATCGTCGTCGTGGTCGGGCTGTGGCTGGCCTGGCGCACGCCGGCCGAACAGCTGCAGGGCATGGCCGATGCCGACACCGTCAACGTGGCGGCGAAGATCACCGCGCGGCTGGCCGAGCTGAAGGTGCGCGAGGGCGACCGGGTCACCGCCGGCCAGGTGCTGTTCGTGCTGGACAGCCCCGAAGTGGCAGCCAAGGAGCAGCAGGCCCAGGGCGCGCTGGAAGCGGCGCGTGCGGTGGCCGACAAGGCCGACCAAGGGGCACGCAGCGAGGACATCCGTGCTGCGCAGGCCAACTGGAAACGCGCCGAGGCGGGTGCCACCCTTGCCGATGCCACCTATCAGCGCGTGCAGAACCTGTACAACGAAGGCGTGATGACGCGGCAGAAACGTGACGAGGCCTTGGCCCAGGCGCGCAGTTCGCGCGAGCTGTCCAATGCCGCGCGGGCGCAGTACGACCAGGCGCTGGCCGGCGCGCGCGACCAGGACAAGCGCGCCGCGCAGGGCCAGGTTCGCCAGGCGCAGGGCGCCGTGGCCGAGGTGGATGCGGCCCGCGACGAGATCAACGGCCGCGCGCCCATGGCCGGTGAGATCAACAAGCGCATGTCGGATATCGGCGAGCTGGTCCCGGCCGGCTACCCGGTCTTCACCCTGGTCGACATCGACCGCATGTGGGTGTCGGTGAACCTGCGCGAATCGCAGATGCGGGGCCTGAAGGTGGGTACCCGCCTGCGCGGCAACGTACCCGCGCTGGATCGTGATGCCGAGTTCGAGGTGTATTTCATCAATCCTGCTGGTGACTACGCCACGTGGCGTGCCACCCGGCAGTCGTCCGGCTATGACGTGCGCAGCTTCGAGATCCGGCTGCGCCCGGTCGCCCCGGTGGAAGGCTTCCGCCCCGGCATGAGTGTGCTGTTCGGGTGGCCGCAGGGATGAGCCGGTCGGTGTGGGCGAGTGCCACAGCCTCGTTCCAGCGCGAGCTTGAGCACCTGCGCCGCGATCGTGCCGATCTGCTGCTGGTCACGCTGCTGCCGGCCGTGATGCTGGGGTTGATGGCATGGCTGTTTGCCGCCTCGGTGATGCGCGATATCCCCATCGCCATGGTCGACCTCGACCGCAGCGCGGAAAGCAGACAACTGGCCCGCATGCTGGATGCCAGCCCCGGCGTGACCATTGCCAGCCAGCCGTCCACCCTGGCCGAAGCGCAATCGCAGCTGCGCCGGCTGGAGGTGTTCGCAGTGGTGCTGGTGCCGCGCGATGCCACCCGGCAGGCGCTGCGTGGTGAACAGGGCACGGTGTTCGCGTACTACAACGCCACCTACCTCACCACCGGCCAATCCGCCGTGCGCGATATCGTCGAAGCCGTCAGCGCCTGGAATGCGCGGCTGCTGGGCGAGCGCATCGGCAAGCAGGTCGGCCCGGCCACGCTGCGCGCCCCGCCGATCGCCGTGCAGTCGGACATCCTGCACAACCCGGCACGCAGCTATGAGCTGTTCCTGCTGCCACTGCTGTTCCCGGCGATCCTGTCGCTGGGGCTGGCACTGGCCGTGGCAGCCAGCCTGGGCCGTGAGGTCCGTGATGGGCACCTGCGCGATTGGCTGGGCGACACCCCGTGGTCGGCGATCGCCGGCAAGGTCGTGCCATACGTGCTGCTGTTCTCGATGTACGGTGCACTTGGGGTGCTCTACCTTGCCCTGCTCCGTGGCGATGGCATCGCCGGCAGTGCGCTGTTGCTGATGCTGGGGCAACCGGTGTTCTACCTGGCCTGTGCGGCGGTAGCCCTGCTGTTTGTCGGGCTCACCCGGGACATGGGCACATCGCTTTCCGCGATCGGCTTGAGCATCGGCACCGCGCTGGCATTTTCCGGCGCCACCTTCCCGGTGGTCGATGCGCCGCTGTTCACCCGGGTCTGGAATCTCCTGCTGCCACTGACCGCCTACGTGAAACTGCAGACCCAGCAGCAGTTCGTCGGCGCGCCTTGGAGTGTCTCGCTGTGGCCGCTGGGCACGCTGCTGCTGATGGGGGTGGTGGCCGGTGGCATCGGTGGCTGGCGGCTGATTGTTGCCGCGCGCAGCGCCGATCCAGCATTGCCGGGCGCACCGCGCGAGGCCGGTGCATGAGCCGCTTCGTCGACAGCCTGCGCCTGACCCTGCGCACGGTGCTCACCGACCGCTATGCCGTCGTGTTGATGGTCGGCGCGGTGGTGCTGTACTCGTTCTTCTACCCGGCGGCCTACCGCCATCAGGTAGCCAGCAACCTGCCCATCGTGGTGGTTGACCACGACCAGAGTGCCACCAGTCGAGAATTGCTGCGGCGGGTGGACGCGCTGCACACGGTCCGCATCGTCGATCAGCCGGCCAGCATCGACCAGGCACGCCATGTGCTGGAAACCGGCAAGGCCGAAGGCATTCTGCTGATCCCGGCCAACCTTGAACGCGACATTCTGCGCGGCAGCCACGGCTATCTGGTGTTGATGGGCAACGGTGCCTACCTCGGCCGCGCCAGTTGGGTGCTCGGCGGCGTGGCCGAGGCCCTGACCGCGTTCGCGCGCGAGGCGGCCGTGTCGCAGGCGGCGTTCATGGGGGCACCCCAGGCACCGCCGATCACGTTGGTGCAGCGCCCGCTGTTCAACACGCAGGAAGGCTACGGCAGCGCCATCGTGCCCGGCGTGGCCGAGCTGATCGTGCATCAGACGCTGCTCATGGGCATCGGCGTGCTGCTCGGCGCGCGGCGGTTGGCGTTGGGCCGGCGCCTGCGCTTTGACATGCCGACACTGGCCGGTATGGCGATTGGCTTCGGTGCCATCGGCCTGCTCGGGCTGCTGTATTACGCCGGTTTCACCGCGTGGGTGCAGGACTACCCGCGTGGTGGCAATCCACTCGGGCAGTTGCTGGGCGGCACGTTGTTCATCGCCGCCACGGTGGCGTTCGGGCTGTTCATCGGCAGCTTTTTCGCGACCCGAGAACGTGCCTTCCAGGTGGTCGTCGCCTGCTCCATCCCGCTGTTCTTCCTGGCCAACCTGTCCTGGCCGGCGGTCACCTCCCCGCCCGTGCTGGTGGCCCTGGCCCACCTGCTGCCGACCACGCCCGGCATCAACCTGATGGTGCGGTTGAATCAGATGGATGCCAGCCTGGGTGAAGTCAGCCACGAGCTCTGGACCCTGCTCGCGCTGCTGGCGCTTTACGGTGGTCTGGCGATATGGCGGCTGGGCGCACGCAGGCCGAACTGACCTTGAGCCTCGCTGGTGGCCCAGCGCTGCTAGATGAGCACCTGCCGGGTGCTGCGAAGAAACTGATGGATCTCCTTCTCCACCGATTCATCCAGCATGTAGACCGGCCGCTGGCCGTTGGGGCAGCGCAGGCTGGGGGTCGTCCCGAACATGCGGCAGATCAAGGGGCGTTCTTCGTAGACCTCACAGCCCTGCTTGCCCAGATAGGGACAGCTCAGGTCCGCCAGCGCGGCAGCGTGCTCGGCATCGCTCTTGACCGGCAGCCGCGCCACTTCCTCACTTGAGGCGGTGACCGGGCCACAACAGTCCGTACACCCCACGATGCAGCGGAAGGTCGGGATCTGCTCGCGCAGCCGCTGGATCGCGTCGCGGGTGGTGTATGGCATTGCGATGGGCCCTGGAACGGCGTCGGCGGTGTGCCATTTTAACGCGTTGGCGCAGTGTTCACGCCGACAGGGTCGGTGGGCCGGCTTGCGGCCACCTGAACGCCGCGGACGCGCCGCTTGAATCTGTGGCGGACAGACGCATTGAACCAGAGCGCCCGCGGTTGGGCGCTCTCAGGAGAAATGCATGCCGCACCATGAAAAGGTCGCCCTCGCCGGCGTCATCGAACACGTGTTCGCGCACCGCTTCACCCTGATCTGCAACGATCAGGCGTATCTGGCAGACCTCGGCCCCAAAGGGGCAGAGGCGTTTGCGCTCAAGGACGGCGTTGCCGTCAGGCTGGAAGGGGAACGGCGTCCGTCGGAAATCAAAGTGGCCCGTATCGCCAGGAAGGGCGGCAGCTTTGTAGAGGTGGAGCACAAGAAGCCGCATCACGGCCCCAAGCATCGTCACCCGGAGGGGACGGCGGATCCTCGTGTCGCCGTGGCCGCAGTGAAGAAGGATGGCTGGACGCCAACCGGCGAACCCGCGCGCAAGCCCAAGCACTTCGAAGTGCTCGCACGCCGTAAGGGTGGCGAGTGGACCGAGCTCCATGTGGACTTCTCGGGTCTGATCTACAAAGAGAAGCACGCCGACCCGGAGAAGTGGGGGCTGTAAAACCCGGTCGGTCTGAAGCACATGGTACCCAGAGCCCTGGAGATTCCGGGGCTCTTCTGCGTGTGGCGCCACACGACCATCACAGGCGGACGCGCATAACATGCGCGCCCCACCGGCATCGGGGCTGACCCAGCGAGCATCGAGCCAACGCACGTGAACCCACCTCCCCCTGCCCCCTTGCCCGTGCGCTCGGCTGATCGCGCGCTCGACGCCGTGAACTTTTTCCTGGCCGATGTCCGCGATGGATTGGGGCCGTATCTTGCGATCTACCTGTTGGCCGTGCACAAATGGGACCCAGCCAGCATCGGCCTGGTGATGACGGTGGCGGGACTCGCTGCCCTGCTGGCGCAGACGCCGGCAGGCGCGCTGATGGATCGGGTCAACGCCAAGCGGGCCACGGTCGTCATCGCTGCCCTTCTGGTCACCGGCAGTTGCGTCGTGCTGCCGTGGATCACCTCGTTCACGCTCGTGGCCGCGACCCAGGCTGTCAGCGCCGTCGCGGGTACCGTCTTTGCCCCGGCGATCGCGGCCATCTCGCTGGGCATCGTCGGGCCACGGGCGTTCGCGCGGCGCATGGGTCGCAATGAGACGTTCAATCACGCAGGGAACGCCGTTGCGGCGGTCCTGGCCGGGGGGCTGGCGTACATCGGAGGCCCGGTCGTGGTGTTCTACCTGATGGCCGCACTCACCCTGGCCAGCGTGGCCGCGGTGCTGATGGTGCCGGCCAAAGCCATTGACCATGAGCAGGCGCGCGGATCGCCGGCCGCACCGGAGCGACAGCCGGGGCCATCCTCCTTTGGCATGCTCCTGCGCGACCGTACCCTGCTCATGCTGGCAGCGTGCTGTGCGCTGTTCCACCTGGCCAACGCGGCGATGCTGCCCCTGGTTGGTCAGAAACTCTCCCATACCAACCCTGCGTTGGCCACCACCTTGACGGCGGCGTGCATCGTCGCGGCACAACTGGTCATGGTGCCGGCCGCGATGCTGGTCGGAACACGGGCCGATGTGTGGGGACGCAAGCCACTGCTGTTGGCCGGCTTTCTGATCCTGCCGATCCGTGGCGTGCTTTACCCACTGTCCGATGCGCCGGCATGGCTGCTGGGCGTGCAACTGCTGGATGGCATCGGTGCGGGTATCTTCGGGGCGCTGCTCCCCGTCATGGTCAGTGATCTGGCCCAGGGAACCGGCCGATTCAACGTCACGCTCGGTGCAGTCTCGACGGTCTTCGGGCTGGGTGCTGCGCTCAGTCCGGGCTTGGCCGGGGTGATCGTGCAGTTCGCTGGGTATGATGTCGCGTTCCTGACCCTGGCGGCGATTGCAGCCCTGGCCTTCGTGCTGGCAATGGCCATGCCGGAGACCCGACCTCACACAGGCCGCGCTTCCACGGTGGCAGCACCGACGGACGCGACCTGACGCCAGCCACTGCGTTATTCCTGAGCCATGCATGCACGTCCCCACAACCTCCCTGATCATCTGGATGGTGACCGCCGTTGCCACCAGCGGTGTCATCTTTCGTCCTTGGCGGATCCCCGAGTATGTCTGGGCACTGGGCGCTGCCGTGGTGCTGGTGGCGACAGGTCTGGTGCCCATCCCCACTGCCATCGCGGCGGTGGCCGAAGGCGGCGACGTCTACCTGTTCCTGATCGGCATGATGGTGCTGGCCGAGCTGGCGCGTCACGAAGGCCTGTTCGACTGGCTGGCCATGTATGCCGTCCAGCACGCCAAGGGATCCGGGCGGCGCCTGTTTGATCTGGTCTTCCTGGTTGGCACGCTGGTGACCATTTTCCTGTCCAACGACGCCACCGCCGTGGTGCTCACACCGGCGGTTTACGCGGCCTGCAAAGCGGCCCGCGCCAATCCACTGCCCTACCTGTTCGTCTGCGCGTTCATTGCCAACGCAGCCAGCTTCGTGCTGCCCATCTCCAATCCCGCCAACCTTGTGGTGTTCGGCAGCCACATGCCCTCGCTGCCAGAATGGCTGCGGCAGTTCAGCCTGCCGTCGCTGGCGGCGATCACCATGACGTATCTGGTGCTGCGCCTGGCTCAGCGCCGTGAGATCGCGCACCCGCTGGCGGAGCGGATCGAGCACCGCGCCCTGTCCGAGGGCGGTCGCCTGTGTGCCATCGGTGTCGGGCTCACCGGCATCGTGCTGCTGGTGACCTCGGCGATGAACGGCCCGCTCGGCGTGACGACCTTCTGCGCAGGTGCGCTCACCTTGGCGGCGGTTCGCCTGCGCCAGCGTCGCAGCCCGCTGCCGATACTGCGTCACGTCGCCTGGGGGGTGCTGCCCCTGGTGGCTGGCCTGTTCGTGCTGGTCGAAGCCGTTGCCCAGACCGGGGTGATCCGCACGGCGGCGCACGCATTGGATGCGCTGGCACGGACCTCACCTTCGGAAGCCAGCTGGGTGGCAGGGATCGCGGCAGCGGTGGCGAGCAATCTGGCCAACAACCTGCCCATCGGGCTGGTGGCCGGCTCGCTGGGGCAGATGGCGGACCTGCCGGTGCACACCCGCGCGGCGCTGCTCATCGGCGTCGATCTGGGGCCGAACCTCTCGGTGACCGGGTCGCTGGCCACAATGCTGTGGCTGGTCGCGCTGCGTCGGGAGGGCGAGAACGTCAGCGCGCTGCAGTTCTTCAAGCTGGGCATGCTGGTGATGCCACCGGCATTGATCGCGGCGTTGCTGCTGCTCTGATGATCGCGTGGCGTCGCGGCAATGCCGTGACGCCGACACGCTCAGGCGGCTTTAGGGGTCCACTGGCGCAGCGTGGCGGCTTTGAGCGACTGCTCGCCGCAGCCGGTCGGGCAACGCAGTACCCGCGCGGCCGAGGTACTGACAAAGCCAGCGCCTTCCTGCGCCTTGAAGATCACCTCACACGACAGGCAGCGCGCCACCATCGAATACAGGTGGACGATGCGGCCGCTGCAGGGGTCCTGCAGCGCGCTCACATCCAGCAGGTCGAAGTGGCAGCTGTCGGGCATCGCGCGACGGGGGAACGGAAGGGAAACGGTCGTCTGCAGGTTCACGCGTGCCAGCCTCGATGAAGTGGCACCCACTTTAGTGAGCCCGCTGTGGAGCGTGCGTGCACTGGACGACCGTGTCGTGTGATCAGAGCGTAGCCTGCGCCTGCAGCGTGAACACCCAGCTGTCCGGGCGGCTCTCATACGCCCCGGGACGGGCTACATACTGCACCGCAGGCCGCAGGATCAGCCACGGGGTCACCTGCACACCGTAGTTGAGCTCCAGGAACTGCTCGTTGCTCTGCACGTCCTTGCCGGTGATGCGCTGGTACTGGGCAAGACGATCGGAGATGTCCAGCCGGGTCCACGCCAGGCTCAGCACATCATCCTCGCGCGAGGCCACCACACCGCGCCAGCTCAGGCCGGCCTCCCACGAGTACCGCATGAGGCCGGTCCTGGCATCCGCACGCGTGGCCACGCCGAATACCGACAGACCGCGCACGGTGTCGCCTTCGGGCTTCAGCACGCGCTGCGCCAGCTGGATGTACGAACCGCTGCGATGCGACGCGCGCGGTGCGGCCGGATTGCCGATGTCGTCCGCGTTGGACGTGTCCAGGTAATAGCCGACCTTGTAGGTGCCACCGTAATGCTCGCCGGTGTTGCCGTGGCTGTAGCCCACTTCCACGGGCAGGAACAGGCCGGTCTTGCCACGGTCGGACACGCGGAAGCCACTGCCCTCCTGCTTGCGCATCGGCACGACATCGTAAATGCCGGTCTGTGCGTACCAGCCCGAGGGGTCAGCCCACTTCACCCGCAGGCCCCACTGGCCGGTCGGATTGTCCAGCCAACCGGAGCTGTAGATCGGGCCCAGCGGATGACCACACTGGCCGTTGTTGTTGAAATTGCAGGTGTACGGCAAGCCGCCGAAGTCGTTGCCCATCGAGTAGAAGCCGCCCTTCAGGCTCAACCGCTTGTCCAGCAGCCAGCGCTCGTAGGAGAGCTCGTTGAAGCGCAGGTTCTGCCCTTGGCCATAGAACGCCTGGTTCTGCACGTAGGAACCGGTCGAGCGGTCATTGACCGCATTGCCGAAGCGGTCGGAGAACACCACCCGCATCGTGCCGTCGAAACCGAAGGCCTTGCCGGTATCGATCATGGCACCGAAATCAACGTGCTCGGCCGTGGACCAGCCGGTGCCCTTGTAGCCATCGCTGTTGACGCCCGTGGCGATCACGATGCGTGCGCTCGGGGTCACGCCACGGTCCTGCAGCCAGATGCGGGCCGCCCAGTCCGCACTGAGCGGTGTCTGGGCAATGGTGTCCACGGCCTTGGGTTTGGGGACCTCTGGTTCAGCCGCCCATGCCGGCAAGACGGCCGCGGAGGCCATCAGCCCGAGGCTTACAACGAAGGAGGTGCGCTTCATGCCGAAGCCCTCCGCTGCTTGCGCCTGGTCCACGCGCGTCGCACCAGCAGGATCACCACCACGAAAGCCGCAAGCCCCAGGATGAGCAACGGTAGCCAAAGGCGCGCGATCTTGGCCAGCAGCGGCTTCTCACCGCCGTCGCGGATCAACGCGACCTGCGCTTCGGTGACCTGGTCACCCGGGCCGAAGGTGGTCCGCACGTACGTGGCGACGGCCGCGATGTCCGCGTCACTCAGCGCCTGCACGTACGAGCCCTCGGAGAAATGCGGCATCAGTACATGTTCGCCATCCACTTGGCGGTCGATGCCGCCGATGATGGTGGCGACCAGATTCTGTGGCCGGACCATGCCCACGGTGCTGTTGTGCACCAGCGACGGGTAGTAGCCGTCGTTGCTGCCCTCGCCACGCGAGCCATGGCAGCTGGCGCAGAGGCCGGAATACAGCACCGCACCGGAGGCGATGGGCGCGTCCGTGCCGCGAATCGCGGGCTCGCCCGGCGCCGTGGCGGCATCGCCCCAGGCGAAGGCCGCGCGGGTGGCGTCCTTGTCGGCCACGGCCGGCACCGTCCGCAGATAGTTCACGATCGCGCTGATGTCTTCGTCGCGCAGTTTGGAAAGGCTGTTCGTCACCGCCTCGGCCATGCCGCCACCGGCCTGCCCCTTGCCTTCAGCTCGGCCGGTCTTCAGGTACTGGGCCAGTTCGTCATCGGTCCACCCGCCGATCCCGCTGATCGGATGCGAGGTGATGTTGGGCGCGTACCAATCGCCCAGCGAACCACCGGCAAAGGCCTTGCCGCCCACTTCCTGCATCATCAGGCCGCGTGGACTGTGGCAGCTGGAGCAGTGCGCCAACCCTTCCACCAGGTAGGCACCCCGATTCCACTGGGCACTCTGCGCCGGATCAGGTTTGAAGGGGGTCTTGTCGAGGAACAGCAGATTCCACACCGCCATGGACGAGCGCACGCTGAAGGGGAATGGCAGTTCGGTGGTACGTGCCTCCTCATCGACCGGGGCGACCGCCTGCATGAAGTAGACGTACAGCGCGTGGATGTCCTCGTCGGTCAGCTTGGCGTACGAGGTGTACGGCATCGCCGGATACAGATGGGCACCATCCTTGCGCACGCCCTCCCGGACCGCCTTGGCGAAATCGGCCTCCGTGTAGTTGCCAATGCCGTGGGACGTGGACGGGGTGATGTTGCTCGCCCAGATCTCACCCAGCGGCGAGGCGATCGCGTAGCCGCCGGCGTAGGGCTTGCCCTGCTTCGGGCTGGTGTGGCACGCCACGCAGTCCGCGGCCACGGACAGGTAGCGCCCACGTTCGACGGCGTCGTCGGCGCGCGCGGTGTGGCTGACGCCGGCCAGCAGGCCCAATGCGATGAGCAGGAAGGTCTTCATGCCGCACGCTCGATGGCATCGGCCGCGCGCAGGGCCAGCGCGGCCATGGTCAAGGTGCTGTTGACGACGCTGGCCGAGACCATCGCGCTGCCACCTGGGAGCCACAGGTTCGGGTGATCATGCGCGCGGCAATCGCCATCCACCACGGAATCGCGCGGGTCCGCGCCCATGATGGTCGAGCCCATGATGTGGTTGTTGGCATTGAGCGCCGTGGTGATCACGAATTCTTCGGCGTTGAACAGCTTGCCGATGTGCCTCAGCTGCTCGCAGGATTTGTCGTAGCCCTTGCGCGCGTAGTCGCCCAGCGAGTAATGGATGTCCGGGCACGCCAGGCCGTGGCCATCGACGCGGGTCGTGGACAGCGTCAGGCGGTTGGTCGGGTCGGGCAGCGGCTCCAGGCTGATCGACAGGTCCACGCCGTAGATCGCGCGCCGTCGGATTTCCGCGTCCAGCGCCTCACCGGCTAGCCCCATCTTCAACGCCTGGTCGGTGGCGATCGCCACCCGGCTGATGTTGTTGAGGATGATCTTGGTCGCCGAATACTCCGACCGGAACGCGCCATCGCGTGGCCCGACCATGCAGCTGGACTGCGCCGGGCCACGCCCCAGCCAGATCGGGCGGTCCGCAATGAAGGAGCAGTGGAAGCCGGAGTGGTCCAGCATGTTGCGCCCGACCTGGTCGGACGAATTGGCGATGCCGTTCGGGTTCTGTTCGTTGGCAGCGAGCAGCAGCAGGCGTGGCGTTTCCAGCGCGTTGCAGGCGATCACGAAACTGCGGCCGGTAGCCTTGTGGCTGACCTTGTCGCTGTCATACCAGTGGATGGCGGTGACCCGGTTCTGCGCATCGGTGTCGATTTTGTACGCCACCGCTTCGGCCAGCACCTTGGCGCCCAGCGCTTCGGCGGCCTGCACGGTGTGGACGCCGTTGTACATGGCCCCGATCGGGCAGATCGGCTGGCAGTTGTTGTTGCCACAGCACGCGGGGCGATCATTCCAGGGCTTGATCATGCGCCCCTGCGGAATCGGCACCAGGTTGTAGCCGTGCGGATTGACTACCTCGGCAAACACCTTGTCGCCGTTGCCCCACGGAATCATGTCGGCCAGGTACGGCCTGGAGCGCTCCGAGGGGCTCTGCTGCGCGGGGTCGTTCGGCCCGGATACGCCCATGGCCTCTTCAGCGCGACAGTAGTACGGCTCGATGTCCTCGTAGCTGATCGGCCAATCGCGGCCGACCCCGTAGGCGGACTGCATCTTGAAATCGACTGGCAGATGGCGCCAGCAGGAGGCAGCCCAATGCCAGGTGGTGCCACCGACCGCCTTGATGAAGCCCTGATGGAAGCTGCTGGCATCGGGGCCGGTCAGGCCGACGTAGTCGTTGGCGGGGAAGTACAGTGGCGCGGTGGCGAATTTCGATTGCGGGAACGGCCCTTGGAAATCGCTGCCGATGCGCCGTTCGAAGCTGACGTTGCGCCAGTTCTCGACCACGTCGGAACGGTTCAGACGGGGGCCGGCCTCAAGGACCAGGACCGATTTGCCGGCGCGCACCAATTGGTGGGCGATCAATGCACCGACAACGCCCGAACCGACGATCACGACGTCGGCATCGGCGTCGCCATCACGGAAAACCGGAGCTTTCATGGGAGGGGTTCCAGATCGATAACAGGGAAAAAAGGACCGCGCAGGCTCAGGCGTGGGCGCGAATCGGGGCCGGCGGCTCAGCGGTCCACCAGGCGGGGCCACCTTGGGCGTAGGTCGGCGGTGAAAGACCGTCATCCACGCAGCGCTGCATCAGCGCATCGCGGTAGGACACGGTCACGGCATGCACGCCTTTGCCAACGGTGCCCGTGTACCACGCGGTGATGATGGCCAGGGCCGCGGGCTTGGCATCGCCAGCGGCCGCGATCAGCGCCTGCGCGCCACTGATCTGTCCTGCCAGGGTGACCAAGGCGGGGAACTGCGCATGCAGCGCTGGCTGAAGGGTGGCAAACGCCTGTTCGATCCGGTCGGCCGTGGCCGGGTCCAGATCGGTCTTGCCGATCAGGGCATGAGAGAGGTCGAGGAAGGCGGTGTCGGTCTCTGCCGCAGGCGCCGTGGCAGCCGGCGCTGCCACCGCAGGCGCTTTGTCACGGCAGGCCGCGAGCAGCGACACCGAACCGACCGCAAGAAGGAAGCCTCGTCGTGTGAGGCCCTGCCCCCGACGATGCCCGTCCAATCCCTCGGGAATACTCATGATGTGAACTCTGCTCCGTAACACGCCGGCTCCCCGCCCGTAGACCACGGAACGGCTAAGCATCGACGGCGGCAAGGGTACTCCATGCGGTTGTCGTCAAAGAGTGATCAACGGGGTGATCACGCATCGCCAACGGCGTCGGCGCTACAAACCGGATTCGTCATCACTGCAGGAGAATCGCCATGCGAATCGTGTTGTTGAGTGCCCTCGCGACCCTCGCGCTGTCGGCCTGCAGCCAGGATGAGCGTAACGAGCAAGGCCAGCATGCCGATGCGATCGAGCAGCCTGCCGCCGCGACGGCGCCTGCGGGTGGTGAGGCCGCGCGTAACGTGCCCGGGGGCGGCAGTGGCACGGCGGCCTCCGAGGAGCAGGACTCCGGCCATGGCACCGAGAGCTCCGCGGAGCCGAAACACGCAGCGCCGCCGAAGCCGTAGCACGTCATGACGCCACTCGATAAACCACTGCGCCGGGAAGTCCAGATCGGCGACGAGACCTATACGCTGACCATCGATCCAGACGGGATGAAGCTGGTGTCCAAGGGCAAACGGAACGGCCTCACGTTGAAGTGGACCGAGCTGGTGAATGGTGACGCGGCGCTGGCGACGGCGCTGCAGGCTTCGCTCCAGGTGCGCTGAAGCCCCCAGGCCGGCGGCAACCAGCTGCAATGACCCCCACGGCCATCTGCACATCAGGCTGCATGGGTCCCGGCCTGCCGCGGACACAGTGCGGCGAAGACACAGGGCCGAAGAACTGCCTGATCAGCACCAAATCCCAGGATCAGGGACAATAGCCTCCCACCGTATGCCCCGGGCTGCTGGCGGATGCCCCCTCAGGGGCCGTCGCGCGGCGCCCCATGCCCGTCATCCTGCCGCTTTTCCCGGATCTGAATTGAATACCACCGCCCTGCCCCTTGCCGACGACGACCTGCCCCTGACCGACCGCCTGCGCGCCGCGCTGGACCTGCTGGAGGCCATCGAAGCCGACCGCAGCGTGCTCGATACGCTGCCCGAGGCTGATCGCGTCCGCCTGCACCAGGTGGTGGCCAAGGTGTATCACCCCGAGCCCAAGGCCCGCCGGGCCAAGCTGAAGCAGCAGGCCAAGGCGCGGCATCAGGAAAAGGTGGCCAAATCCGAGGCGCTGCTGGCGCAGACCGGTATCCGCGCCCTGCGCCGCAAGCCGGTATTCAGCACCCCGAACTACTTCCCGCCGCACGCGGCCGGTCTGCATGACGCCTCCAACGGCGAGAATGCGGCAGCCACGCCGGAACCGGTGCATTCCCCGGAACTGCGCCACTGCTACGTGTGCAAGCAGAAGTTTACCCAGCTGCACCACTTCTATGACCAGATGTGCCCGGCCTGCGCCGAGCTGAACTTCGTCAAGCGCACCGAGACGGCGGACCTGACCGGTCGCGTCGCGTTGCTGACCGGCGGCCGGGTCAAGATCGGCTACCAGGCAGGCCTGAAGCTGCTGCGGGCCGGTGCCGAGCTGATCGTGACCACGCGCTTCCCGCGGGATTCGGCCGCGCGTTACGCCGAAGAGCCGGACTTCGGCGTGTGGGGCCACCGCCTGCAGGTGTACGGCCTGGACCTGCGCCATACCCCGAGCGTGGAGGCCTTCTGCAACGAGCTGCTGGCCACCCGTTCGCGCCTGGATTTCATCATCAACAACGCCTGCCAGACCGTGCGCCGACCGCCGCAGTTCTATGCGCACATGATGGCCGGCGAAACCGCCGCGCTGCATGAGGTGCCCGAGACGCTGCGCAAGCTGATCGGCGATTACGAGGGGCTGCGCAGTGCCGAACTGCTGGGCACGACCGCCTCGGCCGCGCTGCCGGTGGTCCAGGGGCGCGATTTCAACGCCGCCAATGGCCTGACCCGTGCCGCCGAGCTGTCGCAGGTGCCGCTGCTGGAGGACGAGCTGGTCGCCCAGCAGCACCTGTTCCCGGATGGCCGGCTGGATCAGGACCTGCAGCAGGTGGATCTGCGCGGTCGCAACTCCTGGCGCATGCTGATGGCCGAAGTGCCGTCGGTCGAGCTGCTGGAAACCCAGCTGGTCAACGCCATCGCGCCGTTCATCATCAATGCGCGCCTGAAGCCGCTGATGCTGCGCACGCCCGAGCGTGACAAGCACATCGTGAACGTCTCGGCGATGGAGGGGCAGTTCTACCGCAACTTCAAGACCACCCGCCACCCGCATACCAACATGGCCAAGGCCGCGCTGAACATGATGACGCGCACCTCGGCGGCCGATTACCAGAACGACGGCATCCACATGAACAGCGTCGACACCGGTTGGGTGACCGACGAGGATCCGGCGGACATCGCGGCCAAGAAGGTGAAGGAAGAACGCTTCCACCCGCCGCTGGATATCGTCGACGGCGCCGCGCGCATCGTCGATCCGATCATCCACGGGTTCAACACCGGCGAACACGTCTGGGGCCAGTTCCTGAAGGACTACGCGCCCACGGACTGGTAACTGCATCCGGAACCGCGTTCGGTGCGTATAGAGTGGACAGCGGGCCGCTTGCGCCCGGCCCCCAGTCGATACGAAATGAGCCCCCCACCCTCCCCCCTGGATGAAAGACGCGCGGTGCTTTGCGCCATGCAGGTCGACGGCGTGGCGTCGTTGCCCGCGCTGGACCGGATCACCGCGCTTGCCGGCTACACGTTCAACGCGCCGGTGGCCTTCGTCTCGGTCCTGGGGGATGTAAAGCAGCGCTTCATTTCCCGGATCGGTCTGCCCATGGCGCAGACCGACATCCGCTCGTCGATCTGCGCCCACGCCGTCACCTCCGGCGGCGTCCTGGTCGTCCCGGACCTCGAGCAGGATCCGCGTTTCCGCGACAACCCGCTGGTGACGCACAGTCCCCACCTGCGTTTCTATGCGGGCGCGCCGCTGGTGGCCAAAAATGGCGTGGCCATCGGTGCGCTGTGCGTCATGGACACCCGCCCGCGCACCTTTGACGAGCGGGATCAGGAGCAGTTGGCCACTCTGGCCGAGCTGGTGATCGCGCAACTCGAACTACGCAACCTCTCCGGCAACCTCGACCCGGTCAGTGGCCTGCCCAGCCGGCACCAGTTTCATACGGATCTGCCAGGCGTTCTTTCGCGCTGCGCGGAAGGAACGGCTTACGCCGTCGCGGTGGACGTGCTGGATATTCCGCGTGCCAGCCAGGTCGGCCAGGTGTTGGGCCTGCGCCCGTTGGAAGCACTGATCCGGCGTGCCGGCGTCCGGCTGCGCACCGCGCTGGAGGACGTGGCGACCGTGTACCACGTCGGAGTGACCCGGTTTGCCTTCGTGGTCGAGATGCCGACGGCAGGCCACGTCGAGAGCCTGGTCCTGGAGCTGAGGACGCGCATGTTGCGTCCGTTGATGGCCGCCGCCGTCCCGATGTCCCCCCGCTTCCATGCGGGTATCTGTGCGGTCGATACGGATGAGCAGGACAGCCATGACCTGCTGCGGCGGCTGCTGGTGAGCATGCAGGGCGCGTTCGATGCGCGGCAGCCATTCTGCTGGTATTCCGCACAGCGCGACGAGAAGATGCACCGCGCCTACCGTCTGGCCTCGGATGCCGAACGCGGCCTGCAGAACGGCGACTTCCATCTGGACTACCAGCCGCGCTTCACCCTTGACGGTCGGCGCCCGGTCTCGGCCGAAGCGTTGATCCGGTGGAACCACCCCACCCTGGGGCCGATCAGCCCGGGCGAGTTCATTCCGGTTTTCGAGCGGACCGCACTGATGGATGAGGTGACCAACTGGGTGCTGGACACGGCGCTGGATCAGGTCCGGGCGTGGCGCGCCCAAGGGCAGGACATTCCGGTCTCGATCAACCTGTCCAGCAGCTATCTGTCCAATGCCTCGGCCTGGCAGGACATCCGCAGCAAGCTTGAGCACAGGGCGCTGCCGTTCTCGATGATCGAACTGGAGATCACCGAAGGCGAATGGCTGCGTCCGGGGTCGCCGGCCATCGGCCACATCGCGGCGATGGCACAGGCCGGCATCACGGTGGCGATCGATGACTTCGGCAGTGGCTACAGCAATTTCAGCTACCTGTCCGACCTTCCCATCCACACCGTCAAGCTGGACAAGTCACTGGTCGATGGCATCGCCAGCAGCTCGCGCGCCCGCGCCAAAGTTTCGGCCATCCATCATCTTGCGCACGAGCTGGGCTATCTGACCGTGGCCGAAGGAGTTGAGCAGGAGGCGCAGATGGACGTGCTGGCAGACATGGGGATCGACGAAGTTCAGGGCTACCTGCTTGCCCGGCCCATGGCGCCGGCCGCGGTGATGCAGGTGTTCGAACAGGCCGCGATCACACCGCGCCCCGTCAGAGTTTGAACACCTGCTGCAGCTTGCGCGCGAACCACCCGCTGAAGACCAGCGGCGCATCCAGCGCTGACACACAGATGCACGCCACACCGGGGGTGGTCACGGGCTGATGCTCGACGTCGCTGTCTAGATCGGCCACATCGCCGGGGGCAAAATGCCCCAGGGAATCGTCATAGGCGCCGCGGAGAATCTGGGTCAGCTCGCTGTTGCCATGGCTGTGCATGGGCAGGCATTTGCCGGGGGCGATCTTGAGCATGATCAACGAGGGGTGCGCCGGTGCACGGATGCAGTGGACACCCGGGGCCATCCACCGCCATTTCAGCGAGCGGTAGGACGTCCCGAAATGCGGTGCCAGCGCGGCCGGCAGTTGATCCGGATCGTGACCAGCGGCGCTGCAGGCCACCGTTTGGTCCTGCACGCCACCCGCAGGCGCGGCAGTATCCAGGCGCTCCAGCATGGTCTGCCGCAGTGCGGCCTGGCGATCCTCCGCGGACGGCGGCGACAACTGCTGCTCCAGCAGCAGTCCGCCCACCCGTTCGGCCGAGCGCAGGTGCTGCCGGCAGTAGGCGCAGGCTTCCAGGTGCGCGGCGGCGACCACGGACATTTCCGGCGCCAAGGTGCCGGTGGCAAAGCCCAGGACGGTGGTCGGATCCAGATGGTGACGAGGGTTCACTGCCGCTCTCCCATCAAGGACTGCAGCTGAAGAAACGCACGTCGGATATGGGATTTCACAGTGCCCAGTGGCATATGCAGCTCGTTGGCGATCTCGGCGTGGGTTTTTGCTTCGAAGTAGGACATCCGGATCAATCGGGCCTGCGTTGCGGAGAGTTCGTCCAGCCGCTGCTTGAGCCTGACGTGCTCGGCATGCCGTTCGGCCAGAGAGCCACCGCCATCCTCTTCCTCCGCCGCCTGCTCGACCACCTCATGGGCATGCACCCAGATATGTTCGCGACGTACCCGGTCGATATGCAGATTGCGCGCCACCCGGTAGAGCCACGTGCCCAGGCTGCTGCGCGCCGGATCATAGAGCTCGGCCCGGTTCCACAGTTTCAGCAGCACTTCCTGGGCCAGATCCTCGGCCACGCCATCGGGCGCCCCCAGCCCACTCAGGTAGCGGCACAGGCGCGGCATGAAATGATCGTAGATGCGCATGAAGCACTCCCGATCGCGCGACGTGGCGACGCCGGCCATGTCGGCCGCCCAGGTTTTCAGCTCCGGGCCGGGTTGAGCGGGAACGGCAATCATCCGGGCTGCCTCGAAGGGCGTCATCCTGGCGGTGGACGGGTCAGTGTCCATCGTAGGCGAGTTCCGGCAGATCGGGGACATGGGCTTCATGGACGTGTGTACGGACGGCCGCGCGGTTTGGATGCAGCCGCTACCGGACCCGGCACCGCGGCCGGGCCAGAGGCGCCACTGTCGATACACCGGCTGCTGATATAGTCAGCCGAGCATGGCGGGCACGGTGCCCGTCCACGAATCGCAGGGAGTGTGTCATGGGTCTTCGTCAGGCAGTGGCAGGGGCAGTCGGTGGCGTTCTGGCCGACCAGTGGAGGGATTTCTACACCGTGCCGACGGGCCTGCCCTCCACGGCAGCGCTGTTTGCGGCGGTGCCGCGCGGCACCAATGCCGGTCGTGGCTCCAACACCAGCGCCTCCTCCAACATCATCACCAACGGCTCGAAGATCGTCGTGCCCGAAGGGTACGGCCTGCTGCTGTTCCAGGACGGCGCCATCACCGGCTTTGTCGCCGAACCGGGTGGCTATGAATGGCGCTCGGATGACCTGAACTCGCAGTCGATCTTCGCCGGCGACGGTTTCGTCAGCCCGCTGATCAAGCAGAGCTGGGAACGCTTCAAGTTCGGTGGCCAGCCGGGGTCGCAGCAGGCGGCGTTCTTCGTCTCCCTGAAGGAACTGCCGGACAACCGCTTCGGCACGCAGTCCGAAATCTACTGGGACGATGGTTTCCTCGGCACGCAGGTCGGCGCGGTCACGCGCGGCTCGTACACTCTGAAGATCGTCGATCCGATCCTGTTCGTGAAGAATTTCGTACCCGCCAGCTACCTGCAGCCGGGCCAGGTGTTCGACTTTACCGATCTGGACAACGCGGCCGCCAGCCAGCTGTTCAATGAAGTGGTGGGCTCGCTCGCGCCAGCCTTCAGCCTGTATACGAACGACCCGGGCAAGGGCAACCGCATCACCAAGCTGCAGCAGGATTCGCTCGGCTTTGCGCAGAGCCTGTCCGCTGCCGTCGAGCAGGGCTACCAGTGGAAGTCCGACCGTGGCCTGGCCATCGTCAAGACCGCCATTGTCTCGATCGAGTACGACGCCAACACCCGCGAACTGCTCAAGACCGTACAGCGCGCCGATGCGCTGGCCGGCTCGCGCGGCAACTCCAACCTGCAGGCCAGTGTTGCCCAGGGCATCCAGTCGGCGGGCGAGAACGGCGGTGCTGCCGGCCTGGTCGGCGTGGGCATGGCCTCGGGCATGCTCGGGGTCGGCGGCATGCAGCAGCCGGTTGCTCCGGCGGCGGATGATCCGGTCGCCAAGCTGAAGAAGGCCAAGGAGATGCTCGACCTCGGCCTGATCACCCAGGACGACTACGACAAGCTCAAGGCCAAGGCGCTGGGGCTGTAAGACACCGAGCGCATCGACACCATGTCCGACCCCAAGATGCCACCGCCGATCCCGGCGGCTCCGCCACCGTTGCCGCCCTCTCCGGCGGCGCCGGTCTCCGGCCCGGGCTCGCCCCGGGAGGTCCCGCCGTTGCCGGGCAGTTTCCCGGTGGATCCGGCCACCCTGCCCCAGCCCATCCGCGATGAGGTGCAGGCCCCGGATCCGGTCGCGCTGGACACCGCCGCGGCCGAACTCAAGGACGGCCTCAACCGCTGCCCGAAGTGCGGCTCCAGCGATATCCGGCTCAAGCTGGGCACCGATGTGCTGGTCTGCCAGTTCTGCCGTCACGAATGGCACGGCGAGCGCGTTGAGGAGGCCTTCGGCTTTGGTGAAGGCATCGACCAGCTGCGCGGCACCGTCATCGCCTCGGGCGCGCGTGACATCGCCGCCGATACCGCCAGCCTGATGAGCTTCAAGTGCACCGGTTGCGGCGCCGAAGTCACGATCAATACCGAAAGCACGATGACCGCCCGCTGCCACTGGTGCCGGCATGTGTTCGGGGTCAACGAGCAGATCTCCAACGGCGCGGTGCCCGATGCGGTACTGCCGTTCCATATCAGCAAGGACGATGCGGTCGCGCGGATCCGCCAGTTCGTGGACAAGCGCCGCCTGTTCGCGCTCAAGGCGTTCAAGGATCAGTTCACGCCCGAGAATGTCTCCGGCGTCTACCTGCCCTACATGGTGGTGGACAGCAATGTCAGCGCCAGCGTCTCCGGCAAGGGCGAGATCCAGACGCGGCAGTACACCCGCGGCACCGAGAAGAACAAGAAGACGTATTACGACGCCGACGTGTACCAGGTGGATCGCCAGGTGGATTTCACCGTGGACGATCTCACCCTGGAATCCTCGGCCGAGCGTGGCAACCTCGATACGCAGACCAACACCAACAACATCATCAACGCGATCCTGCCGTTCGATACCAAGAACGCCCTGAAGTGGAACGCCTCCTATCTGGCCGGCTTCACCTCGGAAAAGCGCAACCTCGACGTGGAAAAGCTGCGCCCACGGCTGGAAGACCAGCTGCTGTCGATCGCCCGCGCCCAGGTGGAGGGCTCGGTACGCCGCTACGATCGTGGCGTGCGCTGGGAACGCGAGCGCGTGGATGTGCACGGGACGCGCTGGGTATCGATGTACCTGCCCGTCTGGCTGTACTCGTACCACCAGCCGGGCCGCAATGGCGGCATGCTGCACTACATCGCGGTGAATGGCCGCACCGGTGAAACCATGGGCAGCGTGCCGGTGCAGCAGTGGAAGCTGCTGCTGGCCGCGCTCACCACCGGCACGATCATTGAAGCCCTCGTTCTCTTCTTCCTGGTAGCTGCCTCATGAGCGATGACAGTGGACTCTGGCTGCTTGCCGCCGGCCCCGCCGGCGCGACGGCGTTGTACTGGGCGTTGTACCGGTACTACCGCAATACCGACAAATCGCATGCGTTCGAGCGTGATACCGCCATCGAGGCCAAGCCGGTCACGGGCGCGGACCGAAAGGTCGATACCGTGACGGGCACGCAGGAGCGACGCATCCGCGGAGACAACGTGGCGGCGTATCGCACGCGGGTACAGCGCGACAGGGACAGCCCCCCACCCTTGTGACGCGTCACGGACGCGGCTCGACGAACCCGGGCGGTATCATGTGGCGTCAGTTTTCCGTAGGACGCCCCCATGCGCACGCTTTATCCAGCGATCACGCCCTTCCTCACCCATCAGGTGGCGGTCGACGACCTGCACACCTTGTTCGTCGAGGAGTGCGGCAATCCTGACGGCATCCCCGTGGTGTTCCTGCATGGTGGGCCCGGCGCAGGCGTATCGCCGACCCACCGGCGTTTCTTCGATCCGTCGCGTTATCGCATCGTCCTGATCGACCAGCGCGGCAGCGGTCGCTCCACGCCGTTCGGTGAGCTGCGTGACAACACGACACAGCACCTGGTCGCGGACGTAGAAATCATCCGCGCCCTGCTGGGTATCGAGCGCTGGCTGGTGTTCGGTGGATCGTGGGGCTCCACGCTGGCACTCGCCTACGCCCAGACCCATCCGGAACGTGCAACCGGCATCATCCTTCGCGGGGTCTATCTCGGCCGTGCCGAAGAGAACCGCTGGTTCGCCGAATCCGATGGCGGTGCACGCTGGGTGTTTCCGGAGCGCTGGGCGCGCTACGAGGCACATATCCCTGAAGACGAACGCGGCGACATGATCGCCGCGTACTGGCGTCGTCTGGACAGTCCGGACCAAGCGACCCGCATCGCCGCCGCCCAGGCCTGGCTGGGGTGGGAAGATCACGCGGCCACGCTGGAACACGACGTCGATGCCGTGTCGGGTGATGACCCACTGCACACCCTGGCCAAGGCGCGCATCGAAGCGCACTACTTCCGCAACCACGCCTTCCTCGAGCATGCGCAGCTGCTGCGCGATATCGACCGCATCCGGCATCTGCCCGGCGTGATCGTGCAGGGTCGCTACGACATCATCTGCCCGGCGCGCAGTGCCTGGGACCTGGCCTGTGCCTGGCCCGAGGCCTCGCTGCAGATGGTGCTGTCAGGCCACGGTGCGACGGAACCCGCCACGGCAGATGCGCTGGTGCGCGCGACGGATGCGTTCGCAGAGCGCCAGTAAGGAGGCGTCGTGGATTCGATCTACCTGATGGTGGCGCTGGGCGCCATCGTGGCGGGCTTCGTGCAGGGGCTGTCGGGCTTCGCCTTCGGGCTGGTGGCCCTGTCCTTCTGGGCCTGGGTGCTGGATCCCAAGCTCGCGGCCACCCTCTCCGTGTTCGGCGCCCTGACCGGCCAACTGCTGGCGGCCTTCACCGTGCGCCGCGGCTTCAATCTGAAGACCCTGCTGCCCTTTGTTCTGGGTGGGCTGGCCGGCATTCCGCTGGGCGTCTACCTGCTGCCCATGCTCGACATGAACTGGCTCAAAGCGATCCTGGGCACTCTGCTGGTGCTGTGGTGCCCGGCCATGCTGCTGTCACGCCAGCTGCCACGGGTCACGGCAGGCGGGCGCGCGGCGGATGGCGTGGTGGGCTTTGCCGGCGGCATCATGGGCGGCTTGGGCGGCTTCACCGGCACCCTGCCGACGCTGTGGTGCACGCTGCGCGGTTACGAGCGTGACGTGCAGCGCTCCGTGGTCCAGAACTTCAACCTGTCCATGCTGCTGGTGACGATGGGCACCTATGTCGGCACCGGCATCGTCACCCGCGAGATGCTGCCGATGTTCGCCATCGTGGCACCCGCCATGTTGATCCCGACCCTGCTCGGCACCCGCCTCTACATCGGCATCAGCGACCTGCGGTTCCGGCAGATCGTGCTCAGTCTGCTCACCGTGTCGGGGATCGCGTTGCTCGCCTCGTCGTTGCCGGCGCTGCTGGGCGGGCGCTGAGGCCGCGCTGCGACAACGGCAGACGGTTGCCGACGAAGTTGACCACGTTCTCCATCGCATCGGGATCGACATTGCTCAGCCCGATCACCACGTAGCCGTGGCTCGGCAGCACGATGAGCGCGGCGTTCGCACCGGGCGCCCCACCCTCGTGGCCATACTGATGCTGCTCGCCCTCGCCGCTCACCATGAAGCCGTAGCCGTACCACCCCTTGGTGTTCTGCGGTGAGGTGGCCGCGTCCAATGCCGAGGCCGGGATCAGCCTGCCACTGCGCAACGCCTCGGCGAACCGGAGCAGATCGTGGGCGGTGCTGTAACCGCCGCCCGCCGACGTACCGCGCAATGGCAGGGTCTTGGTCTCGCGCACCCACCGGCCGTCGCTCAGCGTGTAGGGCACCGCGCGGCCTGGCACCAGGGTCGCCTCGGGCGCCGATCCGGTGGCGGTCATGCCCGCCGGCCCGAAGATGTGCTGTTCGACGTAGGCGTCATACGACTGTCCCGATGCCGCCTCGATGATCGAGCCCAGCAGGATGTAGCCGTAGTTGGATACTGGTCCTGGGTGCCCGGCTGGAAGGCCGGTGCCGCAGCACCATAGACCTCCCAGTAGTCGGCCAACGTCTTGAGTGATGCTTTCCGGCGTTCGAACGCCTCGTCGAAGATCTCTCCCAGGCCACTGGTGTGGTTGAGCAGCTGCCGGATCGTGATGGATGTCGCGACCGCCTGATGGGGATAGTCCCTCAGGTGGCGGGCAATCGTATCGTCCAGTGTCAGCTTGCCAGCCTCGGCCAACTGCAGGATCGCCACCGCGGTGAACATCTTGTTCAACGAGGCGAGCCTGAATGTAGTGGAGCTATCGACCGGAATGCCCTGCTCCCGGTCGGCCCGCCCGCCCTGCCACGCCATCTGCACCTTGCCGTCCTGCGCCAGTAGAAAGGTGCCGGAGAGCTTGTCCTGTGCTGCCAGCGTGTCCAGACGGGCACGGCTCTGCGCGATGAGCGCGGGCATCTCAAGCCGCGCGGGTTTGAATGCGTCGGGTATCTCCACCCCTTCCAGCTGCAGCGTCTTCAGGTACGGCCGGTTCGCAGGATCGATGGCCACGGTGATCAGGATCCCGCGATCGCTTGAGGTGCCGCGCACGATCGCGGCGATCGTATCGGGCGTATCGACGGTCCTGGTCAGTACCTCAAACGGGCCGAAGGTCTCGCGGATGTCCAGATACCGCTGCGCGGTGTGGTCGATCCCGTGGCTCGACAACACCGCCTGCAGCGCCTGGCTGTCACCGGCGTTGTAGGCCGCCAGCCAGCGGCGGAATATCTGCTCGGCCTGCGCAGGGTCTGTGGGCACCCTGGCCCAGGTCGAGGTACTGAAGAGAAGCAGCACCACCATGAGTGTTCTGATCAGCAACATCCTGTGCTCCTTTCCGCTGGGCTGCCGCCCGGCAGTCGGACGGATTATGCAGCGGCGCGGGATCACTTGGATCGTGCCGCCTGCCTTTCAATCGTTTTTTGCATGCCCATCCAGCGGGCAGTCAATACTCCCAGCGTGACTGCGATGAGTGTCCAGCTGCTCAAGAAGATGGCAAGCCCTATCCAGATGCTGCTCATGATCCGATGTCCTCGTCGTAGAGCCGTTGATGCGATTTCGTGCGTGGTAGCCGGTCACTTCACAGGCATTTACTTTATGCGGTGCGTTCGCCCTGCGACATCCAATTAGTTGCAAATATGGCGTGGCTGCCTGCCCTGATTGCGACGACAACCGCCCCTATCGCGAGAGACGGGGGGCCAGCCGCGGTCTACGCTTGCCTCCCGTCCGCTCCCGTGATGCCCATGCGGCTGATACCACACGCATCGGCACCCTCCCGTTCCCGATCCCGGCCCATGACCCCTGAAACCGCTGCCCCGCCCGTCATCCCCACCGAACCGCTCACCCCCGCCCCCCACCAGGGCTTTGCAATCCGCATCGTCGGTGCCGCAGCGTTCGCGCACCTGCTCAACGACATGATCCAGGCGGTGCTGCCGGCGGTGTATCCGATGTTCAAGAGCGAGTTTTCGCTCACCTTCGGCCAGATCGGCATCATCGGCCTGGTGTACCAGGTCACCGCCTCGCTGTTGCAGCCGTGGGTGGGCATGTACACCGACAAACGGCCGCTGCCGTATCTGCTGCCGTCGGGCATGATCGCCACCTTCGTCGGCATCGCCCTGATGGCGATGGCCACGAGTTACGAAATGCTGCTCATCGCCGCGGCCATCGTCGGGATCGGTTCGGCCACCTTCCATCCGGAAGCCTCGCGCGTGGCGCGGATGGCCTCGGGCGGTCGCTTCGGTACCGCACAATCCACGTTCCAGGTCGGTGGCAATACCGGCTCGGCGATCGGGCCGCTGCTCGCCGCCGTCATCGTGATTCCGCATGGGCAGCGTGCCATCGCCTGGTTCATGCTGGCGGCCGCGTTGGCCATCACCGTGCTGTTCCGCCTCACCGGTTGGACCGTGCAGCATGGCCAGGCCAAGATGAAGAGCCTGGCCAAGAGCCATGGCGTCGGGCTGAGCCGTGGCAAGGTGATCCAGGCCATCGCGGTGATCGCGGTGCTGATGTTCGCCAAGTTCGTGTATATCGCCTCGTTCACCAATTACTTCACCTTCTACCTGATCGAGCGCTTCGGCCTGAGCGTGCAGCAGAGCCAGATGTACCTCTTCATCTTCCTGGCCTCGGTCGCGCTGGGCACCTTCATCGGTGGCCCGGTCGGGGACCGGATCGGGCGCAAGGCGGTGATCTGGATTTCCTTCCTGGGCGTGGCGCCGTTCGCGCTCGCCCTGCCCTACGCCAACCTGATGGGCACGGCGGTGCTGGCGGTGGTGATCGGGCTGGTGATGTCCTCGGCGTTCGCTGCGCTGGTGGTGTATGCGCAGGAGGCCGTGCCGGGCCGCGTGGGCATGGTGTCGGGCCTGATGTTCGGCCTGATGTTCGGCATCGGCGGTATCGGTGCGGCCGGGCTGGGCAACCTGGCCGACGTGCATGGCATCGTATGGGTCTACCACTTCACCTCGTACCTGCCGCTGCTCGGGCTGGCGACGGCGTTCCTGCCGAAGACGACGATGCACTGAGGCGTTTGCCTCAGTGGAAGAACTGGCTCGGCAACTGGCCGAAGCGCTTCTTGAACATCGCGGTGAAGGCGCTCGGACTGGCATAGCCCAGCGCGAGCGCCACGTCGATCACCTTTTCGCCGTGCGCCAACTGTTCCAATGCACGCAGCAGGCGCGCCTGTTGCCGCCATTGCCCGAAGGTCATGCCCAGCTCGCGTGCGCACAGCCGCTGGATGGTCTTGACATCCACGCCGAGGCGGCCGGCCCAGTCCTGCAGGGTGGACGGATCGTCCGGCGTGGATTCCAGCTGCCGGCCAATCGCCTGCAGGCGTGGATCGGCAGGCTGCGGCAGGTGCAACGGCACTACCGGCAGCATCTGCAGCTCATCCAGGATCAACTGCATCAGCCGCCCGTCGCGCGACTGCGCTCGGTATGGCGTCGGTACGTCCATCGCTGCGTGGATCAAGGCGGCCAGCAGTGGTGTCACCGAGACCGTCGATGCGCTGGCCGGCGGCTGGGCGATCGCCCCCGGCAGGATGTACAGGCTGCGCATGCCGACCGCGCCGATGCAGCTGACCTTGTGGCCCGTACCGGCCGGGATCCAGATCGCGCGCGTGCTCGGGACGACCCAGCGCCCTGTCCCGGCCTGGACCACCAGCACGCCGGTTTCGGCATACACCAGCTGATGACGGTCCGGATGGTGATGCAGCGCGATGATCGTGCCGGCGCGATATTCGCGCGCCCGGCAGAATACGGGCGTCTCCGGGCCTACCGGCAGGCGTTTACCTTCGCCGAGACCCGGGGCGATGTCCCTTTTCCGATATGGCATGGCAATACCCTCGCAAACAACCTGCCGGGGGACTCTAGCGCGTCCGGCGTGTTTTCGATATCGGGCCGGCGCGGTTATCGGGGCTTGGAAGGCGCCACCACCTCGATCCACGTGGGCGCGTGGTCGCTGGGCTTCTCCAATGCGCGCACCCACCTGTCCACGCCGGCATCTTTCAGGCCGGGAGCAAGGACCGGATTGAGCAGCAGATGGTCGATCCTCAATCCACGGTCACGGGCGAAGTGCTCACGGAAGTAGTCCCAGAAGGTGAAGATCTGTGCGTCGCCGTGCACCGCACGCAGGCTGTCGGTCCAGCCTTGGGCGAGCAGTGCCTGGTAGGCCTCGCGCACCTCCGGCTGCAGCAGCGCGTCCTTCCGCCAGGACTTGGGCTCGTAGATGTCCGCATCGGTCGGGACAACGTTGAAATCGCCGATCAGTGCGACGGGATGCGGCAGCGCGACCAGGCTCTTGGCGTGTTTTTGCAGGCGCTGCATCCACTTCAGCTTGTAATCGAACTTCGGGCCGGGCTGCGGATTCCCATTGGGCAGGTACAGCCCGCCCACGATCACCCCGTGCGCGGCCGCCTCCAGATAACGGCTCTGGTCATCGTTCGGGTCGCCGGGCAAGCCGCGCCGGCTCTCGATCGGGTCCTGGCCGCGCGCCAGCAGCGCGACGCCATTCCATGAGCGCTGGCCGTGCCAGATGCAGCCGTATCCCGCATCGCGGATCGCTGTCTCCGGGAAGGCCTCTTGGGTCGCCTTGAGTTCCTGCAGTGCCACGATGTCCGGTTGTTCGCGCGCCAGCCACGCGAGCAGATGCGGCAGCCGGGTCAGCACGCCGTTGACATTGAAGGTCGCGATTTTCAGGCGCTTTCTGGCAGGCATGGTGCGTGCTGCATGGCGGCGGAGACAGGCCTCGAGGATTGCCCCGCGTCAATCAATCTGCCGCGAATGCCGGGCGAGCGTGGCGTGACGATGGCGGCGTTGATCGTGCATTGACCCTGGTCGCGTCACAGTAGGCGCTCGTTTCGGACTGGCAAAGGGTATCCATTGCGTGGAGGGTCATGAAAACGTGGACGGTTCTGCCGCGGCGTTTTTACCAGCGCCACCCGACCGAGGTGGCGCCCGAGCTGCTGAACAAGCTGCTGGTGCGCGATGACGGTCGCGCTGGGCGCATCGTGGAGGTGGAAGCATACGCAGGTGACCAGGACCCGGCGGCGCATTCGTATCGCGGTATGACCGCGCGCACCGCCACGATGTTCGGTGAAGCCGGTCATCTCTACGTGTATTTCAGCTACGGCATGCACTGGGGCTCGAACGCGGTGTGTGGCGAGATCGGTCAAGGCTGGGGCGTGCTGCTGCGGGCATTGGAGCCGGTGGCCGGACTGACGTTGATCCAGGAAGCGCGGCCGGCGATCAAGCGCGCGCGCGATCTGGCCAGTGGCCCCGGTCGGCTGTCGCAGGCGATGGGCATCACCAAGGCCTTGGACGGCGCGGATCTGGTGCGCAATGACCGCGGCATCCGCATCGTGTCCGATGGGATGGCGCCACCGCAGGACCCGGTGGTCGGGCCCCGGATCGGCATCAGCAAGGCAATCGAATTTCCGTGGCGGTGGCACGTGCCGGCGCATGTGCATGTGTCGGGACGCACGGCGGCTAAGAAGACGGGCGGGACAACACCGTGAGCTTTTCGCCGCCCGCCCCCTCCCCGGCCCGCCGCGTACGACGCTGGCTGGTGCGGCTGTTCATCCTTGTCGTCTGCATCGTAGTGGCAGGGGTGGTGTGGAACAGCCCCATCGCCGAATCACCGCGGGCACTCTGGCGCCTGTCACAGATGCCTGCACCCACCGCGCTGCCCGTCCCCGTGGCGGGCGTGGCCGCACGCCAGGTGGCCAATACGTTCGGCGCACCGCGTGGACGCGACCGCACGCACGCCGGCGTGGACATCTTCGCCAAGCGGGGCACCGAGGTGCGCAGCGCCACCCCGGGAATCGTTGCCGATATCCGCGAGAGCGGTCTGGGCGGGCGTCAGGTCTGGGTGATGGGGCCGGCACGCGAGCGCTATTACTACGCCCATCTGGATGACTGGCGCGAAGGCCTGGCGCGTGGCGACATCATCGAGCAGGGCGACGTGCTGGGCTACGTCGGCGATACCGGCAACGCGAAGGGCACGCCGCCGCATCTGCACTGGGGCATCTACGGTGCCGACGGCGCTTACGATCCGCTGCCCCTGCTGAAGGCGTGGCCCGACGCGCCCTGAGCGCGCGTGCAGGGGCCCTTCACAACAAAGCGCACCGGACTAACACCCACGCGCCTAGCGTCGGACACTCAAACCCACCGGCAGCACCTCCATGGCGATCAAGACCGCAGAAGACCTGTTCATCCACGAGCTCTCGGATATCTACAGTGCAGAGAAGCAGCTGACCAAGGCGCTGCCCCGACTGGCGCGCGCCGCCTCCAGTCCTGACCTGGCCGCCGCGTTCACGACGCACCTGGAAGAGACCCAGGGCCAGATCGAGCGCATCGACCAGGTGGTGGAACTGCTGGGGATCCGGCTCAAGCGCATCAAATGCGCCGCGATGGAAGGCCTGGTCGAGGAAGGCAAAGAGGCGATCGACGGTATCGAGGAGGGCCCGGTCCGCGATGCTGCACTGATTGGTGGCGCGCAGAAGGTCGAGCATTACGAAATCGCCTCCTACGGCACCATTGCCGCACTGGCCAAACAGCTGGGCTACAAGGCAGCCGTGCCACTGCTGCTGGAAACGCTCAAGGAGGAGAAGGACACCGACGAGAAGCTGACGCTGCTGGCCCTGGCCGGCGGCGGCAATGCCAAGGCCGCCGCGGCCTGACCTTCCCGTTTCCCCTCCGGCATTGCATTGTGCGGGGAGCCGTCCTCCCCGCGCAGCGCGTTGCCCTTTCCGCGCTTGATCGCCGCCGTTGATCACAACAGGAGCCTGCATGTCACTGCCCCCACCCGTTCTTTACCACGCCTCGCTCGAGCATGCCGACGAAGATGAGGCGACGCATATCCGTGAGTTGACCGAGGTGTTTGCGCGCATGGCGCTGACGGTGGCCGAGCAGGAAGGCCACGCCCACCGCGCGGTGCACGCCAAGGGCCAAGGGTTGTTGAAGGGCCGGCTGCGCGTACTGGACGGGTTGCCGGCCGAGCTGCGCCACGGCCTGTTTGCGCGGCCCGGCAGCTACGACGCGCGGGTGCGATTGTCCTCGCCGCCGGCCGAGCAGCTTCCCGATTCGGTCTCCACCCCGCGCGCGATGGCGCTCAAGGTGATCGGCGTGGACGGCGCGCGTGCGGAAGGCGCCGAGGAGCAGCACACGCAGGACTTCCTGATGGTCAACGGCCCCGCGTTCAACACGCCCGGTGTGGCCGGCTTCCTGCGCTCGGCCAAGCTGCTTGCCGCGACCACCGAACGGATGCCGCGTACCAAACGGATGATTTCCGCCACGCTGCGGGGTGCGGAGGCGGCGCTGGAGGCGGTCGGTGGCCAGAGCGCCCTGCTCAAAGGCATGGGCGGGGAGCCGCAGCACCATCCGCTGGGGGAGACCTTCTTCAGCCAGGTGCCGTTTCTCTACGGTCCGTACATGGCCAAGTTTTCGTTGGCACCGGTCTCACCTGCCCTGCTCGCACTGACCGGCGACAAAATCGGCTCGGACGAGGATGCGCAGCGCGACGCGGTGGTGGCCTTCTTCACCGACCTGCCCAATCCGGTCGAATGGGAGCTGCGCGTGCAGCTGTGCCGCGATGTGGAGCGCATGCCGATCGAAGATGCGTCGGTTGCCTGGGCCGAGGCGGACAGCCCGTTCCTGCCGGTTGCACGCCTGAGCGTGGCGCAGCAGGAGGCGTGGCAGCCTGACACCTCGCCGGGCGTCGAGGATGCGCTCGCGTTCGCGCCGTGGCACGCGCTGGCCGAGCATCGTCCTCTCGGCGGACTGAATCGTGCACGCCGCGTGGTGATGGCCGCCTCGCGTCAGTTCCGCTCCCGATTCAATGGATGCCCGATCCACGAGCCCGTCGGCTGAAACGCGCCGGCCCCGTTACGGATCGCGGAGCACCTTGCCTGCCGCGTCCCGCATGGCAGCCGTGATGCCCTGAAGCGTGGTCGAGCGGATCGCGGCGTGCTGCCAGTACAGCGGCACGTCGATCCAGCGCGCTGGATCAAGCTCGACCACGGCGTTTCTCTGCAGCGCAGTGGAGGCGAGCGACTCGGGCACCAGGCACCAGCCCAGCCCAAGTGCAGCGGCCTCGACAAAACCCGTCGACGTAGGCAGGTAGTGCACCGGCGGGGACAGCGTGGCGCGCGTAACGGTGCGTAGATACCGCGCCTGCAGCCGGTCCTTGCGGTTGAAGACGATCATCGGGGCAGTGGCCAGGGATGCCGCGCTCACGCCCACACCGAAATACGCCGCTTTGAATGCCGGCGCCGCGATCGCCAGATAGCGCATCGTGCCCAGCGGATGGACATTGCAGCCCTGCAGGGCCTTGGCATCCGCCGTCACCGCGCCCAGTGCCGAGCCGTCTCGCAGCAGATCCAGCGTGTGGTCCTGGTCGTCCACGCGCAGGTCGAAGGTATAGCCATGCGCAGCATGCAACGCGGCCAGCGCGGGAAGAAACCAGGTTTCGAGCGAGTCGTCGTTGACCGCCAGGCAGACGTTGCGATGCTGCACCTCCGCATCCGGCAGGAAATCGGCGAGCACCTCTTCTTCCAGGGTCTGCATCGGACGTACCCGGCGCAGCAGCTGCTCACCGGCAGGTGTGGGGCGGCACGGTGCCTGGCGCACGATCAGGACCTGGCCGAGACGGTCCTCCAGCGCCTTGATCCGCTGGGAGGCAGCCAGCTGCCGCCCTCGCCGGATTTCTCACAGGCGCCGGTCTCATCATCGCCATCGGCGCCCAGAACGCCTTCGTGCTCCGCCAGGGCCTGAAACAGCAGCGCGTCGCGCTGGTGGTCGCGGTCTGCGCAGCCGGCGACATCGCCCTGATACTGCTGGGGGTGGCCGGCATCGGCGCAGCCGTGGCGCGTTTCCCATTGCTGCTCGAGGTCCTGCGCTTCGGTGGGGCGGCCTTTCTCGCGGTATACGGCCTTATGGCAGCGCGCCGGGCCTGGTCCGGCGGTGGCGGGCTCGATGCAGCTTCTGACATGCAGGCGGGATGGCGGCGCACGCTGCTGGTCTGCCTGGCATTCACCTTCCTCAATCCGCACGTCTACCTGGACACGATGGTGCTGCTCGGCAGCCTCTCGACCCGCTACCCGGGCGACGCCCGCTGGCTGTTCGCGGCAGGCGCGTGCCTGGCCAGCGTGTCGTGGTTCACCCTGCTGGGCGTCGGGGCGCGCTGGCTGCAACCGTGGTTCGCGCATGCCAGGGCGTGGCGCTGGCTGGACGCGGGCATCGCGGTCTTCATGCTGACGCTGAGCGTGCTGTTGCTGCTCCGGCCCCTGCAGTAACGCTTACGCAGGGGTATGCAGCTCCATGGCCCGCATCACGATCGGCTTGGCCCAGTCCGGGGTCTGCAGCAGCTCGATCGCCGAGGCAGGATAGTGCAGCCCGTTGCGATCCAGCTGCAGCACCGGCAGCGGTTCGGCGCCATCGGCATCGGCCGGGGCGCTGTTGTCGTAGACATGCAGCTCGGCCAAGTGCGGCAGCAGGGCCAGCAGGTTTTCGCGCGAGGAATCGTAGCGGGCACGGATCTTGTCGGCGGGGATGTCATGCCCGCCGCGGCTGACCCGGGCCGCGACACGTTCCATGTGCAGCTCCACGCTCTGCAGGCCGCAGAACCAGATCGCCACGTCGTGCTGCTCGCACGCCTCACGCAGCAGACGCGGGATTGTGTTGCCGCCCAGCGTGGTTTCGAACGCGAAGTCGGTGCCCTCGTCGATCGCCTGCCGCAGCCGGCGCGCGCCTTCATTCCAGGCCGCAGCGTTGGCCTCGCCCAACGACCACCCCGTCTGCACCAGGCGGCGGGTGAACGTATCCGGGTTGAACCATGTCAGGCCTTCTTCTTCCAGCCACATGCCCAGCAGCGAACTCTTGCCGGCGCCATTGACACCGGCCAGCACCAGAATCCGTCCCATTGGTCAGAGCGGACTGCCGAGGGCGACCTTGCGGCCGCGTCGGATCGGCTGCCCCAGTACCTTGCCCAGCCCACCATCGCGGCCCAGGCTGGCGAGGGTGGTATCGAACGCGGCGCGCAGGCGTTCCAGCTCGCCCATGCGCTCATCGAGGTCGCCGCCGGCGGCCTTGGCCAGCAGTTCCTGGTAGGTCTTGATGTCCACTATCACCGCTTCGGGATGATTGTGGTTGGTGATCACCAGGGCCTGCTTTTCGCGAACGGTGCGCATCAGGCTGGGCCAACCGCGGGTTTTCACCGACGAGGCCGTGGCCTTCTCAAGGCCGGGCAGATCCAGTGGCAGGGTCATGGCACGCTCCAGGACGGGATGGGCCCACTATACCCCTTCTGGCCAAATTGGACATAAATCCCATTTTGGCCAGAAGGAGGGTCCAGAGGCTCGTCAGCGGGACATCGAGTACGGCTGCTCGGCGCCCTGCCCCGGCCAAGCCATGTTCGGCTCGGCCTGGAGCGTGAAGCGCAGCTCGCCGCCGGCCAGGATCTCGTCGTGGCGCAGGAAGGTGCGCTGCAGCGGGTGGCCATTGAGGGTCACCGAGCCGACGTAGTCATGGCCCTTGCCCAGCCCGTCGGTGACGATGGTGAAGGTCTTGCCGTTAGGCAGGTGCAGTGCCGCCTTGGGCAGGAACGGACGGCCGATGATGTATTCGCCGCTGCCCGGGGCCACCGGGTAGAAGCCCAGTGCGGTGAACACGTACCAGGCCGACATCTGGCCCAGGTCGTCATTGCCGGCCAAGCCATCGGGACGGTCGGCGTACTGGGTGTCCATGATCTGCTTCAGGCGCGCCTGGGTGCGCCACGGCTGCCCGGCATGGGCATACAGATAGGCCACGTGGTGGCTGGGCTCGTTGCCGTGCGCGTACCAGCCGATCAGGCCGGTGATGTCTTCCATATGCTCGAAGATCGAGGGGTCGACATTGGCCTCGAACACCTGGTCCAGACGGGCCAGCAGCGCGTCGCTGCCCCCGTGCGCGGCGGCCAGGCCGGCCACGTCGTGCGGCACATACCAGGAGTACTGCCAGGCGTTGCCTTCGGTGTAATCCGTGCCGTAGCCGCTGGCGCTCGGGTCGAACGGCGTGCGGAAGCTGCCATCGCGCTTGCGCGCCCGCATGAAGCCGGTGTCCTTGTCATAGGCATTGCGCCAGTTCGTGGCGCGCTTCTCGAACTCCCCGGCAACCTTCGTGTTGCCCATGGCCTTGGCCATGCGCGCGATGGTCCAGTCGTCGAACGCATATTCCAGTGTCTTGCTGGCGGCCTCGCCTTCTTCATCGATCGGCACCCAGCCCAGCTCGCGGTACTGCGCGATGCCATCGTACGGGCCGTAATTGGCGGTAGCCACCATCGCCGCCAACGCCTTGTTCTCATCGAACCCGCGGATGCCCTTGAGGTAGGCATCGGCGATCACCGGCACGGCGTGGTAGCCGATCATGCACCAGGTCTCCTGGCCGTGGAACGCCCATACCGGCAGCATCCCGTAGGCGCTGTTGTGCTGGTGCGCGAGCAGCGAATTGATGAAATCGCTGTTGCGCTTCTCCGGCTGCACCAGGGTCAGCAGTGGATGCAGGGCGCGGTAGGTGTCCCACAGCGAGAACGTCGAGTAGTTGGTATAGCCCTCGGCGCGGTGCACGGCATTGTCCGAGCCGCGGTACTGGCCATCGCTGTCCATGAACACGGTCGGCCCGAGCAGGCTGTGGTACAGCGCGGTGTAGGCGCTGCGGCGGTCGTGCTCGGGGCCGTCGATATCCAGTACCGACAGTGCCTGCGTCCACTGCGCTTTCGCCTCGGCGCGGACACGGTCGAAATCGAAGCCGGGCACTTCGCTTTCCAGGTTGGCGATCGCACCGGCCTCGCTGACCGAGGAAATCGCCACCGTCACCACCAGCGGCGTGTCCAGCGTGCCGAAATCAAACGTGCCGACCAGCTGGCGCCCTTCAATCTGCGCACGCTGCGCGGGGCTCTGGTGCCCCGGCGGCGGGAAGCCCTTGTAGGCGATGTCGGTCTCGGTGTTGTGGAATGCGTGACCGGTCAGCGGCCGCGAGAAGCGCATCGCGAAATACAGCTGCCGGCCCGGTGCCCAGCCGCGGGTCTCGCGGAAGCCGGTGATGGTGCCGTCCTCGCGGGCGCGCAGGCGTGACCACATGATCTTGCCCGGGTAGTCGTACAGACTGGTGCGCAGGTCCAGCAGCACGCGTGCGGGCTGGTTGGCCGGATAGGTATAGCGATGCACGCCGACGCGGGTGCTGGTGGTCAGCTCGGCGCGCACCTTCGGATCATCCAGGGTGACGGCGTAGTAGCCTGGTTCGGCGCGCTCGTCGTCGTGGCGGAAGCGCGAGGTATAGCCGCTGCCGGGTTTGTCGGGGTCGCCCCGCTCCAGGCTGGCATCGGTGCGCACCGGCATCAGCAGCACATCGCCCAGATCGGAATGGCCGCTGCCGGAGAAGTGCGTGTGCGAGAAGCCGACGATGCTGGTGTCGTCATGCCTGTAGCCGGCGGCCCAGCCATAGGCCTTCTCGCGCGGCTGGATACGGGTGTCCGGACTGAGCTGCACCATGCCGAACGGAACGGTCGCGCCGGGATAGGTGTGCCCCTCCCCGGCCGTGCCGATGAACGGATCGACCGCCGCATAAGCGCGTTCGCCGACCTTGGCCGGTGCCGCTGTGGCAGTGCTGGCCACCAACATCGCCCCTACCGCGAGCCCCAACCACCGCACCGTCCCCGTTTTTGTCATGGCGTTGAATTTAGATCGATTCAGGTGAAGTCGATCCTAGCACTGGCCGAGCGGGCTGACATGTTGCGGTGCGGGTGTTGCCGGCGCCGGGCCGATCGCCCGGCGCCATTGGTGCGCCGTTGATGATGGACGCGGACCGGCGTTACGCCGGACGCGCGTCCTCCGGCACGGCGGCCACCGGCAGCGTCGGCTGGGTCGCATCCACCGTGACCGGCTCGTCGCTGTGCATCAGCGCACGGGCTTCGGCCTCGCTGGCCACCGCCGGCGGCGAACCACGCAGCGGCATCCCGGCCGTCTCACGCACGAACAGCATGGTGATCACGCCGATCACCGCCGCGCCCATCAGGTAGTACGCCGGCACCAGCGGATCGCCGGTGCGCTCCACCAGCCAGGCGGTCACCAACGGCGTGGTGCCACCGAACAGCGAAACCGATACATTGAACGCGATCGACAGCGCGCTGTAGCGCACCGGCGTATAGAACAGCGCCGGCAGCGTGGACGGCATCGAGCTGGTGAAGCACACCAGCGCCACGCCGAGCAGCATCAGCCCGAGGAAGATCAGCCAGTCATTGCCACTGCCGACCAGCTTCAGGCACGGGATCGCGAGCAGGAACAGCGCGATGCAGGCACCGATGATCATCGGGCGGCGGCCCAGGCGATCGCTGAACAGCCCGCCCAGCACATTGAGCGGCATCATTACCAGCATCACGATGATGATCAGCAGCAGGCCTTTGCTCTCGGCATAGCCCATCGTGACGCTGAGATAGCTGGGCATGTAGGTGAGCAGCATGTAATCGGTGACGTTGAACACCAGCACCAGGCCGACACAGATCAGCAGCTGGGCCCAATGCACACGGAACAGCGCGCCCAGGCCGGGGCGTTCGTGATCGCGCTTCTCGGCCTCTTCGGCATACGCGCGGAACGCCGGCGTCTCTTCGAGCTTCATGCGCATGTACAGGCCAAGCAGACCCAGCGGACCGGCGACGAGGAACGGGATGCGCCAGCCCCAGTCCAGCATCTGCGTGCTGCTCAGGGCCATGTGCAGCGCGGTGACCGTGCCGGCACCGGCGATGTAGCCGCCCAGCGTACCGAACTCCAGCCAGCTACCCATGAGGCCACGATTGCGGTCGGTCGAATACTCGGCGATGAACGTTGCCGCGCCGCCATACTCACCGCCGGTGGAGAACCCCTGCACGATGCGGGCAAGCAGCAGCAGCGCCGGCGCCCAGATCCCGATGCGGTCGTACGAGGGAATCAGGCCGATGCTGAAGGTACCGGCGGCCATCAGGATCATGGTGGCCGCGAGCACCTTCTGCCGCCCGTACTTGTCGCCCAGCGGCCCGAACACCAGCCCGCCCAGCGGGCGCACCAGGAAGGCGACGGTAAAGGTGGCGAAGGTGGCGATCAGCTGTGCGGTCGGGCTGCTGTCGGGGAAGAACACCTGGCCAAGGGTCACGGCGAGGTAGCCGTAGACGCCGAAATCGAACCACTCCATCGCGTTGCCGAGTGCGGCGGCGCCAACGGCCTTCTTCAACATGGGACGATCAACGACGGTGACTTCGTCGACATGCATCTGGCGGCGGCGTTTGAACCAGCCGAAATGAGCGTGTGCGGCAGGCAGGTCCTGCATCTGCTTTCTCCTGGAAGCAGGCCATCACGGCGCCCGAGGTCCCGCGCACGGCACAGGAAATACCGCCTCTGATGACACAGCGCGATGCGCGAAGAGGGGTTGCAACAGACGATCCCGGACGGCCGCGTGGACTCAGCGACGCTGCGGGATGGATGACCAGGAAGCGGGCAATGGCCCGGGGGTGATCAAGCGAGCCATGTTACTACATTTGGCCAGCGCGAGCCCCGTACTGCCCTGTCTGGCAGCGTGGAACAGCGTGTTTCAAGCTGTTTGGGTACGCTTTTCACGCGATGCATACACGCCTGCGCAACGCGGGAAATGGATTGTACTGACTGTGATCGCACGGCGGTTGAGAGTGGGCCGTGTGTTACTGCCCGCTCTCAAGCGCATCGATCAGTGGCGCCAGATCCTCGCGCTCATGCGGTCGCACCGCCCGCGCGATTTCGTGGCCGTCGCGCAGCAGGATCACGGTCGGCCACAGCTTCACGGCAAAGGAGCGGCCCAGTGGCCGCCCCTTCCCGTCCTCGACCTTCAGGTGTGTCGCGTCGTAGCCACCCAGAAACTTCTGCAGCAGGGGCTGGGCGGCACTGCAATGGCCGCACCAACCGGTACCGAATTCCAGGAGCACCCATCCGCTGCCCGCATCGATGTCGGCACGGGTGATGTCCGATGGGCTGTACTCACGAACGAAGGTCATGGGCGATTCTCAGGACAGCGCGCGCTGGATATCCTCCAGCGGCGCGTTGGTGAAGTCCTTGGCCAGATCCTTGAGCAGACGCTCCTGGGTTTCCTTGTGCAGCAGCGGGCGGATACGGCCCAGGGTCTGCGGGTCGGCGATCAGGATCAGGTGCGCGTAGCGGTTCTTCAACGCGTCTTCGTTCAACTGCGCCGCCACCTGCTTGGCAAACGTCGCCTCGTTGAGCTGGGAAATCGACATTTCCTGGGGCACCGAGCCGGACGGCCCCTGCCCGGATGCGCCGGTATCGCTCACGGCCTGCAGCTGCAGTTCCCCCTCCTGCTTGAGTTGCAGCTTGTGCGCGGTGCCAACGTTGGTGAACACGCGGGCCGAGCCGCCATCGGCTACAACGACCAGGGTACCTTCGGGAATCTGCTGACTCATCATCTACTCCTTATGGGGAAAACCGAGCGCGGGTGCACTAGGGTTCCACCGTAGGCAACGGCATGTAAGCACCGTGCATACGGATGTATGCACAGCGTATGCAGGCCCTGTGCGCCCTACTCCCCCGGGGATGCCGGCAGCGGCATCTGCAGGTGCCTGGCGAAGAAGCGCGCCATCACCCGGTAGGCCTGCTGGCTTTCCGGCAAGCGCGCGTCCAGGTGGAAGGCGTGGCCCAGGCCGTCCCAGACGTGCAGGTCCGACTCGCGGCCGAGGTCCACCAGTCGGGAATGGGTGTAGGCGACGTTGCTCATTTCGGCCGCGCGGGTGGCGGTGATGAACAGCGTGGGCGGAAACCGGGCCAGTACCGCATCGGAAAACACCGGCGACACCAGTGGATCCCGGAAATCGACCTTGCCGTAGTACAGATCTTCCATGATCGGCAGCGTGCCATCGGCATGCGGCAGCAGGGCGTCGGTCACCGCTGCGGCCACATAGCGCGAGTCGCCGCCGTAACGGGCATCGCCGCCGGCGCAGAACAACCCGGCCGCGGCCGGCATCGGCAGCTTCTCCTTGTCGAACCACGCCAGCGATTCACCGGTCAGCACGCCGCCGGCCGAGCAGCCGAACAGGGCGATGTGCTGCGCGGGCATTTTCTCCAACGCGGCGCGATATACCGCCGCGACATCCTCGCTGGCGGCCGGAAAGTGGTGCTCGGGCCCCTGCCGATATTCCACCGCCACCACCGTGGCACCGGTCATTGCCGCCACCGGGATCGCCTCGAGCAGGCCGAGACTGTCGGCACGCCCGAAGACGAAGGCGCCGCCATGCAGCTCGATCAGCAGCCGCCGCTGCGCCGGGTCGGCGGGTGCACTGTGCGGCTCGACCCGCACCACCGGCACCCCGTTCCAGCGTTCATGGTGCAGCTCAACCGGATAGCGCTCGCGCAGCGCCTGGATTTCTCCGTAGGCCCACGCGTCCGCGCCCTTGCGGATCGCTGCCAATTCCTTGAGCACGGTGGCGTTGTCCATCTTTGCGACGGGATCACCGTTGACCACCGCGCTGCGCATCGCCGCCTGTGCTTCAGGGCTCAGATAGGGCGAGAGCGGTAAGGCAAAACCGGGGACGTTCCGCACGCCCTCCGCGGCTGAAGGTGCGGGCGTGGCCGCCATGACGGTCCCGCTGGCGGCCAACCACAGCGCCATCGGCGCGATCTTCCCGGTCCAACCCATCTTCCGCACTCCCCTGTGAGATCGGGTCACAGAGTAATCGTTGCCTCACCGCAGACGCTACGCAGCCGGGCCGGGATCCTTGCGCCCAGGGCAACTGTCTTTCGCCGCTGGACGGGTGTTTGCGGACCAACGCCGCGCGCAGACTGCCTGGCCTGCAACCTCGGACCCCACCGCATGCGCATTGATCTCCCCGGCCGCGTCGGCTTCGGCACCGCCCCTCTGGGCAACATGTACCGCGCCATCCCCGAACAGGAGGCACTGGACACCGTGCACGCCGCCTGGGACCACGGCATCCGCTACTTCGACGCCGCCCCCATGTACGGCGCCGGCCTGGCCGAACTGCGCCTAGGCGAAGCGCTGCAACACTATCCGCGCGATGCCTATGTGCTCAGCACCAAGGTCGGCCGTCGCCTGCTGGATGAAACCGAAGACACCGCCCAGCGTGATCTGGGTGAGAAAGGAGGCCTGTTCGAGCACGGACTGCCCAACAGAATCGTCTACGACTACAGCGCCGACGGCACGCTGCGCGCGATCGAAGAGAGCCTGAAGCGCCTGAAGACCGACCGCCTCGACATCGTCTGGATCCATGACCCGGCCAAGGATTTCCATGGCGATGACTGGCGCGCCGTGTTCCACCAGGCCATGTCCGGTGCCGCGACCGCGCTGACCCGGCTGCGCGAGGAAGGTGTCATCAAGGGTTGGGGCCTGGGCGTCAACCGCGTCGAGCCCTGCGTGATGGCGCTGCAGCAGGCCGACCCGGATGGCTTCGTGCTCGCCGGGCGCTACACCCTGCTGGATCACCACGAAGCGCTGGCCAATCTGATGCCGGCGGCCGAAGCGCGTGGTGCCAGCGTCGTGGTCGGTGGTCCCTACAACTCCGGCATTCTCGCCGGCGGCGCGCACTATGAGTACCAGAAAGCCGGCGCCGAGGTGCTGCATCGCGTGGGGCGCCTGCAGCAGGTGTGCGCGCAGTTCGGCGTGGATATCCGTGCCGCAGCGCTGCAGTTCTCGCTCGCCCATCCGGCGGTCGCGGCGGTGATCCCGGGCGCCAGCCAGCCCAGCCGTATCGCGGAGAATCTGGCGTTGGCCGAGGTCGCGATTCCGCCGGCATTCTGGAGCGCGCTGCGCGAGCAGGGCTTGGTCTCCCCGCACGCGCCGTTGCCGTGACTACAACTTCTGGCACCCGCATTCGGTCCTGCAGCCTGCCACCCTGCGCGAAACACCGTGTGCGCAGGAGCCGTAATGAACAGGATGTTGGTCGTGGGTGTGGTATTGGCAATGCTGTCGTTGCCTGCAAAGAGCGCGCCGCCTGAAACAGCAACACAGGTGATCGTGCTGGGCGTGGACCATGCCGCGCAGCTCGTGGCGCGTGAGGATCGACCCGCGGTGCTGGCGGCGTTCCTCGATCGCGCTGCGCCCGATGCCATCTGCATAGAGCGATCGCCGGAGGCATTTGCACGTAACGATTTCTATGAGTTCACCTACGAAGTGCAGGACGTGGTGGTGCCGTTCGCCCGGGAGCGCAACATTGACGTGTGCCCCTTCGACTGGCATCCCTCGACGGAAGACGCCCAACTGGGCTTCGGCATGGATCTGGAGGCGATTCCTGAAATCCGGCCGATCCGGGGCTTCCAACAGTTCCTGACCTTCCCCGAGCCGGCGCAATTGCACCGAACGCTTTTCCATGCCGACGATCCCCACAATGTGACGCGCTCCACGCAATGGAGCCTCACCCCAGCGGCACGTACCGCACAGGACCTGCCACGTCGCCTGTTCCTGTATCGCACCTTCCTGCAGGCCAAGCGCATCGCGGCCGCCGCGCGGGCGCATCCAGGCGGCACCGTGGTCGTGGTGGTCGGTGAGTTCCACAAGCGCGACATCGATGCTGTGCTGGCCGATGAGCCCGGCATCGTGGTGGTGCAACCGTCGAGCCTGGGTGCCCCGAACGATGCGGATGTCCACCAACGGGAACTGCCGGCGTACCGCTTCGCGGTCGCCAGCTTCAACCTGCTCGGCAGACAGGCAGAAACAGGCAACCGCGACGACGCATTCCTGCGCGAAACGGTGGACGCCCTGTCCGGGAGTGGTGCTGCCGCTGAGGTGCAGTTGCTGGCGACACGACTGGACCTGCTGCAGGGCCGCATCAGTCGCGCCGAGGCGATCGGGCGTTACAGACAGATTGCGGCCATCGCCGGCGAGGCACGATTCACCTGGACCGGGGTGAAGGATATCCGCCGTCTGGATTCCTGGTTCGACCCCTTCGGTAACCTCAGCGTGCGCCAACGCGCCCACCTGGAGCTGGCGCGTGAATCGATTCGGGCCGGCCGCCGCGCTGAAGCAGACCGGCTCAGGACGGCGCTGGGCGGTGAACTCACCGCCCGCCAGCGCAGGCAACTGGACGGTTACTGGCCCCTGCTGGCGAAGTGAGGGCCGGCCGAGCCTGAACCCCGGCGCCGGGCGGCTACCGGTCATTACGGTGTAAAATTCATCGTTTTAACCGGAACAATGGCCAAAACCGCGCAACGGACGCCTGTCCCGGGCCCGGCCTTCATCCGGCTGCTGGCCCGCCTCGCTGAGAGCAACCTGTCCTCGACGGGCCCTGCCCTGTCAGACCGGCTCAGCGAGTGGGTGGACTGGACGCGGGCGGTGACGTTGTCCAAGGCGCTCGATGGCCGGCTGCCGGCCGCGGTCGAGGGGCCGGACTTCGATGCCGACGAGGACGCCGAGTGCCAACGCCTTCGCGCGGCGCTGGAGGCGAGTATTGTTCAGGAACCTGAGACCACCAAGCCGCCTCGCCGGGTGGTTGACGCCGACGGTGCTGCCGCCGCTATCGAATACACCGTGTACGGCGAGCGCTATCTCACCCTCCAGCGCGCCATGCTCAGCGCCACCAGCCGTCTGCGCGGGCGCCTGCGCGACATGTTGACCCGCCGCTCGCCCGAGATGGCGCGGCTGGCCGAGGTGGACGCGCTGATGGAGCAGACCCTGAGCGCGCGGGAGTACAGCCTGCTGGCCAAGGTGCCGGTGCTGCTGAGGGTGCATTTCGAACGCCTGCGCGAGGCCGGCAGCGACGATGCCTGGCGCGAGGTGTTCCGCCGCGACATGCAGAGCCTGCTGTTGGCCGAGCTGGATATCCGTTTTCAACCGATCGAAGGCCTGCTTGCAGCGCTTCGCACCCACTAACCGGGACGTCATGTTCAGAACCAGTCTTCACTACGTTGTTTTCCTGCTTGGCCTTGTGGCGGTGTGCTGGATCGGGGCGGGCTATGCCAGCACCAATCCGGTCGGTTTCGCTGTCGCCGCGCTGATCGCCGTCTGCTACCTCGCCGGTGGCCTCGAGCTGTATCGCTACCGGCTGGCGACCGCCTCGCTGGCGGCGGCCAGCGCCAGTGCGGGCGCCGCCAGCGCCGGGCTCGCCACCTGGTTGGGCCAGCTGCATCCCAGCCTGCGCAATGCCGTGCGCCTGCGCGTGGAAGGCGAGCGCGTCGCCCTGCCCGGCCCGGTGCTGACGCCGTACCTGGTCGGCCTGCTGGTGCTGCTGGGCATGCTCGGCACGCTGCTCGGCATGATGGCGACGCTGCGCGGCACCGGACTGGCGCTGGAAAGCGCGACCGACCTGCAGGCGATCCGCGGCTCGCTGGGTGCGCCGGTGGAAGGCCTTGCGGTCGCCTTCGGCACCTCGATTGCCGGTGTCGCCACCTCCGCCATGCTGGGCCTGCTCTCGGCGCTGTGCCGGCGTGAACGGCTGGAAGCGGTGCAGCGGCTGGACGTGGAGATCGCCACCACCCTGCACACCCATTCCCAGTCCTGGCAGCGCAATGAAGCCTTCCGGCTGCTGCAGCAGCAGGCCGAGCTCATGCCCGCGCTGGTGGATCGGCTGCAGGCCATGACGGCCGCGATCGAGCAGCAGAGCAGCGCCTCGGGCGAGCGGCTGCTGACCAACCAGCAGAACTTCCATGCCAAGGCCGACGAAGAATACGCGCGCCTGACCGCCGCGATCGAGCAGTCACTCAAGGACAGCGTCGCCGAAAGCGCACGCACGGTTGGCGCGGCCTTGCAGCCGGTGATGGACACCACCCTGGCCGGCATCGCCCGCGCCAACGCCGCCATGCACGAGACGGTGACCGAGGCAGTACAGCGCCAGCTGGCCGGCCTGACCGAGGGCTTCGACGCCAGCCGCGTCGCGACCGCCGCGACCTGGCAGGCCGCACTGGACAGCCAGCAGCAGACCAACACCGCATTGACCGCCGACCTGCGCGTCGCGCTGGACGGATTCGCCGCGCAGCACGATCAACGCGCGCTTGGCCTGCTCGATGCGGTCTCCGCGAAGCTGGTCAGCACCGCTGACGGTTGGCAGGCGGCCCAGTCCGCACAGCAGCAGACCAATGAAGCCATGGCGACCGAGCTGCGCAATGCGCTGGCCACGTTCGCCGAGCAGCATGGCGAGCGCTCCAGCGCCTTGCTTGAGGCGGTCTCGGCCGAGCTCAACACGACCGCGACGCGCTGGCAGGATGCCCAGGCCGCGCAGCAGCAGACCCATGCTGCGCTGACTGCCGACCTGCGCAGCGCGCTGTCCCGCTTCACCGAAACGCATGACGCCCGGGCCGCCGGCCTGATCGACGCGGTCGGCAGCCGCATGGAGGCCACCACCGCGCAGATTGCCGATGCTTGGCAGCAGGCGCTGGCCCGCCAGGATGCCGCTGCGACCGCAGTGAGCGCGCGTCACCAGCACGCGCTGGATGCTGCCGCCGCGACGCTGCAGGCCCAGGCGGTGTCGCTCGGCGAGGCGATGCAGCAGTCCCATGCCCAGCTCCAGGACGCCTTGGAAGCGCGCGATCAGCAGCGTCTGACCGCGTGGACCGAGGCCTTCACCGGCATGAGCGCCAGCCTCGGCGAACGCTGGGAGCAGACCGGCGCCAGTGTCGCCAGCCGTCAGCAGGAGATCTGCGACACCCTCGCCCGCACCGCCAACGACATCACCCAGCAGGCACAGGCGCACGCCAGCGAGACGATCAGCGAGATCTCGCGCCTGGTCCAGGCGGCGTCGGAAGCGCCCAAGGCCGCGGCCGATGTGGTCGCCGAACTGCGCAGCAAACTGTCCGACAGTCTGGTCCGCGACACCGCCACGCTGGAAGAACGCAGCCGTCTGCTGGCGACCGTGGAGACCCTGCTGGATGCGGTCAACCACGCCGCCAACGAGCAGCGCGTCGCCGTGGATGCCCTGGTCTCGACCTCGGCCGAGCTGATGGACCGCGTTGGCACGCGCTTCACCGACCACATCGAAGCCGAGACCGGCAAACTCGGCAGCGTGGCCGCGCAGGTCACCGGCAGTGCGGTGGAAGTAGCGAGCCTGGCCGATGCGCTCGGCAGCGCCGTGCAGTCCTTCGGCACTGCCAGCGACGGCCTCAACGAGCGCCTGGCCCAGATCGCCGCCTCGCTGGATGGTTCGCTGGCCCGCAGTGACGAGCAGCTGGCCTATTACGTGGCCCAGGCGCGTGAGGTGATCGACCTCAGCGTGCTGTCGCAGAAGCAGATCATCGATGAACTGCAGCAGCTGGCGGGCCGCCGCAGCAGCAAGGCCGGGGCCGCCTCGGCATGAGCGACGAGATCGAAGTCGAGGCCGACGGAGGCGCGCCGATCTGGGCCGCCTTCGGCGACCTGATGTCGGTGCTGCTCGGCGCGTTCGTACTGATCCTGGTCGGCGTGGTCGCGCTGCAGTTGGAGCTGACCAACCGGCTGGATGAAGAGGTCAAGCAGCGCCAGGCCGAAGTGCAGCGCCGCCAGACGCTGGAGCAGGCCTTGGCCGGCCCGCTCGCGGCCGGGCGTGTGACGCTGGTGGATGGCCGCATCGGCATCCGCGGCAATGTGCTGTTCGCGTTGAACTCGGATCAGCTGCAGCCGGAAGGTGCCGACGTCCTCAAGAGTCTGGCCGGGCCGTTGAAAGGCTACCTGGCCGCGCGCGAGGAGATCCTGATGGTCAGTGGCTTCACCGACGACCAGCAGGTGCGCGATGGCAACTGGCGCTTCGCCGACAACTGGGAACTCTCCGCCGAGCGTGCATTGACCGTGACCCGCACCCTGATCGCCGAAGGCGTGCCGTCGGATGCGGTGTTTGCCGCAGCGTTTGGCTCGGAGCAGCCGGTGAGTTCCAACGCCGACGGGGATGGCCGCGCCAAGAACCGCCGCGTCGAAATCGCCCCGATCCCGAAACCCAAGGCGAGCAAGGCCGCGGATGCCCCGTAACCCTGTCGCAACCGCTGAGATTCTCGAGAACTGGCGAGCGGACAAGCTCGACGGGCTGGACCGCACGCGTTTTGCGATGATCGAGGCGTTGCATGCCCGCATGCAAGCGCATGACGGTGAGGTGCGGGCGCTGTTGCAACGGAAGCTGGATGCGTTGGTCGCGGGTTACGCCGAGCGGGTTGCCGAGGCGTCGGCATCGGTAGTGACCGCGCCGGGCCTGTCATCGGGACGCATCGGTCTGCAGGCGCTGGTCACGGAATTGACCGGGAAGCACAATGCTGCGTATCCGGATTTGCCGGTGCTGGGTGAGGTCCGGGCGACGTGGGCCAGGCTTCGCAATGCCAGCCAGCTCAAGCAATCGCTGGCCCAGATGCCCACCAATGGTGGGCCGTTGAACTCCGGTGTACTGGTCCATCGCGCCCTGACGCTGATGAAAGAGACCTCGCCCGGCTACCTGACGCATTTCATGGCGTACCTGGATGCGCTGTCGGGCATGGAGCACCTGCATCAGTGGGGCGTGCTGGTGGCGACGCCGAAAGTGGTGCCGCGGGGGGCGAAGCCGCGGCGGCCGCGTGCGGGAAAGGGAGCGGGCTGATCCAGGCGTTCCATCTGCGTGCCTTGATGGCCGCACGACATTGCCCCGAGCAACGCTGAGCCGAGGTCGCGCCAGCAAGGTATTGCCCGCTTTGAACAAACATGCCTGCGCGTTCGCCAGCCATCCCGCTCAGCAACGATGCCGCGACGCTCGGCGCATTGACGCTGAGGATGGCCAGGGGAGTCGGCTCTAACTGAATACGACAGGCCCAGAACTGGCCTCATCAGGCCTCTTGCCCCGGCCAAACTCGGGTGATAGCTTTGTAATTACAGCGTAATTATGAAGAGGCGGCAGATGGCTCGAGACTGGAACACGCTAGCGGATCGCCGCCAGGCAAGGCTGCAGCGGGCCGCCGATGCCGGGCTCGGGCGCTTGCTGCCCCATGCCGAGGTTCCCCGCCTGCTGCATACCGTGCTCGAACCCGGCGACCGGGTCTGCCTGGAAGGCAACAACCAGAAGCAGGCCGATTTCCTCGCCGAGTGCCTGGCCCAGCTCGATCCCGCGCAGGTCCACGGCCTGCACATGGTCCAATCCGTGCTCTCCCTGCCCTCGCACCTGGACGTCTTCGAGCGCGGGATCGCCCAGCGCCTGGACTTCTCCTTCTCGGGTCCGCAGAGCGGCCGGCTGGCCAATCTCGTCGCCGAGGGCCGGATCGAGATCGGGGCGATCCACACCTATCTCGAACTGTTCGGCCGCTACTTCATCGATCTCACCCCGCAGGTCGCACTGATCGCCGCCCAGGCCGCCGACCGTCACGGCAACCTCTATACCGGCCCGAATACCGAAGACACCCCCGTGATCGTCGAGGCCACCGCGTTCCGGGGCGGCATCGTGATCGCACAGGTCAACGAAATCGTCGACACCCTCCCCCGCGTCGACATCCCGGCCGATTGGGTCAACTTCGTCACCGAGGCGCCGCGCCCCAATTACATCGAGCCGTTGTTCACCCGCGACCCGGCGCAGATCTCCGAGATCCAGGTGCTGATGGCGATGATGGCCATCAAGGGCATCTACGCCGAGTACGGCGTGCAGCGCCTCAACCACGGCATCGGTTTCGATACCGCGGCGATTGAGCTGCTGCTGCCCACGTATGCCGAATCACTGGGGCTGAAGGGCAAGATAGGCACGCACTGGGCACTCAATCCGCATCCGGCACTGATCCCGGCGATTGAATCGGGCTTCGTCCAGTCCGTGCATTCGTTCGGCTCGGAGCTGGGCATGGAGCGCTACATCGAAGCGCGCTCGGATGTGTTCTTCACCGGCAGCGACGGCAGCATGCGCTCCAACCGCGCGTTCTCGCAGACCGCCGGTCTGTACGCCTGCGACATGTTCATCGGCTCCACGCTGCAGATCGATCTGCAGGGCAACAGTTCCACCGCCACCCGTGATCGCATCGCCGGCTTCGGCGGCGCGCCCAACATGGGCTCGGATGCCCGCGGCCGCCGCCATGCCAGCCCGGCCTGGCTCAAGGCCGGCCAAGAGGCGGCGCTGCCCGGGCAGATGCCACGCGGGCGCAAGCTGGTCGTGCAGATGGTGGAAACCTTCCGCGAGCACATGGCGCCGGCCTTCGTCGACCGCCTCGATGCCTGGGAGCTGGCCGAGCGCGCGCAGATGCCGCTGCCGCCGGTGATGATCTACGGCGATGACGTCACCCACGTACTGACCGAAGAAGGCATCGCCAATCTGCTGCTGTGCCGCAGCCCGGAGGAACGCGAACAGGCGATCCGCGGCGTGGCCGGCTACACCGCGGTCGGCCTGGGCCGTGACCGCGCGATGGTCGAGAACCTGCGCGACCGCGGCATCATCCGCCGCCCGGAAGACCTCGGCATCCGCACCCGCGACGCCAGCCGCGACCTGCTTGCCGCGCGCTCGGTCAAGGATCTCGTGCGTTGGTCCGGTGGGTTGTACAACCCGCCCAAACGCTTCCGCAACTGGTAAGGGGCACGCCATGGAAACCCTGCATTATCGCTTCCCCGGACAGCACGATCTCACCGAGCGCGACCATCTCGCGCTGGTCGGCGTGGTCGGCTCGGGCAATCTGGAAGTGCTGATCGAACCCACCCCGCTGGACGGTGCGATGGAGATCGAGGTGATCACCTCGGCCACCGGCTTCGACACCATCTGGCAGGCCGTGCTGGCCGACTTTGCCGCGCGCCACCCGCTGCGCAACGTGCGGTTGTCGATCAACGATGCCGGCGCGACACCGGCAGTGGTCAGCCTGCGGCTGCAGCAGGCGCTGGAAACCCTGCAGGAAGGAGACGCCGCGTGAGCAGTCACAGCTTTTACGAGGCCGATGCCCGCGAGCGTATCCACGGACTGCTCGATGCCGGCAGCTTCAGCGAGTTCGTGGGCCCGGCCCGCCGCATCATCAGCCCACACCTGGCCCAGCTGGATCAGCCCGGTGCCTTCGATGACGGCATCGTGGTCGGCACGGGCAGCTTGAGCGGTCGTCATGTCCTGATCGCTGCGCAGCAGGGCCAGTTCATGGGGGGTGGCGTCGGCGAAGTGCACGGCGCCAAGCTCACCGGGCTGCTGGAGCGTGCCGTTGCGGTGCGCCCGGAGGCGGTGCTGCTGCTGCTCGACAGTGGCGGCGTGCGGCTGCATGAAGCCAACGCCGGCCTGGTCGCCATCTCCGAGATCATGCGGGCGGTATTGGCCACCCGTGCCGCCGGGATTCCCGTGTTCGCCCTGATCGGCAGCGGCAACGGGGCATTCGGTGGGATGGGCATCGTTGCCCGCTGCTGCACGGCGGTGGTGATGTCCGAAGAAGGCCGTCTCTCGTTGTCCGGCCCGGAAGTGATCGAGACCGTACGCGGCGTGGAAGAGTTCGACTCGCGCGACCGTGCCTTGGTGTGGCGCGTGACCGGCGGCAAACACCGCTATCTGATCGGCGACGCGGTGCAGTTGGTGCCGGATCGCATCGAGGCCTTTGCCGATGCCGCAACGGCGCTGATGGTCTTACATGCCGAGGCGCAGGATCCGCTGGACGCGCTGGAACAGGCGCACGCCCGGCTCGGTGCACGGATCAACGCCTATGGCGGCTGCCGCGATGGCCTGGAGGTCTGGCGCCTGCAGGGCATTGCCGATGCCGACCAGCTGCCCGTGCTTGACACCGCTGACTTCCTTGACGCCGTCAAGAGCCGGAGCCTGCCATGGAACTGACGCCGCTGCTCGATGCCCTGTTCCCGCTCGGCCACGCGGTCACCCGCGAGGACGATGTACTGGGCGGCACCGCCACCACCGCCGCCGGCGACGTCACCGTCATCGGCACCGCCAACAAGCTGGAGGTGGGTGTCGATCACGCACTGGCGCTGGCCGCCACCGTGCTGGCCAGCACGCGCGCACATCCGCAGCGACCGATCGTGATGCTCGTCGATACCGCCGGTCAGCGTTTGGCGCGCCGCGATGAGATGCTCGGCATCAACAGCTACTTCGCGCACCTGGCGCGTACGCTGGATCTGGCCCGCCGCCGCGGTGCGCCGCTGGTCAGCCTGGTCTACGGTGAATCCGTCAGCGGCGGTTTCCTGTCGTTCGGGCTGATGGCCGACCGCATCTATGCCCTGCCCGAAGCGCAGGTGCGCGTGATGGATCTGCGCGCGATGGCACGCGTCACCAAACAGCCGCTTGAGAAACTGCAGGCGCTGAGCCAGAGCTCGCCTGTGTTCGCGCCGGGCGTGGAGAACTACGTACGCATGGGCGCGGTGGAGGCCGTCTGGGAGGGCGATCTGGCGCAGGCCCTGGTCGATGCGCTCCACGCGCCTGTCTCCGGCGATCAGCGTCGCGCCCGTGGCGCCGAGCGTGGTGGCCGCCTGTTGGCGCGCGATGTCGCCGCTGCCGTGGCCGCAGGCGAGGCCTGAACCATGCGCCGTCACGACCTGGTCTGGCTCGCTCCGCAGGCACCGTGGCAGGTGCTGACCCCGGGCGCGGATGCGCGCCTGCGGGCGTGGGCCCAAGCGCGCCTGCCCTTTGTCGTGGCGCGACGCGATCCGGTCACTGATGGCGATCAGCTGCGGCTGGGCGTGCCGTTGCCCTTGGTCGAGCGGCGCCAGCGGCTGTCTCTGCGGGTCGAACGCATCCACGTGCAGCGCACCGCACCGCCGCCGTTGCTGGCCGAGGTCGCCGAAGCACTCTCCGCCCCCTGGCGCCATGCACTGCTTCCTTTGCTGGCCGACCTGCTTGAACCCACCCGACCGCCCCGCGTGTTCGGCAGCTTCGCCTGGCAGAGCCTGACCGGCGTGCCGTATCTGCACGCCGGCTCCGATCTGGACCTGCTCTGGGAGATCACCGATCACGCGCATGCTGCGGCGCTCACCGAACGCATGCGGCGCTGGGAACGCGAGCACGGCCTGCGCATCGATGGCGAGCTGCGCTTGCCCGCCGGGCGTTCCGTGAGCTGGCGCGAGTACACCGGCGATGCCGCCCGCCTCCTCGTCAAATCGGATGACGCCTGCTGGTTGTCCACACGCGATGCCCTGCTCACGCAGCCGGTGGCCGCATGAACGCCGTGCCCCGCCCCGCCCCGTTGCCACCGCCCTCCCCCACGGCGGCTGCGCATCGGCTGGCCCGGATGGCGATCACCAGCCTGCATGCCGAACTGGCCTGCGCCCCCAAACCCGGGCTGGTCACGCCATGGAGCCGCGGCAGCCACGATGACATGGACGCGGCCACCTTCCTGCGCAGCCTGTTCGCGCTGCGTGGCTACTTCGTGGCGGTCGCCGCCGCCGGTGCGCACAGCGCGGCGTTCGATCATCTGCGCATGCTCGGCATCGAGGCGGAAACGGCAATGCTGCGGGCGACGGGTGGCATCAACACCCATCGCGGCGCGATTTTCAGTCTCGGCCTGCTGGTCGCCGCGTCCGCGCGTCTGCGTCATGTCGTGCATGCTGCGCCTCAAGGCACTGCGGTCTGTCATGCGGTACGCGGGTACTGGGCGCCCGCGCTGCTCGCCGCACCGTTGAACAGCGCCAGCCCTGGCCAGCGCGCCCGCCAGCGGCATGGCGTGCCCGGTGTGCGCGAACAGGCGGCGCAGGGATTCCCGCTGCTGCGCGAGGTCGCCCTGCCCACCCTGCAGGCCACCCTGCGCGCCACCGCTGACCGGCAGGCCGCGATGGTGCAGACACTGATGTCGCTCGTCGCGGTCACTACCGATCTCAACCTCCTGCATCGCGGCGGTGAACGCGGGCTGGCCTTTGCACAGCAGCAGGCACGTCGCTTCCTCGCCGAGGGCGGCGCGCTGGAATCCGGCTGGCGGGCACGGCTGGGGCCGGTGTGCGACGCATTCCAAGCACGTCGGCTCAGCCCGGGCGGCAGTGCCGATCTGCTGGCCTGCGCGTGGTTCCTGCACCTGCAGGAGCGCGCATGAGCCTGGTCCTGCTCTGTCCCGGTCAAGGCGGCCAGCATCCGGATATGTTCAAGCGGGTGCGCGGGAATCCGCAGGCGCAGCCGGTGCTCGATCTGGCCAGCGCGCTCCTCGGCGCACCGGTCGAACCATTGGCGGCCGACCCATCGCGCTTCCACAACGCAGTGGCCCAGCCGCTGGTCTGCGCCGCGGCGCTGGCACATTGGGCGGCGCTGCAGACGCAGCTGCCGCCCATCACCGCCGTCGCCGGCTACAGCGCCGGCGAGCTGGCCGCGCACGCGGTGGCGGGCAGCGTCGACACGGCCACCTGTCTGGCCCTGTCGCGCGAGCGTGCCCGGTTGATGGACGCTGCAGCGCCGGCCGATGCCGGCCTGCTGGCGATGATCGGGCTGGACGAACGTCGCATCGCACGTCTGTGCGCGACGCACGGGGTGTTCCTGGCCATCGTCAATGGGCCCGATCACGTGGTCCTCGGCGGCCTGCGGCCTGCGCTGGAGGCCGTCGCCGCTGACGTGGCTGCCCACGGTGCCCGGACCGTCCCGCTGCCGGTGGACGTGCCCGCGCATACCCCGTTGCTGGCCGCAGCGGCGCTGGGCTTTGAGAAGCCGTTGCGCGCACTCCCACTGCACGCACCCCGGCTGCGCCTGCTGGCCGGCATCGATGGCCGCCTGGTCAGTGACGTCAGCCGTGTCGTGGCGACGTTGTCGGCGCAGATCGCCCAGCCGGTGCAATGGCAGGACGTGCTGCAGCAGGCGGTCGAGCGCGGCGGGCGCGTCTTCCTGGAGCTGGGCCCGGGCGCGGCGCTCAGCCGCCGGGTTCGCGAACTGCACCCGCAGCAGGAGGCGCGTTCCGTCGAGGATTTCCAGACGCTGGAGGGCGTCCTGGAGTGGGTGGACCGCGCATGCGCACGCGCATGAGGGTCCGCCGGTAACCGTTGCACCCTGTAACCCTCGATGGCGGGTCGCCATCATGCTGCACGCGTATCAAGTGTCTCGGGAGGGCGCATGAGTCCGCAAATCGCAACGATCATCGGCTTGGTGATCATGTTCATCGTGGCCACGGCCCTGCCCATCAACATGGGTGCCGTGGCATTCGCGCTGGCCTTCATCATCGGCGGCCTGTTCGTCGGGATGGAGGGCAAGGAGGTGTTGGCCGGCTTCCCGGGCGACCTGTTCCTGACCCTGGTCGGCATCACCTACCTGTTCGCCATCGCGCAGAAGAACGGCACCATCGATCTGCTCGTGCACTGGGCGGTCAAGGCGGTGCGCGGGCATATCGTCGCCATTCCGTGGGTGATGTTCGTCGTCACCGCGGTGCTGACCGCCTTCGGTGCGCTCGGCCCGGCCGCAGTGGCCATCATCGGCCCGGTCGCGCTGCGCTTTGCCAAGCAGTACAAGATCAACCCGCTGATGATGGGCCTGCTGGTGATCCACGGCGCGCAGGCAGGTGGCTTCTCGCCGATCAGCGTGTATGGCGGCATCACCAACCAGGTGGTGCAGAAAGCTGGCCTGGAAGTCACGGAAATGGCCGTGTTCCTGACCAGCCTGGGCTTCAACCTGCTGATGGGGATCATCTGCTTCTTCGCCTTTGGCGGGCTGGCCCTGATGCGTCGCGCACCAACCGCGACCGAGCCGTTGATCGCCGGCAGCCAGGCGTCCTCGCGCCAGTTTGCGATCGAAGGCCACGGCGCCCTGGTCTCGGCGGGCGGTGGCACGCTCTCCAATGATCCGGATGCGCTGGATGACGTGCGCATCAACCGCGAGCGCGTGTTCACCCTGATCGGCCTGCTCGGGCTGGGCATCGCGGCCCTGGTCTACAACCTCAACGTCGGCCTGGTCTCGATCACCGTCGCGGTGGTGCTGGCCCTGCTCTCGCCGAACTCGCAGAAGGGCGCGGTGGATGGCATCAGCTGGTCGACCGTGCTGCTGATCAGCGGCGTGGTTACCTACGTGGCCGTACTGCAGCAGGCCGGCGCGGTGGACTACATCGGCCATGGCGTGGGTGCGATCGGCATCCCGCTGCTGGGCGCGCTGCTGGTCTGCTACGTCGGTGGCATCGTCTCGGCGTTCGCCTCCTCGGCGGCGGTGCTGGGCGCCACGATTCCACTGGCGGTGCCGTTCCTGATGCAGGGGCATCTCAGCGCTGCCGGTGTGATCTGCGCACTGGCGATCTCCTCCACCGTGGTGGATGTCAGCCCGTTCTCGACCAACGGCGCACTGGTGGTTGCCTCGGCGGCGAAGGAAGAGCGCGAAGCCCTGTTCCGTCGCTTCCTGGTCTACAGCGGCCTGGTGGTGGCCTTCGGTCCGCTGCTGGCATGGCTGCTGTTCGTCGTGCCGGGCTGGATGTAAGCGCACGGCGGGTCTGCACCGGCAGGCCCGCCATGACCCGGTAGAATGCTGCACACCTTCCCATGAAGCCCTGCCATGCCCCTGGCCCCTGGTCCCCGCCTGTCCAAGAAACGCGTGCCGCTTTATGAAGAAGTGGCCGAGCGGCTGCGCCAGAAGATCTACGACTACGAGCTGCCACCGGGTGAATGGATCGACGAGCCGCTGCTCGCCGAAGAACTGGGCATCAGCCGCACCCCGCTGCGCGAGAGCCTGAAGCTACTGGCTGCTGAAGGCCTGGTGCAGCTCGATGCGGGCCGCGGCAGCCGGGTCACCCGGCTGACCCTGGAAGACCTCAACCAGCTTTTTCCGGTGATGGCGATGCTGGAAGGCCGCTGCGTGCATGAGGCGGTCAAGCGCATCGATGAAGCGGGCGTGGTCCAGCTGCAGGCGCTGCACGATGCCATGGAAGTCGCCGCGGCCGCGGGCGACCTGGCCGAGTACTACCGCAACAACTATCTGATCCACGAAAGCCTGCAGACCCATGCCGGCAACCCGTGGCTGATCCGCGTCACCCACGACCTGCACCGCATCCTGAAGATGCATCGCGGCCGGCAGTTGCTCACGCCGGGCCGCATGGCCCAGTCACTGGCCGAGCATCGCGCCCTGATGGCCTGCATCCGCAACCGCGATGCCGAAGCCGCCGAGCAGATGATGAACCGCCATCTGCTCAGTCAAGGCGAAGCACTCGCGGCCTATGTGGCCGCCGGTGGCCAGCTGAACGTGCCTGCGCCGCTGCCTCGCCAGGGCGGGATCTGAGCGCTCAGGCCAGCTCCACCGTCAGCCGCGTCAATGATTGCCCCAGCAGGTGAAGCCGGATCTGGTCCAGGCTGGTGAAGTAGCACGCCGTATCGGCGCCGGCCAAGCGGTAGATGCCGCGCTTGCCGCCCAATAGAACGAATTTTTCCTGGTCCACCAGGTACTGGGCGACCGGCGGCACACCCTGTGCCTTGAGCGCATCGATATCGATGGGTTCAAGGGCGTCCAGATCATGTAGTGCTGTGGTCATGGGAAAAGAAACTTCGCGACGGGAATGCCAGCTTAGGTGGCGCACACGCAGCAACGCGTGGAACGATCGTGAGGACGGTGCGAGTGTCCAAGGTGATGCAGGCAGCTGACCGATCGCATCGTCGCCAGCTGCGCGATGCACGTTGATGAGCTTCGACTGCCATGCCGATCGAGCCAATCGCCGTGAAGGGCGCGTGGAGGCCTGCGAGACGCACTGCGCAGACCGAGCGCCTCGTGCCGGATACGACACCCCATCGTCGGAAACGCACATTGAGCGCCTCCTGGTGTCGTGCAAGGCTGGATTCGTGGCTGCGCGCACCAGCTTCCACAGCACCGTCGGCGCCTTGCCGGTGCCGTTCTTGTGCGTGGATCGGGTGCGAGCGTACTTACATGAAAAACATCGCGGGTAAACGTCGGGTCGCGTTGCAGGCCAGCCTGCTGGCGACCATCCTCCTCGCCGCCGGGGCGCTGCTGCTTACGCTGTTCCCCGCTCATTCGGATCGGCAGCCGCCCTTCGTGCTGGCCGCCGGCCCGCAGTTGGGCGGCCCGTACGGGCTGGGCGGGCCTTCCTCGCTGGGCGGTGCACGTGCCTACGTGGAGGCGGTGGAGGCACTCTCAGGCATCAAGATCCAGGTGGCCGGCGCCACCACCTTCAGCGACGCACTCGGCCTGCTTGCGCAGCAGGAGGTGGACGGGCTGGCGTTCGCGCTGCCGGGCACCACGGCACTGTTGCCCAGGGCCACGGTGATTTCACCGGTCTTCTATGCCGGCGACTCGGTCCTGCTCACCCGCAGCAGCTCCCCCGTGCGGGCCCTGTCTTCCCTGGAGGGCAAGCGTGTCACCGTGATCGGCAACGGGGAGTACCACGGCTATCTCGCCGCTCACCACCCCGCGATCGAGGTGATTCCTCTGCCTGCCGCGGCAGACATGGTGGCCGCGGTGGACAGCGGCACCGTGGACGCGGCGCTGGGCATGGACGCTATCCTGATTCCGCTCGCACGACGGGGCAACAGCACCACGCTGGCGGTGCATCCGGCCAGCGATGGCCCCTCCGTGCGAATCCGGGTCGCCTCCCATCCTGCGCGTGCCGCCGAGATGGACCGGGCCCATCAGGCGTTCCGCTCGTTGCCACTGGACACCCAGCAGGATCTGGTCGGCCGGTGGATGGATGCCCTGTATCGCTCGCCTCCCACTCTCCATGCCGTCCTCTCTTTCTATCGCACACCGATCATCGTGCTGGTGCTGTCCATCCTTGGTGCGGCCTTCGTGATCATCCAGGCCTACCGCAATGCGCGGGCGACCGCGGCGCTGCAGGCCAGCACGGCGCGCATGTTGACCCTGGTCAATCACGAAGTGCGCAATGGCGTGGCCTCGGTCATTTCCGCCATCGACCTGATTGAATCCACCGTCCCCACCCCGGCCGCCGCGCCCGTGATCGCATCCGCCCGCGCGGCCACCTCTTCCCTGCACCACACCCTGGCCAATGCGCTGGAATTCATGTTCCTGGATCGCCACAGCCATGCACCCGTGGAGTGGCAGCCCGGCGCGGCCACCGTACTGGCCGGCTGCCTGAGCGCATCCCGGCCGGTGGCCGCGGCCAAGGGCACCGCCCTGCTGTTCGATCTCGACCAGCCGGTGCTGGAGCACGCGAGCTGCGACACCCGCGCCCTGCGCCACATCGCCAGCAATCTGATTTCCAACGCCGTGAAGTTCTGCGATGCCGGAACCGTGTCGGTGCGCCTGAGATTCGAGGCGGGCGTGGGCGAGCGCGGCCGGATGGTGCTGCGTGTGAGCGATACCGGCGAAGGCATCAGCGCCGAAGATCTGAACGACATCTTCGGCGCCTTCAGCACCACCCGTGACGGCCGGCAGCGCGGCGGGACCGGGCTGGGGCTGTCCCTGTGTCGCCGCATCGCCACGGCGCAGGGCGGGCAGATCACCGTGCGCAGCCAACCAGGCGTGGGGTCCACCTTCACCGCCACCCTGCCCGCGCAGCGGCGCACGGAGCCGGCGCCGGCCCTGCCCGGCCACCTGTCCGACCACAACGGCCGGCCCGCGCGCGCCCTGGTCATCGAAGACCAGCCACTGATCGCCGACGTCATCAGCCACCGGCTGCGCGAGCGCGGGTTCGAGGTGCGCTGCGCCACCAGTCGCCATGAGGCACTGCAGCAACTGGCGCAGGCCGGCCCCTTCGACCTGATCACCCTGGACGATGCACTGCCGGATGCCAGCGGCCTGGAAACAATCGAGGCGATCCGCGCCCTGGAGCGGACGCGCGCGTGGCTGGGCGCCCGAGTGGTCTCGATCTCGGCATCACCCGACGTCACCCGTCCACTCCGCTACCGGGCCGCGGGCATCGCAGCGACGTTGTGCAAGCCCATCGACTGGCCTGCGTTTGATGTGGCCACGCACTGCACGGCGATGAATCCGGCCAGGGCCCTGCGGCCGGCGGCGGCGACGCCGTTGGATGTGCTGGCGGTGTATCGCACGCAGATCCCCCAGGATGTTGCCGCACTGCGCGAGGCCATCGTGGCCCACGAATGGCGGCGGGCGCTGGGGATGAGCCACCGCATCCGCGGGGCGGCCTCGATGGTCGGGGATGCGGCCACGCTGGTCACGCTGGACCAGATCGACGGCTGCTTGAAGCACCATGCCATCAACGGCGACCCGGGCGCCGCGGACCTGGACGAGATCGACCGCCTGCTGGCGCAGATGGACCCAGGCACCTGAGCCCACGGCGGCGTGGCACCTGCCCGCCCGGGCCCGCACGGCACGACACAAAAAGAAACTCCCCGGTCCGCAATGACGGACCGGGGAGCGCCGGTGTATCCCTGCAATGGGCCGGGAGGATTACCAGCCGATGCCTACACCCAGGCCCACGCTCTGCTCACCGCTGTTGGTGAACGCCCCGTTGAGGCTGAAGGTGGCCGAGCCACGCTCGTTGAGCACCCGCTGATAGCCGACCGCCAGTGCCGACTCGCCATCGCTGTAGCCCACGCCAGCGCCCAGGCGGTTGTACGTCGCCAGGCCCGCCGTGTTCATCGCCATCGCGCTCTGCGCACTGCTCATCGCCGCCATGCGGTTGAAGCGCTTGTCCATCTTGTCCAGGCGGCGTTCGAAATTGCTGATCGCCCCATCGGTGTACTCGTTGGCGCGGGCCAGCATCTTCTCCAGATCGGCGGTGTTCACCTGTGGGGTCGGCGCCGGCGCGTCGGCCGGCGCAGGCGAGCCACCACCATCAGCACTGGCGATGCCGCCACCGGCACGGCCTGCGGAAGCCGCCGCCGGTTCACCCGATGCACCGGCAGGGCCCTCGGCCTCCGGCGCAGCCGGCGGCGTGGGTGCACTGGCCGACGCCAGCGCCCTGCCCTCCGGCGTGGCATCAACGCGCTGCTCCAGCCCATCGATGCGACCGTCCAGGCGCTGCTCCATGGCATGCAGCTGACCGCCGTTGACCGCATCGCGGCTGCCCGGGGCAATCAGGCCGTTGGCCACGTTGCCCAGCACCATGCCGTTGGCGCCGGCGAGGTTGAGCTGGCCCAGACCATCGCTGCGGGTTGCGGGGCTTTCCTGGAACGCCGAGCGCAGTTGGTCTTCGACCCGATCAACCCGGGTGCCAGCGGTGAGCACCGCGCCGTCGAGAACATTAAGGGCGTCTTCAACGTTGTTCTGGCTTCCGCCCTGCATTCTGTAGGTTGGAAGGATAATGTTTCCGCCCGGATCAATGGCCGCCCCCCCTCCCAGTGCTGTTAATGAGTCACCGAGCTGCCCCACAGTGACGGCGTCTTCAGCCCCCCGCCCTCGAGCCAGATTGACGATTCGTCGCTTCCTAGTCAGGTTTCCAACAGAAACCACATTCTCTTCGGTCGCGGTCGATGATGCGCCCAATGCAACTGAATACTCTGCACCCGCCTCAATTCTTGCAAATCCGCCAAGCGCTACGCCTTCATTGCTATGAACCGATGACCCGATACCCAGAGCGAACCCATTTTCGGCAGAGCTATCGACGAACGACGCGCGCCCTAAGGCGACAGATCCCTTTCCTCTAGCTCTAGAGAAAGCTCCTATAGCAGTTGCTCCATCAGTGCCTTCACCAGCCTCAGCGCCATCACCAATGGCTACTGAAAACTCTCCTGCCTTGGCGTCAATACTTTCGTCATCCTGCCCGATAGCTATGTACCTAGCCGTCTCTTCAACCTGTGACAGGCGCTGATTGGTGACGAACAACTGCCCACCGTTCACAGCATCGGTGCTCCCCGCCGAACTGATATCGCCCGCTGCCACGCCGCGTACCTTGCCGCCGTCCATATCGATCGAACCGTCGGCTGCGTAACGGACCACGCCTTCCAGATCGGGATCGAAGTTGTCAAACTCGGTACGCAGGTCATCCAGATCCCGCCGGTTGCCGGCGATACGCGCCTCGTGTCCAGTCAGCTCGGTGGCGTGGCTGGCCAGCAGAGACTGATTCGCAGTGACCTTCTGATCGACGGCGAATACCTGTTTGCCCGTTACTGCATCGGTGCTGGTGCTGCTCAACGTGGCATCAGCCACGTTCACGAGCTTGCGCTTCAGTGTTGCGTTGCCAATGGAGACCTGATTGGTGCCACCGGTCACCGACTTTTCGCCCAATGCCACCGCATTTTCGTGCGTCGCCTTCGCGTTTCCACCCAGTGCAAGCGCGAACTGGCCCGTCGCACCGGAGGCGCTACCGATCGAGATCGCATTGGTGCCAACGGCATTGGCGTTGTTGCCCACGGCAACGGTCGCCACGCCATTGGCCTTGGCGACATTGCCCATGGCCATGGCCAGGTGCCCCGTCGCGGTGGCCTTGTTCGCGTCGCTCACCTCAGCGGCAGTGGCCACTGCGTTGCCCGTGGCGCGAGCTTTGGCGAAGGCGCTGTCCGCGGTCGTCTGCGCAACGTTTGCGCTGGTCTGGGCGTTGGCGGCGGCACTTCGAACCGAGGCCACTTCCGTGTTCGTGGCATTGAGCTGCTTGCCGCTCACCGCTTCGGTGCTGCTGGCGCTGAGCGTGGCTTCAGCAACGCCGGTGACCTTGCGGTTGGCGTTGGACTTGTTGCGCACATCCACCATGGTGCCGGTGTTCTCTCCGCCCAGACGTACGTTGCTGGTGGCCGAGGTCTGACTGACCAGACCGCCGAGCGCATTGGCCTTGGCCAGTGCATTGTCGGCGGCGGTCTTCGCAGCGCCCGCCGTCGTCTGCGCGCTGGTGGCCGTGGTCCGGACCGAGGCCACTTCCACGTTCGTCGCGTTGAGCTGCTTGCCGCTCACCGCTTCGGTGCTGCTGGCGCTGAGCGTGGCTTCAGCGACGCCGGTGACCTTGCGATTGGCGTTGGATTTGTTGCGCACATCCACCATGGTGCCGGTGTTCTCTCCGCCCAAGCGTACGTTGCTGGTGGCCGAGGTCTGACTGACCAGTCCGCCGAGCGCATTGGCCTTGGCCAGTGCATTGTCGGCGGCGGTCTTTGCAGCCCCAGCAGTCGTCTGCGCGCTGGTGGCCGTGGTGCGGACCGAGGCCACTTCCACGTTCGTGGCGTTGAGCTGCTGACCTGTCACCGCATCCGTGCTGCCGGTGCTCAGTACGCCATTAGCGATGTTCTGGATGCGGCGCTTCGTCCCTCCGGCGTTCGCCACGTCGATCACCGTACCGGTGTTCTCCGCGCCCATGCGGATGGCACTGCTGGGTGAACTCTGGGTCACCAGACGTGCTCCCGCTGCGGCCTCATCTGCCGTCCTTTGTGCGCGGGTAACGTTCTCGTTGGTGACAAACAATTGTCCACCCGTCACGGCATGGTCGCTGCCACGGAAAAGGCCGCCGTCCTCCATGCCGACGATACGACGCTTCCGGCTGCTGCTGCCAACGGCGACCTGCCAGTTGCCGGTGGTGACCGAGCCGCTGCCCAGGGCAATGGAGCTCAAATGCTGGGTGTTGGCGCCGCGGCCGATGGCAATCGAATCCTGGGCGAATGCGTCGGTGATCCGGGCGCCCTGCCCGATGGCAATGGAGCCCGTGGCCGCGGTCTGGGCATCGCGACCGACGGCAAGCGACGAGGCTGTCTGCGCTTTCGCCCCCTTGCCCATCGCCAGCGCATTGGCGGCGGTGGCCTGGGCACCACGGCCCATTGCCAAGGCACCTTCTGCGGTTGAGCGGGCCTCGTGCCCGACGGCTACCGCATCGTATTCCGCACGGCTGTTACCGCCCAGCGCTACTGCGCCAGACCACCCGGCCGTGCCTGCATATGCATTGCCACCGATGGCGATCCGGGACACGCCAGCACTGCTGTTGACCGTGTTGGCACCGCTGCCGACGGCAATCGAGTTCTCCGAATAGGCTTTCGCGTTGTTGCCGAGCACCGTGGTGCCGACACCAGACGCTACCGACTGTGCACCAACCGCCGTTGCGTAGCCACCATTGGTGATCTGCACGTTGTAGCCAATGGCAGTGTTGTTGGTCCCCCGGCTGGTGATCACGCTTCCGTAGGCCACAGAGCGGCTGCCGCTCAGCGCTGATCGCGAGCCCAGCACGGTCAGCAGGTCTCCATCAACAGTGGAGTCCCGATAGTAGTGATCTGTCGTCAGCGCGACCTGCCCTATGATCCGCTCAGCCAGCGCGTCTGCGAACGGCGCAGCACCTGCACCGCTGATGGCCGCCCGGCTTCCAAACGCGGCCTGCAATGCCCACGCGTCCAGCACTGGAACATCCACCGACTCATCGACCGAATCCTCCTCGGCAGCCCAGGCACCTGGAGATGACAGGGTAAGCGCCAAGGCGAGTGCACCGGCACCGACCAACTGGCTGGACTTGCCTCTGGCGGCGCTCAGTTCACTGGCCACCACCCAGCATTGCCGTGCGGTGGACCATAGGCGACGGTAGATCTTGTTCATCGAACTCTCCTTAACAGCGATGTCAACAACGCACCCGCCACGGAAATCTGCGTAGCGGGCGTGGAAAAATCAGGGCGTGAGGGTGGTCACGTGTTCCCGATAGCCATCGCGCGTGAGCCGATAGCGCAGCTGCACGGTATGGCCGGGCACCACCGTGAAGGGCAGCGCAAGGGAACTGCCGGGATACAGGCTGTGGGATACGTCATGGGCGGTGCAGCGGCTGCCCTCGCAATCGGCGATGCTGGTGATGCCGAGGCGCAGCGTGCCGTCGTTGTACAGCGCATCGCCCTGCACCCGCGGCTGCACGGTGCCTTCGGCCGGCAGCACATTGACCAGCGCACCCCAGACCAGATTCACACCGATACTGGCCTGCGCACCGTCACCGCCCTCGATGCTGGTTTCCTCGGGCCCACGCACGCCCTCGAAGTAGACGCGGTAGGCTGTCTCGGCCTCCACGGGCTGCAGCGGAATCAACCGGATCAACCGGTTGCCGCCGCCCGCCAGTGCGAACTTCCCGGGTGTGATGGCAATGGCCGCCTCGCCCGGCTCGACCTCCACCTCGTGCTCCTGGTCGCTGGCCGGATCTACGATGCGCCGCAACGAGGCCTGGATGTACTGCGGTTGGGTGGACTGTGAATAGATGCGCATCTGGGTGCTGCGCTTGCCATCCACCGAGGCGCGCATTGGATGCACGGTGAGATTGGCCTGGGCCGGCAATGCCAGCAGCAGCGTCAACGGGATGAGGCAGGCGGCGAGTCGTTTCATGCGGCTTCCTGGGGGGATCAGGGGGTGGTGGTGGGCACACGCAGCTCCACCTGCAGCTCGCCGAAATAAGTGCCGGCCTGCTGGGCGGAAATGGGGACGCGGGGAATATCGAAGGTGATCGGCGTGGGCACACAGAACACCGGCTGGCTCATGCCCGGCAGGATCACCAGCCGCAGCTGGGCGCTGTCGATGCCGTGCAGTTGCTGTTCCACGCCGTTGGGCATCCGCACCGTCGCGCCGCTATGGGCGAGGCTGACGGTGTAGTCCAGGCGCCGCGTGTCGTCGGTACCGCCATCGGTGTGCCAGAGCGAGTAGCCGCTGGGACCAGGGGGATGCCCGCCACGATCGCGAACCGTCACGCCGAGATACTGCGCCTGTGAACCGAGACCGTCGTACAGGCACATCTCCAGCACCGTGCGTCCACCCACGGTCTGCCCGATGGGATCATAGGCAGCGTTGAGCTGTACCAGCGGACTAACGTTGTGAAATGCGGGGAAGTAGATCGAGACGGCGTTTCGATCAGTGATAGTGAAGTCGAAGTTAAAGCGATAGGTCGCGACTGAACCCCCATCAGGTTCGTCATGCAAGGTCATCACTAAAACGGCGTCCCAGTGACCAGCCACCAGCCGAGAAAGCTCGTTCTCCGGCAAGACCAAACCAACGCGTGTTCCAACTGTGGGGTCGCCCCCGCAGGCATCTCCCACTGCTATCCAAGGCGGACGAATGGGTGAAAGCCAGTACGTTCCGCATACACGCGTATCCATCGCGCGATTAATCCACCCGCGCACGCTTATGTTCGTGGTCATGCCCGAGCGCCGTTCCCGCGCTTGAACGGAGATGAGCCCTGCGCCGTCGCCAATGGCGGATATCCCGCTTGTAGGGCACGCACCCGTGGCGGAGTCGCTGGACGACGCGCATGTGAGATGAAGTTGTCCGTACTTCAGTGACCTATCCACGCTGTAACCGAGAACGAATTCCGGAAGCCAGATCGACATGTCCCCAGGCATCGCCGAGCGATCCCACGTCATCACGATGTTCTGCGTGGCACTCACCGGATGGGTTTCCGGCGGCCGCTGCCCCCACGCCTTCGGCATCACCAGCAGCAACGCCAGCACCAGCATCACCGCCCATACGCCACGCCGGTTCATGGCGTACCTCCAGCGGCGGCGGTCTGCGGCACGGCGGCGATCAGCGCCTGTTCCTGCAGCAGGCGGGTGACCCGTGCCTGCTGGCGGATATCGGCGGGCAGCTGGGCCACGCTCAATGGCGCGCACTCCACCTGGCCCACCAGCATCACGACATTGCGGCGCTCGCGAACCTCCAGCGGGCACTGCAGCAGGCTGTCGTCCTGCAGCAGGTACAGCGTGCGTTCGCGGCGCGGGAAATCGGCGACGAAGCCGCCGTTGGCGCCGGTACCGGGCACCGGCGCGTTGAGGATGCGGGCGCCGCGCAGTGGCGCGCCGGCGATGTCGCGGGCGCTGCCGATGAAGGTGTAGGTCACCTCGATCGGTACCGGCACCTGCACCAGCCGGCCGGGAGAGAGGAACAACGGCCGTGCGCCGCCCACCCCGGTCACGCGGATGGCGGCATCGCTGGTCAGCGCGCTGGCATCCTGCACTTCGGCACGGTGGGTCTGGTAGGCCGGCAGCGGCAGCAGGCGGCGCTCGCCCAGCGCCAGGCGCTGCCGGCGCAATCCGCCCACCTGCAGCTCGGCGGCCACGCCGGTCAGTTCCAGGTCGTCGGTGTCATCCACCTGTACGGCCAGGCCGGCCTCGGCGCCCAGGCCGCCGCCCCAGTAGAAGCCACGGCGGCCCAGCGCCAGCCCGGAGCTGTGCGTGGCGCTGTAGGCCATCTCGTTGCCGCCGCGCTGCTGGTAGTGCGCCAAGGTGGCGCCGGTGTGGCCGATGCTGTTCTGCAGCTGGGCACTGAGCGCGGCGCTGTAGCGGTCGTTGTTGTTGCCGCGCACATCCAGCGAGGCCTCACGGTATTGCGTATCCACTTCCTGGCGCACGGTCTGGCCGGCGCTGTAGTTGATGTCCGGCCGCAGGTGCTGCGGCTGCCGGTAGTCGATGCCATAGCGGCGTTGCGAACTACCCCGGTTGCCGCGTTGCAGCCGGGTCAGGCTGACGTTGAGGTAGATGCCGCGGTCGCGACCGACACGCAGGCTGCTGCGCGTATCCTGCTGCCACAGGCCGAGCCGGGTGGACACGCTGAACTCCTGCCAGCGCTGCACGCGGCTGTAGCTGGCCTGCCAGGTGCGGCTGAGCTGCGGCTCGCGCGTGTAGCGCTGCTGCCACGGGGGCAGCAGCGGGTCGAGCCCGGCCATCGGATCGTCGATGTCGCCCGGCAGCAGCGAGCCACGGCCCCAGGTCTGGCGGCGGGTATAGGCCATGTAGGCGCTGCCACCGGCAACCGGCAGCGCAACCGATGCGCTCAGCGAATCGGCGCAGCCCAGGCGGTCGCGCGCATCATCCTCGAACACACAGGCCTTGCCGCGTACCCGCTGCTGATAGAGATTCCACGAGGCGTGGCGGCGATAGGACACCTGATGCTGCTGGCCGCTGCTGCCATCACTGCCCAGCAGGCCGCTGAAGGTGGCACGGATATCCTGGGTGTCGAAGGCATGGCGCAGGTCCACACGCAGTTCGCCATAGCTGAAGCCGCCGAGGTCGGCGACGCCCGCGGTGACCGCCGTGGCGCGGCCCAGTGGCACGCGCAGGCCGGCCATGGCGGCCATCTCGCCGTCGAAGCGGTCGCTGCGGCGCTCGTTGCGGCGGCCGCCCTGCAGGAACCACTGCACGCTGCTGTCGGTCCAGTCGCCGCCCTTATCGAACGGCGCGTCCTCGCTGCGCACCAGCTGGCCATCTTCGTAGACGCGCAGGGTGACGGTGTAGTTGCCGAACGGGAACCGGCGGGTGTCGAGCTGGTTGATGCCGGCCGGCAGGTAAAAGGTCTGCAGCAGGCGCTCGCCATCGAAGGCGTCCACCCGTGCATCGCGCGCCAGCAGCACGGTCAGTGGCAGCGCCTGCACGGCGGCATCGGCATCCACGTAGGCCTGGGTGGTACCCACGCGCAGGCCGGCGAAGCGATCCATCGGCAGCATGCTGAAACTGAAAGTGCCGCCCTGCGGGCTGGACAGGTTCCGGCGGTCCATGCGCCCGGCCTGCAGATAATGCTGCTGGCCCAGGTCATGGCGGTAATAGGCGCTGTCGAACTGGAAATCATCGTGGCGGCGGCCACCGCGGTACTGCTGGCTGTTGAAGTTCCAGTCCACGGCAATGTGGCCACGCTGCAGCACGCCCAGCGCACCCGCGCCTTGGGCGGTCAGTGCCTGGTAGCCGCGGCCGCCACTGAAATTGAGGGTCTGCTGGTGCAGGAACGCGTTCTCGGCGTTGGTGCTGACCTGATGGAAGCGCTCGGCGGCCGGCTCGGCCGCGATCCACTGGCGGGCGACGAACAGGCGCACGGCGCCCTCGCCTTCGTCATACAGGGCACGCACGGTGTTGGAGTCCTCGGGGGGATCGAGATAGCCACAGCCCGCACTGCCCCCGCCATAGCGGCAGGCGAGATGGCTGTTGCGCGGCAACGGCTGCGACAGCGCGGGCAGCAACGCCGCCTGCGCCTCGGGGGAAAGCTCCAGCGCCTGCAGCACCTGTGCCGGATCCTCCAGCTGCACGTGCTCCAGGGTCACGCGCACGGGCGACAGTCCGGCTGAAAGGCCGAACAGACGTACGTCGAGTTGTTCGATCTGGCCTTCGGCCAGTTCCTCGAAACCGACTGGAACGCCACGTGCCGTGGCCAGCGGGGTGGCCAATGACAAGGCAAGCGCGATCGCCAGCCGGGTGATGGCGGGTGCGTGAGCTTTCATGGGGGTTACTACCTGAAGCGGCCGGCCCGGGTGCCGGGCCGGCGCAGGGTGTTACGGGGTGCCGGTCTTCTGCACCATGGCGATGCTGACAATGCCCTCGTACTCGCCTGCCACGGTGATCGGCGCACGGGTGGCCTGGCCGATCTGCAGATCCATCACCACCGAGGCCCCCGGCAGCGCGCCGTCGTAGATATCCGAGGCGAGGAAGTCCTGTGCGGCAACCGTCAGGCGCTTCTTGTTGAGGCTGACTGCCAGCGGGATGGGCGTGCCGCCGCCGCTCCGCAGCACCAGCGACGGATCCGCGGTCAGGCGGACTGCGATGTCCTTGTCTTCATCGTTGGTGTAAATACGCACACGTTCGGTGTGGGCGTTCAAGCCCTGCCCCGGAATATGGGCAAGGGTGATCAGGTCCGGCAAGGCGCTGCCGTCAGCCTTCATCAGCGCCAGCGTGGTGTCCACATTGGTGTAGACCTTGATGTGGGATTCGGCGGCGTTGGCCGACAGCGAGACGGTGGCCAGCGCGGCGGCCAGGGACAGCTTCCTGAGCAGAGTCATTGCGATCTTTCCTTGCGTAATAAGTAATGAGACTGACCGCAGGCAAGGGAGGCCGAACGTCGGCGCCTGCGGACAGGACGCAACAGTAAAGATGCAAGCTGCGTTGCACCATGCAACAACTTGACAAAAATGGAATGCGTGCAGCATTGGACGATCGACTGGAAAAATGGGTGCAACCGCGTGCGCCGATCGCCCGCAGATCGACAGTGTCGCCGGGTCTCATCAGCGGCATTCCGGATGCACACCTGCTGCCACAACAGCGGCTCACTGCCCGCCGGGAGACAATCCAATGGACTTTGCGTAGTCGAGCAGCTCATAGTCCGAGCGCAGGCCCAGCCGACGCATCGCCGCGCCTTTCTGGCGGCTGATGGTACTGATCGTTCGCCGGTGCACATCGGCGATTTCCTTGACACTCAGCCCGTGCGCGAGCAGCCGGATGACTTCGCTCTCGCGCGAGCTGGGCCCGGTGCGGTTGCGACCGGAGCGCAAGCGTTGGGCAAGATCGCCGGAGAAATAGCTACGGCCGCCGAGGACGCAGTCCACTGCGGCCAGCAGGTCGGACAGGCCGCCGGTTTTCTCCAGGATGCCCTCCACGCCCAGCCGCACCACCGCTCGAAGCACCTGCAGGTTGGCGAAGGAGGTGACGACGATCAAGCGCACATGGCCGTGATCACGGCGGATGCTCTCCAGCATGCGCACGCCATCGGGGCGACCACCCCACGGCATGGACAGGTCGGTGATGACCAGGTCGCACGTCTTTTCCGCCAGCAGGGCTTCGAGTTGCCCGGGATCCGCTGCTTCGCCGATGACCCGTACCCCGGGGTGCCGGGCGAGCAGGCACTGGAGGCCCACGCGTACCACTGGATGATCGTCCGCAATCAGTATGTTTTTCATGCAAGAGCCCGTGAATTGAAGTTACACGCGCACGGCGCATGGCCTCGCCACACTGGGCGATGACGAATACGTTCTGAAACTCTCGCTCAACGGCCTGCCGGCAGGAACGCGGCAGGCCGTTGTGATTGTTTCGGGTGAACCTTAGGCGAAGCGCTGCACCCCAAACTATGAATCAACTTGCATAAACGTGAATCTGCGGCGTAGTTCCGTTCTGGCCGCCGTTCAACCGCGCAGCGTTGCGCCACCGTCGACGTAGAGATCGCTCATCGCGATATGACCGGCCTGGTCGGAGAGAAGAAACATGACCCCGTACACGATGTCATTCGGGCGAGCGATTTTCTGCAGGGGAATGCCTACCTTGTATGTTTCCAAACTCCCTTCAATCACGCGCTGCTCGCCCTCGGGTCCGGCCCACATCCCGGTCTGCATCGGGGTCAGGGTTGAGCCGGGCGCCACGATGTTGCAGCGGATGCCGAGCGGTGCCAGTTCCAGGCCGAGGCAACGGGTAAACATGGTCGCGGCCGCTTTGGATGCGGCATAGGCGGCCATGCCGTGCCGGGGTACGCCCGCGGCATTGGAGCTGACCGTGACGATGGCGCCTTTCCGCCGCGGCGACATCACCCGTGCGACGGCACGCGAGACGTGGAACACGCCATCGGTATTGACCGCGAAGACGCGGCGCCATTGCGCGTCATCCGTCTCCACGACCGTACCGGTCTGCAGGACACCGGCCACATTGATGGCAAAGCCGATCGCACCGATCCTGGCTTCGATCCAGGTAACCAGTGCCTCCACCGCAACTGGATCACTCACGTCGAGCGCGCAGGCGTGGATGCGCGGCTGCCCTGCCCGCGCGGCGAACACGGGGGCCTCAAGATCCGTCGCGATCACGGTGCAGCCGCTGTCGTGAAGGTGCTCGGCCAGTGCCGCGCCAATGCCGCCGCCCGCGCCAGTGACCAAGGCGATGGTGCCGTCGAATCCGGTGAGTTTCATGCGGGTGTCCTGATCGTTTCAGAGCGCTGAAGCTGCGCATCGAGCCATGGCGCGATCTGCGCCACGGCATCGCGGCCGGTGAGTTCAGCGTGCAGGAAAGGAAGTTCAATCGCTTCGACGCTGGCGGCATGCGCCTGCCACAGGGCCGATTGCAGCTGCGGGCGGTCGAGATGGTCGCGGCCGGCACGGACGTGCAGCAGCGGACCGTCGTAACGTGTGTGGTGATGGGCGCGGATCAGCCGGTTGGTGCCGGTGACCGCACGCACCACGCCATCGAGGACCACATCGGGGAGGTTGCCCAGCGCGCTGTCGCCCCGGCGCAGGAACGCCAGGATCCGCTCACGGCTGTCCAGCTCGGGATGCGCCTCCGGGTCATGGCCGGCGATGGCCAGCAGGGCGCGCAGCGCGGCGATCGGGTCCGGCTCGGGTTCGGCACGCCAGCACTCGCTGGGATAGGCATCCAGCAGCGCCAGTACCCCGACCTCGTGGCCGAGCGCGCGCAGGTGCACCGCCATCGCCTGGGCAAGGATGCCGCCGACCGACCAGCCAAGCAGATGCACCGGGCCGGGCCGGCCCAGCGCGAGGATGCGCTCGGCATAGCTGGCCGCCAGTGCCTCGATGCTGGCCGGCAGTGGCTGGGCAGGATCAAGCACGGGCGACTGCAGGCCCTGCACCTCGCGGGCCGGGGCGAGCGCCCGGGCCAGGTCACGATAATTCCAGGCGATACCACCGGCCGGGTGGATCACGAACAGCGGCGCCAGCGCCGGGTCACCCGCGGCCAGCTGGATCATCGGCGCCAGCCCGTGATCGGTAGCCGCTGGCGGTGCGTCGATACGGGCGGCCAGCGCCGCAACCGTGGGGGCAGCGAACACCGCGCCGAGGCCTAGATCGCAGCGCCAGCGCTGCTGGATCGCCAGCAGCAGGTGCACGGCGCCGAGCGAGTCACCGCCCAGGGCGAAAAAGTCGGCGTCGGCACCGACCGCCCTGCCCAGCCCCAGGGTCTCGGCGAACAGCTGCGCCAGCGCCTGTTCGGTGCCGGTGCGCGGCGCCACACCCTCGGATACACGCTGCGCCGGGGCGGGCAGCGCGGCACGATCCAGCTTGCCGTTGGCGGTGACCGGCCAGTGCTCCAGTACAACGAATGCGCTGGGCACCATGTAATCCGGCAGGCGGGTGGCCAGGTGGGTGCGCAGCTCATCCGCCTGCGGGCTGCCCGCATTGAGGTAGGCCACCAGCCGCGGCTCGCCGGGGCGATCTTCGCGCAGCAGGACGTCGGCCCGGCTGACGCCGGGTGCCGTGCGCAGGGCGGCGTCGATCTCGCCAAGTTCGATGCGCAGGCCGCGCAGCTTGATCTGATGATCGTTGCGACCGAGGTATTCCACCGCCCCATCCTCACGCCAGCGCGCCACATCGCCGGTGCGATACAGGCGGTTGCCGGGCACGAAGGGATCGGCCAGGAAGCGCTCGGCGGTGAGGTCGTCGCGGCCGAGGTAGCCGCGCGCCAGCTGCACGCCGCCCAGGTACAGATCTCCTGCGACACCGGGTGGCAGCGGCTGCATCCGCGCATCAAGTACGTACAGCTGCGTATTCCAGACCGGGAAACCGATCGGCACGGGCTGGGAGGCGTCGTCGCGGTTGGCCGGCCACCAGCTCACATCCACGGCAGCTTCGGTCGGCCCATACAGATTGTGCAGCTCGGCCTGGATCGTGGCATGGAAGCGGTCGCGCAAGGCGGCATCCAGCGCTTCGCCACTGGTGAAGACCCGGCGCAGTTGCAGCCCACGGGCCGCTGGCGCGGCCAGGAACGCGGCCAGCATCGACGGCACGAAATGCAGCGTGGTGATCGAGTGCTCGCGGATCAACGCGGCCAGGGCGAGCGGATCGCGGTGCGCCTCGGGCGGTGCGACCACCAGAGTGGCGCCGCTGATCAAGGGCAGGAAGAACTCCCAGACCGAGACATCGAAGGTGGACGGGGTTTTCTGCAGGATGCAATCGTCCGGCTGGATACCGTAATGCGTGCGCATCCATTCCAGGCGATTGACGATGGCGCGGTGCTCGATCAGCACACCCTTGGGCTCGCCCGTGGAGCCGGAGGTGTAGATGACGTAGGCGGCATCGTCCGGCTGCGGCACGGTGCCGAGGGCGCCGTCACTGGCGTGCGGCCACTGCGTCGGCGGGAGCACGGTCATCCCGGGGAACCGGTGGCGGTCCTGCTCCAGCGCCAGTACGCAGACCGGCCCGGCCGAGCGCAGGATCCGCGCCAGGCGCTCATCCGGGTGGGCCAGATCCACCGGCAGATACGCGCCGCCCGCGCGCAGCACGGCGACCAGGGCGATGACCAGTTCAAGCGAGCGCGGCAGTGCCACGACCACCCTCGCCTCGCGGCCGGTGCCCTGCGCCTGCAGGTGCAGCGCCAGCGCCCGGCTGCGTTGCTCCAGCTCGGCGAAGGTCAGCTGCTGCGCGCCGTAGACCACGGCCACGGCGTCGGGCGTGCGCGCCATGCAAGCGGTGATCAGCGCGGCGAGGCTGACCTCGGGCACCGGATGTGCGGTGGCGTTGACCTCGTAGAGATAGCGCTGGGCCTCCTGCGGCGTACACAACGGCACCGAGGCGATGGGGCCACCGGCAGCCTGCACGTCCAGTGCGGCCGACACGAAATGCAGCAGGCGTGCGGCATGGGCCCGCACCTGCGCGCGGGTATACAGCGCCGGGTTGGCCTCGATCTCCAGATCGAGCACGGCGGCGCCATCGCCACGAAAGCCCAGCGTCACGTCGTCAACCGGGCCGGTGGACAGAATCTCCAGTGTCGCGTGCACGCCGTCCAGCTGCAGCGGCCGATAGAACGGCTGCACATTGACCAGCGGGCCATGCAGGCGACGCTGGCCACCGATCAAGCCGAGATCGCGACGCAGTTGTTCACCTCGGTAACGTCCGTGGCGACGGCCGCGCATCAGCCGCAGGGCGACGTCGCGCACGAAGGTGTCCACGCTGCCCTCGCCGGCCGTGACCCGAAGCGGCAACACGTTCATCACCATCGCCGGCACACGGGCCGAGACGCTGCCGAGGCGGCCCATGAAGGGCACGCCGATGATGGCCTCGGCTTCGCCGCTGATCCGGCGGCAGTACTCGGCGCCGAGCGCCGTCAGCAGGTCCGGCCACGGCTGGCCGATCGCGGCCGCGGCACGGTGCAGACGCTCGCGCAGGCCCGGATCAACGGGGTGTACGTGGCGCAGGGCATCCGGCGCGGCGGCAGCGAGACCGGCCTGCAGACCGGTGGCGGCCGGCGCGTCGGCCATGTGCTCATGCCAGTACGCTGCGTCGCGCGTGCGGCGCTCGCCGCCACGGTAGGCGGTGTCTTCATCAAGCGCGGGGGCCAGTGGTGCCAGTGCGGCATGTTGCGGGGTGCCTGCATACAGCGCGCAGACCCGCTCGGTGAGCAGACCCATGCCGTAGCCATCGGTGGCCAGGTGATGCACACGCAGATACCAGACGCTGCGCGCCGGGCCGAGCAGGAACAGGCGCTGCTGACTGAGCCGGTCGCGGGCGGGATCGACGGGGGTGAGCCGGTCACGCCGCATTGCCTCGCACGCGGCGGCGGCCGGGTCCGGCTGATCGCGCAGATCCACCACCTGCACGGTCGGCGCGTGCTGCGGGTCAACCCACTGCTCGGGCAGACCTTGTGCGCTCTCGACGATGCGCAGCGCCAGCGCGTCGGCTTCGCGCGCGGCCTGATCGACCGCGCGGACGAACGCAGCGACCTCAAGCGCACCCTCGATCCACACCGCATGGGCGGTGTTGAACGCCGGATTGTCCGGCGCCAGGCGCTGCGCATACCACAGCCCCGCCTGCGCCTCGCTCAGCCCGCGCACGATGGGCTCGGCCGCACCCGGCACCGCACGGGCATTCATGCGCTGGCCGCAGCCTGTGCCTGCAGGCGTTGCACCACCATCCACCAGCCGCCCAGCGTGGCGTGCTCGGCCAGGTGGCTGAACTCCAGTGCGATGCCGGTGTTGCCCCACGCCAATACCAGTCCCAGCACCCGCATCGAATCCAGCCCGAGGTCCATCAGATTCTCATCGGTGCTGATGTCCTCGGGCGCTTCGCCGATCATCTCGGCGACATCGGCGCGCATGCGCTCCAGGGTAAGTACGGTCATGCCAGTGTCTCCAGCAGGTGATCGGTGGTCATCGCAACGCCGCAGGTACGGGCGATCCAGTGCAGGGCCAGGTCATGATCGGCACGCGAGAAGTCGGCGACGGCATCGGCGGCGATGAAGCTCTCGATGTCGCGCTGGAAGCCCTCGGCGACGGTGGCCGTGCAGCCGATGTGCGCGTACACGCCAGTGACCAGCAGCTGGTCGCGGCCACGGGCGCGCATCATCGTCTCCAGATTGCTGCGCTGGAACGCGCTGTAACGGTGCTTGACCAGCACATGGTCGCCTGGCGCCGGGGCCACGGCCTCGACGATGGCTTCGTGGTCCTCGGTGGCGGACATGCCCGGGCCCCACAGATCGGCCTGCAGGCCACGGTCGCGGCGATCCTGGTTGCCCCGCTGGGCGGTGTAGAACACCGGAATGCCACGGGCGCGGCAATGCACGAGCAGGCGGGCGATGTTGGCCACGGCCGGTGCCAGCGGCGCGGCATCCGGCGCGAAGGCGGCCAGGAAGTAGCGCTGCATGTCATGCACCAGCAGCGCCAGGCGCTCGGTCCGGGGCTGCCAGGCGCCGCGCGGCGTGGGCAGTTCGGCGTGGGTCGGCAGCGGGTACGGTTGGATCCTGGGCAGCGCCATCAGCGCGTTTCTCCTGTCTGTTGCATGAAACGTTCGCGCAGCTGCGCACGCAGCTCGCGGCGGCTGATCTTGCCGACCGCCGTGGTGCCGAAGGCATCGACGAACACGATCTGGTCCGGCACTTTGAACGCGGCCAGGCCGCGGCTGCGCACCCAGGCCTTGAGGCTGGCAGCCTTGGTCGGCTCGCCCTGGGCAATGATGAAGGCGCAGCTGCGCTCGCCAAGGTAGGCGTCGGGAATGGAGACCACCGCCGCATCGAACACGCTCGGGTGCGCCAGCAGATGGTCTTCGATTTCCTCCGCCGAGATCTTCTCGCCCGCACGGTTGATGTGGTCGGTGGCCCTGCCCTGCACCACCAGATAGCCACCGGGGAGGCGCTGCACCCTGTCGCCAGTGCGGTAGAAGCCATCCTCGGTGAAGGCGCGCGCGTTCGCGGCGGGATCGTTGTGATAGCCGCAGATGGTGTACGGGCCGCGGGTAAGCAGATGGCCGGTCTCACCGTCTGCAACCGGGTTGCCGTGGTCGTCGACCACCAGCACTTCGTCGTCTTCGCTGATCGGGCGGCCCTGGGTGGAGACGATGATCTCCTCGCTGTCGTGCAGGCGGGTGTAGTTGACCAGGCCCTCGGCCATGCCGAATACCTGCTGCAGGGTGCAGCCCAGCCCTGCGATCACCCGGCGCGCGGCTTCCGGGACCAGCTTGGCGCCGCCGACCTGCACCACCTGCAGGCTGGAGAGGTCCTGCGTGGTCGTTGCGGCGGCCTGCGCCCACAGCAGCGCCAGCGGCGGTACCAGGCCGACACAGGTCACCCGCTCGCGCGCGATCAGGCCGAACGCGGTCTCCGGGCCGGCGCCCGGGCTCAGCACCACGCGGCCACCGGCGTACAGCGTGCCGAAGAACCCCGGCGAGCTCATCGGGAAGTTGTGCGCGGCAGGCAGCGCCACCAGATAGACGCTGTCCTGGGTGATGCCGCAGATCGCGTTGCTGGCGCGGAAGGAATACAGGTAGTCGTCGTGCGTGCGCGGAATCAGCTTGGACAGACCGGTGCTGCCCCCGGAGATCTGCAGGAACGCAACGGATTGCGGGTCAGGATCCGGCGGCAGCTGTTCGAGATCGCCCGCCAGCACCGCCAGCGCGGTGAACCCGGCCGCGTCACCGGCGATGATGACGTGCTGCACGTCGGGTACCTGCGCCTGCAGTTCGCGCGCAAGGGTGCTGTAATCGAACCCCTCGTAGCTGGAGGCAGCGATATAGGCATTGGCCTCGGCCTTGCGCGCGAAGTGCGCAACCTCGGTGAGGCGATGCGCGGGCAATGCATACACGGGAATCAAACCAGCGCGGAACAACCCGCAGACCACGGTCACGAATTCCGGCACGTTGCCGAGCTGCACCACCACCCGGTCACCCGGGATCAAGCCCTGCGCGAGCAGGCCGGCGCCGATGCGACCGGCCTCCTGCCACAGCTGGGCATAGGTGAGGCGCGTATCGCCGCCGACCACCGCGATATCACCGGCGAAGCGCTCGGCGCGTTCGCGCAGGAAGCCCGGAAAGGTCTCGCCGCGCCAATGGCCGGCCGCGCGATAGCGCGAGACCAGGGCCGGCGGCCATACCTGGCGCAGCGGCACCCGGGAAGAAGAGAAGGATGTGTTCATGGACAGCTCCCGCACATCAGAAAGGACGAACGTCATGGACGCCGAGCGCGGTCAGCAGGGCCATGAACTTGGCAGCCGTTTCGGCCACCTCGAGATCGGGTTGGGACTCGGCGACGATGCCGGCACCGGCATACAGGCGCACCTGCGTGCCCTGCACGCGTGCGCAGCGGATCGCCACGTACCAGTCACCATCGCCCTGCGCCTCGGTCCAGCCGACGGCGCCGGCGTAGAAGCCCCGTGCGACCGGTTCGGCCTGACGGATCAGCGCCAGTGCCTGCGGACGCGGCGTGCCGCAGACCGCCGGGGTGGGATGCAGCAGCGCGACCAGGGCGGCCGAGGACACCGAGGCATCCTTCAGCGTGCCGTGGATGCGGGTCCCGAGATGCCACATGGTGGCGGTGGCGTGCAGTGTCGGGCGCGGCTGTGCCTCGACGTGATGGCACAGCGGGGCCAACGCGGCCACGATGGCCTCGACCACATGGCGGTGCTCGTCATGGTCCTTGGCCGACGCCAGCAGCGTCTGCGCGGCGCGTGCATCCTCGGCGGGATCGGCCGAACGACGCGCTGAGCCGGCCAGTGGATGCGAGAGCACACGATCACCGCGCTTGGAGACCAGCAGCTCCGGGGTGGCGCCGACCAGCCAGGCCGGATCGGCGGCGCCCGCTGCGGGTACCGGCACCACGTAAGTCGCCACGCTGGGGTCTTTCCCCAGGCGCGCGGCCAGCACGCGCGGATGCAGCGGCTGCGCGGTGGTGACCCGCAGGCTGCGTGCAAGCACGACTTTTTCCAACGGGCTGTCGGTGCGCTGCAGTTCCGTGACTGCGGTCGCCACCGCCTCTGCATAGGCCTCCGCGGATGGCTCGGCGAGCACATCGCCGACCAGCGTCGGTGTTTCCACGTGGATCACCGTGGGGTGGCCAGTCACTTGATCCGGCTGATAGAGCGCATCGCCCTGCTCGGGATCAAACGGCACCGCCCCCACCAACAGGCGCGGGCCGGAGCGCGGCGCGGCGAAGAACGCGGCGACGCGCTCGGCCAAGGTGGCGGTGGCACCGGACGGCAGCCGCGCACGCACACCGTGCGCTTCCATCGCCTGCTGCGGGCTGCGCAGCAGGAAGTACGGGGCGTCGGCCGCATCAACGGTGGCGGTCTCGGCCAGCGCATCGACCACGCCGCTGGCGAGCATCTCGTTCATGCCGCACCCCGCGCGCGATGCAGCGCGGCAGAGAGCGCCAGGATCAGCAGCACCGCGCCCACCAGCAGGTACGGTGCGCTCGGCGACCACCGATACAGCAGCGTACCGATCATCGGCCCGACCACCATGCCCATGCCCTGCACCGAGGCGACCGTACCTGCGGCAGCGCCCTGCTCGTGCGCCTCCACCGAATCGGCCGCCAGCGCCTGGAAATTGGGGAACACGAACCCCATGCCGAACGCGGCGATCGCATAACCGGCCAGCAGCTGCCACGGCACGCTGACCAGCGCGACCGACGCAAAGCCCAGCCCGGAGATCAGCGCGCCGACCAGGATCCAGCGCGTCGGGCGGATGTCCTTGAGCTTCATCACCAGGCCCTGCGCGAAGATCAGGCCGACGCCGACGGCGGTCAGGGCCAGCCCGGCCATGCGTGCGCCGTCTGCCGGGGAGAGCTGCAGGCGGTCAATCGCGAAGAAGCCGACCGTCACCTGCGCGATGGTCACCGAGATCATCGCGGCGAAGACCGCCAGCAACGGCAGGCGCAGGCGCGCATCGCCCAGGCCCAGCGTCGGTTTGGGGCCGGTGTGCGTCGGCGCGACGGGCGGCGTGTTCGGTAGTCGCCACCAGATCATCAACAGCGACAGCAGCGGCAGCAACGCGGCGACATACAGCGTGAGCGAGAGATTCTGGTAGGCGATCCAACCGGCAGCGGCCGGACCCAGCACCATGCCCAGCGCATTGGCCGTGCCAAGCTTGGCCATCACGCTGCCGCGCTGCCCCGGGGCGGCCTGGTCGGCGATGATGGCCGCAGCGGTTGGCGGGACGGCGGCGTAGAACAGCCCGACCAGGGCACGCGTGCCGACCAGTGCCAGCACGGATATCCAGACCGCCGGCGGCGAGGTCAGCGCCACATCCACGAACACCGCCAGCGCTACATAGATTACGGCATAGGCCGCCAGTGCGATCAGCAGCACGCGCTTGCGCCCGACGCGATCGCTGAGTGCACCCCAGCGACGTGCCGACAGCATCCACAACACACCCGCCGCGGTGACCGAGAGGCCAGCGTGCCACTCGGCCAGGCCCAACACCCGCACCACCGGGCCGATCACGGACACGAACGCCATCATCGCCATGGTGCCGAGCAGCGCGGCGGAAACGAGGGCGGGCAAACCGGAAACGACAGGACGTGAAGACATTGAACACCACAGCCAATAAGAAGTTGAACCACGCGGTGCGCTGACGCGCGCGGTTCCGCCATCCGGTTGCGAACGCATCACCGCCATGTGATCTATCAAATGATAACGGCTCGCATTTGCGTTTGATAGTGCAATCTGTATGGGATGTTCATGTGTACAGGAGAGCCCCCCTGCGACAAAAAAGCACTACATATCCGGTTGACGATCCACCTTAACCCCACTATGTTGTGCTCATCGGCTCCCCGCTTCCGCCAGGCCCGGTGCATCGTCGCAACGCCGCGTTGCTGTTTGACGCCCCGTTGCGCCCACCTGACCGGCGCCTGGAAGCATGGCCCGTCGCCACCGATGTGAGCCTGCGGCGACGTATTCCTGCACACGCAGGGCCTGCCCACCAATCACGCCTTCTGTCCGGCTGCCGCACGGCGCTGCCGCGCTGCCTGCCGGGCTCTGCGCCATGCATGGAGAACGCATGAACACCGACGACACCGTCGCTTCGACCCTCACCCCGCCCACGGACACCCCCGTTGATGCGGCCCCCGGCAGTGACACGCTGTGGATCACCAAGGAGGGCGGCAATCGACGCATGCCGTTCGACCAGGCGCGGCTGCAGCGCACGGTGCACAGCGTGCATGCCGAGTTCCCCCAGCTGGACGTGGCCGATTACCTGCGCAGCGTGCTGGGGCAGATCGCGCGGCGGCAGCAGCTCAGCGCCGATGAGATGGTGGACCTGCTGATCCGCGAGGCCGAATCGCGCATCGACCTGACCGCGCCGGACTGGGAGCACTTCGCCGCCCGCCTTTACCTGCGGCGGCTGTACAAGCGCGCCAGCAAGAACCGGTTCTACGATGCCACGCTGAAGTACGGCTCGTATGTGGGGCTGCAGGAGAGCCTGGCCGACCGCAACGTCTACTCGATCGACATCCTCAAGGCGTATTCCAAGGACGAACTGGACGAGGCCGGGCAGATGATCGAGCCCGAGCGCGACACCTTGTTCGCCTACAACGGCCTGTACCTTCTGGCCACCCGCTACCTCGCCACCGATCACTCGCGCGCCGTCTACGAGTTGCCGCAGGAGCGCTGGCTGACCATTGCGCTGTACCTGATGCAGCACGAACACGAGCACGGCGACCGCTCGCGGCGGCGGCGCATGCTGCTGGTGCGTGAGGCCTACTGGGCGCTGTCCAACCTGTACATGACCGTGGCGACGCCTACGCTTGCCAATGCCGGCAAGGTGGGCGGCCAGCTGTCGTCGTGCTTCATCGACACGGTGGACGACAGCCTGCAGGGCATCTACGACTCCAACACCGATGTCGCGCGCGTCTCCAAGCACGGCGGCGGCGTGGGCGCCTATCTGGGCTATGTGCGCTCGGCCGGTTCCTCGATCCGCGGGGTGGCCAATTCCTCCGGCGGCGTGGTGCCGTGGATCAAGCAGCTCAACAACACCGCGGTGAGCGTGGACCAGCTCGGCCAGCGCAAGGGCGCGATCGCGGTGTACCTGGATGTCTGGCATCGCGATATCGAGGCCTTCCTCGATCTACGCCTGAACAACGGCGACCAGCGCCTGCGCGCGCACGATGTGTTCACCTCGGTGTGCCTGCCCGACCTGTTCATGGAAGCGGTGGAGCGCCGTGGCGACTGGTATCTGTTCGACCCGTACGAGGTGAAGCGGATCAAGGGCTGGTACCTGCAGGACTTCCATGATGAGCAGCGCGGCCAGGGCAGCTTCCGCGAGAAGTACGAGGAGGTCGTGGCCGACGAACGGATCAGCCGGCGCACCATCAAGGCCATCGACCTGTTCAAGCGGATCATGGTGAGCCAGCTGGAGACCGGCAATCCCTTCATGTTCTACCGGGATGAAGCGAACCGGAAGAACCCGAACAAGCATGCCGGCAGCATCTACTCCAGCAACCTGTGCACGGAGATCCTGCAGAACATGAGCCCCACCCGCATGATCCAGGAGATGATCAGCGGCGACCAGATCGTGACGACAAAACAGGCCGGCGATTTCGTGGTGTGCAACCTGTCCTCGATCAACCTGGGCCGCGCGGTGACGGCCGCACCGGACCTGCTCACCAGTGACGTGCTGGAGCGCCTGGTGCCGATCCAGGTGCGGATGCTGGACAACGTGATCGACCTCAACCAGCTGCCGGTGCCGCAGGCCACCATCACCAACCGCAAGTACCGCGCGATCGGCCTGGGCACGTTCGGCTGGCATCACCTGCTGGCCCTGCAGCAGATCGAGTGGAACGGAGTCCAGGCCGAGGAGTACGCCGATACCCTCTACGAGCGCATCAACTACCTGACCATCCAGGCCAGTATGACGCTGGCCAAGGAAAAGGGGCGCTACAGCGCCTTCGTCGGCAGCGACTGGCAGAACGGCGAGTACTTCCGCGCCCGTGGTTATGACAGCCCGGCCTGGCGTGAACTGGCGGCGCAGGTGGGCGTCAACGGGCTGCGCAACGGCTGGCTGATGGCGGTGGCACCGAACATGAGCACCGCCCAGATCGCCGGCTCCACGGCCTCGATCGATCCGGTGTACGGCGCCTTCTACTACGAGGAGAAGAAGGACTTCCGCCGCCCCGTCGCTGCGCCGGGCCTGTCGCTGGAGACCTATCCGTACTACGAGAAAGGCGCCTACCGGGTCGACCAGTTCGCCAGCATCCGCCAGAACGCCCGCCGCCAGCGCCACGTGGACCAGTCGATCAGCTTCAACCTGTACGTGCCCAGCACCATCCGCGCCAGCACCCTGCTCGCGCTGCACATGAGTGCCTGGCGCGAGGGACTGAAGACGACCTACTACGTGCGCTCCAACGATATCGACATAAGCGAGTGCGAATGGTGCAGCAGCTGACGCACGTCAGCCCCTTGACCTGTAGTGCCGGCCGTTGGCCGGCAACTCGCACTGCCCGAAGAGAAACAAGGACACACCCCGATGGCCATCCCCCTCGAACGCATCAAGATCCTCGAACCGCGCCACCCCAACCGCTCCACCGGCATCATCAATGGCCGCACCAGCGGCATCCTCAACTGGAACGACATCCCCTACCCGTCCTTCTACCGGGCGTACAAGGAGCTCTCGACCAACTTCTGGATTCCCGACGAAGTCGACATGAAGGGCGACGCGCGCCAGTACGGCGAGCTCAATGCGCGCGAGAAGAACGCCTACGACTCGATCATCGGCCTGCTCGCCACGCTGGACTCGCCGCAGACGCGCTTCATCTACAACGTTGCCGAGTACATCACCGACCCGGCGGCGCACGCCAATGCGGCGATCATCGGCCAGCAGGAAGTGATCCACAACGAAAGCTACAGCTACGTGCTCGCCTCCATCGCCGGGCTGGCCGACCAGAACCGGGTGTTCGAGATCGCCCGCACGCACCCGACCATCCTGGCCCGCAACGCGCCGATCATGCAGTCCTACCATGACTTCATGCGCGAGAAGACCGCCGAGACGCTGATCCGCGCACTGATCCAGTCCTCGATCCTGGAAGGCATCAACTTCTACTCCGGCTTCGCGTTCTTCTACAACCTGGTCCGCCAGAACCGCATGACCGGTACCGGCAAGATCATCAGCTTCATCAACCGCGACGAGCTGGCCCACACCAAGTTCATCAGCGAACTCATCCGCGCCATCATCGGCGAGAACCCGGCGCTGCAGGGCGAGCAGCTGACCGCCTACGTGCATGAGGCCTTCGAGCACGCCATCCAGCTGGAAACGCGCTGGACCGGCGAAGTGCTCGATGGCATCGACGGCATCGACGTGGACGAGATGATCCGCTACGTGAAGTACCGCGCCAACAAGATGGCCGGCATGCTCGGCATCGAGAAGCTGTACAGCGAGACCAATGTCAACGTGATGCCGTGGATCAAGGCCTACGCCGACAACTTCACCGAGACCAAGACCGACTTCTTCGAAATGCGCAACGCCAGTTACAAGAAGACCAACGCGGACAACGGATTCGATGACCTGTAAGGAGGCATGGCGATGCACATTCTGCTGGCCTTCGCCTCGCTGAGCGGCAACACCCGCGAGGTGGCCACGTTGATCCGGGCGCGCTGCGAGGCACTGGGGTACCGGGTGCACTGGGTCGACGTGGATGCCGTTGACGCGGCCGTGGCGCTGGCGGGAGAGCCGCCTGCCCTGTGCCTGGTCGGTTCCTGGACGGACAACGCCGGGCGTACCCCGGCGGAGATGAAGGACTGCGTGGCCGCGCTGCGTGATCGCTTCGGCATGCCACTGCCGTTCCCGGTGGCGGTATTCGGTACCGGCGAGACCCAATGGGGCGAGGAGTACTACTGCGGCGCCGCCCACCGGCTGGCGCGGTTCTTCGGCTCCCCGTACCCGGTGCTGGAGATCGAGCAGATGCCGCACGGCGCCGAAGACACCCACACCATCCACCACTGGGCCGACAGCGTGTTGGCCCGTACCGAGAGCCCTACGACATGCTGACCCTGCACGCCCAGACCGCCGAGGACTACCACGCCGCCGTGCGCGAACACCCCGCCCTGCTGGTGGATTTCCACAAGGACGACTGCCCAGGGTGCCGGATGCTGGAGATGTCGTTGGCCAGTGTCGCTGGCGCCATCGCGGATGCAGGGATGACGCTGTTGAAGGTCAAGCTGGAAACAGTCGGCGAGGGATTGTTCCGCGAACTGGGCTTGCGGCAGACGCCGACGCTGCTGGTGGTGCGCGACGGTCACGAAACGGCGCGGCTGGCGGGGTTCCAGTCGCCGAAGCAGATCCTGGCGGTGTTGGGGGCTGGGTGATGCCTGAAACAAGGAGGCCCCCGCAAGGAGCAGAGACCTCATTGCGCGTGCGTTATCGCACCGCTGCCGACAACAGCCCACGACGCTTGAACCACCACTCCAACGGCAGCGTCACCAGCGGTGGCACCGCCGCGGCCAGCGCCAGCAGCGCGGCCCACCACGGCCACCGCAGCCGGATCGCGGCGAGCACCGACACAACCACGTAGACCATGAAGGCCACACCGTGCACCGGGCCGAAGATCTTGACCCCGACCGGGGTCGGATCGGCCGCCCGGTACTTGAAGTACATGCCGATCAACAGGCCGGCCCACGTCAGGGCTTCGACGAAGGCGACCGTGGCGAACACGCGGCCCATGGGGCTGATTGGCAAGGCACGCTTCAAGATGGGCTCGGGGTCGTAACGGAAAGGACCCGCATCATAGCCAGCGAACGGTTTTGATGCGAATCATTCTCAGCATGCAGCGCCGGCCCTGCCGTTCACCAGCGTGCACTGATCCGGAAGTCGGCGCGCAGGCTGTCATCGTCCTGCAGCACTTTGTCCAATGGGTGGCCAAGGTCAAGGCTGTAGCTGTAGCGCTTGGCGAGCTGTCCATTCAGGCCGACGCCGACGCTGCTGATGCTGGCCGAGGTGGGATAGTCGCCACGCACCTCGCCGTGATCGAAGAACACGTAGACATCGTGCGCCTGCCGATAGGGCCGGTGCAGTTCGACGCTACCGAAATAGCCTTTCACCCCGGAGAGGGTGCCGCGAACATAGCCACGCACGCTGCCGATGCCGCCCACCTGGAACAGGTTGCTTGAGGGCAGGAAATCGCCGTTGGTGAACTGCCATCCCAACTGTGCCCGGTACAGCAGGCCGCTGCTGCCGATGCGCTGTGTCCAGCTGGTGGATCCGTTGGCGGTCGTGAAGGCACGCCCCTCGGCCAGCGTCTCATCGGTACGGATGCGCGACACGCCCTGATAGAACGTCCAGTCGTAGCCGTCATTGCGGTAGCCGGTGCTGACACCCAGGGTCACCGTGGTCGAATCGACCTCCGACACCCGCACATCACCGATATCGGACACGGCGTTGCTGCGCGAGACGTTGGCGATGGTGGACAGCAGCCAGTTCGGCGTGGCCACCCATGGCTGGGTGAAGTCCAGACCATAGCTGGTCGACTCGCCAGTGATGTCCAGGGCCCGGTATGCGCCGTCGATGATGTTGATCTGGCTGCGCGACACGCTGGCGCCGACACGGCCGTTGCGCGTGTTGACGATGCCGGAGTAGCCGATGCGCCCTTCCAGGCCACCGCGCGACCACGCCACCGAGCCGGCCAGCAGGTCACTGATACCCGCCAGGCCCCAGAACTGGCCATGCGCACCGTAGCGCTCGCGGCCCGTGGTCTCTACGCCGGAATTATCGACGAACACGCCCCAGTTGCTTCGGTCCGGCACCTCGGCCAGCAGCACGATATCGGTCTGGCCGGCGGCCTGGCCGGGCCGCATCAGTGCGCGCACCTGCAGATCGGTGGTGCGGTTGAGGTAGATCAGTTCATCGCGCAGGCGATCGCTGCGCACCACTTCGCCTACCGGCTGCCGCACCCGCCGTTCCACAAAGCGCACCGGCACCTTGCCCTCCCCGGTCACCTCCAGCGTACCCAGCGTGCCTTCCAGCAGGGTGACGTCAACGCGCCCTTCGTTGATCGACTGCTCGCGCAGAAGCGCGCGTGCCGTACTGATCCCGGCGGCCTCGTAAGCCGCATTGACGTCGGCCACCAGTGTTTCCAGCTCGGTCAGGTGGACCTCGCGCCCCTGGTAGCGGGCGGCGATCGCATCGAGCGTGGCCTTCGGCAGCAGCGCCGATGGACTGAAACGCACCTCGCGGAGCACGAAGCTGCCGCGGACGTCGGCCAGCCCGCTTTGCCCCGCCGGCGCAGTCGCCGGCTGCACCGGGTCCACCACCGGGCGCTCCGGCTGCAACGGCTGGCGCTGCTCGTAGTAGCCGTCAATGCGCTGTGCGGTGTCCTTCCCCGCGGTGCCACTACTGTTCTGTGCATGTGCAAGACAGGGAAGCAGCGCGCTGCCGATCAGGAACATCCCTCGGTACATGGTGTGTTTTCCGTCGTTCATCAGTTGGGCGCCCCGAGGTTGACCGCGCCGCCCAGGGCCGGAGCCACCACGTCGCGGGCGTTTGCTTCATCGCCTTCCGCGGGCGCACGGGCGGGTACCGCCATCTCCGGCGACCGGAGATTGAGCATGCGGCCCATGTAGCGCACCGCGCTTTCGCCCAGGTAGGCCGGCCCGGCCTCGAGGTGGTCGCGGTTGTAGTTCGGGCTGTTCACCCGGACCCCATCGTTGAACCGCACCACATAGGCGTCGGTATCCAGCAGGCGGCCATCGGCCGCCAGGTGGAAGCGACGGTTCAACTGCAGCAGCTGCGCGTCCGCCGGGCGCAGCACCGGGCTGGTGTTGTCCATCAGCACCTGCAGTGCCGGGGTGGTCAGCCTCATCGTGCGTTCCACCTGGCCATCGGCGATGGCGACGCGCGCCGAGGAGGACGTCAGCTCTGCCTCCATGGCCTGCAGCGCATCGATCAGCCAGGCATCACGCGGCTGAACATCCACCACGATCCGGCTGGCGACACCGTTGCGGTAGCCGGTCAGGGTCGTCGTCAGCAGGCCTGGGCCAGCATCGGACTGGCTTACCTGCGCCTGCACCTCATCGGCGGCCAGGTTCAGGCGGGTATCGACCATCGCCTGTGCCAACGACAAGGTGTCGCGCGCGGCCAGCTGTGCAGACGCCGCCTGCAACTGCCCGCCGGCCAGCGAACCGGCCTGGGCGTCCATGTAGGCCGTGGTACCGGCACTGGCCCGCCCGAAGCCGATGCTGCCGCCCGCAAGGATGGACTGTGCGGCACCGCTGCGACCGTCATCGAAATGGATATCCCCACCCGCCTGCAGCGCTGCATCGCCGCCGGCCTGGTAGAGACCCCATTGCTGGCTGCCGCCGCTGGTGGCCACCAGGTCGCTGCCGGCGCGGACAGCTTCGATCCGGATATCGCCCGCGGCCTGCACCCGCAGCGCCTTCCCTGCATCCACCTGCCGGCCCTGGACATCCGAGCCGCGCGATGCCAGGGCGATACCGCCGGCCGCCTGCAAGGCGTCGAACCGCAGCGCTTCGCTGGAGGACAGCCCAAGATTGCAGCCCACGTTGAGCGTGCCGATGACCAACGCGACACCGGCATCGCCGCGGAAGTTGCAGCCCACGGTCACCTCATCGGCGGAAAGGTCGGTGCCTGCGATCCAGTCACCATCCACACCGATCACCGCGGTGCCCACATCGATGGACTGGCCGGCGCGCAGCGTCATCGAACCGTCGACCGCCGCGCTGACGAGGGTGATAGCGCCGCCGGCATCCGCCACCAGGTCACCGCGGCCATCGAAATGCTGGAGGCGGGTATCGCCACCGCTGCCGACCTGGGCGTTGCCGCCGATGCGTGCCCTGCCAACATCCACGTTACCGCCAGCGTTCAACCCCAGTGACTGCGCGACCGTTGCACTGCCAAGCTGCACATCCGTGCCGCCATCCAGGCGTGCCTGCGCGCCCACGGCGGCATCGTCGATGGCCAGCAGACCGCCAGCGTCCGCGATGAGGTCGCCCTTGCTGGTCAGCTGCTGAATCTGCAGCGCACCAGACGCCTCCAGCTGCATCGCCGCCCCGGAAGACAGTGTCTGCGCCACCAGCGCGGCACCGCTGGCCGCGTTCATTGCGCCCTGCGCCTGCAGTTCGCCAATGCCCATCGCCCCGCCGCTGCGAAGCTGCGCATCGCCGCCGACCGTGGCGGTACGCATCTCCAGCGTGCCGGCCGCGGCAACGTCCAGCGACTGACCGATCACCGCCTGGGCCAGGCGTACATCCGCGTCGCCTTCAAGCCGCGCATCGCCATCGGCCACCAGATCGCCGATGGCGAGCAGCCCACCTGCCGTGGCGGCCAGATCGCCCCCGCTGCGCAGCTGCTGCACATCCAACACACCGGACGCCTCCAGCTGCATCGCCGCACCGGAAGACAGTGTCTGCGCCACCAGCGCGGCACCGCTGGCCGCGTTCATTGCGCCCTGCGCCTGCAGTTCGCCAATGCGCATGGCCCCGGTACTGCGAAGCTGCGCATCGCCACCGATCCTTCCTTGGCCCAGGGCAAGGGTGCCGGCGCTGGTCACCACGGCCTCCGCGCCAGCCTCCAGACGGCCGATGTCCAGCGCTCCTTGCGCCTGCATCGCCACCGAGTGACCGGCGACCCCGTGGCCGATATCGGCAGAGGCCGTCCCCAGCCGGACATCGGTTGCCGCATCCAGCAGATCTACCTGCAGGTGCGCGTCACTGTGCAGCGACAGCGCTCCCGATGCGGCAACCACGTCGCCCACAACACCCCCGTTGGGGAGGCGCAGGTGGATGTCGCCTCGATCGCTGCGTGCCAGGACAAGCCGGCCGACATCGATCGTGAGGGCCTGCGCGTCGCTCCCGATTCCTTCGCCGGCCTGCAGGCTGGCCAGCACGTGGCTGCCGCCACCGACATTGACCGCGGCATCCCCATTGGAGTGGATACGACCGTCCGCCTCGAGCATCACGTTGCCGGTGGCCGAGTTGCCGGTCACGGCCAGCTGGCCCACGCTGATATCCGCACTGGAACGCACCGCGACCACCCGGCCAGCACTCAACTGGCTTCCGGCACCCATCGCGACGCCGCCCGCGTCGATCTGCACGCTGTCGCCGGCGTTGACCTGCGCGCCTGTCGCCAGCGATGTGGCCTGCAGCGATAGCAGCTGCAGGACCTGGTCAATGGCCGCATCCCCCAACTGCAGGCCGCCACCGGCGGCGACATTGGCAGATGCTGCGCGCAGGTTGCCGATGCGGATGTCCCCCATCGGGGCGCTGACAATCGCTTCGCCCGCGGCCTGCACCGAAGCCAGGTCGGCACCGTTGTACCCGGTGGCGCCCAGATCGCCACCGGCCTGCAAACGCACTGCGCTCAGCTTGCCCGCTGTGCTCATCAGCTGCAGGTCGCCCCCCGCGGTAAGCGTGCCGATCGGCATGTCCACGTCGCTGGAAAGACGCACCTCGCCCCCTGCCGCGCCATCCAGCCGACCGCCGGCAACGATCCGCAAGGCCAGCGAACCGCCGTCCTCGTCGCGGATGTCGTCGCGCACGGCGAGCTGGATGTCGCGCCCGGTCAGCGTGCTCACGCCCTTCAGGTACGACAGCAGGCTGCCGCCGCCGACGTCCAGTACGACGTCCTGGTTCGCCCTCACCAGGCCGATACGCAGGTTCCCGTTCTGCTGCGCCACGCGCACGTGTTCACCCGCGTTGGCCAGCAGCAGGCGACCGTTGATCTGCACGCGCAGCGGCTGACCATCGTGGCCCATGATGCTGCGCAGGGCGCTCAGGCTGAGGTCCCTGCCGACCCTCAGGATCGCACCGCCCGCACTGCCCCCGGCATCGGTGATATCGCCGTCACTGCCGATGCGTGCATCGCCACCGGCGGCGAAGCTGTTCAGCGCCAGCGACGTGTTGCCGTGCAGGTAGGCGTCGCCGCCCACATCGGCATCGATCCCGCCCGTGGCTGCCAGTACCACCGGAGCCGTGCTGCGAATGCGCAGCGAGACCACCACCGCACCGCCGCGCACCTGATCGGGCGTGAGCACATGGCCGGCCGCGTCAAGCATCTGCACATCGCCCGGCGTGGTCGCAAGCCGCATGGCCAGCATCGCCTCGGCACTGAGGTTGCCGCTGTTCACGTCGGCCAGGCTGACCGTGTATTCCTTGTCCAGGCGGCCCAGGTCATCGCGGGCACGCAGGCTGACATTGCGCCCGATGATCACCGGTTCGGCATTCAGGGCGGAACCGGTGGAGGGTTCCAGCGCATTGGCGTTGAACACGTAGCGCAGCTGGTCCTGGCTCCACTGTGAGTCAGCCGTCATGCCATCAAGAAGTGTGGCCTTGCGTGCCGCGACCCTCGCGCTGTCGCCACTGCTGGCGGCCAGCTCATAGCGGTATCCCGCGTTGAAGGACGCGAAGATCGCCTCCTGCTGCCAGCCGGTGCCGAAGGCATCGGTGAACACCGTCCCCAGACGGTTGAAGCGCTCGGCGAGGTAGTCACTTACCCCTGCATCATCCAGGCTGCCGCCCCGCGCGGCTTCCGCCATGGAGCGGAACAGGTTGATGGCAGTGCCACCGGCCAGGTAGCGCCCATCGACGACACTGCCCAGCGCGCGGAGCTGGAAGTACTCGGCGTAGCTGGCGTCGACCTGGCTCTGGTAGCTGACGATCGACTGCTGGCCGCCGCCCTGGAACAGCTTGAGGTTGTCGCGCAGGCTGGCCAGCTGCGCTTCGCTGAGGAAGCTGGACGAGGCGCGCTGGGCACCGCTGTAGATCGAGCCCGAGGGTGCCTCGATCAGCACGTCACCAGCCAGCGACTCGATGCGCTGTACCCAGAAGTCGCCGCCGAGGTCACGCAGCGCGATGTCGCCGGTCGCCCGAGCCGAGATGAGCCCACCCTCCAGCACGCCATCGCTGCGGGTACGCTCGCCGGCATCGACCACCAAGGGCCGGGCGAGCGAGCCGATGGCACCGTAGACGCTGTCCAGGGTGATGTCGGCACCGATGATCGAAGCAGCATTGCCGGTGGCGGCACCTTCAATGTCGTACTTGGCGCGCAGCCACACATCGCCACGGCCGGTGCCACTGCCGGCGCTGATCAGCACCTTGGCTGCCGAATCGACATCCAGCGCGATGTCACCGCCCGCACGGGCCACCAGGTTGCCAGCGGCCACGGTGGCGCCGTTGGCGTTGGTGTAGGACACCATCTGGACATCCAGCGGGTTGGCGGCCTCGCCGGCCTGGGCGCCGACAATGCTGCCGATGCTGCCGGCCGCGTCGAGGGTAAGCTGGTTCGTGATGATCCGGGCGTCACGCGATGCGCTGACGATGCTGCCGTTCTCGCTGGTCAGGAAGGTCCGGCCATCGGTGTTCTTCAGCACCCCATTGATGCGGATGGTCTGGCCGGAGTCGACGTCGAGGAGGCCTGCATCGTTGGCGCTGAAGTTGATGCCGATCCGGTTGTCGGCCTTGGCCGTGTTGGTGACGACCAGCGTGCCAGTGCGCGGGGCGCGCTGGTACCAGCTCGTGCGCCACGTGCCGCCGTCATCGAATTGATTGCTGCCGGGGAAGCCGTAGTTGTAGCGGCAGCCACTTTCGTTCTTCTTTTCGCAGCGGTAGTTGACGCGTGAATTGAGGTTGCTGCCGAAGTCGCCGGTCAGCTGCGACTCGAACACCGCCACGCCGCCGGCCTTGTTGCCGTACGTGACGCCCGAGGTTTCCCACTGCTGGCCGTTGAAGACGCTGTTGTTGTTCCTGTCCACCCAGCGCCAGTTCTCAGCAGTAAGCACGCCGTTATCGGACTGGATGTTGCGCGCGATGCGGGCCGTCTGTGTCCAACGCGCAAACATGCCGGCGCGCGGGTCATAGCCGGTCGTGTTGCTGATGGCCGATACCCCTGGGGCATCCCAGCTCAGGGCATTGACTCCGCCCTGATAGCCCTTCACGTTGCCGTTGCCGTCGCGCAGATACCACGACGCGGTATTGAGCTCACGGTCGCGGATGGTGATCTGCCCGGGCGCCCCGTTGCCGACCAGGATGTTGCCAAGCTGCAGGCCCACATCGGCCAGGCCATTGTTGATGACCACCGAGCCCTTGCCACTGACCACATTGAGCGAGCCGGCGGTGGACGTGCTGACGATACGGCCATCGAGGTAGATCGAACCGCCCCCGTTGGCCGAAATGTCCGGCACGATGAACTGGCGGTTGAGCGAATCGTACTTCAGGGCGATGCGGGAAGAATCTGCGCCGGACTTCGCCACGAACATGGCAGGCACATCGAAGATGCCCTTGCTGGCCTGGTTGTCCTTGCCGTCGATCCAGGCGCGCAACGCGCTGCTTTCGACCAGGATTGCCGAGTAATCCACCGGCCGGCCCGCCTTCAGCGCGACGTTGACGTCGATGTAGTTGGCCGTGATCTTGATGCCACTGCCGGCGTTCACACCGCTGCCCGTGCTGGGCACCTGGCCAAGGCTGGCGTTGCTGACGTCGTCGGGCTGCGTGTTGAGCACGGTGCGCAGATTCCGGGCATTCACCTTTGGCAGGTAATTGGTGTCCTTGTGGCTGTACCGCGATACCACGCCACCGTCGTAATACTGCCCACCCAGCGCTGAAGCGGTGCAGTCCTTGTCGCCGATGCGATAGCGGCATGCCCCAAACACAAGGATGCTGGGGTTGTTGACGTCGTTACCGGTGCCATACAACAGGTAGTCGGTCAAGCTCATGCCGGCGGCGGCGGCCGCTGCGCCGTACTTGGCGTTGGCGATGTACGCCGCGGCGTCATCGGCATTGGTGATGCCCGATGCCACGCTGTGGCGTGCCCACAGCGCGCTCACGACATTGCCGTACCAGTTTGCCGAGCCCAGGTTGTAGCCGACCTCACCGTTGGGCGCATTGATCGTCACGCTTTCGGCGAGCTGCTCGCCCCAGCTCTGGATGTTGCCGAGCGCGTTGTACATGTCCAGTTCGCCACCCGTGACCGAAATCAGCCCGCCCGCACCGATCGCGCCGGTGCCCGTGGCCGCCTCGTTGCGGATGCTCACCAGCGCATTGCTCTGCCCCGGGTTCTGGCTGACGCCGATGCCCACGGCCTGGTTGCTGTTGCCGGTGAACAGCACGTTGCCGCCGCTGTACTCCGGCACCAGGATGTCGCCCGCCAGCAGGAGGTTGTCGGTACTACGGTTGGTGATGGTGATCTTCGGCGCGCCCTTGGCGGTGACGGACCCGCCACCGCGGATGTTGCGGCCATACAGGATCACATCGCCGCCGGCCGCATACAGGTCGCCGATGGTGTGGGTATAGACCGCATTGCCGGCGATCGCATCGAAATCGTGGATGCCCGACGCGTTCAGTCGCGCCTTCAGCGCGCTGCTGAGCTCGCGCTGGGTATCGAACGGCAGCACATCGCCGCCCGCGCCGCTGCTGGTCAGCTTGCCATTGGCATCGATCAGGATGTCCAGCACGTTGTAGCGCCCGGCAACGACGCGGCCATCGATCAGCACATCACCGCGGGTGCTGCCACCACTGCGGCTGTCGCGCACGGTGACCGGAATGAACCCCAACTGGTAGCCGGTGGCGGCGCCATCGGCGTTGCGGAAGACATTCTCACCGTAGGCACCGAGCGACACGAATGCGCCGCTGAGCAGCTCACTACCCGCCGCCAGAGCGGTGCTCGCGTTGCTGTCCACCGTGGAGGACGCCGAGGAATCCGGCACCGCGATCAGCCCGCGGCTGTACCCCTGCGAGACCGCATTGGCGGCCAGCCGTGAGGTCCAGCCATTCATGCCATCCTGGCCGGCGGAGACGAAGGCGTTGTGCAGCGATTCCAGCTTCGCGCCGCGGCCGACATTGACCTGCTGGTCCATCGCCAGCGCCACGTCCGCGTGGGAGATGCCGACCGCGGCCAGCACACCCCAGGTGTTCACCAGGGCGGTGGCGCCGATGTCGGTCGCGGCGTAGGTACCGACGTTGAGCATGTAGCTGCTCTGCAGGCGCGCATCATCGCCGATGTTCACGCGGTTGCCGAGCACCGCATCGGTGCGCGCCTTGACCACGGCGGCATTGATCGCCCCGCCGGTGGTCAGCCCCGCCCGGTCATCGGTGTTCGCACGGGTGTTTGCCACGATGTCCAGCGCGCCGCCATCGCCCGGCGTCGGTGCGACGCCGGCGCGCAGCAGGGCGCCCTTGCCGATATCGATGGTGCTGCTGCCATCCAGCCGGGTGACCACCTGTGCGGCACTGCCACTGAGGACACCGCCGCCGGCCGCGCTGGCGGCAAGCTCGCTGCCCAGTGTGCCGGTGTAGTTGTTGTCGGTGCGCTGCACCAGCGATCCGGCCGAGACAATCTGGGCATCCTCGTCCACCAGCAGGCCGACGGTCGCGTCCGCACGGTTCTTCACGTCGGCGCCACTGGCGTTGAGTACGCCGGCGCTGGTGCTGTTCGCGCTGCCCGCGTAGTTGCTGTCGTGCAGCGCACGGGCATCAAGGCGACTGACATCCAGCACCGCGTTGCGGCCAATGGACAATTGCGTGGTGCTGTCGGTGTGCGTCGCTGCCAGCGCCGCGTTGCCCGCAATGAGCCCGCCGGTGCCCGCCGTGGCGTTGGCGCGATTCTCGTCCTTGCCGCTGGCGGCGAGCGTGGTGTTGCCTGCGTACAGCAGGCTCCCTGCCCCCACGGTGACGCCGGTGGTCGCCGAGGACCGGGCGTTGGCGTCGACGATGCCGGCGGCCAGCAGGCCCGCCACGCTCAGGCCGGTGGCATCGGCACGCTGGTTGCTGTTGTTGACTGCGCGCATCGCGATAGTGCCGCCGCGCGCGTAGTCGATGATGTTGTTGATGGAATAGGCCTCACCCTGCACCACCACGTCGGATCCAAGCGCTGCCTGCACCGCGTTGGTGCTGGCAGCGGTGGCGAAGGCGCCGGCGCCGGCCAGATACAGACCACCGGAACCGGCGACCGCGCGTGCATCCACGATCCCGCCGTGGACGCTGGCCAGGATGTCCAGCCCACCGCGGTTGGACAGCACCGCACCATTGCCTACATGGGCGTCCACTTTGGCACGGGAGGTGGCATCAGCGACCGCCGCACCGACCGCCAGGCCGCCGGCCAGTGCAGCACCGAAGGCTTCGGCGGACACCTGCGGGGTGGCCTCGGCATGCACCTCAATGCCGCCACCCACCCCCGATACGCGTGTCCGCTCGCCCAGCCAGGCGCGCACGTCGGAGCCATCGTCGGCCAGTGCGACGGCGGCGCTGACGCCGGCCAACACGCCACCGGCCGCACCCCACGCGCCCGCATGCGCGCCGCCCAGCGAGCTGGCGGCGAAGGTCACGTTGCCAAAGCCGGCCAAGGTACTGTCGTTCTGCAACCACGCCTGGACGTTGGCGTTGCGAGCAGCGGTTGCGACGACCGCACCGGCCGCGAGTGCACCGGCCGCCATGCCGGTGGCTGTCACATCCAGCGTGCTGGCATCGCTGGCACGGACCGCAAGACCCTCGCCCTGGCTGCCTGCCTGCAGGTCACCGGCCACCGTGGCCGTGACCGTCTGTTCCAGGCGCGCCAAGCCGATGGCCGCGCCGACGCCCACCAGGCCGGCACCGCCGGCATAGACGTCCAGACCTGCGGCCTTGCCTGCGCTGCCGTCGCCGGCGTTGGCGAGCACCGCGATGGAGCCGGCCCGCGTGCTGTTCGCCGCCAGTACCGCCTCGGTGCTGCCATACAGGCCGGTCATGCCGAATGCGCCGCCCACGCCCACGCCACCAGCGCCGATGCCACCGACGGTGTTGCTGCTGCTCATCAGGGTCTGCGCGCTCACCTCAAGCGCGCGTGCCTGCACGGTGCCACCGCGGATGCTGGCGCTCACCAGATCGCCACGTCCCTGCAGACTGCCGATGTCCACCTGGGCGCGGCTGTTCAGCGCGCCGGCGCCCTGCGCCCCCAGGGTGCCGTCCAGCGCGGCGGCGTCGATCTTCTGGCCAGTGCCCAGCTGCTTCAGGCTGGCAAAGGTGCCACCCAGTTCCGTATCACTGTCACCGCGGTCGCCAATGCCGGCCAGCAGCAGCCCGGCAGCGCCGCCGATGCCGGTGGTGGCGCCTACGCCAGCCGTCACGGTGACCATGTCCACCGCACGATCGGAGACGGCATTCACATCAATGCTGCCCGTGGTCGACAGCGTGCTGTCTTCCACGGTGGCCTTGACGGTGCTGCCGAGAATGGCCACCGAAGCGCCGGCACCTACACCGCTGCCGGCGATGCCCACGCCCACCGCACCGGAGTACGCGGACAGCCGCAGGATATCCTCGGCCACCACCGCCATATCGGTGGCATCCACCGAGGCCTGGGTGACCAGCGCACGGGTGTCGTTCTGCAGCAGGTGCACCTGTGCCATGCCGGCGATGCCGGCGGCGCCGGCACCCGCGCCACTCACCGCCACGCCGTTGAAATCCGAACGGCTGTGCGCGTTCACGTCGAGGTCGCGTGACACGGAAATGTGGGTCACGCGCCCACGTTCGCCCACCTGCGCCAGCGTGGTTGCAGTGCCCATGTTGACCAGCGCGGTGCCGGCCACCGCCGCGCCCCCCCCGACCGCGCCTGCGCCGCCGACCAGCGAGGCGGCGTTGTCGCTGTTGGCGTTGACCGCCAGGGAGCCCGCCCGCAGGGTGCCGCCCAGCACGCTTGCACGGGTATCGGTGGTGAAATTGTTGACCACGCCGGTGGCAGCGCCGCCGGTCAGGCCCGCGGCCGCGCCGACCACGATCGCCAGCGCGTTCTGGCTGGCATTGGCCTCCACGGTCACCGCGTCGGCGGCCGACACGGTGGCGCCCTCGATGCTGGCGCTGGCATGGCTGTCGAACAGGTTGGTCGACAGCGCCCCTGCGCCCGAGAAGACGCCCGCGCTGGCGGCGATGCCGGCCACATAATTGGCCGAGGCCACGTGATGGCTGGCGCGCACATCCACGCTCTGCTCCGCTGCGGCGAGCCCTGCGCTGTCCTGGTCGGGGTCGCTGCTGGTGCCCAGCCCATGCTGGTTGATCCGTGCGTCCTTGATGATCGCGGTGGTACTGCCGGCGATGTCGTTGACGGCCGCCATTACCGCCACCGCACCACTGGCGATCGGGGTGGTACCCAGCGCGCCACTGACGCCGATGGTCCTGACCTGCTGGCGCGTGGCCGCATTGACCGCGATGCCATGCACGTCGATATGGCCGGTGCCCAGGTCCACGGTATCGAAGGCCATGCCGGCGGCGTCGGTACGGGTGCTGTGGGTATTGCCCGCCGTGCGCCGGCCACTGTCCACGCCTGCCAGCGCATCGCCCAGGCCCAGCGCGGTCACGGCAGTTCCGGCACCGGTGATCGCCGCCTCGGTGCTGCCATCCACCAGGTTGACGACGGTACCCAGGCCGATGCCCGCGTTGACGCCCCCGCCGATGCTGCCGGCGTACACGTCAATCTGCTGCGCCTGGGCGGCGAGCACGCCGACGTTGTCCTGTGCCAGGACATTGGCGCCTGCTTCAATCCGTGCCGAGACGGCGCCCTTCATCCGGTTCACCGCCACCGACGCTGCGCCACCGACCGCGCCGCCGCCGCCCAGGCCAGCAGCCACGGTGCGGATGCGGTTGCCCTGACCGCCGGCCTGTCCAGAGGCATCGGCCTGCACCAGCAGATTGCGGACATCCAGGTCCAGCGCACTGCCGGCAACCACCGCTGAGGTAGTGCCGCCGATATCGTTGTAGGCCACTGCCGCGCCCACGCCCACGCTGCCGCCGACCGCTGCGCCACCCGCCAGCGAATCGATGCTGCGCTCGTCACGGGCGCTCACCTTCACATCGGCCAGCGTGTTGTGCAGGCTGCTGTCACTGAGGCTGGCCTGCGTATCGGAATGGATCAGGTTGGTGGTGACACTGCCGGCCACCGCTGCCGTGCCCGCCCCCGCCCCGGAAACGGCTGCCGTGCGCACCAGGCTGCGGTTGGCCGCATCGATGCTCAGCGCGCTGGCGCCGCCCAGCGTGGCATTCTCCACCACGGCACGGGTACGGCCGCCGATGTCGTTGACGCTGCTGGCTGCGCCGATGCCTGCCGTCCCACCGGCCGACAGCGCGCCCCCCAACGAATAGGCCGCACCCGATGTGTCGGCGCTGACGGACACCGCACCGGTGATGCCACTCCCCTGCCCGGTGACACCCCGCAGGCGGGCCTCGGTGAGGGTGTCGATCAGGTTGGTGGTGTTGCTGCCGGCAATGGACGCGGTGCCCCCCAGCGCACCGGCAATGGCCAGTGTCTTGGTGGTGGCGGCCGACGCTGCACTGACATCCAGCGCAGTACTCACCTCCAGCGCGGTGCCATCCACCTCGCCCAGCGTGGTATCGCCGATGGTGGCCACGTTGATCGCCGCGCCGATGGCGGCGGTGCCGCTGCCGGCGACCGCACCGGCCAGTGTGTGGATACGCGATTCGTTGCTGCCGGCCACCTGCACGATGCCTGCCTGCACCGTGCCGCCCTGCAATGCTGCCTCGGCATGATTGTCGATCATGCTCCAGCCCACCGAGCCTTGAATGGCGACATTGTTGGCTGCGCCTGCGGCAACCGCACCGGACAGGATCCTGGCGGCATTGGCGGCCTCGAGGTCGACCCGGCCGGTGCCAGCGGTCAGCTGCGCATCATCGACCAGCGCCAGCGTGGTATTGCCGATGTCATTGATGGTCAACGCCGCACCCACGGCGACCTTGGAGCCCAGCGTTGCCGCCCCCGCCAGCGAGCCGATGAAGGATTCATCGCGTGCCTGCAGGTGGATGCTGCCCGCGTTGAGCTGTGCGCCATCCCGGGGCACCTGGCCCTGCGCGTCCGCCAGGCCACGACCGACCAGCACCGAGGTGGTGTTGCCGATGGCGTTGTAGGACGCACTGCCCACCCCGGTGAAGTTGCCGGTGCTGCCGCCGATGCCGGCACTCACTGCCAGGATGTCGGACTGGTCACTGGCCGTGAGCGCAATGCGCCCGGCATTGAGCGTGGCATCGTTGACCGAGACGGTATGCGTGTTGTTGATGGTGTTGTAGGCGAAGGCCACGCCGGCATTGTTGCCACCCACCTGGACCATGCCGGCAACGGCGATGATCGAGCTGCGGGCATTGTTGCGACCCGCCGCATCCACCCGCGTATCGTCAGTGCTCGCGGTATCGGCATTGGCATCCACCTCGATGCTGCCGATCCCGGTGCCACAGTAATCGACCGCAAAGCCCGAGCCGCAGCCGTCACCGGTGCCACGCACGTCGTCGATGGTCGCCGTCCCGGCGAAGGCTTCAATGTCACCACTGGCAGTGATGCGGCTGCCGCCGTCAATGCTGGCGGCGGTCTGGCTGGCGATCTGGTTGACCAGCACCGAACCGGCGATCGCCACGCCGTCGCTGCGCGTGGACGCCCCTCCACTGGCGGCCGCCGCCACGATCCGGGATGCATCGGCCGCACGCACGCGCACGTCCTGTACGCCTTCGATGTCGGCGCCACTGACTGACGCGCGGGTGCTGTCGCCCACTTCGGCATACGTCACTGCCGCCCCCAGGCCGGCCTTGCCACCCGCATACAGTGCGCCCCCCCCGTTGGCGATCTTGGAGGCGTTCACGGCCTTGACATCGACATCGGCCGCCGCGCCGCCCATGCCGCGCAGGCTGCCCCCGACGATGCTGGCGGCCGTATCGTTGTGGGACATCGCCACGGTCGCCGAGATCGCGCCGGCACCGGCCGAGCTCTGGTTGGAGGAGGCATTCACGCCCACGCTCAGCCCGACGTTGACCTGTTCGCTTTCGTTGCGTGCGGTCACCGTGACGGTGCCGGCATCCTCCACGGTACTGTCACGCAACTGCGCGGTGGTCGTGTTCTGGATGTCACCGTAGGCCACGCCACCGGCCAGCGATGCGCTGCCCTGGGTGTTGTCCGACCCGGCCGCGGCCACCGACAACGCGCCGCTGACGCTGACCAGCAGCGTCTGGTTGGTCGCGGCAAGATCCAGCTTCAGGCCGTTGCCGCTGTTGTCCTTGATCACGGCCGAGCTGATGTCCGCCTTGGTGTTCTGCCGGGCACGATTCACCGTCGCACTGCCGGACAGGGCGATGCCGAACTTGGGTTGCGGCGTCTGCGCGCCCTGGCCCTGGCCCGGTGCTGCATTCCCGCTACCCAGCAGGCCCTTGGCCTTGTCGAAGTACGCGGTCAGCCCGGCGCTGCCGTTGCTGTCGGCCTTGTTGGCCATGCCTTCCAGCGCGGTCACCTTGCCGAGCGCACGGGTCTTGAGTGAATCCAGGAAGCCGGGATTCTCCGCGTTCTGCTTCGCCGCCAGCTCGTCCTGGGCCTTCTGCAGCTGTTCGGACGAGCTCTTGGCAACTGCGCCGGCGGCGGCCACCGCACCGGCCAGCCCACCGCTGGTGGCGTTGACCGCCAGCTCACCCGTGGTGATCGCGCCGACCGGCGCCGTGCTGCTGCCGGTCGCGAAGGCTGCAGGCACCGCACCGATGAAGGCGCGGGTATCGGTGTCCAGCTGCTGGTAGGCGACGCTGGCCCCCACCGACACACTGTCGCTCATCGCAACCGCGCCGGCCACGGACCACACGAACAGATCTTCGTCGGCACGTACGCCGACCGTTGCGGCGCGGATGTCGGCACGGTTGCTGATCCCCGCCAGCGTGGTGCTGTCCAGGTCCAGCGCGGTGGCGGTTCCGCTGACACCGATGCTGCCGCCCTGGCCTGACTGCAGCGCCAGCGCCACCACGGTTTCCTTGTTGTCGGCCTGCACTGCCAGGCTGCCTGCACCGGCGTCGACGCGGACGCCATCATGGAGGATCGCTGCCGCCGTGTTCTGGTAGTCGATATAGCCGACGCTGCCGCCCAAGGCAGTTCCGCCGTTGCCGACGTTGCTGTCCTTGAGGTTCTTCAGGGCAAGATCACCCGCCGCGTGCAGACCGGTGACATCGGTGTTGGCACGCACGGTGGCGGTGGCGTCAAACGTCCGGCCGCGCGCAGCGCCGGCATGGTCCTCACCTTCCAGTGCGGCGCTCCACGCCGCGGTGCTGGTGTCGCGGGTGGTCAGCGAGGCACCGGCGGCGACATCGGTACGGGCGCTGTTGGTCGCCTTGAACCAACTCACCGCGCCCCCGATGGCCACTTCCTCGGCCGAGCCGCGCGCCGCCGCGTACGAGGCGAACAACTCCGATGGGTCGGTGATCAGGTCCTTGGCGGCGGAGATCGACGTCTTGAACGCGTCGAAGCTGCTGAAGTCCGGGACGGCCCCGGTGAGCGCACTGAAATCCCGAGGCAGGCGCACATCCGACGACAACCCGATGCGTTGCGCCGAGAGCTCAGCCGAACTGCCCACCAAGGTCCGTGCCTCATGGGTGAGGTTGGCGATGTTGACCGCCCCGGACAACGCGAAGGCCGAACCATCCGCGCTCTTGCCCTTGGCCAGCACATTGCTCATCGCATGGTTGCCGATCTGTGCATCGGTTACCTGGCTGTCGACCACGATCGCGCCGGCGCTGTCGATGGTCGTACCGGCGCCGATACTGGCGGTGGCCGTATGGTCGCCGTCGACAACGCTGATCGCCCCGCCGAGGCGGAAGGGCGACGCCGTGGTCGGTGTAGTGGCCGGCGGCGTGCTGCCGCCGTCCTGGCTGCCGGTCAGTTTGGCGATGGCGCCACCCACGCCGGCGCCGGCCAGCGACTGCGCCACGCTCATCAGGCCATCGCTGCCGCTGCTGATCGCTTCCACCTGCTCCTGGCCGGGCAGCGGCTCGCTCTTCGGGCCGGTAATCAGCGTGCTGGTCTTGTTGAGGCGGGTGATGCTGGCCGCCTGCACGGTGACGTCGCCTGCCGTGGTGCGGGTGTCGCGGTCCAGGCGCGCTTCGGCCGCGATATCCTGCAGACTGATCGCGCCAGCCAGGCCGACCGCGCCATTCTTGTCGGCGCGCGCCGTGGCGGAGGTGTCCAGAGAGACCGCGTTGACCGCCGAAACGTTGACACTGCCGGCCTGCAGTGGCCCACCCGCTTCAATCACCGCGCGGGTGTCAACGTTGACATTGCTGATCGCCGCCGTGAACGCAGCGGCCGTGTTGTTCACCGCGAACGATTCGGCCGCAAGCTTCAGCGTCGTATCGGCATCGGCCTTCACCGCCACGTCGCCGCCAGCCGCAAGGGTTGCGCCCGAACGCACGATGGCTTCCGTGGTGGCGTTGATCTGCGCGTACGCCGCACCGAGGCTGAGCATGTGCTTCTTCGGAATGCTGTTGCCATTGGCATCCTTCACGGGATCGCCGTTGGCATCGGTGACGACATCACCTTTCTCGTACGCCTTGCCGGCCGCCGAGTTGTCGATGGCCTGGCGGGTGCTGGCATGCAGCGTAATGTCGTCGCGCGCGTCCAGTACTGCGTTGTCCTTCACCTCTACCCGCGCCGTGGTGGCGCCATGCAGGAACGAAATCTGCTCACCCAGCAGCTTGCCCGCCCCCAGGTTCACCAACGCATCGCCGAGGTCCGTGAGGGTGCTGGAGTCGGTGACGCTGTTGACGAGATCGGCCTTGAGCTCGTCGAATACCGCACCGTCCTTGTCGTAGCCGGAATCGATGACCGCAAGCGCGGTCAACTCGATATCGTCCGCCGCCAGACGTGCGTTGCCGCCCACCGTGACCGTTGCCTCGGCACTGCGCACACCCAACCCGGTATCGGAGATCGCCGCCGCGCGCAGTTGGATCCGGCCGCCCTCGTTGACCAGTACCAGCGGCTGCGAGGCGCCGGTATTGACGGCCGCCTCGATGCCCTGCAGATCGCCATTGGCATCGCGCGGGCCGGCCTGTACGAACAGCGTGCCGGTGACATCAATGGCCCTGGCCTGTACGCGGATGCCGTTGCTTGCATTCACCGTCCCGTGCAGCGCCACCGTCTTGTCGGTGAGTTGAGCCGGCGTCAGCGTGCCGTACATCAGGGCATCCAGGCTCTTTCCGGCGTTGAGGATGTCGTCGGCCGTTGCGCGGTTGGCCGTGGCCACCGACAGCGAGCCGACATTGAGCACGCCACCGTTGCCGACCAACAGGCCATCCGGGGCGACGAAGAACACCTTGCCGCCCACCGCATTGGTCGACTCCAGCACGCTGTTGAGGTTGCCGTTGATGTACGCACGCGCGTCGGTAACCAGGTTGACCAGGTTGTGCACCTGTTGCTGACCCTGGGTGGGCAGCACAAGATCAACGGTCTGGCCGACGTCCACCCCGAATTCGCGGAAGGCGTTGAAGGCGACCTGGTTGCCGGCGGCCCCCTTCACTGTACCGGTGGTCACCTTCCAGTGCAGATCGTTGCCTTGGCGGGTCACGCGGGTATCGGTGCGACCGTCGGTGACCATCGCACTGCCGTCATCGCCGGCAATCACGCTGCCTGGCAACGCCAGCCCCAGCACGGAGCCGATGGCCACGGCCAGGCCCGCAGGACGCAGGCGGCGTTGCGCCGGGGGCACAGGACGCACGCTGGAGGACGGGCAGGACGAAGGGTCGCGATGGTTCATGGCAGGCTCCGGGCAGTGGCAGGCGGGGCAACCGCGGGCCAGCAAGGGTCGCGGCAAGGCAGGCGTGCCTTGCCGCTCGGTGGCGTTACTGGAAAGGGATCAGTGCGTTGCGGCAGCGGCTGGACGGCTGTCCAGCGCGCGGCTGAGCAGCTCGACATTGCCCAGCGAAAGCAGATGGGCGTAGATCAACCCGAGGTCGCCCGAACGCGCCAGATCCTGGAGCGCCTTGCCCTTCAATTCGCGCAGCTTCTGCTCATCGACCACAAAGAAGCCATCCAGCGAGAAGCCCTCGCCCAGCGCGGTCTGCACGTTCACCTGCCGCGGCACCAGCAGCCCATGGCTGGCCAGCGCCGCACTGAAGGCACGGGTACGCGCCAGATGCACCTGGTATTCCTGCAGGAACTGCAGTGCGTTGCTCAGCAGCGGGCTGTCCTTGCCCTCGTCATCGAACAGCGGCGCACCTTCCTCGCCACCTTCGCGGATGCCCGCATATGCCTCATCCAGGCACACGGTGAAGTCGCTGCCCTTCTCATCACGTTCGGCAAGCACGAAGGGATAGCGGCGCAGAAACGCCGGGACATAGGCCCCTTCGGCCCAGCTGCCCTGCTCATCGACCATCAGGTTCTGGCCGGCGCGCAGGCCCAGCAGTGCGGCCGGCACCACCGCGTCGGCGCTGCTGCCGGCGAACAGGATCGGGTACTCGCGGGCGACCGGCGCGAATTCCACGCAGGCCAGCGGGACGGAATTGACCGCAGCGGCGAAGGCAAAATCGCCCGGGGTCGCCACCACCCGATGGTTGCGATGGGCAACGCGGTTGAGCTGGATCGGACGTTCGTAGATGAGCAGCTGCTTCATGGTGGTTCCCCCTGGAGTGATCAAAAAGTGTCCCTTGCCAAATAACCGTGGAAAACAGGCCACTCCCATCAACCCACCGGCTATTCATCACACTTTTTTAATGAATCCGTTCATAAACAGCTGCCGCCCGGCCATGGGGGTCATGGCCGTGACGACCCCCTCAGACGAACATGCCGCCCGAGGCTTCCACGCGCTGCGCAGTGATCCACGCGGTCTGCGGCGACAGCAGCGCGACCGCCACCGGGCCGATGTCATCGGGTTTGCCGGGGCGGCCCATCGCGGTGACCGAGGACACCATCGCATTGACCTGCGCATCGTCGCGCACGCGCCCACCGCCGAAGTCGGTTTCGATCGCGCCCGGGGCGAGTGTGTTGGCACTGATGCCACGTGCGCCCAGTTCCTTGGCCAGGTAGCGGGTGAATACCTCGATGCCGCCCTTCATCATCGCGTAGGCCGAGCTGCCCGGCAGCGAGAAACGCGCCAGCCCGCTGGACACGTTGAGAATGCGGCCGCCATCGGCGATCAGCGGCAACAACGCCTGGGTCAGGAAGTACGGGCCCTTGAGGTGCACGGCGACCAGCGCGTCGAACTGCTCGACCGTGGTGTCGGCGATCATTGCGTGCAGGCCTTCGCCGGCGTTGTTGAGCAGGCCCTGCAGCTGGGTTTCCCCCCATCCCTCCAGCACGCGGCGGACCTGGCTGGCGAATGCGGGGAAGCCGGCGCTATCGGCCATGTCCAACGGAATCGCGGCGGCGCGGCGGCCCAGTGCTTCGATCTTGGCGACCACGTCCTGCGCGGCATCGGCCTGGCTGCGGTAGGTGAGCACGATGTCGGCGCCATCGGCGGCCAACGCGAGGGCGGCGTTGCGGCCGAGGCCACGGCTGCCGCCGGTGATCAGGACGACTCGGGTTGCGTTGCTCATGTCAGTGCACCTGCTTGGGGAGTGGGGCCAGCGTATTGATATTGCCGTGCGGCATAAATCAGTGGATGCTGATTTGACTGTCCAGACATTGCGAACAATCCATGGATCGCCTCGATCACCTGCGCTGCTTCCTGCGCGTCGCCGAACTGGGCTCGTTCACCGGGGCCGCCGACAGCCTCGGTTTGCCCAAGGCCAGTGTGTCCCTCGCCGTTCAGCGCCTGGAAGCAGAGGTGGGTGTGCAGTTGCTCCACCGCACCACGCGCCGTGTGCAGCTGACCGCCGATGGCGCCCAGTTCCAGACCCGCGCGCACGATCTGCTGCACGACATGGACGACCTGCAGGGCATGTTCCGGGTGGACACCAGTCAGTTGAAGGGCCGCCTGCGCGTGGATATGTCCAGCGGACTGGCCCGCCAGCTGGTGATCCCGCAGTTGCCGGACTTCCTGGCCCAGCACCCCGGGGTGGAAATCGAACTGAGCGGTACCGACCGCCGGGTGGATCTGATCCGCGAGGGCTTCGACTGCGTGCTGCGGGTCGGGCCGCTGGATGACAACACCCTGGTCGCCCGCCCGCTCGGGCAGCTACGGATCATCAACTGCGCCAGTCCCGCGTATCTGGCGGCCCGCGGTACGCCCGCCACGCTGGACGATCTCGCCAGCCACGCCCTGGTCCACTATGTCGGCACGCTGGGCCAGCGCTCACCGGGGTTTGAGTATCACGACGGCGAGGCCTATCGCAGCCTGCCGATGGGCGGGGCGGTGACCGTCAACAGCGGGGATGGGTATACCGCTGCGGCGCTGGCCGGGCTGGGCATCATCCAGGTGCCGCTGCTCGGCGCGCGCCCGGCGCTGACCGCAGGAACGCTGGTGGAGATCCTTCCCGGGCTGCAGGCTGAGCCGATGCCGGTGACGCTGCTCTATGCCCAGCGCCGCCACCTGCCGCGTCGCGTCGCCGCCTTCATGGACTGGGCGGCAGCGGTGATCCGGCCGGAACTGCTCCCTGCCCTGTGACGCAACAGCGCGGGCGCGGCGAAAAGGCGCGCATTGACGCACATTCATGCAGATTACCGCACACAAGCGCGCCGATTCTGGTAAAGTATCGGGCCAATACAAGCAGTACCACGCACGAATGCGCATGATCAGGCATGTCGGCAGGGTGCTACCCGCCCTGACCGAGGTTACCCATGACCACCCAGGACGCCCTGCCGGGCGAACGCCAACAGACCATCCTGCGCCTGCTGCGCGACCACGGCCGCGTCATGTCCGCGCAGCTGGCCATCGAGCTGCAGGTCTCGGAAGACTCGATCCGCCGCGACCTGCGCGAGCTGGCTGCGCAGGGTCTGTGCCGCAAGGTGCATGGCGGCGCACTGCCGGCGGCCCCGGCGTTCCCGGCGTTGGCCGAGCGCCACGAAAAGGACCATGACCGCAAGCGCGCGTTGGCACGGATCGCGGCGGCCCAGGTCCTGCCCGGGGAGCTGGTCTTCCTGGACGCCGGCTCGACCAATACCGTGATCGCCAGCTGCCTGCCCGAGCACCAGGGCCTGCGGGTGGTCACCAACGCGCCGGATATCGCGTTGGCCTTGATGGCGCGTCCGGGCATCGAGGTCAGCCTGGTCGGCGGCCGCATGGACCCGCGCATCGGCGCGACGGTGGGGGCGCAGACACTGGAAGCGATCCGTGCGCTGCGCCTGGACGTGTGCTTCGTCGGCACCTGCGCGGTGGATGCCGAGGCTGGCATCTGGGCAGTGGATGGCGAGGAAGCAACGCTCAAGCGCGCTCTGCTTGCCGCCAGCAGCCGCTGCGTGGTGGTCGCCACCAATGACAAGCTCGGTGCACAAGCCTCACACCGCATCGGCGATGTGGACCAGATCGATCTGCTGGTTGTCGAAGCCGATGCCCCGCCCGCCCAGGTGGTGGCGTTCGAGCGTCGCGGTGTCGCCCTCCAGCGCGCTGCGCAGCACTGAGGCCCGAATTCCATGTCGACGCTTTCCGCTCCTTCCTCCCTGCTTGCCCGCAGCCAGCAGCACACCACCCGCGCAGCCTTCTTCCTGCCCGGCTTCGCCACCGCAGCCTGGGCGCCGCTGGTCCCGTTCGCCAAGAACCGCACCGCCCTGGATGAAGGGTCGCTCGGCCTGGTGCTGCTGTGCCTGGGTGCCGGTTCGCTGCTGGCGATGCCGATCGCAGGCATGCTCGCTGCGCGCCACGGCTGCCGCGCGGTCATGATCGCCACGCTGGTGATGGTGATCGCCACCCTGCCCCTGCTCGCCGTCGCCCCTTCGCCGCTGACCCTGGGCATTGTGTTGTTCGTGTTCGGCGCCGGCGTGGGTGCCTGCGACTGCGTGATGAACATGCAGGCGATCATGGTCGAGCGCGACAGCGGCCGGCCGATGATGTCCGGCTTCCATGCCTTCTACAGCATCGGCGGCGCGGTCGGTGCCGGTGCGATGACCGCTCTGCTGGCGTTCCACCTGCCGCCGTGGCTGGTGTGCCTGCTGGCCTCGGCGGTGATGGCCGCCCTGCTGGCACTCTCGCTGCCGTACTGGCGGACCGACAAGGCACCCAGCGATGCGCCGATGTTTGCGGTGCCGCATGGGGTGGTGCTGGCGATCGGCGTGCTGTGTTTCGTGGCGTTCCTGGCCGAAGGCTCGGTGCTGGACTGGAGCGCGGTGTTCCTGCATGAAGTGCAGCACGTTGATCCCTCCCGCGCCGGCCTCGGCTATCTGGCCTTTGCCATCGCGATGACCATCACCCGGCTCGTCGGCGATGGCGTGGTGGCCAAGCTCGGCCGCCATCGTTCGATCCTGATCGGCAGCCTGGTGGCGGCATCCGGCTTCGCCCTGGCAACGTTCGCCACCTGGATGCCACTGGCACTGTGCGGGTATGCGCTGGTCGGCCTGGGCTGCGCGAACATCGTTCCGGCGCTGTTCTCGATGGCCGGCAACCAGAAGGTCATGCCGGAGAGCCTGGCCATCCCGGCAATCACCACGCTCGGCTATGCCGGTGTGTTGGCCGGCCCGGCGCTGATCGGCTTCGTCGCGCAGGCCAGCAGCCTGGTGTTAGCGTTCAGCGCGGTGGCAGTGACGCTGGTACTGGTCGGGCTGTGCGCGCGGTGGGTGCGCGCCTGAGGCCGCCCAGGCCGCTCAGACGCTAGCGCCCGTAGCGCGCGAGGATCACCAGCGCCAGCAGCGCGATGGCGCTCAGTACCAGCACCAGCAGGAAGACCATGCGATAGCGCGCGGCCTTGCCCTGTTCGCGGCGCAGGCGCTGGCGGTAGGCCGGGTCACGCAGATAACGGATGGGGCTGATCCTGAACAGCGGCGCCAACAGCAGATCGATCACCTCGAGCATCCCTGTCTCCTTGGGCGCCCGGGCCAACGGCGCTGCGCCAGCGTTGCACGCGGCAAGGCCCCGGGCAACCCCGCTCAGCCTCGCAGCACACGCGCAACCTGCCCCTGCCCGCTCCGGACCGCCATACGCATGCACACCCTTCCCGCACGCCGCTCCCTCAACAAGGGCGTGGCGGCCGCTGGCGTTACCATCGGGTGACTGCTGACCGGATGCGCACCATGACGGACCTTTCCTTCGATCCCCGGCCGCGCCGCGCGGCCTTCCGTGCGCTGCACGAGGAAGGCTGCTTCGTGCTGCCCAACCCGTGGGATGCAGGCAGCGCACGCTACCTGCACAGTCTCGGCTTCCAGGCGTTGGCCTCGACCAGTTCGGGTTATGCGTGGAGCCAGGCCCAGGCCGACGGCACGCTGACGCTGGAGGAGACCCTCGCACATCTGCGCAGCCTGGCCGCGGCGACCCCGTTGCCGTTGAATGCCGATTTCGGCGATGGCTTCGGCTCGCTGGAAGCAGTCGGCCGCAACGTCACCCTTGCCATCGCCACCGGCGTGGCCGGCATCTCCATCGAGGATGCCAGCCCGGATCCCGCGCATCCGCTGCGCACGCTGGACGATGCGGTGGCACGGGTACGTGCCGCCCGCCGCGCGATCGACGCGTCCGGCGAGGACGTGCTGCTGATCGGCCGCGCTGAGAATTTCTTCGTCGGCCGGCCCGACCTGGACGATGCGATCACCCGCCTGCGTGCCTATGCAGAAGCCGGTGCGGATTGCGTGTATGCGCCGGGCATCACCAACCGCGAGCAGATCGAAGCGGTGGTGGCCGCGGTGGCGCCGCGGCCGGTCAACCTGCTGGTTGGCAGCGCGCTGCCGTTCACCCTGCAGGACATCGCCGGCATGGGCGTGCGCCGGGTCAGCGTGGGTGGTGCGATGGCGCGCACCGCCTGGGGCGGGATGATGCGGGCCTCGCAGCTACTGATGGACGAAGGCCGCTTCGACGGCTTCGCCGATGCGGCCTCCGGGGCGGTGTTGAATCAGTTGTTCCGCTGATCGGGGATCAATGGCTCGACAGCACCACCACCGCACCGGTGACCAGCGCGATCCCGACCCAGCCGATCGGGCGCAGCCGGTTGCCGAACAGCACGCGCCCGCAGAGGGCCGTGCCGATCACGCCGATGGCACCCCACATCGCATAGGCCGTGGCCAGATCCATGGTTTTGACCGCCTGACCGAGCAGCGCGAAGGCGATCCAGACCAGCACGATCGCGGCAAAACCCCAGGCCGGCTTACGGAAGCCGTCGGATTTGGCCACCATCATGTTGGCGGCGATATCGATCAGTGCCGAGCACAGCACGAAAAGGAAGGCAGTGAGGTTCATGGCGTGTGCGCCTCGCCGAGGGTGACGCAGACGATGCCGGCAGCCGCCATCACCAGCCCGATCATCTGCTGCACGGACAGGCTGTCCTTGAACACGAACATGCCGACCAGCGTCAGCAAGGTCAGGCCCAGGCCTTCCCACACGGCGTAGGCCACGCCCACCGCGATGCCGCGCACCGACAGCGCCAGGAAGTAGTACGAAATGGCCAGCGCCACGGCCATTACCACATAGCCCAGATAGCCCCCATGACGGGCGGCATCGGCCATGAACGAGGTGCCGACCACTTCGGCGACGATCGCCACGGCCAGGCAGGCCCAGGCGATCAGACCGCCACGGGCACGGGGTTGCGAATGCACCTGTGTGTGCATGGAAAGCTCCTTGATTGCGGCCGCGGGATGACACCCGGGCGACGCGCCCATTATCATCGCCATTTCCATCAGACCAAAGATGGAATCCATCGATAAAGGCGATACATCAATGCGCTACGGCCCCGAATCCCTGCACGCCTTCGTGGAAGCGGCTGCGCTAGGCTCGTTCTCCGCCGCCGCGCGCCGCCTGAAAAAGACCCAGTCGACCATCAGCACCGCGATCGCCACGCTCGAGGCCGACCTGGGCCTCACGCTGTTCGACCGCAGCGGCCGCTACCCGGTCCTGACCGAGGACGGCCGCAAGGTGCTCGGCCATGCACAGGAAATCCTCGCGGCCGCCGACCGTCTGGAGCAGCTCAGCATCCGCTTGGCGGATGAGGTCGAGCCGCGCCTGAGCCTGGTGTTCTCGGACATTTACCAGCTCAACCCGGACCAGCACCTGCTGCGCCGGTTCGAGCAGCGTTTTCCGGATATCGAACTGGAGTGGCTGGATGCCGAAGGCAGTGACGTGCTGGACGTGGTGCAGCGTGGGCGTGCCCATCTCGGGCTGATGCCGCATCAGCCGGCCTACCCGTCCGAACTGGCGGTGCGCGCCCTGCCCCTGCGCGCAGAGATGGCGGTGTTTGTTGCCGCCGGTCATCCGCTGGCCGCGCTGCACGCGCCGGACGAATCCCACCTGGCCAGCCACCGGCAGATCTGCCTGAGTGGCGATGCGGCGCGCGAGGGCCACGCACGCGGGCGCACGTGGTCGGCCTCGGACTATCTGATGGTGCTGGAGATGGCCGAGGATGGCTTCGGCTGGGCAGCGTTGCCGCGCGCACTGGTGGCGCGCTATGGCCGGGGCATGCTGGTGGAGCTGCCCCTGCCCGGCTGGCCGCGGCTGGTCTCCACCGATGCGGTATGGCACAAAGGCGCGCCGCTGGGGCCAGCGGCGCTGTGGTTGCTGGATCAGTTCCTGGGGGCGGCCAACGCGTAATCGATCGCCGCGCAGATTGCCGCCACCTGGGCGTCATTGCACTGCTGCGGTGTGGCACGCGGGCTGTCCGGGTACACCTCGGTGGTGGTCGTGTATCTGGCGCCGCTGACGCTGGCGCACAGGCCCAGTTTTTCCAGCGGGTACTCGATCACCCCCGGGGCGACCACCGGGGAACCGATGATCTCGCCCTTGTCGTCGGCCGGGGCGATATGGGTCACCCGCTCGACGGCGGCATTGACCGCGGTCTGGAAGGCCGGCTGCGGGTTTTCGGTGTCATCGACCAGGTAGAAACCATCCGGGATCAGGCCGGGCTCGAATGGCTTGCCGTCGCGCGCGGCCAACGCCGGGCGGAACTCGGTTTCATCGGTGTCCGTGGTTTCGTGCAGGTCGATATGCATCACGATGCTGCCGCGCAGGGGCGCGACCAGTGCGATCAGCGCAGCCGATTCGGCCGCCGGGCTGTTGGCCATGAACGAACGGTTCGGATCGATCGCCTCGGCGTTCCAGCGCTGGATGCGCTCGTAGCCCCACGGGCTGACGCAGGGCACGACCAGCAGATTGGCGCGCCCGGCGTATTCGGCCGCGCGGGTCTGCAGGAACTGCAACGCGCCCTGCACGCCGCTGGTTTCGTAGCCGTGGATGCCGCCGGTGACCAGCATCGTCGGCAGTGCGGGGTTCCAGTCGCGGCTGCGCACGGCAAACAGCGGGTATTGGTCCGGGGCGTACTCGAGCGTGCCGTACCGGGTCACGTCGAAGCTGCCGCGCAGCGCCTCGACGGCCGGCAACACGTCATCGGCATAGCGGCGCTGCGGCACCTGACGAGCGCGCCACTGCGCCTTCTCCGCTGCGCCCCAGGGCTGGCCGGGGGTGCCGATGGGATAGAAGGGGGCGTTGGTCATGGCGTGCTCGTCTGTGCTGCGGGTGGAAACGTGATTTTACCATCGCCGCACACGGCGGCCCGAGTTACGCCCGGGCAAGCTGCGCGATCGCCTCATCGGCAGGCCGGTCACCTTCAGTCAACTCGATGATCGTGCGCCGCACCTGCGGATGCTCCACCAGCGCCACCAGCGTAGCGGCCACATCGGCGCGCGGGATATCACCATAGGCAATCGCCGGGCCCGCCGTGACGCGGCCGGTGCCCGGCGCATCGCTCAAGGTGCCGGGGCGCAGGATCACCCAATCCAGATCAGTCGCGGCCAGATACACATCGGCGCGCTTCTTGACCGTCATGTAATTCTCGAAGCCCTCGCCCATGCCTTTGTTGCGGCCGGCTTCCGGGAATGCCGAGACCAGCAGGAAGCGGCGCACGCCCGCCTGCCGCGCCGCATCCACCGCAAGCTCCAAGCCGCGGCCATCGATGGCGTTAGTGACCTCGATACCGGCACCACCCGCACCGGCGGTGAAAACAACCGCGTCACTGCCGCGCATCTGGCCGGCCAGCGTGTTCACGTCGGTGGCGGTGAGATCGCCGGAGACCGGCGTTGCGCCCAGGTCGCTCAGTTCAGTGCCCTGCTCGGCGCGGCGATGCAGCGCCAGCACGCGATGTTGCTTGTCGGCCAACTGCTTGACCAGGTGACGGCCGACCTTGCCGGCCGCGCCGACGATGAAAACGGTGCTCAAGACGGTTCTCCTGTTTCAATCGGCCTGTGAGGGTACGCAGGTGGATGTGACACGGCCGTCCCCATCGCGGGGCGTGGTTCAGTTGCCGCTGTACTGCGCGTCGCTGACCTGCTCCAGCCACGTCACCGGTGAGCCATCGACCGCTTCGGCGATCGCGATATGGGTCATTGCGGTGGCAGCTTTCGCACCATGCCAATGTTTGACGCCCGGCGGAATCCAGACGATGTCGCCCGGACGGATCTCACGCGCGGGTTTGCCCCATTCCTGCACGCTGCCGATGCCTGCGGTGACGATCAGCGTCTGGCCCAGCGGATGGGTGTGCCAGGCGGTGCGTGCGCCGGGCTCGAAGGTGACCGTGGCCCCACTGACGCGCGCCGGCGCATCGGTCTGGAACGGTGCATCGATGCGCACCCGCCCGGTGAAGTACTCGGCCGGGCCGGCGGCCGAAGGGGCAGTACCGGCAGTGGTGATGCGGATGGGCGCGGTCTCGGCGGGTACGGTGGCCACCATGGAAAGCGACAGTGCTGCGGTGAACAGGTCCATGAAGCGATCTCCTGTGGGGAGCAGCGGTTCGCACCGCCGGGAGGGTCACTGTAGGCGCGCACCCACGTGGGTACTAGCCATCGCGATCGGCATGCAGCCATGACCGCAGCTCATCAATCGCAAAGCGAAGCTCCTGGAGCTCATCAGTCGGCAGCGCGCATCATGGACGCGCATGACTGCCATGCGCCCTTGGCCCTGCCCATGGCCCGCGAGAATTTCAACGACCTGCACGTGTTCGTCACCGTCGCGCGCGAGCGCAGCTTTACCCGTGCGGCCGCGCAGTTGGGTGTCTCACAATCCGCACTCAGCCACACGGTGCGCGGGCTGGAAGAGCGCCTCGGCGTGCGCCTGCTGACCCGCACCACGCGCAGCGTCTCGATGACCGAGGCCGGCGAGCGGCTGTACGAGACCGTCGCCCCGCGCATGCAGGAGATCGAGGCCGAGGTCGCCGCGATCAGCGAGTACCGTGACCGGCCCGCTGGCACGATCCGCATCACCACGGCCGAGCATGCCGCCAACACGATCGTCTGGCCCCGGCTGTCCGCCGTGCTGCCCGCCTACCCCGATCTGCATGTGGAACTGACCATCGACTATGGCCTGGCCGACATCGTCGCCCAGCGCTACGACATCGGCATCCGTCTCGGCGGCCGCGTGGCCAAGGACATGATCGCGGTGCCGATCAGCCCGCCGCTGCGCATGGCCATCGTGGCCAGCCCCGCCTACTTCGCCACGCATGCCGCGCCGCAGCTGCCGGCCGACCTGGCCGCGCACAACTGCATCGGCCTGCGCCTGCCAACCCATGGCGGGCTGATGGTGTGGGACCTGGAAAAGAACGGCGAAGAAGTAAACGTGCGCGTGGATGGCCAATGGACCTTCAACGGCAGCAGTGCGATCCACCGCGCGGCGCTGGCCGGTGCGGGCCTGGCCTATCTGCCCGAGGACATGGTGCGCGATGACATCGCCGCCGGCGCACTGCGGCGTGTCATGGAAGACTGGTGCGATCCGTTCGACGGGTACTACGCCTACTACCCCAGCCGCCGGCAATCCTCGAGCGCCATGAAGGTCGTGATCGAAGCACTGCGCGCAGACCGGTAGAGCCGACCGTCGGTCGGCTGACGCAGCGCCCGATCACCCGTAGAGCCGACCGTTGGTCGGCTGGCGCGGTGCCCGATCACCCGTAGAGCCCACCGTTTGTGGGCTGACGCAGCGCCCCAGCAAGGGCCGCCCCCCAACCGGCGGCTCTACCCGGCCCCACCGGGGCGCAGCACCACCCAGCCCGTGCGGCCCGGGTCCAGGCTGGCCTTGGCGGCATCGGCCACCTCATCCAGCCCGAACACGCCGTCCACCGGCAGGCTCAATCCACCGCGCGCGGCCAGCTGCAGCAGTTCGCCAACAAGGCGACGCTTGTCATCCGGCGCCATCGCCTGGCTGACCTTGCTGCCCCAGAAGCCCTTCACCGTGGCCTGCTTGAAGATCACATCGCCCGAGCTGAGCTGCATCGGCTCGCCGGTCATGGAGCCAAAGGAGACCAATGTGCCGCCATCGCCCAACAGCGTCATCAGCTCGCTGCTGGCGCGACCGCCCACCGAATCCACGGCGGCCGCAATCGAGGCCTTGCCTACCTTTGCCTGCACCTGGGCCATCCAATCCGACTGCGCGGTGGAGATGGTGTGGTCGATGCCGAGCTCGGCCATCTCGGCCACACCGGCATCGCGCCGCACCAGGTTGATGCAGTGCACCCCACGCGCCTTGGCCAGCATCGCCAACGCCTTGCCGACCGCACCATTGGCGGCGTTCTGGAGGATCCACTGGCCTTCCTGCACCTGCAGGAATTCCAGCAGCATCAGCGCACTCAGCGGCATGGCGATCAGCTGCGCGGCCGTGTTGTCATCGATGCTGTCCGGCATGGGGATGACCATGCGCGCCGGCGCGATGAAGGACTCGGCCCAGGTGCCATGCACCGAGGCAGCGCTGACCCGCTGGCCGATCTTGAGGCCCTCGACGCCTTCGCCCAGCGCATCGATCACGCCGGTGCCTTCGCTGCCGCCGACTGCGGGCAGCTCGGGCTTGTAGCCATACTGGCCGCGCACCGTCCACAGGTCGTGGTTGTGGATCGGCGCCAGCACGGTGCGGATCCGCACCTCACCGGCCGCGGGGGTCGGCTGCGGCACGTCGCCGCCGTGGAGGACCTGGGTCGGGTCACCGAAGGTGGTGTGGACGGCAGCGCGCATCAGCAGCGCTCCTTCATCACGATGTTCATGGGGGTGTCTCCTGCAGAAAGAATCAACGGCGATGACGGTGGGCGGCGGCGATCGCGCGCGGCTGGCGGTACGCGCGTACGCGCAGCCACACGGTCTGGATCACCACGATGATGATCAGCACCAGGGCCAGGGTGGCGATGTTGGCCGCGCCCGGCAGATCCCAGCCGGACTGCTTGACGTACATCCCGGCCAGCGCCCAGATGACGGCGGCTGGATAGGCGAAGTGCCCGCGCAGCAGCTGGTTGACCACCAGCACCAGCAGCGTGGCCAGGACCAGCAGCACCAGGCTCCAGCCGAGCATGTTGTCGGTCGGCAGCCAGCGGTAGGCGACGATCACCTGGGCGGTATTGAGGTAGGCCGCCAACGACAGCCAGCCGGCGTGCAGCCCCAGTGGGTACGCCGCCCAGGCACGTTGCCCGCCCGGGGCGGTGATCGGTGAGGCGCGGTAGGCGGCCACGATCAAGCAGATCAGGGCCGCCCAGATGATCGCCAGCGCCGGCAGGAACCACTGGTTGGAGAACACCGGCATCCAGGCGGCGGTCAGCGCAAAGCCCGCCGCGGCCCACGGGCGAACCCCGGTGATGTCCGGTTTGCGCAGGCGCAGCTGCCAGAACCCGAACAGCACATCCCACAGGAAGATCACGCCCCAGATCGCGAAGGCGTACCCGGCCGCGACCAGCAACGTGGGGTACTGGTCGGAGACTGCACCGTTGGTCGGGCCGAACATGCCGGTCTGTGAGAGCCACGCCACCACGGGCATGGCCAATGCGGCCAACAACACGATCCAACGCATGCACCCACTCCATCTGAAAAGAGCGGTGACGATACGCGGTTCAGGGTTAAGGCGCTGGGATGCCTCAGATTGCAAAGCCTTACTAATATAGCCTCTGCTATATTGCGCCCGTGGACAGTCGCCGCCGCCCCGAGAGCTCCCCCGCCTGGCCTTCGTCGGCCGGGCATACGCCCAGCCTGGGCGAGATGAACGCCAGCGTCGCGGTGCCTACGGGCGGCCACTGGTGGTTCCGCCTGCTGGCCTTCCTCGGCCCGGGCTACATGATCTCGGTCGGCTACATGGACCCGGGCAACTGGGCCACCGATATCGCCGGTGGCGCGCAGTTCGGCTACCTGCTGCTCTCGGTGATCCTGCTCTCCAACCTGATGGCGATCGTGCTGCAGGGGCTGTCGGCGCGGCTGGGGATCGCAACCGGGCGGGATCTGGCGCAGGCCTGCCGCGACCACTACTCACGCCCGGTGAACCTCGGCCTGTGGCTGTTGTGCGAGATCGCGATCATTGCCTGCGACCTGGCTGAGGTGATCGGCACCGCGATCGCCTTGAAGCTGTTGTTCGGCATCCCCTTGCTGGCTGGCGCGATCATCACCGCGGTGGACGTGGTGCTGGTGCTGCTGCTGATGAACCGCGGCTTCCGCGCGCTGGAGGCCTTCGTGATCGCGCTGCTGCTGGTGATCTTCGGCTGCTTTGCGATCCAGATGGTCATCGCCGCGCCACCGCTGCAGGCGGTGCTGGCCGGGTTCATTCCGCACGCGCAGGTGGTGACCGACCCCAAGGCGCTGTACCTGGCGATCGGCATCATCGGTGCCACCGTGATGCCGCACAATCTGTACCTGCATTCCTCCATCGTGCAGACCCGGGCCTACCCGCGCACCGATGCCGGGCGCCGCAGTGCACTGCGCTGGGCGGTGACGGACAGCACCATCGCCTTGATGCTCGCACTGTTCATCAACGCCTCGATCCTGATCCTGGCCGCCGCGGTGTTCCATGCGCAGGGCCGTACCGACGTGCAGGAGATCGAACAGGCCTACGAGCTGCTGGCGCCGATGCTCGGCGTCGGGCTGGCCTCGACCCTGTTCGCGGTCGCCCTGCTCGCCTCGGGCATCAACTCCACCGTGACGGCGACGCTGGCCGGCCAGATCGTGATGGAAGGTTTCCTGCGCCTGCGGATCGCCCCGTGGGCACGGCGCCTGATCACCCGCGGCATTGCGATCGTGCCGGTGGTGGTGGTGACCGCGATCTATGGGGAGCAAGGCACCGCACGGTTGCTGGTGCTGAGCCAGGTACTGCTCTCGATGCAGCTGCCGTTCGCGGTGGTGCCGCTGGTCCGGTTCGTCTCGGACAAGGCCAAGATGGGCGCGCTGGTGGCGCCACGCTGGCTCATCGTGCTGTCCTGGCTGATCGGCGGCCTGATCATCGTGTTGAACGTGAAGCTGCTGGTGGACGTGTGGCGGGGCTGAGGCCTACGCGCTTGACCTCAACGATGGTTGAGGTGGCACAGTGCAGCCTCCTCATCCCACTGGCAATGCCAGATCGAGCCCTGTAATGACCGACACCTCGCAGCACGCGTTATGGAATGGCCCGGCCGGTGAGGCATGGGTGGAAGCGCAGCGCATTCTCGATCAGATGTTCGCGCCGCTGGCCACTCACCTGCTCGATGCCATCGCGCCGGGCACCGATGCGCAGGTGCTGGATGTGGGCTGCGGGACTGGGGCGGTGGCGCTGGCCATTGCCGGACGGCTGGGTCCGGAGGCACACGTGATCGGGGTCGACCTCTCCGCCCCGATGATCGCCTTGGCGCGTGAGCGCGCGCAGCGAGCCGGGCTGGCAGTGGACTTCATCGTCGCCGACGCGCAGCAGCATGCGTTCGCGCCCGGACGTCTGGACCGGATCGTGTCGCGCTTCGGCGTGATGTTCTTCGATGACCCGGTGCAGGCCTTCGGTCAGTTGCAGCGCGCCGCCAAACGCGGCGGCGTGCTGCAGGCGCTGGCCTGGCGCGGGCCGGACGAGAACGCGTTCATGACCACCGCCGAGCGCGCGGCGGCACCCTGGCTGCAGTTGCCGCCGCGTCAACCCGGGGCACCGGGTCAGTTCGCGTTTGCCGACCAGGTCCGGGTCGAGCAGAGCCTGAGCGACGGCGGCTGGGAGGATATCGAGCTGCTGCCGCTGGATGTCGTGTGCCGCATCGACCGTGCGGATCTGGCGACGTACGTCTCGCTGCTCGGACCGGTCGGGAGCGCGCTGCGAAACGGCGACCTCGCCGCGGACGTCCGAACGCACGTGCTCGACGCGGTGCTGCATGCCTTCGAGCCGTTCGTCGACGGCGATTCGGTGACATTCACTGCCGCCTGCTGGGACGTGCGCGCCCGCGCGTGGTGACCGCCGGCCGGATCCACGCCATGCGCGGACGCCACCTTCGGACTGTCTAGCGCCTGGCCATCAACGTGCTGGTCAGCAGCATCGCCACCCATGCCATGGCCGCCGCGGTCACGAATGCATACGCCGCGCCATCGCCATAGGCTTGGCGCGCCACCAGTGTCAGGCTGTCGTGTGCAGCCCCGGACACGGACAGCTCGCCGGCCACCACGCGCTCGATCAGCGCCGGCGACCCTGCCTGCCCGGCCTCGGTCAGCGCCCCGCGGGCGGCGTCACGGACGTGGCTGGACAACACCGCGCCCAGCGTGGCGAACCCGATCAGGATGCCGGAGAAGCGCGCGGTGGTGCTGATGCCGGAGGCCATCCCGGCGCGGTCCGGCGGAATCACGCTCATGATCGCCTTCTGTGTTTCGCCGTTGAGCAGGCCACCGCCACTGCCGAGCACCGCCATCGCCAGCAGCAGGCCGAGATCGCTGTGTTGGCACAACGCCACCGCGATGCCCAGGTTGCCGATCACGGCAACGCCCAGGCCCAGCGCCAGGATCCGCCCGGAGGCCCACCGCGTCCCCAGCCGGCGCCCCACGAACGGAAGCAGCAGCATCGCCAGTGCGAACGGCAGCATGTGCACGCCGGCCTGCAGCACGCTGTCGCCGCGGGCGTTCTGCAGCAGCAACGGCAGCAGCGAGGCCATCACCTGTACGCAGGCGGCGTAGGCGAACATCGCCAGCACCGCACCGACCAGTGCCGGCGCGCGGAACAGGCGCAGATCCAGCATGGGCTGGGCGCGGCCCTGCTCGACCACGATGAAGCCTGCGCCCAACGCGGTGCCGGCCAGCAGCCATGGCAGCACCGTGGCACTGCCCCAGCCCTCCACCGGGCCACGGATCAGCGCCCAGGTCCAGCACAGCATGCTGCCGGCGAACAGCAGCACGCCCGGCACGTCGATGCGGCGGCTGACCGGATCGCGCGACTCCGGCACGAAAGCCCAGCTCAGGCCCGCCAGCAGCAGGCACAGCGGAAGATTGATATGGAAGGCCCAGCGCCAACCCCACCAGGTCGCGATGGCGCCCCCGATCAGCGGGGCGAGCACCATGGTCAGGCCCATGATCGCGCCCCAGATTGCCCAGGCACGCGCACGCGAGGGCGCGCTCTGGTGCGCATGCCCGATCAACGACAGCGCCGGTGCCAGCATGAACGCGGCCGCAGCACCCTGCCCGGCCCGTGCCAGAGACAAGGCCATCGCGGTGCCGGCGATGCCGCACGCCACCGAGGTCAGCGCGAACAGGCTCAAGCCGACCAGGAACAGACGGCGACGCCCGATCCGATCGGCAAGGGTGCCGGCGGGCAGCAGCAGCGAGGCGAAGCACAGCACGTAGGCACTGACCACCCATTCGATGTCTGCGAACGAGGCCGACAGATCGCGGGCGAGGGTCGGCAGCACCACACCGACCACGTTGGTATCGAGCACGGTGAGCGCGCAGCCGGCCGAGCCGAGCAGCAGGACGGCATCCGCGCGGTGCGTGCCGGCACGGCTCATGGCAGCGCAATCCCCCGGGGTGTGGCGGTCCGCCGGCTCACCCTTCGGCCGCCGCCAGCCGCACGCGCAGCTTCTCCACGATAGTCTGCTCGCTCATCGCATAGCCGTACACATCCTGCAGCTGCCCGTCAGCGCCGAGCAGGAACCAGGAGGCCGTGTGCTCGAACGTGGCCGCGTCACCCTCGCCGACGCGCCGATAACTCACGCCCAGGCTCTCGGCGATGGCGCGGGTACCGGCCTCGTCACCGGCCAGGCCCAGGAACGTGGTATCGAAGGCCGCCAGATACTCGCGCAGGTGCGCCGGCGTATCGCGCTGCGGGTCGACCGTCACGAAGACGACCTGCAGGTGCTCTGCCGCCGGGCCCAGCAGCCGCTTGATCTGAACCGCTTTGACCAGGCTCAGCGGGCACACTTCGGGGCAATGGGTGAAGCCGAAGAACAGCAGGGTCGGCGTGCCCTGCAGATCGCGGATGGCAAGCGTACGCCCGTCGCTGCTCGCAAGCTTGACCGCCCCGAGTGCCGCCTGGCCCATCACCGGCGCCTGGCCGTCGGCGCAGCCGGCCAGCAGTCCCAGTGTAAGCAGGCCCGCGGCCGCCCAGCGCGTCACTTCACCGCCCCGTGCGGCACCAGGCCATCGCGCACACTGAAGTCCACCACCTGCGCTGCGCTGCGGGCAAACTGCAGCGTCACCCGTACCGTCTGGCCGGCCGACAACGGCCGCTTCGGCTTCAGCAGCATCAGGTGGACCCCCCCGGGCTGCAGCGCCAACGTCTGGCCGCCAGGCAACGCCAGGCCATCGGGCAGCGCCTGCATGCGCATCACTTCCCCGTCCATGCGCATGGCATGGATCTGCACCTCGGCAAACGCCGAGGACGCGGCCGACAGCAGCCGGTCCTCGCCGCCGCCGTTATGCACCTGCACATAGCCGGCGGCCACGTTGGCCGCCGGTGGTGGCAGGCGCACCCACGGATCGCTGACCGACACCGTTGCCGCGGTGTGGGCCTGCGCGGCCGCAGCCACCACCGGCATCACGGAACACGTCAACAGCAGACCGGCAGCCAGGACACCCGAGCGTGACCCGCTCATGGCGTGCCCGACATCTGCATCGGCATCATGTTGAGGTTGGCGTTGTGCATCACCCACAGCGAGCCGGCCACCACGATGGCGATCAGGAACGCGGTGCACAGGAAGATGCCGGTGTTCTCGCGCTGGCTGCGCCCTGCCCCGATATGCAGGAACAGCACCAGCTGGGCGACCAGCTGCACCACGCACAGCACCACGATGGCGGTCAGGCGCAGCGGCTGCGGCACCAGATCGGTCATGACCACGCCGAACGAGGCACCGGTGAGCACCAGGCACAGCAGCAGGCCGAGGAGGTAGCCCTTCAGGGTGGCGTGGCCGCCACCGTGATCGGCATCAGGCGCGTTCGCGCTCATACAAACTCCCTCAGGTAGACGAAGGTGAACACACAGATCCAGATCAGATCCAGGAAATGCCAGAACAGGCTCAGGCAGGCCAGGCGGCGACGCACGATGCCGTCCAGGCCGAACTTCAGCACCTGGTGGATCATGATCGCCAGCCACAGCAGGCCGAAGGTGACGTGCAGGCCGTGGGTGGCCACCAGCGTGAAGTACGCCGACAGATATGCACTCACGTCCGGGGTGGCGCCTTCATGGATCAGCTCGGCGAACTCATACAGCTCCATGCCGATGAAGACCGCACCGAGCACGCCGGTCACGGCCAGCCAGCCCACCACCTGGTTGCGCTTGCCGGCCTGCATGCCGAGCATCGCCAGGCCAAAGGTGAAGCTGCTGAGCAGCAGCACCACCGTTTCGGAGAGCACGAAGCCCAGCTTGAACAGTTCCTTGCCACTGGGGCCATCGGCCGTCCCGTTGAGCAGCACGCCAAAGGTGGCGAACAGCACCGCGAAGATCAGGCAGTCGCCCATCAGGTACATCCAGAACCCGACGACAGTCTTGTTGCCGTCGTCGTGGTGCTCATGGGCGTGGTCGTGGTGACCGGCCGCGAGCTGCCCGTGCTGCGTGGCAGCGGTCAGGGTATCGCCGCTCATGCCTTGGCTCCTTCCATCTGCGCGAAGTGCGCGTCTTCGATGCGCTTCACCTCCGCGGCGGGCACGTAGTAGTCCACATCACGGTCATACGAGCGCAGCACGAAGGTCGCGATCACCCCGATCAGGCCGATGCCGGCCAGCACCCACATGTGCCAGACCAGGGCGAAGCACAACACCAGGCTGAACACCGAGATCACCACACCCGACGCGGTATTGCGCGGCATGTGGATGTCCTCGTAGGTGTCCTGGCGCTGCCAGGCCCGGCCGTGCTGCTTGTCGTCCCAATGCTGTTCCAGCGAGGTGATCGCGGGGAGCTTGGCGAAGTTGTAGAACGGCGGTGGCGAAGACGTGGCCCACTCCAGGCTGCGCGCATTCCACGGGTCGCCGGTGAGATCCATGTTGGCCTTGCGGTCACGCACGCTGACATAGAACTGGATGAACATCGCAGCAATACCGGCGGCGATCACCAGCGCACCGATGGCGGCCACGATCAGCCACGGCTGGTAGCCCTCCACCCCGTAGTGGTTCATGCGCCGGGTCATGCCCTTGAAACCGAGCACGTACAGCGGCATGAAGGCCAGGTAGAAGCCGACCAGCCAGCACCAGAACGAAATCTTGCCCCAGCGCTCGTTGAGGGTGAAGCCGAACGCCTTCGGGAACCAGAAGCTGATGCCCGCCAGGCAGCCGAACACCACGCCGCCGATGATCACGTTATGGAAGTGCGCGATCAGGAACAGGCTGTTGTGCAGCACGAAATCCGCGCCCGGGATCGCCAGCATCACGCCGGTCATGCCGCCCAGCGCGAAGGTGACCATGAAGCCGATGGTCCACAACGTCGACGAGTGGTAGCGGATCCGGCCGCGGTACATGGTGAACAGCCAGTTGAACAGCTTCACCCCGGTGGGGATCGAGATGATGGAGGTCATGATGCCGAAGAAGGCATTGACGTTCGCACCCGAGCCCATGGTGAAGAAGTGGTGCAGCCACACGAAGAACGACAGGATGCCGATCGACGAGGTCGCATAGACCATCGAGCGGTAGCCGAACAGCGGCTTGCCCGAGAATGTGGCGATGATCTCCGAGAACGCGCCGAAGCACGGCAGGATCAGCACGTAGACTTCCGGGTGGCCCCAGATCCAGATCAGGTTGACGTACATCATGGCGTTGCCGCCGGCGTCATTGGTGAAGAAATGCATCCCGAAATAGCGATCCATGGTCAGCAGCGCCAGGGTCGCGGTCAGCACCGGGAAGATCGCCACGATCAGGATGTTGGTGATCAACGCGGTCCAGGTGAACACCGGCATCTTCATCAGGTCCATGCCCGGCGCACGCATCTTGAGGATGGTGACGATGAAGTTCAGGCCGGTCAGCGTGGTGCCGATGCCCGAGACCTGCAATGACCAGATGTAGTAGTCAACGCCCACCGTGGGGCTGTACTCGATGCCGGACAGCGGCGGATACGCCACCCAGCCGGTCGCGGCGAAATCGCCGACGAACATCGACAGCATCACCAGCACCGCACCCACGGCCGACAGCCAGAAGCTGAGCGAGTTGACGAACGGGAAGGCCACGTCGCGCGCGCCGATCTGCAGCGGCACCACGATGTTCATCAGACCCACGATCAGCGGGGTGGCCACGAAGAAGATCATGATCACGCCATGCGCGGTGAAGATCTGGTCGTAGTGCTCCGGCGGCAGGTAGCCGGCACTGTCATTGGCGGCGATGGCCTGCTGGGCACGCATCATCAGCGCATCGGCGAAGCCGCGCACCAGCATGACCAGGGCCAGGATGATGTACATCACGCCAATCTTCTTATGGTCCACCGAGGTGATCCACTCGGTCCAGATATAGCCCCACTTTTTGTAATACGTGATGGCCGCGACGATCGCCACGCCCAGCAGCAGCGAGCCCACCAGCGCCGACATGATGATCGGGTCGTGGTAGGGAATCGCGTCGAGGTTCAACTTTCCAAGCACAATCAGTTCTCCGCGGTACGGCTGGCAGACGCGGCCAGGCTTACGAGTTGGGATTTCGCGCCGGGTTCTTCGCCGGGCAGGCAGATCTCGTCATCAGGCATGCCGCCGTAACGGCGCAGGATGCTGTCGAACAGGCCGGTATCCACGCTGGCGAAGCGCTGCATCGGCGCACCGTGGGTCGGCTTCTCCAGTTCGGCCAGGCGGGCCTGGTCCAGGTGCTGGGCGGTGCCACGCGACTGCGCCAGCCACTGGTCGAAGTCCGCCTCGGTCATCACCCGCGCATCGAACGTCATGTCCGAGAAGCCCGAGCCGCTGTAGGCCGATGACATCCCGGCATAGGTGCCCGGCGTGTGCCCGATCAGGTGCAGGCGGGTCTGCATCGCCGGCATGGTGTAGACCATGCTGCCCAGTTGCGGCACGAAGAAGGCATTCATCATCGACTCGGAGGTCAGCTTGAAGGCGACCGGCGTATCGACCGGCATCACCAGTTCATTGACCGTGGCCACGTTGTGGTCCGGGTAGATGAACAACCATTTCCAGTTGAGCGAGACCACTTCCACGCGCAGTGCGGGCGTGTCCGACGCGATCGGGCGGTAGGGATCCAGCGCGTGGGTGCTCTTCCAGATCAACACGCCGAGCACCACCACGATCAGGCACGGAATCGTCCACACCACCACTTCGATCGCGGTGGAATGCGACCAGGTCGGCGCGTAGGTGGCCTCTTTGTTGGACTCGCGGTAGTGCCACGCGAAGTACAGCGTCAGGATGATCACCGGGATCACCACCAGCAGCATCAGGCCGGTGCAGACCAGGATCAGCTGCATTTCCTGCTCGGCGATGCTGCCCATGGGATTGAACAGCTCCAGGTTCTTGCACCCTGTGAGCAATGGCAGCAGCGCTGCCAGGCCGAACCAGCGTCCGGCGCGGGCTCGACCGGCCGGGGTGGCGCGGCGAGCGGAGTGTGTAGCGGGGTTCATGCGTGACGGCCCTTCCAACGCAGTGCCGGGCCGGGCGGCCCGGATCATGAAAAGTGGCGAACACCCCCCTGCATGACCGATATGCATGGGGGGTGCCCGCCGCAGCCGCGTACGTTAGGCAACGACATGATCCATACATGATGCGACACACTGTCGCAGCCCGGCCCTGCGCCGCGCGTACCATGCGCGCATGGAATGGAGCCCCCTCATCGCCGACGGCCACGGGCCGGTCTACCTGCGCATCGTGCAGGCACTGGAACGTGCGGTCTGGTCCGGCGCGCTGCGCCCGGGTGAGCGCCTGCCCGCACAGCGCGCGCTCGCCGCCGAACTCGGCGTGGACCTGACCACCATCACGCGCGCTTTCACCGAGGCACGCAAACGCGGATTGATCGATGCGCGCGGCCCGCTCGGCTCGTTCGTCGCGCCGCCGCAGGTGGAGCTCACCCAACTGGTCGACCTGAGCATGAACCTGCCGCCCAGCCCCGGCGGTGGCCAGGTCGCCGACGTGCTGCGGCGTGGCCTGTCGTCCGTGCTGACCCGCAGCGATGCGGACAATCTGATGACGTATCACGTGGGCGGTGGCAGCCGCGCCGATCACCGGGCGGCCCAGCACTGGCTCAAACCGATCCTCGGCAAGGTCGATGCCGAGACGCTGGTCGTCACCGAAGGCGCGCAGGCGGCGCTGTCGGCGCTGCTGCTGGCGTTGACCGACGCCGGCGACACGATCCTGTGCGAACCGCTGGTCTACCCGGGCCTGCTGCACGCGGCGCGGGTGCTGGAGCGACGGCTGCACGTCGTCGAGTGCGACGCGCACGGCATGCGTCCGGACGCGCTGGCGCGCGCCGCGAAGCAGCAGGGCGCACGGCTGATCTACCTCAACCCGACCGCGCAGAACCCCACCGCCCACACGATGCCGCAGGCACGCCGCGAGGCGTTGGCCCAGGTGATCCGTGCGCAGGACCTGCGACTGATCGAAGACGATCCGTACTGGCTGCTGGTCGACGACGCCCCTGCCCCGCTCGCGCTGCTGGCGCCACGGCACACCTGCTACATCTCCACGCTCTCCAAGTGCCTGAGCCCGGGACTGCACACCGGTTTCGTGCGCCTGCCCGACGGCATGGACCGGCAACCGGTGCTCGATGCCCTGCGCGCGGTCAACCTGATGGCGCCGCCGCTGATGAATGCCCTGGTGACGCAGCTGATCCTGGATGGCTCCGCGCAGGCGATGCTGACGCTGGTGCAGGAAGAAGCGGCCGAGCGCCGCTACCTGGCGCAGTCGGCGTTGTCGCCGCGCTTCCTGCAGCACTGCGCGGGCGTGCATGCGTGGTGCCGGCTGCCCGCGCACTGGACCGATGCCAGCCTGACCCACGCCGCCCGGCTGCAGGGCCTGGGTATCGCACCGTCGTCGGCCTTCACGCCAGAAGGCGTGGCGATCAACGATGCGGTGCGGATTTCATTGGGCGCGGCCGCCCACCGGCAGGAACTGCACCGGGCACTGCGCCAGCTGGATCAGCTGATGCATGTGGCGGCGGCGGAACGCCCGGGCTGGACGGTCTGAGTCCAGCCCCTTGGCACCCTCAGCCGGACACGGCCTTGGCTTGCTTCCAGACCGCTTCAAACTGGCTGGCGGTGATGCTGTCATCCGAATCCAGGTCCAGCCAGGACAGGGGCTGATCGGACAACGGGAAGCGTTCGTCGGCCTGCCCGGATTTGTCGGCCCAGACCAGTACGCTGCGATAGCTTTCGACCTGGCGGACGATCACATCGCCCTGTGCCTCGAGGTAGATCGTGCCGTTGCCGATCTCGGATTCCGCGGTGTGCTTGTAGTATTTCCGGGGCGTGCTCATGGCGGGGTCTGGATCTGGCGATGAAATGGGGCCGGGGAATATACCGTGATCCCCCGGCCACCGGGGGCCTGCCGTGGCCGCTCACGACGGCGGAAACACCGCTTTGGCGTCGCGGACAAACAGGGAACGCAGCTTGTCCCAGAAGTCGCCGCCCAGCAGGAACAGGCTGACCACCAGCAGCAGGTCACCGCTCATGGCGACCAGGTGCGGGTGCTGCATGCGCAGCGAGCCGGTCTGCGGCGCGACGTACGGCCCGATCGAGCTCAGCACGATGACCGCGATGAACAGGATCAGCCCGATCCGGTAGCGCAATGGGCTGACCTGCGCCGCCGGCGCGAAGCGGCGCAGGTGCCCGCCGATCAGCGACTTGAGGTAGGCGAACCCGGGCTTGCCCATGATCGCCACCGCCAGCACGAGGAACAGCTTGGGGAACCCGAGCAGCAGGACGCCGTTGAGGGTGGTTTTCAGGCCATCGGACAAGGTGGACGCCTCCACCACGGGCATCAGGCCCAGACCGAGTATCCATCCCACGATCCAGACCGCGACACCGAGGATCAGTCGCCGCCGCTGTCGCGGGTCGGAGGGCTGCACACCGGGAACCTGGGGCGAATCGAGGGTGGTCATGGCAATGCTCCTCGCGCTCAGCGCGGATGGGGGGACGCGGAAGGGGATGGGGACGGCGCGGCCGCGCGGGGCAGCCAGCGCCAGAGCAGGTGCATCAGGGTCAACGCGACCGCGCCGGCCAGTGCGAACTGGGTCAGCCGGGTGAGCCAGACCATGACCGAGGTCGGGCCGGTGGCCAGCGCCGTACCGAAAATGATCAGTGCCGCGTTGCAGGCCACCAGCGCGACGGCACCGACCGCGCCCCCAGCGCTGATCCAGCGGCCGAAGCCGATCATCACCAGCAGCAGCAACAGGCTCAGGAACAGCAGATTCGGGGTACTCAACAGCACCACATGCAGGCACCAGCCCAGCAATCCACCGGCCAGGTTGCCGAGTACCAGCGCGAGCGCATGCCGTGCACTGCGTTGCGGCTCGAAATTGATCACCAGCATCATCGTGGTGACGATCACCGGCAGCGCATCGACCAGCCCCAGCAGCAGATAGACCAGCAGGACCGGCAACAGCACCAGGGTCGAGACGATCGCCAGCGCGAGTGGCGAGCCCGGCAATGGGCCGGCCGGTGGAGCCGCCGATGGCGCAGGCAGCACCGGCCACAGCGCATGGACCGCCAGCATCAGCACCACCGCCAGCGCCATGCCGCGTACCAGCGCCCAGGGCAACACGGCGGCCTGCGCCGGTGCGGTCATCACCACCACCGGGATCACCGCGAGGCAGATCAGCAGCAGCATCGCAGGCAGCCGCGCGCGGCCGAGCAGCAGGCCGAAGAAAGTGAGGAACATGCCGAGCAGGGTCAGCCCGAACAGCACGATCGGCATCCCCCGCAACAGCGACGCCAACAGGTACGGGACCCAGGCCACGACCGTCATCACCATCACCAGGCCCAGCGCCATGCGTGGCGTGGGCCGCACCGGCAGACTCGCGAGCAGCACCGCGACCAGGACCGCCGCGAGGAAGCTCGGCCACCACTGCACCACCTCGCCGATGACGAACGCGGCGGTGACCGCTACGGCGAAGCGCAGCACGCCATGCAGCTGGGTTTTGGTCGCGCTGGAACATGCGTTCATTGCAGGTAGCTCAACTGCGCGGCCAACCATATCCATGCCCGTGCCAGTGGATTGAGCAGCGAACGCTCGGCGGTCAGCACCACCACGCTGGCCTGCGCACCACTCCGCCCCGGCAGTCGCACGGTCGGTTGCGTGGGCGGGTCGAGCACGATGTGCACGGGGAAACGCTGGGGTTCGCGCAGCCACCCGGTAGGCGCCGTGACCGTCGGCAGCTCACCGGTCGGCACTTCGCCCCCGCGTGCAATGCCCTCGCCGATGCTGTCCACGCGCCCGACGAAGACCTGCCCCGGCCGATCGTCGAAGGCCACATAGGCCCGGTTCCCGGGGGCGATGCGACCCAACTGGTTTTCGCGCATGGCCGCGGTGACCCAGCGCGGCCCGTCGCCGATGAACCCCAGCACGGGTTGGCCGCGGCCGACGAACTGCCCAGGCGCCAGCCGCAGATTGCTGATGGCGCCGTCCGCCGGCGCAACCACCGTGGCATGGCGCAGGTCCAGCGCGGCCTGGTCGACGACAGCCATCGCCTGCAGCACCTGCGGAGACCCGTCCTCCCCACTGCCCAGGCGGATCCGCGCACGCTCGGCCTCGGCCTCGGCGCGCTGGATCTCCGCGCGGGTGCGCGCGATGTCACTGCGGGCGCGGATCGCCGAGGTTTCGGACAAGGCCCGCTTGGCAGCGAGATCCAGCACGATCCTGCCCAACTGCTGGCTGCTGGCCAGCTCCACCCGCTGGCGCTGCAACTGCGCGGTGGCGACGCGCACCTCCGCGGCCGTCGCCTCCATCCCCTGCTGGACGACCGCAAGATTGGCCTGGGCCGCACGCAGGGCGATCTCGAACGGCAGCGGATCCAGACGGAACAGCACCTGGCCGGCACGCACCGCGTGGTTGTCGCGCACTTCCACGCTCACCACTGGCCCACTTACCTCTGGCGCGATCTGGACCAGGAAACCGTCCACGGTGGCCTGCGAGGTATACGGAGTGAAGCGGTCGGCGACGAGGTGATAGACGAACACGAGCAGCAACAGCGCCAGCACCGCCTGCACGATCCGCCGCAGCGGCGGCCGCGCGCTCTGCGCTGCGCCGGTCCCGGCCTCCGTCGGGTCTGCTTCTGTCGTCTGGTTCTGCATCGTGCCCTCTCGTGGTGGGTCGAAGGTGTCAGCGCGGCGGGCCGGAAACCGATGACCGGCTGGCCATTTCCCGGTTCCCCCCATCCCCCCCCAGGGCCTGATACAACGCGACGCTTGCCCGGTAGCGGTCACCGCGTGCGCTGCTCAGCGCCAGCTCGGCGGAGAACAGCCCGCGTTCGGTATCGAGCACCTCCAGGTAATCCGCGTAGCCGTTGTCATAGCGCTCGCCGGCCAGGGCAACCGCACGTCGCAATGCGTCCACCCGCCGTTCCAGCGACGCCACCAGGTCGGTCTTCGACTGGATGGCGGCCAGGGCGTCGTCGACGTCACGGAACGCGTTCTGGATCGTGCGCTGGTAGTCCAGCACCGCCTGCACGTTGCGGGCCTGCGCCTGTCTGTTCGCCGAATCGATCGCACCGCCGGCGAAGATCGGCCCCAGCAGTTGGCCAACGAACGACCACGTCCGCGACGGACCACTGAACAGATCGTCCAGTGCCCCGCTGGCACGGCCGCCCTGCCCGGTCAGTGACAGGGACGGAAAATACAATGCCCGGGCCACCTGGATACGCGCATGCGCAGCCACCAGTTGCTGCTCGCTCTGCAGGATGTCCGGTCGCCGCGCGAGCAGATCGGAGGGTAGCCCTGCCGGCGGCACCGGCGGCTGCAGGGTCTGCAGGGTGCCGCCACGCGCGATCGGGCCGGGATTGCGTCCGACCAGGACCGACAACGCGTTCTCCTGCTCGGCCAGCGCCTGCTGCAGTTCCGGCACGGCCGCCACGGCGCTTTCGTACTCGGCGCTGACCTGCAGCATCTCGAACTCGGACAGTGCGCCGCCGTCCAGGCGCAGCTGGAAGAGCGCCACGCTCTCGCGGCGGCCGGCCACGGTGGCGTTGGCGATCTCCAGGCGCCGATCCAGATCGAGCAGGGTGATGTAGCCGGCCACCACCGAGGCGACCACGCTCAACGCCACGCCCCGGCGCGCCTGTTCGCTGGCCATCAGCTCGGCACGTGCGGCGTCCTGTTCGCTGCGCAGACGCCCCCAGAGATCGAGCTCCCAACTGGCGAACAGACCCACCGCGTGTGTGCCGGATGCGCCGATCCCCGGCGCACGCTGACGGCCCGAGCTGACGCCGTAGCCGAGCTGCGGCAACGCGGCCGACCGGGCGGCCGTGACCCGTGCGGCGAACTCGTCCACCCGCGCCACTGCGATGCCCAGATCGTGATTGGCGCGCAACGCTTCGTCGACGAGCGCATCCAGCTGCGCATCGCCGAAGCCCTGCCACCAAGGGGCCAGCGCGTCGAGCGAAGGTCCGTCCGTCGATGCCGATGCGATCCCGGGCAGCCGGTAGGCGGCAGGCACATCGACGGTGGGCCGCACGTAGGCGGGCGTTGACATGCATCCGCTCGTGGCCAGCACACCAAGCAGCGCCGCGCCGCAGACGCCGGTGGCAGACCGTGCACGCGACAGCACGCAGACCGTCCGTGCAGCCGATGCCGCGCGCGGAGAGATCACTGACTGCGGGCACGTCATGGCGGCACCCTGTGTCTGGAGGGGATGGCGGATCAAACGATCCTCAGGCGCGTGCACCTTGCATCCCCCGGGTGCCCCTGCCTTCCGCGCATCATGCGCCCGGACGGGAGGGTTGGATCTCAGTATTTCTACCGTTCCGCGCAAGACGGGCATCGCCTTACCCGGCACTAGACGACCGGTCTAATCAGGCGTATAGTCCCTCCCATGACCTCCCCCACCTCCCCCGTCCGCGACACGATCCTGGCCACCGGCCAGCGGATCATGGGCGCCAAGGGCTTCTCCGCCGTCGGCCTCAATGAAGTGCTCGCGGCGGCGGGCGTCCCCAAGGGCTCGTTCTACCACTACTTCGCCTCCAAGGAGGCGTTCGGGGAGGCGCTGCTGGAGGACTACTTCAGCGCGTACCTCGCGGACATGGACCGCATCTTCCGGCAGCCGGGCCAGACCAAGGCCGAGCAGCTGGAGGCGTATTTCGCTGCGTGGCAGGACAGCCAGTCGTTCGAGGATTGCCAGGGCAAGTGCCTGGCGGTGAAGCTCGGTGCGGAAGTCGCCGACCTGTCCGAGCCCATGCGGGCCGCCCTCCAGCGCGGCACCACCGGCATCACCGATCGTCTGGCGCGGGCGCTTGAAGCGGGCGTCGCCGACGGATCGGTGACGATCCAGGACCCGCCCGATGCGGTGGCGCGGCGCCTTTACCAGCTGTGGCTGGGCACCAGCATCATGGTCAAGATTGCCCGCACGGCCCGCCCCTTCCAGGACGCCGTGGCGTTGACCCGCCGCCTTCTGCATACCGCCCCCTGACAAAGGGATGTCTCACGCACGCCGGCATAGGCGTGTTTTTCTCGGCCCCATCACTAGACGACCAGTCTAATCAAGCACCCACAGGAGTATCACCCATGAAAGTCCTCATCGTATTGACGTCCCACGACGAACTTGGCACCACCGGCAAGAAGACCGGCTTCTGGCTGGAAGAGCTGGCCGCGCCCTACTACACCTTCAAGGATGCCGGCGCCGAGATCGTGCTGGCCTCGCCCAAGGGCGGGCAGCCGCCGCTGGATCCCAAGAGCAACGAACCCGACTTCAAGACCGACGCCACGCGTCGTTTCGAAGCCGATGCAGAGGCCAACGCACAGCTGGCCGACACCGTGCGCCTCGACAGCGTCTCGCAGGCCGACTTTGATACCGTGTTCTATCCCGGCGGCCATGGCCCGCTGTGGGACCTGGCCGAAGACAGCCACTCGATCGCGCTGATCGAGGCCTTCATCGCCGCCGGCAAGCCGGTTGCGCTGGTCTGCCATGCCCCCGGCGTGCTCCGTCACGTCAAGAGCGCCGAGGGCGCCCCGCTGGTCCAGGGCAAGAAGGTCACCGGCTTCACCAATACCGAGGAAGCCGGCGTCGGCCTGACCGACGTGGTGCCCTTCCTGGTCGAAGACATGCTCAAAGCCGCGGGCGGCGACTACTCGCAGGGCCCGGACTGGGGCTCGTACGTGGTCAGCGATGGGCTGCTGATCACCGGCCAGAATCCGGCCTCGTCCGCCGAAGCCGCGGCCGTGCTGATGCAGACGCTCGCCTCTGCCAACCAGGCCTGATCACCGGCGGACGTCACTCAGGCGCGTGGCTTCCGCGCCGATACCCCACGTGAGGACACGGGGGTATCGGCCCCGAACAACGGCGTCCGGCGTGCCTTCCTGGACGCCGGCGCGTCTGATGCGGCGGCAACGGGCTCGGCCAGGTCGGCGATGATCGGGCAATCCGGCCGGTCATTGCCGTGGCAGTGCTCGGCCAGATGCTCCAGGGTCTGCACCATCGCCTGCAGCTCGGCGATCTTCGCCTTCAGCCCACCCACGTGGGACAGCGCCACCGCCTTGACGTCGGCACTGGCGCGCCCGCGGTCCTGCCACAGCACCAGCAGTTCGCCGATCTGCTCGACCGAAAAACCGAGATCGCGCGCGCGCCGGATGAAGTGCAGGCTGTGCGCGTCCTGCGGGCTGTAATGGCGGTAACCCGCCTCCGAGCGGGCCGCCGGAGGGATCAGCCCGATCTGCTCGTAGTAGCGGATCATCTTGGCCGACACGCCCGAGAACGTCGCTGCCTCCCCAATATTCATCGTACGGTCCTCATCGCGCCTGCCTCCACGCCGGTACCCAGCGTATCGGCCTGCATCGGTGCATGGAAGCGCTTGAGCCGCAGCGCGTTGCCGAGCACGAACACACTGGACAGGGCCATCGCCGCCGCGGCGAAGATCGGCGAGAGCAGCGTGCCGTTGAACGGGTACAGCAGGCCCGCGGCCACCGGGATCAGTACCGCGTTGTAGGCGAAGGCCCAGAACAGGTTCTGCTCGATGTTGCGGATGGTCGCCTTGCTCAATGCGATGGCATTGGGCACGCCACGCAGGTCACCGGACATCAGCACCACGTCAGCGGCCTCGATCGCCACATCCGTGCCGGTACCGATCGCCAGGCCGACATCCGCCTCAGCTAGGGCCGGTGCGTCGTTGATGCCGTCGCCGACGAAGGCCACTTTGGCGCCGCCCGCGCGGAAACGCTTCAATGCCGCGACCTTGCCATCCGGCAGCACTTCGGCCGCTACTTCATCGATGCCGAGCTGGCGGGCGATCGCCGCGGCGGTGGCGGCATTGTCGCCGGTGATCATCGCCACCTTCAGACCGAGCGCGTGCAGCGCCTGGATCGCGGCCGGCGTGCTCTCCTTGATCGGGTCGGCCACTGCGATCACTGCCGCCAGACGACCATCGATGGCGGCATACAACGGGCTCCTGCCCTGCTCGCCCAGCTGCTGGGCGGTGGCGCGGAAGGCGGCGACATCCAGGCCGAGCTGGGTCATGTAGCGGTCCGCGCCGACCGCGACGCTGCGGCCGCCGACCTGCGCCGATACGCCGAAGCCGGGCACGGCCTCGAAACTCTCGATGGGGGCCAGTGCAAGACCGCGCGCCTTGGCGGCCGCCACGATGGCCTCGGCGATCGGGTGCTCGGAACGGGTCTCCACTGCGGCGACCAGCGCCAGCACCTCATCCGAGGTGAAACCGGCGGCCGGCTCCAGGTCGGTCAGTTCCGGACGGCCCTTGGTCAGCGTGCCGGTCTTGTCCAGCGCAATCACGCTCACATCGCGCAGGGCCTGCAGGGCTTCGCCCTTGCGGAACAGCACGCCCAGTTCGGCGGCGCGACCGGTGCCGACCATGATCGAGGTCGGCGTGGCCAGCCCCATCGCACAGGGGCAGGCGATGATGAGCACCGCGACGGCATTGACCAGCGCAAAGGTCAGCGCCGGCGCGGGGCCGAACACCAGCCAGACCAGGAAGGTCAACGCGGCCGCGGCCATCACCGCCGGCACGAACCACATCGTCACCTTGTCGACCAGCGCCTGGATCGGCAGCTTGGAGCCCTGCGCCTGCTCGACCAGACGGATGATCTGCGCGAGCACCGTGTCTCCGCCCACCTTGGTGACGCGGAAGCTGAAGGCACCGGTCGTGTTGAGGGTGCCGCCGACGACCTCCGCACCCACGGCCTTGGCGACCGGCACCGGTTCGCCGGTGATCATGCTTTCGTCCACGTACGAGGATCCCTCGACCACCGCGCCGTCCACGGGCACCTTCTCGCCCGGGCGGACCAGCACGATGTCGCCGCGCGTGATCTGTTCGAGCTGTACTTCGACGGTGTCACCGCCGCGCTGCACGCGTGCGGTCCGTGCCTGCAGCCCGACCAGGCGCTTGATCGCCTGTGAGGTGCGGCCCTTGGCCCGCGCCTCCAGCGTGCGGCCGAGCAGGATCAGGGTCACGATCACCACGGCCGCCTCGAAGTAGACATTGGCGGTTCCCGGCGGGAGTGCACCCGGCGCGAAGGTGGCGACCACCGAGTAGCCATAGGCGGCCGCGGTGCCCAGCGACACCAGTGAGTTCATGTCCGGCGCGCCACGCAGCAGTGCCGGTACGCCCTTGCGGAAGAAACGCAGGCCGGGCCCGAACAGCACCAGCGTGGCCAGCGCGAACTGCAGATACCAGCTGGTCTGCATTCCCAGGGTGTGCATCACCCAGTGGTGCATGGCCGGGACCAGATGCGAGCCCATTTCGAGAATGAACACCGGCAGGGTCAGTGCGGCGGCGAGCATCAGGGAGCGGCGCAGCGCGCGCGCTTCCCCTTCGCGGCGTTCCTCCTCCTGGTCGCCGGCCGCGGCGGTGCTGACGGTGACGGCGCGCGCGGTATAGCCGGCCTTTTCCACGGCGGCCTCGAGATCGGCGACGGACACGGTCCCGGCCAGATGACGCACCTGGGCGCGCTCGGTGGCAAGGTTGACGCTGGCGGCGATCACGCCGGGCACCTGCGCCAGGCTGCGTTCGACGCGGCCGACACAGGAGGCGCAGGTCATGCCCTCGATGCTCAGTTCGGTGCTGTCTTCCCGCACGGTGTACCCCGCACTCTCGATGGCGCGTACGGCGGCCAGGGGATCGGCCGCGCCGATGAAACCGAGGTCGGCGCGCTCGGTGGCGAGGTTGACGGAGGCGCTCATCACGCCGGGCACCGCGGTGAGCGCACGCTCGACCCGGCCCACGCACGAGGCACAGGTCATGCCCTCGATGGGCAGGCTCAGGCGGCTGATCGGCGCACCGGACCGGGAAGCAATGGAAGACATGGGGACAGTCCTTGGGGTGAGGTTACCTGCCACCCTAAAGGTTCCCATCATGGGAAGGTCAAGCGTCATAACGGGGACGGAGGGGATTATTAATCCCCTCCGTCCCCGTTACTGGAGCGTTACGGCGCGGGCGTGCCGTCGGGGGTGACGCGCCAGATCGTGTTGGAGAGGTCGTCGGCGACGATCAGCGCGCCGCGCGGGTCGACCGAGACGCCGACCGGGCGGCCGCGGGTCTTGCCGTCTTCGCCGAAGAAGCCACTCACGAAATCGATCGGCTCGCCGGTCGGGCGACCATTGCTGAAGGGCACGAACACCACCTTGTAGCCGACCGGCGGATTGCGGTTCCAGCTGCCGTGCTCGCCGACGAAGACGCCATCGGCGAACTGCGTGCCCATCACCGGCGACGAGAACGCCACGCCGAGTGCGGCCACATGCGAGCCCAGCGCGTAGTCCGGCGCGATCGCCGAGGCGACCTTCGCCGGATCCTGCGGCATCACCCGGCGATCCACGTTCTTGCCCCAGTAGCTGTAGGGCCAGCCATAGAACCCGCCCTCCTTCACCGAGGTGAGGTAATCCGGGACCAGGTTCGGGCCGATTTCATCGCGTTCGTTGACCACCGCCCACAGCGTGCCGGTGCCCGGCTGGATCGCCAGCGCGGTGGGATTGCGGATGCCGGTGGCGTAATCCTTGTGCGCGCCGGTTGCCACATCGATCTGCCAGATCCGCGCACGGTCGATTTCCACCGCCATGCCGCGCTCGGTGATGTTGCTGTTGGAGCCGATGCCCACATAGAGATAGCGGCCATCGGCACTGGCGGTCATCGCCTTGGTCCAGTGATGGTTGATCGCCGCGGGCAGGTCGGTCAGCTTGACCGGGGCCGCGGCCGCCTTGGTCTGGCCGTCCTGGTAATCGAAGCGCACCACGGCGTCCTGGTTGGCCACGTAGATCGCATTGCCGATCATCGCCAGCCCATACGGCGCGTTGAGCTTGTCGGCAAACACCGTCTTCAGTTCATAAGTGCCATCACCATCAGCATCGCGCAACAGGGTCAGGCGGTTGCCGCTCTTGACCGCGGTGTTGCCCTTGGCCTTGATCTTGCCGGCGATGACGTCCTTCGGCTTCAGTTTCGGTGCACTGCCGCCCCGGCCTTCCGCCACCAGGATGTCGCCGTTGGGGAGGACCAGCGTCTGCCGCGGAATGCTCAGGTCCGTGGCGATCGCCGAGATCCGGTAGCCCTTGGGCACCGTCGGCAGGGTGTCGCCCCACTGGGCCGGCTTGGCGATGGTCATGTCCGGCATCAGCCCGCGATGCGGCTTGGGCATCTCCGGGTTGCCGCCGTACTGCTCGAGGTCCGGGGCCTTGCCGCTGCAGGCAGCCAACGCGACCGCAAGCGCGGACACGGAGAGGATCCGGATCGTCTGGCGGCTCATCGGACACCTCCCACGCGCAGGCTGGACAGTCCCACCCAGGTCGCGATCAACGCCAGCACCGTCAGGATCACCGAAAGCACCAGCCCGGCCGGCATCACCGCCCACGCATCGCGGGCGTGGTGCAGGCAGTTGATGAAGCCCACGCCCCAGGTCACGGCCAGCAGCACGACATACACCAGGTTGCGGCTGCCACGGACCAGGCCGACGATCCCGCACAGCAGCGCCAGCGTGGTCATCACCATGGCGCCGATGAGCAGCCAGGAGGCGAAGTTGGCCCATTGGATCTCATACGAGCTCCAGTAAGCGTAGTCCGCCAGCAGCGCGCCGAGGAACAGCGGCAGCACGCCACCCAGTACAGCGGCGTGGAACGGATGGATGACCCATGATCGGGTCAGGACAACGGTCGAAGCCATGGTGGTCTCCTGGTGAGGGGGCGAATCTCTCCCGATCGTGCCACTACCCGCGTGATGGGGGTGCCGATAGCCTGCGCGCATGACACACTCACCGGCCACTGCACCTCACCGGGTCACCACGCCGATGAAACGCCTGCTTTGGAGTCTGTGGGGCCTCGCCCTCGCGGGACTGTCCGCTTCTGCGTTCGCGTCACCGCCGTCACCGCCGTCACCGCACAACCGCGCCGAAGCGGTCGCCATCGTCAAGGAACTGCGGCGCGTGGTGAGCGATAACGGGGTGGAGCGCCTGGAAACCGTCCGCATCGGCGGCATCGACCAGGCGGTCTCGATCCGCGGCAACGACCGCCGCAATCCGGTGCTGTTGATGCTGCACGGCGGGCCGGGCTGGGTGGCGATGCCGACCAGCTGGTACTTCCAGCGCGGCTGGGAAGAGTATTTCACCGTCGTCCAGTGGGACCAGCGCGGTGCCGGGAAGACCTACGTCGCCAACGATCCCGCCGCCGTCGCACCGACCATGACGCGCGAACGCATGATCGCCGACGCCGAGGAGATGGTGGCGTGGCTGCGCAGGGAGTTCGGCAAGGACAGGATTTTCGTTCTGGGCCACTCGTGGGGCAGCTACCTCGGCGTGGAACTGGCACAGCGCCGGCCGGACTGGCTGCATGCCTACATCGGCATCGGCCAGATATCGAACGCGCCCGAGAGCGAACGCCGGGGATGGCGCTGGACCCTGCAGCAGGCCGAGCACGACGGCAATGCCGTGGCGGTCGCCGAACTCCAGGCACTGGCGCCGTACGCGGTCGGCAATGCCCCGGTGCCGCTGCAGCGGCTGTTCCAGCAGCGCAAGTGGCTCAACCACTATGGCGGCATGGTGCACAACCGTCGCGGTGGCGATGCCGAAGCGGCCGGCGTCCGCCTGTCGCCCGAGTACACCGATGCCGATATCGCCGGCATGTGGAAGGGCAACGACTTCTCGATGGAACATCTGCTGTCCGACGCCCTGACGCTGGACCTCACCGGCCGCCGCAGTTTCCAGACGCCGATCTTCCTGTTCCTGGGCCGTCACGACCACAACGTCTCCTCCGAACTGGCGGCGGCCTGGTTCGACACGATCACCGCCCCGGACAAGCAGCTGATCTGGTTCGAGCAGTCCGCGCACGAAGTGATGATCGAAGAGCCGGGCAAGACCTTGTTGACGCTGGTGCAGCAGGTCCGCCCGATCGCAGCGCGTGCGGGAGACGTCGCGCCCTGAGTGCCGGCACCCGACACCTGACAGCGCACTCCCGCCCCGGCGCTGTATCAGCGTCCCCGCGTGTCGGCACGATCCCAGTACGGTGGCGAGCCGATCGCATCGGTGAGGAATGCCGAAACCTCGCGGACCTTGCGCGAGCGCAGCTTGTTTTCCGGTGACAGCAGTTGCAGATGGACGCGCTCGGACTGCGGCGAAAACTCCCAGTCGTCGAGCAGCGTGACCATGTGTCCGCCCTGCAGGGTGTCCGGGTTGAACAGCCAGGTCGGGAACATCACCACGCCGCGCCCCGCGAGCGCCGCCGCCAGCAACGCTTCGGCATTGTTGCTGCGCAGGGGCCCGGTCACGTTCAAGGCCTTGAACGGCACGTCGGGGGTAGCGCGGAAGTACCACTTCTGGATGCCCAGCTGTCCCTTGTAGACCAGGCACTGATGCTGCAGCAGATCCTCCGGGCGCTCCGGCGTGCCGTGTGCGGCCAGGTAGGCCGGGCTGGCGGCAAGCAGGTTCCGGTGCGGCGCGATGACCTTGCCGATAAGGCCCGAGTCGACCAGCGGCCCCACCCGGATGGTGATGTCCACCCCCTCCTGCACCGGATCGATCAGCATGTCGGTCAGGGTGAGCTCCACCAGCAGCTCCGGATACCTGGCCTGCAGTGTGTTGACGATCTGGGCGATGTGCAGCCGCCCCAGTGATTCGGGGGCGTTGATGCGGATCAGCCCCCGCAGTCCGGCATCACGGCCTTCCAGCTGTTCGACCGCCTCGTCCAGCAGGTCGACGGCATCGCGCACCTGCAGGTGGAAGCGCTCGCCGGCCTCGGTCAGCCGCACGGCGCGCGTGCTGCGGTAGAACAACTGCTGCCCGACATCCTGCTCGAGTGCCGCGATGAAGCGCGATACCGACGACGCCGGCACCCGGTAGTGGCGCGCCGTGGCCAGGAAGCTGCCGGTGGCGGCGACGGTGAGGAAATAGCGGAGGGCTTTGAGCTGCATGGCGGAGGGCCTCGGCGTCTGAATTGCGATTCCAGCAATAGTAATTTGTCAGCAGGCCGGATTGTGGCCGTTATCGCACGCCCATACGATGAGGTCACGCGCATGGCGGATCGCCATGCCCTCCCCCTTCCCCCATCTGGAATCTCCATGAGCGCCCTTTTCGACACCTTCGACCTCGCCGGCCTGCCCCTGCGCAACCGCGTGGTCATGGCCCCACTGACCCGTGCCCGTGCCCCGCACGACGCCGCCGATGAGCGCACCGCGCTCTATTACGCCCAGCGTGCCACCGCCGGCCTGATCGTCAGCGAAGGCACGCCCATTTCCCGCGAGGGCCAGGGCTACCTGTTCAACCCCGGCATCTTCACCGCCGAGCAGATCGCCGGCTGGCGGCTGACCACCGATTCGGTCCACGCGCTGGGCAGCCGCATGTTCGCGCAGATCTGGCATGTCGGCCGGGTCTCGCATCCCACCATCCAGGCCGATGACGCGCTCCCGGTCAGCGCCAGTTCGCGCCTGCCGGTCGGCGCGCAGGCGTTCGGCTACGACGCGCACGGCCAGCCCGCGCTGGTGGCCTCGCCGGCACCGCGCCAGCTGCAGACCGAGGAGATCGCGCGCATCGTCGCCGACTTCGCGCAGGCAGCCGCCAATGCCATCGACGCCGGCTTCGATGGTGTCGAAATCCACGGAGCGAACGGCTACCTGCATGAGCAGTTCATCAATCCGCGGGTGAATGACCGCAGCGATCAGTACGGCCCGCAGACGCTGGAGAACCGCCTGCGCTTCACCCTCGAGGTGATCGACGCCGTGGTTGCGCGCATCGGCGCCTCGCGCACCGCCATCCGCCTTTCGCCGTACGGCCAGCTGTTCGACATGCCGCTGTACCCGGAGATCGACGCGACCTACACCGCGCTCATCCAGGCGATCGGTCAACGTGGCCTGTCCTATGTGCACCTGATGGACCAGTCCGGCTTCAAGGTCGGCCAGAAGTCGGTCGATGGCGCGGGGGATTCGGGCTTCGGCGGCCTGCTGCGCACCCTGAAGCCGCTGCTGCCCAGCACCGCGCTGATCCTCGCCGGCGGCATGACCCGCGCGCGCGCCGAGCAGTTGATCGATGCCGGCGTGATCGATCTGGCCGCCTTCGGCACCAGCTTCATCAGCAACCCGGACCTGGTGGCGCGCTTGCAGAACGGCTGGCCGCTGGCACCGGCCGATCGCGAGACGTTCTATGGTGGCGGCGCCGCTGGCTATATCGACTACCCGGCGTACGTTCCTGCACGCGAAGCCGCGACCTCCCAGGCGGCCTGATAGATTCGAAACAGCGCGCTCATCCCTCCCAACTCACTCCTTTCGGCGCGCTGAAGAAGCCCGCCGAACGGAGTGCGTCCATCAGGCCATCACGTCGGGCCGGCGCATCATCGATCAGCTCCACGGTGAACGAGGTGCGCCGGCCCCGCCGCAGTGCGCTGGCCAGTGCCTTCGCCGCGGCAGCCGTGGTACCTGCCAGGGACACATCGTCCGCATCGAAGAACGTCAACAGCTGGCGCCCCCCCTGGGCCAGGTACATCAGCAGCCGTCCACCGCCGATCACCACCAGGGCACCGGCGCGGCGCACCGGCCGCACGCGCGAGCCGTGCACCGGCCAAGGCAGCACGGTTCCGAACGGATTGGTCGGATCGACCGCGGACAGCCCGACGGCGACCTCGGCGGCACCGGGCCGCACGGCCTCGGCGATGCCGCGCAGCCTATCCACGATCAGGCGGTCGGCGAACTGCGCCCCGCCCAGCCCTTCCACGAAGCGGCCGCGCAGCACGCGGCCCGCATCCTCCATGCCCCGATAGACCTGTTGCAGGGCCGGGAAGCCACCGGCGATGCCTTCGGCCACCGCGGCGCCACGGGTCACGATGCCGTGCCGGTCCAGCAGGCCGTCGGCCAGCGCCACCGCGCGTACCGTGTCGCTGATCGCCTCGCGCTGCAGCAGCGACCAGCGCCCGGCCAGGGTGGGTGCGGCGAAACTGGCGATCACCGCCGACGTGCCGTCGGCCAAGGGCGTCTCCCCCATCGGGATGCCACGGAAGCCCCGCCCACGCCGGGACGTGCGCGCAACCCGCGGCCGTGGCGCGCGCGCGCCGGACATGCCGCGCAGCGGTGCCCACAGATCGGTGCTCAGATAGCCCGACCAGGCCAGGTCCCACAGCGCGGCGTGCAACTGCTCGGCGCTGATATCCCGCGTCGGCGTGCCGGCCCGCGCCCAGTGACTGCCCACCGCCGTGACCAGCTGGCGCGCGAAGTACGCGCCGCCGTCGGCCAGCACCTGCAGCAGCGCCTCCTGCAAGGGCGACAGCGCGGCCGAGACCGGGAGTGCCGGCAGTGTCTCGGCGGCGACCTCCTGCAGATGCAGCGAGACCAGCCCGTCCTCATCGCCCAGCCGCCCGTGGCCGGCCCACACCACGGCCCCGGTGGCGAGCAGCTCATCGAGCATTGCCGGGGCGTAGTCGACCACGCGCGCCGGGAGAATCTGCTGCTCCCAGACCGACACCGGCAGCGCCACGCCGGCCAGCAGCTCGACCACGCGCAGCACCCCGTCGATACCCTCCAGCGCGCCCGTGCCGCGGGGTGCGCTGCCACGCGCGGCCTGTTCGGCGTCGGCGAGCACGCCATGGCGCTCCAGCAGCAGCAAGGCATACGCCTCGCGCGCGACCGGGCGGGTCGCCTCGCGGGCCTGCTGCAGCGAGCGCATCCGCAGCCGACGGAACACCGCGTCACCCACCCATTCGTGGCGGGCCAGCGGCGTCGGCGCGGCCATGGCGGCAGCGGAGCGTGCATCCCGGCGGGCCACACCGAAGCTGCCCTTGAGCAGCTTGCCCTGCGCCTCCAACGCCGCCAATGCCGCATCGACGACGGCGACGCCGAGTCCGAACGCGGCGGCGGCCTGCGCCGTGGTGAACGGCGCATGCGTGCGTGCGTATCGCGCGAGCAGTTCGCCCAGCGGATCCACCGACGGCTGCAGGAATACCGCCGGCACGTCCGTCGGCAGGCCGACGCCGAGGGCATCACGCAGGCGCCCGGCATCCTCGATGGCCGCCCAGTGCACACCGCCGGCGATCCGGACCGGGAAGGCGCGCCGCTCATCGACGAGGGCGGCCAGCTCAGGCGCAGGATCGGTATCGACCAGTCGCAGCGCCAGCGCTTCGTCGGTGAGGGGCCCCAGCTCGCGCAGCAGGTCGGCGATCCCTTCCCTGCCGCGCGCCCGCCGATCGGGCGCCCGCCGTTGCAGCTCATCGCCCACCTGCTCGACCACGGCCGCATCAAGCAGTTCGCCGAGGTCGACCTGGCCGAGCAGATCGCCGAGCAGGCCGCTGTCGAGGGAGAGCACCGAGGCGCGGCGTTCGGCCAGCGGTACATCGGTGCCGTACATGAACTCGGCGACATACCCGAACAGCAGGTTCGCCGCGAACGGTGATGGCACCTCGGTGGTGACATCGGCGATCGCCACGCTGCCTTCGGCGAGCCGCTGCATCAGTGCATCCAGCGCGTCCAGATCGTAGACATCCTGCAGACACTCGCGCGCGGTTTCGATCAGGATCGGGAACTCCGGATAGCCCTGCGCGATGGCGAGCAGTTCGCCGGCGCGCAGGCGCTGCTGCCACAGCGGCGAGCGGCGGCCGGGCGTACGCCGCGGCAGCAACAGCGCACGTGCGGCACATTCGCGGAAGCGCGCGGCGAACAGGGCCGATCCGCCCACTGCGCGGGTGACCTCCCGGCGCAGCCGCTCCGGCTCGAACAGGAACAGCTCCGCTCCCGGCAGGCGCCCCTGTGCGTCGGGCAACCGCGCGATGATGCCGTCGTCGCTGGCGACCACCGCCGGATCCACGCCCCAGCGTTCGCGGATGCGCGCGGCCACCGCCAGCGCCCACGGATCGTGCACGCGCCGCCCATACGGCGAATGCAGCATCAACCGCCAGTCGCCGGCCTCATCCCGGCAGCGCTCCAGCACCAGGCTGCGATCGGTGGGCAGCACACCGGTGGCCTCGCGCTGCTCGGCCAGCAGCCCGGCGATGTTGGCGATCGCGTTGTCGGCCAGCCCGGCGGCCTGCAGCCGTTCGCGCAGTGCAGGCCCAATCCCCTCGTTCCCCTCGTCCGCCACCACGGCGTCGAGCGCGCCGATGAAGGCGCCCACCGCCTCGCCCAGCTCGGCGGGCCGGCCGACCCCCTCACCGCGCCAGAACGGCAGTCGCGCCGAGCGGCCCGGCGCCGGGGTGACGACCACCTGATCGTGGGTGATCTGTTCGATCCGCCACGAGGTCGCGCCCAGGGTGATCACGTCGTTGACCCGCGATTCGTGGACCATCTCCTCATCGAGCTCGCCGACGCGGCGTGACCCGGCGCGCTCCTCGCCTTCCGGCAGCACCACGCTGAACATGCCGCGGTCCGGAATCGTCCCGCCGCTGGTGACCGCCAGCTGCTTCGCACCCGGGCGCGCGCTCAGTTCGCCGGTGACCCGGTTCCAGACCAGGCGCGGCCGGAAGCCGGCGAAATCATCGGAGGGATAGCGCCCGGCCAGCATGTCCAGGGTGGCATCGAAGGCGCTGCGGGGCAGCGACCGGTACGGCGCGGCGCGGCGAACGCGTGCATACCAGGCCTCCACGTCCAGCGTCTCCATCGCGGCGGCGGCCACTGTCTGCTGGGCCAGCACGTCCAGCGGGTTGCGCGGCGGGTGGATGGCTTCGATCTCGCCGGCCAGCATGCGCTCCACCGCCACGGACGCGTCGATCAGGTCGCGCCGCGTGCGCGGGTAGACCAGGCCCGTCGAGATGCCTCCGACCTGGTGGCTGGCGCGCCCGACCCGCTGCAGCGCACTGGCCACCGAGGGCGGTGCGGCCACCTGGATCACCAGGTCGACCAGGCCCATGTCGATGCCCAGCTCCAGGCTGGAGGTCGCCACCACGCAGCGCAGTTCGCCGGATTTGAGCGCCTGTTCGATCTCACGGCGCTGCTCCTTGGAGACCGAGCCGTGGTGCGAACGCGCGATCAGCGCCTCCGCACCGGCGGCCAGTCCCCCGGTGCCGCCATTGAACGAACCGTAGTGCTCGAGCGCGGGCGCCGCTGCCGGGGCCTGCGCCGGGATCTGGCCGCGGGCGACGCGGTCGGCGTACAGCTCATTCAAGCGCGCGGTGAGCTTTTCAGCCACGCCCCGCGAGTTGGCGAACACGATCGTGGAACGCCGCGCCAGCACCTGGTCCAGGATGCTGGCCTCCACATGGGGCCAGATCGAGCCGATCCGCCCGGAGGCCGGTGGCGCATCGGCCGCGGCAGGCTGTGGCGGAATGTCGGCCATGTCCTCCACCGGCACCACGATGCGGACATCCAGGGCCCGTTGCGAAGGAGGATGGACCACGGTCACCGGGCGGTCGCCGCCGAGGAACCGCGCGACCTCTTCGACCGGTCGGACCGTGGCGGACAGCCCGATGCGCTGCGCCGGCGCCCGCAACAGGGCGTCCAGCCGCTCCAGGCTCAACGCCAGATGGGTGCCACGCTTGCTGCCGGCCACTGCATGGATCTCATCTATGATCACGGTATGCACGTCGCGCAACGTCTCGCGCGCCTGCGAGGTGAGCATCAGGAAGAGTGATTCGGGCGTGGTGATCAGGATGTCGGGCGGACGCCGCAACAGCCTTGCCCGCTCCGCCGTGGTGGTGTCGCCGGTGCGGATCGCGACCGACAGGGTGACCGCCGGGTCGCCGCGCCGCTCACGTTCGGCGCTGACGCCCTGCAGCGGTATCTGCAGGTTGCGCTGGACATCGGCGCCGAGCGCCTTGATCGGCGAGAGATACAGCACACGGGTGCCGCGCTTCTTCGGCGCCGACGCCTCCGGCTGCGCATCGCCCGGCTGCTCATCGCTGGGAGGCTCACCGCTGCGGAACAGCTGGTCGATCGCCTGCAGGAACGCGGCGAGGGTCTTGCCCGAGCCGGTCGGCGCGATGACCAGCGTGTGCTGGCCGGCGCTGATCGCCGCCCAGGCATGGTCCTGCACGGGCGTGGGCGCAGCGAAGGCTGCCGTGAACCAATCGCGCGTGGCCGGAGTGAAGGTGGCCAGTGCGCCGGGGGCGGGGTCGTTCGAGGTGGGCATGGATCCGGATGTCGTGGGACGCTCGCCCAGCGACGGCCGCGAGCGCAATGGAACCAGACTAGGGTATGCCGCGTCGGCCATCCGTCAATCGGCGCGGGACCGACGCGTCTCCGCCTGGCTCCACCCGCCCCTGAGCCCCCGCCACTCGTCCCTTCATCACCCACATCCGGCCCCAGGCCAAGGCCCGCGGGCCTCTGCGGGAACACACTCGCTGGCATCGACCACGCTGCCGCCGCAGGAACGACCCTCATGAAACGACGCGATTGCCTCAAAGCCGGGCTGACCCTCCCGCTGCTGCCGATGCTGCTCAAGGCCGGCCCTGCCTTCGCAGCGATGCGTTCGAGGGTCCGGCCGGGCGCTGCGGGGTGGCCCGCTGCCGCCGAGTGGGACCGATTGTCGCGTGCGGTCGGCGGTCGGCTGTCGGTGCCGCAGTCCCCCTTCCTCGCTGACGCCGCCACCCGGGCCGCCGCGCTGGAACAGCTGCAGAATCCGTTCTTCCTCGGCGATGCGCCCGCGCTCACCCAGACCAGTGGTTACTTCGGCGCATGGCGGTCAGTGCCCAGCGCGAAGGTGGTGGCCGCCGCCAACAGCGCCGATGTGGCCGCGGCGGTGAACTTCGCCCGCACCCACCGCCTGCGGCTGGTGGTCAAAGGCGGCGGGCACAGCTATCACGGCACCTCCTGCGCGCCGGATTCGCTGCTGGTCTGGACCCGCGCGATGAACCAGGTCGAGCTGCACGATGCCTTCGTCGCCCACAACGCCCGCCCGGGCACGGCGCCGCAGCCGGCGGTCAGCGTGGGCGCCGGGGCGATGTGGATCGATGCCTACGATGCGGTCACCACCCGCGGCGGGCGCTATGTCCAGGGCGGCGGCTGCACCTCGGTGGGCGTGACCGGCCTGGTCACCGGCGGCGGCTTCGGCAGTTTCTCCAAGGCGCATGGCACGGCCGCGGCCAGCCTGCTCGAGGCCGAGATCGTCACCGCCGACGGGCAGATCCGCATCGTCAACGCCGACAACGAGCCAGACCTGTTCTGGGCCTTGAAGGGCGGCTGCGCCGCGAGTTTCGGGATCGTCACCCGGATGACGCTGCGCACCCATGCCCTGCCCGACACCTTCGGCGGCGTCTCCTGCCAGATCCAGGCCAGCGACGACGCCAGCTGGCAGGCCCTGGCGGCGGAGATGCTGCGCTTCTACCGCGACGCGCTGTGCAACGCGCACTGGGGCGAGCAGTTCACGTTCAAGGACAAGCGCCGCCTGTCGATCTCGATGGTATTCCAGGGCCTGTCGCGCGACGCGGCCGAAGCGACCTGGACGCCGTTCCTGGACTGGGTCCGCGCCCGGCCGGCGTACACCATCACCGACCCCCTGCAGGCATTGGCGATGCCCGCCCGCCACATGTGGGACGCGGATTTCTTCCGCGAGCATGCCCCCGCGCTGATCGCCGAGGACACCCGCGAGGGCGCCGCCTCACGGCACATGCTGTGGAAGGGGGACCAGGGTCAGGTCGGCTGGTTCCTGCATGGCTACGCCTCGGCATGGCTGCCCTCCTCCCTGCTGGACGATGCCCGGCGCACGCAGGCGGCCGCAGCCATCTGCGCGGCCGCCGAGCACATGGATGTCGGCATGCACTGCAACAAGGGCCTGTTCGGTGCGCCCGCGGCGGCGCTGGCGGCCAGCCGCGAGACCGCCACCCATCCGGCGGTGCTGGATGCCTTCGCCCTGGCCATCATCGGCAACGCCAGCGGGCCGGTGTATCCGGGCCTCGGCCTGAACGTCGATGAGCCCCGTGCACGCCGCGGCGCGTTGAACGTCGCGCGCGCCTACCAGGCACTGAGCGTGGTGGCGCCCTCGGCGCCGGCCTATGTCTCGGAGAGCGACTACTTCCAGAAAGACTGGCAGAAGGCCTTCTGGGGACCGAACTACCCCCGGTTGCAGGCGGCCAAGCGCCGTTACGATCCGCACGGTCTGTTCGTCATCCACCATGGTGTCGGCAGTGAAGACTGGAGCGCGGACGGCTTCGAGCGGATCGCCGGCTGAAGCAGGTGCGCTTGCCCCTGCGCTGGCGTAGCCTGCGCGCAGCCCGCCCGCCAACGGAGATCGCCCTGTGATTTCGACCACGCCCGCCCGCCGTTTCTCCGCCGTGCTCGCCCTCGCGATCGCAGCCGCCCTCACGCTTCCCTCGCACCGGGCGCAGGCGCAGGCGCCAGCCCCCGCCGTCGCCCCGGCCGCCACCTCGTTCAATGCCCTGCTCGATGCGCAGACGATGGCCGCGATCAACGCCGATCCGGAACTGCGCACGATGCTCGGCATCAGTGGCGATGCCGCCGGTGATCTGTCCGGCCAGCTGACCGACGTCTCGCTGGCCCGGCGCGAGATCAACCGCCGCTTCCTGGTCGACAACCTCGCGCAGATCCGTGCATGGAAAGGCCCGCCGCTGGATCCACAGCAACGGCTCAGCGACGGACTGGCGCGCTGGTTCTACCAGACCCAGATCGATCTGATGGCCGTGCCGTGGGCCGCGGCCTGGTTGCCGGTCGGCGGCAGCACCTACGCCGTGGACCAGTTGTTCAGCCTGCCGGTCAACCTGCCGCAGTTCATGGACAACCAGCATGCGGTCACTGACGAGACAAGCGCGCGTCATTACATCGCACGGCTGCAGGCGATGGGCCCCAAGCTGGACCAGGTCCGGGCCAACGTGGACATGCAGGCCCGCCTGGGCGTGGTGCCGCCCGAGGTGGCGCTGGAGGGCGCGGCCAACCAGTACCGTGCCCTGCTGAAACCGGCGCCGCAGGACAGCCTGTGGGTGCAGTCGTTGCAGCGCAAGCTGGACAAGGTGCCCTCGATCCCCGCAGCCCGGCGCGCTGAACTGATCGCACAGGCGACCACGGCGGTGCGCGACGCGGTGAACCCGGGCTATCAGCGCCTGCTCGACAACGTGCAGGCAACGCTGGCGACCCATCCCGGCAACAAGGGCGTGTGGGCACTGCCGGACGGCAAGGCGTACTACGATGCCGCGCTGCGCTGGTACACCAGCACCGACCTGGATGCCGATGCGATCCACCAGATCGGGCTGCGCGAAGTGGCGCGGCTGGACACGAGCATGGATGCCCGCCTGAAACAGCTCGGGCTGCGCGACGGCAGCGTGGCCACGCGCATCCCGCAGCTGCGCAAGGACCCGCGTTACCTGTACGAGGACAGCGACGCAGGGCGCGCTCAGCTGATCGGCGACATCGAGCAGCGCCTGCGCGACCTCGATCCGATCCTGCCGACCTACTTCGGCCACCTGCCGACACAGAAACTGCTGGTGCAGCCGGTGCCCGCGCACATGCAGGCCACCTCGCCGGGCGGCTATTACTACCCGCCGGCGATGGATGGCTCGCGCCCGGGCACGTTCTTCATCAACCTGGGCGACATCAGCTCCAACACCCGCTGGAGCATTCCCACCCTCACCTATCACGAGGGATCGCCGGGCCATCACTTCCAGATCTCGATCGGCCAGACCCTGACCGACCTGCCGATGCTGCGCCGCAGCCTCAATCCCAGCGCCTTCAGCGAAGGCTGGGCACTGTATGCCGAACAGTTGATGGCCGAGGCCGGCGTGTACCGCGATGACCCCGCCGGTGACCTGGGCCGCCTGCAGGCCGAAATGTTCCGCTCGGTGCGGCTGGTGGTCGATACCGGTCTGCACCGCAAACGCTGGACGCCCGAGCAGGCCGTCGCCTACATGGAGGAGAAGACCGGCATGAGCCCGGCCGACGTCCGCATCGAGGTCAACCGCTACCTGGTGCAGCCCGGCCAGGCCTCGTCCTACAAGATGGGCCAGCTGCGGCTGCTGGAACTGCGTGAGCACGCCCGCAGGGAACTGGGCGACCGGTTCGACATCCGTGCCTTCCACGATCTGATCCTGGGCAATGGGGCAATGCCGATGACCGTGGTCAGCCAGGCCGTGGACGCGTGGATCGCCGCGGGTGGACCTACAACGACTGCCCCAGTTCGATGAACAGCACGTTCTCGCCGCCTTCGCGGAATCCCATGCCGAAGATCAACGGGCCGATCCAGGAATCGAAACCCAGAAACAGGCTGCCGTTCAAGATGCCGTCGCTCAACGACATGTCGCTGCGCCGCTGCCAGGCATTGCCATATTCGACCGTGCCACCAACCTGGGCCGAGCGCCCGAGCAGCGTGCCCAGCTCATAGGTGTAGCCGGCAAAACCCAGTGCATAATCCTGGCCGGTCAGCTGGTTCTGCTGGAAACCGGCCAAGCGCCAGCGCCCGCCGAGCCGGTACAGATTCTGCACCGGCGCCGTGCCGGACGAAGTGACGTGGTAGCGCAGCCCCAGCTGCAGGGCATGCTTGCCGAACGAGCGCGCAGCCACGGCATCCAGGTCGATCTGGCCGAACCGCGCATCCGCGCCAAGGCCGGTGCTGGACTGGTACGTGCCGGCGTTGACCAGATACCCCTCGCGCGGGAAATACACGCTGTCGATGTCGTCCAGCGTGGCCTGCGCGATCCACGCCCCCTCGTCGAAGTCCACGCGCGGGATGGTCGGGTCGCCGACTTCCACCTCGGCGTTGCCGGTGTAGCGCTCCACCCCCACGGACAACGCGAGCACGTTGGACACATTGCGGAACAGCGCCACCGTGGCGCCGGTCCGGCGCACGCGATAGCGCGCGATCTTGTCGCCGGCATCGTCGTAGAGATTGAAGCTGCGGGTCTGGAAGCCACCACCGGCCTGGAAGGCGTATCGATTGTGCAGGTCGAACGGGTGGTAGTACTGACCGGTCAGGCCGGGTTCGCTGCCGATCTGCAGCGCGATGCGCGCTTCGGCGCCGTAAGGCGACAGCGGCGAGAACAGCAGGCCGGCGCGCAGGTTGCTTTCGTGATTCCCTTCGAGGTCGTTGCTCAGGCTCAACCCGGCCTCCAGGTACACCGGTCCGTTGGGCTTGAGATAGGCCGACACCACGACACCGGTTCTGCCGTCGCGTGACCGGATTTCGTAGTTGATGCTGGCCAGCGTTCCCATGCCATACGCGCGCAGCACGCCGGCCTGCATCGCCTCGACATCCAGCGGTTGGCCGATGCGGACCGGGAGATAGGACAGCAGCAGTGCGTCGGCGTACCCGGTGTGGTTGTCCACCTCGACGAAATCGATCATGGTCGGCACCGCGGGCGGGGCCCGCCCGGCCCGCTGCGCGGCCAGCCGGGTGTAGGTCTGCGGCGTCTGCGCGAACGCCTGCAGCGCCGGCGCCGCCTGGTCGGCGGCGAGCTGGCCGATCCGCAGCGCCTCGGGCGCCTTGTCGAAATCGCCGGTGGCGACCTTGCCTGTCAGGTCCGGCGAGATCAGCAGATCCTGCGTGCCCAGACTGTCCAGCTGTGCCTGCGCGCTGCGCGTGGTCAGGAACCCGCTGAGCTGGCCGATCACCTCCACCAGGCTGGCATTGCGGTCCAGCGCGCTCAACGGCGTGCCCACGTCCACCGCGATCACCCGATCGGCGCCCATCGCCCGCACTACGTCGATAGGTACCTGATTGGACAGGCCACCGTCGAGCAGCACCTGGTCATGAATCACCACCGGACGGAAGATGCCCGGCAACGACATGCTGGCCCGCATCGCCATCGGCAGGCTGCCCTCGGACAACACCACTGGCTTGCCGGTATTGATGTCGGTGGCGACCGCCCGGAACGGAATCGGCAGGTCGTCGAAACGGCCATTGACCCGGCCGGCACCGGTCGCACGCTCGAACAGGGCGATCAGCTTCTCGCCTTCGGAGACGCCCCCGGCCAGCGCGACCGCCTTGCCCTCGCCGCCCAGCCCGATGCCGATCGGGGCCAGTTGGGCATAGTCATCGGCCTTGCGTCGCAGCGAGCGCTCGCTGCGCGGCACGGGGTCGGTGAACAGGCTCAGCCATTCGGTGCTCAGCACCAGTTGCTCGATCTGCTCGGGCGTGGCGCCGGAAGCGTACAAGGCACCGACCAGCGCGCCGGCACTGGTACCGGCGATGCAGTCCACCGGAATGTGCAGCGCCTCGAGCTGCTTGAGGATGCGGACATGGGCGATGCCCCGTGCGCCGCCACCGCCCAGCGCCAGCCCGATCCGGGGCCGGGTGTCGCCCGGGCCGCGCACGCCACAATGCCCCCCCTGGCCGGCCGCATCGTCGGCCGCAACGGGTTCCGCCGCGTGCAGCGGCGACAGCGCGCCGCTCGCGAACACGCACGCGAGCAGCAGCGATGCCGTGCACGGGCAGCAGTGCCGTGAAGGAATCAGCGCCACGCGCCGCCCACCCGTCAACGGCCAGCGGTGGCAGCGGGCGGGAAGCCAGCGAGCATCTTGTCCAAGGCGGTCTCCACCGCAGCGTTGATCTTGTCCGGCGACGAAGGCACGGTGCTGCTGGCCGTGCCACGCCAGACGGCCTGCTTTGTGCGCGTATCGAACATATCCAGCACCAGCGTGCCTACTTCGTAGGTACGGACAGTCGTGGTCGCGTTGCCCATGCCCCCGCCCCAGCCACCGCGCCAGCCCCATCCGCCCATGCCGGTCCCGGTGTAGAAGGTGTCAAGCGTCTGCTTCCGGTCAGTGACCGTGTGTGCGGCGAGCGCGATGTCGCCCTGCGGCACCTCGCGCATGCCCTTGGCCTGCAGTCTGGCATTGATGCCATCGACGATGCGTTGTTGCACCAGGGGTGAGCCAGCCGTTGGCTTGACCGCCCAGCTGTAGGTTCTGTACGCGCCAAAGTTGGCGGCCGGATCGAAATCAGTGTTGACGGTCGGTGTGGATGCACAGGCAACCAGGCTGGCCGCGACAACTGCGATGCAGAGCGCTTTCATGACATGAGCCTCCCAGGTATGAACCGAATGACGCACTGCGGTCGCAGGCGTCCTGCTACAGCCAGTGACTCTCTGCGATCAGCTCCTGCGCGGGCCACGTAATGATCGCGAGACGAACGACTCACCCTTCACAGCGGCCGCAACCGCCTCCAGCAGGTCATCACCTGCATCGGACTTGAGCACATAGCTGCACGCTCCCAGGGCCATTGCCTGCGACACCATCTGCGGCGCGGCGTGCACGGTGATGAACACCACACCAAGAACGGGGCGCCGCAGTAGAAGCCGGCGTGCGGCCTCCAGTCCATCCAACTCCGGCATGCCAATATCCGTCACCACCACATCGGGCAACATCGCCTGTGCTGCCTGCACCAGTGAAGCCCCGTCCTGCACGAGCCCGATCACCTGGACGTGCTGGGCAAGCAGCCCGCGCAGCTGGCGTCCCATCGCGCACCCATCTTCGGCCAGCAGTACCCGTACCGCGTTCATCGCACTCGCCTGCTCGACACCTGTCCTGATGGTGCAACCGGACACCGGACGCTCGCAAGGGAAAAACCACCGCGAGCGGGCAAGTAAATCTACTGGCTGCACACGGCCAGGCTGCTCAGGGGCGGATCAGGCCCTCCAACTGGGCCTTGCGCACCAGCTCCAGCGTCCCGTGAACCCCCATTTCCTGCATGATCGCGTACTTGTGCGATTCGATGGTGCGCACCGATACCCCCAGCGCGTAGGCAATCTGCTTGGAACGCAGGCCACGGCCGACGTATTCCAGGATGCGCAGCTGCTTGTCGGTCAGCGCATGCTGTCGGCGCCCCGACGACACGATCGCATCCACCGCCAGGCTGGGCGTGACATAGGTGTGCCCTTCCATCACGCCATGGATCGCGCGCACCAGTTCGTCGCCGGCCGCGCTCTTGAGCATGTAGCCACGGGCACCGGCACGGATCGCCTCGGCCGCGAGGCTGGACTCGTCGTGCATGGTGAGAAACAGAAACGGCGTCAGGCAACCTTCGCTGCGCACCTGGCGCATCACCTCAAGGCCGCTGATGCCGGGCATGCTGATATCCGAAACGACCATATCCGGCGTTTCGCGGCGGAGGGTGGCCAGCAGCTGCTCGCCGGACGACACCAGCACGATCGAGTCAAAACAGTCCATCAACAAGCGTTCGATGCCTTGGGCCACGAGCCTGTGGTCGTCGGCGACGACGACACTGCCGAATGGCACAGACCTCCTCTGCACGCACGAGACGCCCATTGCCTGCCTCCGTTCGCTGCGATAGCCCCCGTGGACCCGTCGCTGCAGCCACCATCGCCAGGTTCGTCATCGGCAATGCGCCACGACAAACCTTCCCGATGCGTCTGCAGCGTGCCGAACATGCGAGTGGCTGCGTGACGGGGCCGTGATGTCATGCACGCGATGTCGTGCGCGCTGCGGCCCACGGCTCAGGTCACGATTCAGCGTCGCAAGGTGTCTCGAGGACATTCCCCGAAGACAGTGCGGTACAGCAGGGAGAAGCGGCCCAGATGCCCGAAGCCCAGCCGCAGGGCTATCTCCGTCACACTCCCCGACGCATCTGCCTGCAGCAACGCGCTGCGCGCGCGGTTCAAACGGGCCACTTGGTGCCAGTGACACGGCCCATGTCCGTAGGCATCACGAAACAGACGTTCGAGCTGGCGTTCGCCCACGCCCAGGGCGAGCGCCAGGGCCGCGCTGTCGAAGGGCCGGTCAAGATGGCCTTTCAGATGGGTCTCGGCCCGCCGCACCACGGCATCGCGGTGGCGTTCGATCCAGCTGCCATCGGCACATCGTTCCGGTCCGGCATCGGCGGCACTGACGGCGTCCACGAAGGCGCCCAGCAGCAGCGCGGACTGCGCCGCCAGGTGCTCCGGCGTGATCAGGCCCTCCCAGCGCGCGGCGGTGTCCAGTGCGGAGAACACGCCGTAACGCAGTGCCTGCGCGTGCGCGGGGGCGGCCGGGCGGCTGCACCATCCGCGGCGCGGGAGGCGCAGTTCGCGGCCGACCCGCGCCACGGCCTCGCGCTGCAGGACCTCGCGCGGAATCAGCAGCACGGCCCACTGCCAGCCCCCGGGCTGCGGACGCACATTGAGCTCGCTGTCTTCGGCGAACACCATCACCTGGCCCGCCGGAACCCAGCGTCCGTTGGCCCACATCGGCTGCTGGCAGGACACGGCCATCGCCAGTGCGATCAATCCTTCGCCAAAACTGCCGCTGGCGAAAATCGGCAGCGTGTAGGTGCCGCTGTCCAAGCTGAACTCTGGAAAGACCAGCCGCTGGAGGCACGCGCGAAAGTGCCCGGCGGCCAGCAGGCGCTGTTCGAACCGCGTGTCGCGCACTACCCCCAGCAACGCATCGGCGTCGAAGCCATCGACGACGAAGCGGCTGTACGGGGCCATCGGTTCGTCCATGCCAGTTCCTCAAGCAGGTCGGAAATCGGATAGCGCGACGGGGGACAAGCTGTTTACATCGGCGCGATTGTGGGGCGGAAACGACATCGCTACAAGCGGTGACACGCTGCCCCGCAAGCGTGAAACGCATCACATTGAGACCTGTCCGAGGGAGGCGTTGCGCGCCTCGGGGACAGGCCTCGATCCGAAGCTTCCTCACGCACCCACCGAGGTCCACGTGCGCGTCAACGCGACTGTTACGCACATCGCTCCTGTCGACAGCACCCGTGCAGCAGCATCGGACGATTCGGTCAGCCCCATCGCCTCCACGCGCGCATCACCTGCGCCTCGCATCACATTCACGCACGTCCTGCCGCTGCTGATTGGTTGCCTGCTTGGCCAGTTGCTGCCGACGCTGGCGCAGATGCCGGGCTTCCGTCTGCACGTGCTGTGGATTCCAGGACCGCTCTTGATGGGCTGGTTGCTGTTCACCCCGCGCCCGCAGTGGCGCACGTGCATCCTCGCGGCCGCGGTCGGCACCGTGCTGGCGTTCGTGCTGGTGCCGTTCGTCGGGCTGAGTGGGCTGGTGGCCAGTGCCGGTGAACTGGCCCTGGTGGCCGCCGTAGCCTGGCTTTTGCTGCGCTGGCGCGCGACCGGTTCCGCGCTGGAGGGATTCCGCGACATCTCCCTGTTCATCGCACTCGGCTGCATCGCACTTCCCGTGTGCGTGGCGTGGTGGCAGATGCTCGTCTTTCCCGGCGCGCCCCGCGGACTGGCACCCGGCATGCTGCTCACACGGCTGCTCTGCAGCAGCGTGAGCTACCTGCTGGTCGTGCCGACGGTGGTCAACATCGCGCGGGTGCTGCAGACACCGGAACGTCGGGCCGGCTGGCGTTGGCGCACGATCGCTGTCGCCGTGCTTCTGTTCGGCGTGCTGGGCGTGATCTGGGGCATGGACTGGCCCGAAGGGGTCATGACCCCGCTGCTGGTCCTGGCCCCCATTCCGCTCCTGATCTGGGTGTTGATCGTGTTCGGGGTCAGCGGGGCAGCGGTGTGCATGCTGATCGTGGCGGTGCTGGCGATGCAGTTGAGCTTGGCCGGCGTGGGTCCGCTCGCCTTCTGGACGCCCGAGCGCAACCTGATCACCGCCCAGGTATGGACCCTGGGCACCGGCTGTGCCCTGCTGTTCCTCGGCGCGCTGTCCGAGCAGAAGCTGTCCAATCACCTGAAACTGCAGCAGGCCTATCGTCGGCTGGGTGAGGTGACCGGGCGGATGCTCGTGGTGCAGGAAGAAGAGCGCACGCGCATCGCGCGCGACCTGCATGACGACGTCAACCAGTCGCTGGCGGCGATCTCGATCTGCCTGAGTACCCTGCGCAACCAGATTCCCGAAGCCGACCGCCACAGCGTGGTCGAGCTCCAGGACCAGCTGTTGACGGTGTCCAATGACATCCGGTCGATCTCCCACGAGCTGCATCCGAGCATCCTGCGTTTCACCGGCCTGGCCAGTGCGCTCGATGCGTTCTGCATCAAGCGCAATGCTCGTGGGGCGCTGCGCGTGCGATGCCGGATCGAAAGCCCGCCCCGACTCGGTGACGACCGCGAGCTGAGCCTGTTCCGGATAGTGCAGGAAGCGGTGAACAACGTGGACAAACACGCGCATGCCAGTACCGCCCACGTCCTGGTGACGGTGCGCGGCGAGCAGCTGCTGCTGCGGGTCGACGACGATGGCATCGGCATGCCGGTAGCGGGCAGCACGCCGGCGGCGCCGGGGCTGGGCATGATCAGCATGGAAGAGCGTGCACGGCTGTTGGGCGGCAGCCTGCGGATCGGTTCCAGCCCGCTGGGCGGTACCCGTGTCGAAGTGCGCTTTCCGTTGGGCGATGTGGCGACCGACCTGCCGCCGCTGCGCGTTCCCGCGCACCCGTAAGCAGCTTGGGGCGGAGCGTGGAAGGCCGCGCGGGTCGCCCCAGATCGCAGGGTGCTCCAGAGCGCGACCGTACGCTGTCCCGCGGCCCATGCCATCCTGCGCCGATCTCCACCCCGAAGGCGCAGCAGATGGCACAGGTCCAGATCGTTTCCGATGGCGTGAACTACCGCCACCACATCCGCAGCGGCGAGCACGCGCTGGTGGCCGACGAACCGGTGAGCCTGGGCGGCCAGGCGGCAGGCATGGCCCCCTTCGATCTCTACCTCGCCTCGCTTGCGGCCTGCACGGCCATCACCCTGCGCATGTATGCGGAGAAGAAGGGCTGGGACCTGGGCGAGTTCCGTGCCGAGCTGTCTTCCTCCCGCGACGCGGACGGCCGCTTGCAGGTCCACCGCGTACTGCATGCCTCCGGGGTGCTGACCGAGGCGCACTGGGCGCGCCTGCTCGAGGTCGTCGAGAAGACGCCGGTCACCCTGGTCATGCGTGAGGGAGCCACGATCACCAGCGAACAGGGCCCCTGACCGGGTGGCCGCCCCGTGGTTTCATCGCGTGGTGCAGACGCCGCTTTCACCTGCTCCTGATAGTTGAAAAAAGAAAGCCTCCTGCTGCATCCGCCACGACACTCCCGCCGTAGCTGAAGGTGCGTCACACCGGCGCATCCATTTGGGAGTTTTGGTCATGAAGATCCAGTTCGCAGGCCTCGTACTGATCGGTTGTCTTGCCGCCACCGCGTCCCCGCTCGTCTTCGCGCAGGCCCCGGCCGCGCCGATGGCGGCGCACAGCAATCCGATGGTCGGCGGTGCGGCGATGTATGCCAACAAGGACATCATCGACAACGCCGTCAGTTCCAAGGACCACACCACGCTGGTTGCCGCGGTCAAGGCCGCCGGCCTGGTCGATACGCTGAAGGGCCCCGGCCCGTTCACCGTGTTCGCGCCGACCAATGCGGCCTTCTCCGCGCTGCCCAAGGGCACCGTGGAGGGACTGCTGAAGCCGGAAAAGAAGGCCGACCTGACCAGGATCCTGACCTACCACGTCGTCCCCGGCGCGGTCACCAGCACCGATCTGATGGCCAAGATCAAGCAGGGCGGTGGCAAGGCGAGCCTGACGACGGTGGAAGGTGAAGCGCTGACCGCCCGTGTCGCCGGCAAGGGCATCACCCTGACGGACAGCAAGGGCCAGGTCGCGCAGGTGACCATTGCCGATGTGAAGCAAAGCAACGGCGTGATCCATGTGATCGATAAGGTCCTGATGCCGTAACCGGAAATGGCGGCCGCAGTTCGCCTTCGGCCGGCCCGGGGGGGTGGAAGAGATGGCCAGGCGCGCCGTCTTCAGAACGATGACGGGGGAGACATCACGCTGTGCGGACGACGCGCCAGGTCAAGACGGTCCCTCGCCGGCGCACGGGTGCGCCGGCGGGGTATGGGCAGAGAGGTGAGCAGGCGGCCCCGTGCGGCTTCAGCGCGGCAGTGCCTTGCCCGACAGTTCGACGCGCCGGTTCGGTGCCAGACAGACGATCAGGGCCTTGCGCTGCGCCTGCTCGCACTGCACCAGCGGATCGGCCTTGCCGCGCCCTTCGGCGATGATGGCCGCCGTCGGCACTCCGCCGGCCACCAGCGCATCGCGCACGGCTTCAGCGCGCCGCTGCGACAGCACCAGGTTGTAGCGGTCGCTGCCGATCCGGTCCGTATAGCCGATCACCTGGATGGTCTGCACCCGGCTTGCATCCCGGACCTGCTGCAGCAGGGCGTCCACGTTCCGGCGCCCCTCGGGGGTGAGCATGGCGCTGTCGAAGGCAAACATCGCGTCGGCTGCCAGCCGCAGCGGCTCGCTCGGCATCGGCGCGGGTGCGGGGGGCGTCGGGGGGCGCGGCGGATCAAGCACGGCCGCACAGGCCTGCGGCTTCCAGTGCGCCGTCTGGGCGATCCCCTTTCCATCGAAGTCGACCTTGAACTGGCAGGTGAAATAGTCCCCGCCCGGGCTGCTGCGGAAGTTGAACAGGTAGTTCCATTCGCGCACGCCCCACATGCCCTCGCCGAAATGCGGGGTGCCCAGCAGGGCGTACAGTTGGCGCTTGCTCATGCCACGGGCGAACAGGCGCAGAGTGTCGACATCCACGAACAGGCCCTCCTTCAACGTGGCTTTGCGGGGATCCGGGAAGTTCGCCGCATCGGTGTCGGCGGTGTCGGCGGTCGCCGTGGACGGCGTGGTGCGTTGTTCGCCGTGGCTGGCGCAGGCGCCCAGCAGCAGGGCCGCCAGGCTCAGGCCCAGTGACCGCAACAGCGGCACCTGGGTGGTGGATGTGGGCTGCATGGACATGGTGTTCCCCCTGTATGCGTTGAATGCGGACCGCAGGTCCGGTGCCGGCAGCGCGCCGGCACCGGAGGCAGTCACCACTGGATGCCGGCACCTACCGCGACACCACCATCGCCGCGGCTGTTGGTCGAACCGCTGAACTTGTAGATCCAGCGCCCGCCTTCGGAGACCCCCGAGATGCCCACCGCCACGCCGGATTCACCGTTGAAGCTGCCGGCGGCGAGCGAGGCCATGCTGCGGCCGGCCTCATAGGGCTGCGGCAGGGCGGCCACCGCCATCGCCGAGGCGACACCGGCCGAGGCACGGTTGTCGGTCTTCTGCAGGTTGCGGTCGAACGAGTCCATGCGCTCGTCGGTGTAGGCCTTGGACCAGTCCAGGGTCTGGGCCATGCCGCTGCGCAGCTGGTCCACGTTGACGGCATCGGTCCCGGCGGTACCCGGGGCGACGTTGCGCACCGTGGTCGGCCCGGTAGCCGTGCTGCCCAGGGTCACGCTGTTGAGGTTGGTGGTGCCGTTGACGTTGGTGTCGTAACGGATCGTGCCCTGCTGGGAGGCCTGCAGCTGGCGGACGTTGACCGCGTCGGTGGCGTCGCTGCCATCAGCCACGTTGGCGATCTGCCGCTCCGCACCACTGCTGCCTACCGAGACCGTGTTGGCCCGATCGGCCACCGAACCGGCGCCCAGCGCGACGCTGTTGCTGCCCTGTGCGCTGGCTCCGTTGCCCAGCGCCGTGGCGTTGTTGCCCGCGGCGGCGGCGCCGGCACCACCGGCCACGGCGTTGTCGCCGGAGGCCGAGGGCGCAGCCAGGTTCTGCGTGTTGTTGACCTGGAACATGCCGGAGGTACCGTTGTTGATGTTGTTGATCTGCGTATCCGTGTAGGCCTTGGACTCGTTGATCGCGTAGTTCACGCCGTTCTGCAGCTGGCCCACATTGACCGCGTCGTAGCGCTCGGAACCATCGGCCACATGGGTGACCTTGCGCTCGGCCCCGGTACTGCCGACGGCCACTTCGCCCACCGAACTGCTCGCCCCGGTCTGGCCGTAGGCACCGGTGTACCCCGTCTGTGCCCCCACGCTGGCAACCGAGCCGGCGCCGAGCGCAACGCTGTTGTCCGCACTGGCGCTGGCGCCGTCACCGATGGCCGCACTGCCGCTTCCGGCGGCGCTGGCCAGCGGCCCGATCGCGATGCTGTCGGCACCGCCCGCAGTGGCCGCGCCCTTGGTCGAGTTCACCTGCACGTACTGGCTGTTGCCACCCGGCTGGATCTGGTCGATGCGGGTATTGAGGTTGGTCAGCGAGGCATCTACCGCCGAGAAGGCCACGGTGACGTCGCTGTAATCGTTGGCGATGACACTGCCGTCGGTGGCGATGGAGGAGATGCGGAAGGTCGGCGCCGTCCAGATCCCGGTGTTGCCGTCGAAGTTGGTGGTGCCGCCGAAGTACCCCACCAGCGCATTGTTGGTCTGGAACAGCTGGTTGCCATTGACCGCATCCAGGCTGCCGGCCTGCACGCGACCCTCGGCCAGGTTGGTCAGTGCGACCGCCGCGCCACTGGCATCACCGGCCAGGGTGATGGTGTTGGTGGCATTGCCGCTGGCATCGGCGTCGTACTTCACCGCCAGGCGGTCCACGGTGTCGGTCTGGTCGGCGACGTTGGCCAGCGAGGTGCTGACCGCATCGAAGGCACTGCCGACGTTGTCATAGCTGCCGGCGGTGACCTGGCCATCGCTGGCGACGTTGTTGATGGTGTAGCTCGGCGCGGTGACCATGCCGTTGGCATCCAGCGCAGCGCCGCCACCGAGGTGGGTGGCCACGGCCTGGTTGGCAGCGAACAGCTGGGCCCCGTTGATCGCTTCGCTGCTGCTGGCGGTGACACTGCCAGCGGCCAGGTTGCTGAGCGTGGTAGCACCGCCACCGTTGCCCAGTGTGGCACTGGCGTAGTTCACGCTGCCATCGGGATTGAGGTCGTAGCGCAGCGCGCCCTGTTCGGACGCCTCCAGCTGGCCCAGGTTGACTGCATCGGTGGCCTCGGTGCCCGCGGCCACGTTCGCCACCTGGCGTTCTGCACCGACCGCACCGACGGACACCGTGTTCTCGCGGTCGGCCAGTGCACCGGCACCCACCGCGACGCTGTTGGCGGCCGTGGCCGAGGCACCCGTGCCGACCGCGATGCTGTCCAGGCCCGCGGCGGCGGCTTCTGCCCCGGTCGAGTTGATCTTCAGATAGCGGCTGCCAACACCGTTGCGGATATCGGTGATCTGCGTGTTGAGGTTGACCAGCGAACCATCCACCGCGGAGAAGGCATCGCTGGCGTTGTCGTACACCCCCTGCGCGACTGCCCCGCCGGTGGAGATCGTGGAGATCTGGAAGCTCGGTGCGGTCCACGCGCCGGTGACCGGATCGTAGGCAGTGACGCCGCCGAAGTAGTCGACAATCGCACTGTTGGTGTCGAACAGCTGGGCGCCGTTGATGGCCTCGGTGCTGGTTGCGTTGACCGCGCCGTTGGCGAGGTTGGCGATCGTGGTGGTGCCGGTGCCGCCGCCGAGGGTGACCCGGCGGAAGTCGGCGCCGCCCGCGCCATCGTCGTCATAGGTCACCGCGAGCGTGCCGACCGCATCGATCTGCGAGATCGCGCCCTGCAGCTGGGCCACGTTGACCGCGTCGGTGGCGGCGCTGCCGGCAGCCACGTTGCTGATCTGGCGCTCACCACCGGCGAAGCCGACCGAGACTTCACCGGCCGACACCTGCTGCCCGTTCAACCCGTAAGCACTGTAGCCGGCCTGCGCGCCGCGGTTGGCGGCCGATCGGTACCCCAGCGCCACGCTGTTGGCCTGGTTGGAGGTGGCTTCCGCACCGAGGATGGTCTGGCCGTTGGCGGTGCCCGTCGCACTATCGCCGACGACCACGGAATGGCCCATGCGCGCGGCGTAGTCGGCGGTCGGGACGCCGGTGGGGTCGGTCGGATCGTTGAGCCCGGCGCCGGGGAACGCGATGCTGGCGTCCTGCCGCGGCAGCTCATGACGTGCGTTGGCGCCGATCACCACTTCCTTGGAGCCGTTGGCAAACGCCCCATCGCCGACCAGCACCTGGTAATCCTGCGCGGCATTGACCGCCCAGCAGTCCACGCTGGCCACCAGCAGGTTGAGGCACTTGTTCGACCATGCCGGCGACCCGTCCGGCAACACCAGGCCGAGCAGGCCGTTGGGATCGCCGTTGTTGATGTTGTAGATGTAGCTGTCGGAAGTGACGCCGCCGATCAGGGTCAGGTGCGAGCTGCCACCGGTGCTGGCGTTTCCCAGTCCATCGAGCAGCGTGCCGACCGGGCTCAGGTTGACCACCGGCAGGCCCAGCACGTTGGTGACCGAGTAGGTCTGCATCACGTTGGCGCTGCTGACTGCCAGGTTGCCATTGCGCACGTAGCCGTCGCCACCCAGCAGACCCTGCGCGGTGGGTCCGACCAGCTGCGAGAGCGAGCCGACCAGGCCACCGGTACCGATGATAAGGCCGGCGTTCGGATCGGCCGGGGCCGGTCCCTTCGGGCTGCCCGGCGGCAGCGACGTCGGTGCCGGGAACACGGTACCCAGTATCGGCGTGGTGACCGCGCCGACCGCGCCGAGCACGGGAGTCGTGATCGCACCCACCGTCGTGCCGACGCCATCAAGCAGGCCGCCGACCGCACCGCCCACACCGTTCAACAACCCACCGAGCGCGTTGCCCAATCCGTTCGGCGCCAGCGCCATCGAGCTGGTCTGCACGGCGCTGACGCCGGCATCGACGAGCTTGGGATTGCGGTCGGCCGCATCGACCACGTGGCCGAGCGCATCCACGCGCACGCCGCCAGCGACATTGCTCGCCAGCGATGCCTGGACCGCGTCCGGGGCATCGGGCGTGACCGTGGCCTCGGCGATCAGCGTCGCCTTGGCCTCCACCTCGGCCGCCGCCAGCCGTGCCTGTACTGCCGCATCGACGTTGGCCTCCAGTGCGGCCTTCCGCGGCGACGGCGTCGCGACGGCCACGTTCGCCGCCGCCTTCGCCTCGGCGTTCACTGCCCGTGCCGTATCCGCTGCCGCGGTGAGTCGCGCATCGGCCTTGACCGGCACGTGCACCGTCGCTGCGGTCGGCGCAATCGAGGCGACCGCGTTGGTATCGGCATGGGCATTCAACCCGGCACCGTTGCTGGTACCTGCCGCGATGCCCAGATCGGCCAAGGCTGCCACCTGGCCCCCGGGTGCGGCAACGCGCCTGGGCAGGTCCGCGTTGGCCTGCGCAGCGGCATGCACCTGCAGCGCCGCCCGGTGGGCCGTCGGTGTACCGAGGTTGAGATTGACCTTGGCATCCACGCTCAGCAGGGGGGCCGTGCCACGATCACGTGCCGCGGCTGCCAGCGCCACGTCGGCATCGAGCTTCACCGGCAGCGGTGCGGTGTACTTGGCGGTCAGTGCCTGCAGGTCGGTGAGGGTCTGGTTCTCACCCGCCCATGCACTGCCCGTGCACAGGGCCAGCGAGAGGCCCAGCGACAGCACCGACATCGGCACCTTCAGATGCACCACCACCGGACCAGCCGCCAGGCTGCCGCGCGCGGTGGCGATTTCGGAGACGACCACCAGGGCGTTCAGCCGGTGGCTCCACACCAATCGAAAGATACGGTTCATCAGGTATTCCCCCGTTTACGAATGCGTTGAACATCACCGGTGCCTGACGGCACGTGGATGTCATTACAGTCGAGGGGTCAAACCGTGAGCACTTCATTCCGGCAGCGCAAACGTGCGTTCCGGCAAGACGAGGGGTAAAACCGGCAGGCCTATGGGCAATTTCGGCAGGTTGCCGAATATGTGCACGGCGGGCGCGCAGCTGCCCACGTAAACCCTCAGGCCGGGCTGCCCATCTGGGCCGGCGCACGCATCAGCGTGTCGCGCGGCAGCTCGCCGAACACGCGGCGATAGTTGTCGGCGAATCGCGAAAGGTCCCACAGCCCGCAGCTGAGTGCGATGGCTTTCACCGATTTTCGGCTGGAATCGGCCATCGACAACCCACGGCACGCCGCGCACAACCGCAACATCGACAGATACCGGTTCGGCGAGGTACCGAACAGATCTTCGAAGGCATACCGCAATGCGCGCTCGCTTACACCGGCGGCATCACAGATTTCATTCATATAGATATAACGACGCAGATTGAGCCGCATGAAGTTCTCGGCGCGCTGCGCGATCAGATAATGCGTGCGCCGGCCACGGCTGCAGGTGGGGTGGTCATCGCTGCCCGCGCCGAGCAGCGCCTGGATGTGGTCATGCAGAAGGGCGTCCACGGCGTCGGCCGGCAACGTCCCGCCCTGCCCGAGCAGCGCTTGCTGGACATCACCGTAGCGTTGCACCAGTCGCGCTGCGTTGCTGCCTGTGCCGGCCTGGAAGAGGGAGAGGGCCTGCCCTGAGGGCAAGGTGCTGCGCAGGCTCAGCTCGGTCAGCTTGCGCTGAACGCGCTGCATCGGCGCGAGCAGCAACGTCAGGTGGGTGCCGGCGCTGAGCGTGAACTCGCTGATGCCCTCCGGCAGCACGGTCAACGCCATCCCGGCGGCCAGCGGCATGCCATGGCACCAGCTGACGTTCTCATTGGTGGCGTGGATCAAGCCAAGCAGGCACCAGTCCTGGGGCAGCATGAAACGACCACGGAAATGAAACCCGCTCACCGCGGTGCAGAACAGCGCTTCGTCATGCACCTGCGATTCGATCGCGGCACGCGGGCCGTTGCCATCGAGCAGGACCATCTCCAGATCGCACACGCGCAGGACACCGCTGAGCGAGGTCAGGTCGAATGCCCGCAGCCCGCTGTCGATCTGGTCTTCCACCACACCATCTACCATGACAGTGATGCCCCCTTTGGCCTGGAAACCCGATGCCTGCGCCGCATGGCCACCGGGTGCGCACTCCTGCGTTTTCCTGCTGCGCATTCTGTTGCGGCCAACCCGCCGCGACGATGCCCGCCAGCCCGCCCATGTAACTCGTTCGTGACCGCAGCTAAATCATTCACTGATCGCAGCTAAATCATTCACTGATTGCAGCTAAATCATTCACTGATTGCAGCTAAACCCCTCAGCCGATGCGACAGCGATTGTCGGCGAAGCCTTCGATACGCATTTTTGGCAATTATGCCCGAACTGGACGCCAGGTAAACAGAATCACAATCATCGTCACAACTGTGTCCGAAACCGTTGAAACCCAACGTTAAAGCGCGCTCGCATGGCGTCAAATAGTTGACATCACATCGTCATCACATAATCTCTACCCGGGCTTCACTTTGCCGCCATTACATCAGGGCTCATGCACGACGCACACGCGGCGCGAAGTTTCTAAAGTTGACCCCACGCCTGCCGATTTTGTGTATTGGATCCCACGTGATTCGTCGAGCATCGAATTCAGGACGCGCGGCGATACCGACGCGGTGATCGAGAAACAAGGGGAACGCCATGGACAGCAATCTTCGTACGCACTGCCCTCATTGCCGACGCCGCGTTTCGGCAGCAATGACCGCACTGTCCAGCGCGATCCGCCTCCAATGACGTCGCCCGGGCTCCGCCCGGTCGATAGCGCAGGCCTGCAAGGGCCGCACCGCGCAGGATGCGCGGTCGTGATGGCGGTCCTGGCGGAGCCAGGCAACACCATCGGTACCAGGGGCTGTATCCGCCCGTTCGGGCTCTGATTGGGAAATGGAGAAACCGTCATGAATGCATCCGTTCGCAAGTTCCTCGTTGAAGAAGATGGCGTGACCGCGCTCGAATACGGCCTGCTGGCCGCCGTGATCGCGGGCATCCTGGTGGCGGTGGGTAAAGACCAGATCACCGGATTCTTCGAAAATCTGTTCACCAAGCTGGGTGAAGTGGTCGACGACGCAACCGCGGCCGCGGCCTGATCGACTGTCGTTGACTGCCTGCGCTGTCGCCCGGCTCTCCCCGCGGCGACGGCATGGCACGCAAGTGCGTCGTACGACCGATTCGGGGGACATAACGCATATGGAACTCCTTCCCCTGGTGGCACTGCTGCTGGGCGTACAGGTCGCCATCCATGACCTGTACGCCCGACGGGTGTCCAATCGCGGGTTGCTGTTGGCCACCGGCGTCGCGCTGGTCGCGCTGGCGTGGCAGTGGTGGATGGCTGGCCGCGGATTTCCGGGCACGCACCTGCTCGGCTTCGTACTGGGATTGCTGTCGCTGCTGCCGTTCTATGCCATCGGCTGGATGGGTGCCGGTGATGTGAAGTATTTCGCCGTGCTCGGCCTGCTGCTCGGCGCGGCGCCATTGCTTCCAATCTGGATCATCGCCAGCCTGCTCGCCGGTGCGCATGCGACGTGCGTGATCGTCGCGCGGCGCATCGCGCCTGCGTTGTCCCATTCCGGTCCGCGTCCCGAGACGGACAATGCGGCCTCGCGCCGCCTGCAGCCGGTGATCGCGCAGTGGCGGCAGGCGCGCCAGGGCCGGGTCGGCATTCCCTATGCGGCGTACCTGGCCTTCGCCAGTATCTGGTGGGTCCTGCAGCAGCCATCCGGCGGTGCCGCATGAGCATCACCGCCAGCCCCCTCCGCCGCCCGACGCGGCAGCGCGGCATCGCGACCCTTGAGTTCGCGCTCATGCTGTTGTTCGGCCTGTTGCCACTGCTGCTGGTCACCTATTCAGGCGTGATGATCATGGCCGTGCAGCAGACGCTGTCGGCGGCGTCGGCGGAAGGCGCACGTGCTGCGTTCCGCCATGCCACGCCGACCGAACGCCGCACCGCCGCCTGCCTGGCGGCACGACGCTCCATGCAGTGGCTGCTCACTTACGCCAAGCAGACCCCCGATTGCGCCGCGGCTGGCGCGCCACCGATCACCGTTTCCACGCCCGCGCCCTGCGCCGACCTGCCGGCCGCGCAATGCATCCGCGTGGAGGTGAGCTACGACTACCGCGCCCACCCCTTCCTGCCCGGTACCGGGCGCGTGTACGGCTGGGTAATGCCACGGGCGCTGCGCAGCACCGCTGTCGCCCAACTCGACCTCGGCGGCAACTGATGACCTTCCGGAGAACCGCATGCTCAAGTTGACCCGCATCGCCGCAATCCTGTTGATCGGCCTGGCGGTGATCCTGGCCATTGTCGCCTTCGGGGTGAGCCGCCGCGCCAGCGAGGCGCCGCCCGGCACGCCGGCGACCGCCACTGCTCCTGCACAACCTGCCACCTGGCCGGTGGTCGAGGCGGCCGGCGCCTTGCCGGCCGGGCGACCGATCACAGCCGAGGACCTGCGCATCGCCGGCCATCCTCAACGCCCGGAGGGCGCCTACACCTCGATCAACGCCCTGGTCGGCGCGGTACCGATCCAGGACATCCCGGCAGGCACCCAGATCCAGACCGCGCAGATCGCACAGGGCTTTTCGCTGCGCCTGAATCCCGGCGAGCGCGCACTCGCGGTGCCAGTGGACGAACTGGTGGCCGCAGGCAATCGCATCCAGCCGGGCGATTTTGTCGATGTGTTCCTCAACCTGCGCGCGTCGGGCGGGTTGCGCGACGACGGTGACTCGCAGACGCGGCTGCTGTTGTCGCGGCTGCGCGTGCTCAGCTATGGCGCGGATGATCTGCAGAGCGTGGCCAGCATGCCCGCCGATGGCAGCGCGCCTGCACCCGCCGACAGCCGCGCACAGGACATCACTGGCGCAGACTCCTCGGCCGGCGCATCACGCAATGATGGAACCACGCAACCGGCACGCAGCGCGGTGCTGGCGGTGCCGGTCGCCGAGGCGAACCGGCTGCTGCTCGGCGCCCAACAGGGGAAGCTGTTCCTGGCGCTGCGCAACCCGGCTGACATCGCGCTGCCGGACCAGGCCTTGTTCCCGACCCCCGGCCGCGTGCTCAGCCCGCGCCGCGAGCTTTCCGCCGACGAACGCCTTGCCCTGCAGCGCCCGGAAAATGATGCCTACGCCGGCATCGACACCGACGCACTGGCCGGACGCGGGCGCAGTTCCACCGCGGCACTGCCCGTTCCCAGCAGCGTCCCGCGCCGCGCTGCACCGCGCGCGGACCGGGGCATCGAAATCATCCGTGGTGACATTTCCTCCCCTAGCGGGTCGCGTTAAGCCCATGCCGAGACAGCCCATGACCGAACGCCCCACCCTCGCGCGCCGCCTCTCCCACGCCCTGCCGCGCTGCCTGCTGGCCGGCGTGTTGATCAGCAGCCCGCTGCTGGCCAGCGCCGAGGCGGAGCTGGTGCTGCAGACCCGCGAGCAGCGCCCGTGGTCACTGCCTGCCAACCTGGAGCGGGTGGCCATTGCCGACCCCAGCGTGGCCGACGTGGTGATGCTGCGTGGCCGCGAGGCGCTGCTGGTTGGCAAGGCGCCCGGCAGCACCACCCTGCTGCTGTGGCGTAATGGCAACCGCGAGCCGGAACGGCTGCAGGTGGAGGTGCGCAGCGCCGTCCAAGGCGCACTGAGCGCGCAGGGCGGTGGCACCGAGCTGATCGTGCAGGACGGTCAAGGCCTGCTGCAGGGCCTGAGCCCCTCGCTGCTGGACCACCAGAACAGCGTCAAGGCAGCCGCCATGGCGGTCGGCAAAGACGGGCAGCTGGCCGATGTCTCCACCATCGCCAGTGGCGGCGTGGTCCAGGTCGAGGTGAAGATCGTCGAGTTCAACAAGTCGGTGCTGCGCCAGATCGGCATGAGCTTCGGCAACAAGAATTTCAACCGCAACAACGGCTTCTACTACGGCATCACCCGGCCGGGCGCGACCCTGCCCGGCGTGTTGCCGGCAGGCGAATCGGCAGGCCCGGACGACGTCATCATCACCAACCCGCTTTCCTCGGCGTTCGGGCTGGTGTTCAAATCCCTCACCCACGGCTGGGACGCGAACATCGACCTGCTGCAGAGCAACGGCATGGCCCGGGTGCTGGCCGAGCCGACCCTGGTCGCTTTGTCCGGGCAGAGCGCGAGCTTCCTGGCCGGTGGCGAGCTGCCGATCCTCGAGCCGCAGGGCCTGGGCACCACCACGGTGACGTTCAAGCCCTTCGGCATCGGCCTGACCGTGACGCCGACCGTACTCGGGCCGAACCGCATCGCGCTGAAGGTCGCCCCGGAAGCCAGCGATCTCAACTATGCCGCCGGCATCACCTACAACGACGTGCAGGTGCCCTCGATCACCACGCGCCGCGCGGACACCACGGTCGAGCTCGGCGACGGCGAAACCTTCGTGATCGGCGGGCTGGTCAGCAACAACGTCAGCTCCAACGTGGACAAGGTGCCGCTGCTCGGCGATCTGCCGATCATCGGCTCGTTCTTCCGCACCCTCAACTACAAGAAGGAAGAGAAGGAGCTGGTCATCATCGTCACGCCACGCCTGGTGCAGCCGCTGGCCCAGGGCACCGAAGTGCCGCTGCCGGGCCAGCGCGAGGCATCGCCGAACCTGCCGGTATGGGGCGCCTGGCTGCTCAGCCCGGCCTCCTCGGACCAGCTGCCCGGCTTCTCGCGCTGAGCCCAATGTCAGGAACCCGCCCCTCATGTCCGCCACTCTGCAACTGGTCCAACCACGGGATGCTTCGATGAAGCTCGTGCTGTTTGCACCGGACCGCGAACTCGCCACCCTGCTCTCGGCGTTGCTGCCGTCGCTGGGCGTGGTGCAGTGGCTGGACAGCGCCGCACCGGCCTCGGCGCTGGAGCCGCTGCGCGACACCGGCTGTGTGGTGCTGCTGGACTATCGGCATGAGCAGGCGGCATTTTCCGCCGCCTTGACCCGGCAATTGCAGGCGCAGGCACCGGAGCTGCCGCTGGTGGCGATCGGCTCCACCCATGCCGACCACATGGATGGCGTCGTGGCTGCGCTGCGCGCCGGGCTGCGAGATCTGCTCGATCTGGACAGCGCGCCGCAGGAGATGGAGGCGGTGCTGCGCCGTGCTGCCTCACTCGCCGCGCAGGGCCGCAGCAGCGTTCCGGCCACATCACCGGCACGTGCACCCATGGTTCTGCTGCTGGGCGTGCGGCCTGGCGTGGGCAGCAGCACCCTGGCGGCGCACCTGGGGGTGCTCGCCCAGCAGACCGATACGGCCCATCAGGGTGCCCCGGCCGCGACGGTGCCCGCCGGTGCGCAGACCCTGCTGCTGGATCTGGGCCAGCCCACCGGCGATCTGACGCTGTACCTCAATGTGGACCCCACCTTCCATTTCGACGACGCACTGCGTAATGCCGGGCGTATCGATGCGACGCTGGTGCGCACGGCGCTGGCCCATCATCCCAGCGGCGTCACCCTGCTCGGCCAGCCGCCCGGCATGGAAGGCGCCACGCTTGCGGATCCGGGCATGCTGATGCAGCGCCTGCGCAGTGTCTTCCACACCGTGCTGTGCGATCTCGGCGGTGTCCCGCTGCGCCAGTTGCCGGTGTCGCTGCTCAACAGCGCCGATGAGATCTGGCTGATCGCCGACCAGTCGATCGGCACCCTGGTCTCGCTCGACCAGATGCTCCGTCATCTCACCCAGGTGGGCGCGCGCGATGCCCGCGTGCAGCTGATCATCAACCGCCACGACGATGCCAGTGGACTGAGCCCGGCGCAGATCGCCGCCCGCTTCGAGCTGCCCCTGTTGGCAGTGCTGCCGGATCGGCCCACACTGCGCTCCAGTGCCAGCCATGGCCGCCTGCTGCTGCAGGATGCGCCACGCGACCCGTATGTGCGTGCCCTTGCCCCGCTGTTGTCGCACCTGGATCCGACGGCCCCCGCGCCGGCCAGGGGCTGGCGGGAACACCTCGCCCTCCGCCTGAGTGGTTCCCCATGGAAGACAAAGTGACCCCGTTCCCGACTGCCACCGCCCGCGCCGACGCCGGCACAGAGGCCGAGCACGGCGTGCAGCCGTTCGAGCAGTCCGAGCAGTACCAGAAGGTGCTGATCGCCGCACATGAGCATCTTCTCAACAGCATCGAGGACGAGCGCATCGATATCGATGCGTGGGCGCCGGACACCGTGTCGCGCTACGTGCACGCGCAGACCGCCGGCTTCGTCCACGAATGGAGGATCCCGATCAACGAAGCCGAGAAGGACATCGTCGCCACTGCGCTGGTCAAGGAGCTGACCGGCTTCGGCCCGCTGGATGACCTGCTGCATGACCCGGAGATCGAGGACATCCTGATCAACGGCTACAAGGACATCCACGTTTCCCAGGGCGGCATGCTCAAGCGGGCGCCGCAGCGTTTCAGCGATGACAGCCACCTGCTGCGGATCCTGCGCCGGATCCTGGCCCCGCTCGGGCGCCGCCTGGACGAGTCCAACCCGATGGTGGATGCGCGCCTGCCCAACGGCGGCCGCCTCAATGCCATCATCTCGCCGTTGGCCGTGGATGGGCCGATGGTCTCGATCCGCAAGTTCCGCAAGGACCCGTTCACCCCCGATGAACTGCTGCGCATGGGCACGTTCGACCGCCCGATGCAGGCGCTGCTGCATGCGATGGTCCTGGGGCGCTGCAACATCCTGGTGTCCGGCGGCACCAGTTCGGGCAAGACCTCGCTGCTCAATGCACTGGCCAATTACATTCCAGCCAACGAACGCGTGATCACCGTTGAAGACACTGCCGAGCTCTCGCTCAACCATCCACACGTGGTGCGCCTGGAAAGCCGTATCGGCGGCGCGGACGGCAACGGCGCGATCAGCATCCGCGATCTGGTCCGCAACAGCCTGCGCATGCGCCCGGACCGGATCGTGGTCGGCGAAGTGCGTGGCGCCGAAGTGCTGGAAATGCTGCAGGCGATGAACACCGGCCATGACGGCTCGATGGCCACCATCCACGCCAACTCACCGCGCGATTGCCTGTACCGGATCGAGATGCTGGCCGGGTTTGCCGGCTTCCAGGGCAGCGAGGACAGTCTGCGCCGACAGATCGCCAGCGCCATTGATTTCATCGTGCAGATCTCGCGACTGGGCAGCGGCCGCCGCGTGCTCATCTCGATCACGGAAATCACCGGGGTCACCGACAACATGATCGCCACCCAGGAGATGTTCCGTCACGAAGTGCAGATCGACGCCGATGGCAACGAGTACGACCGTTGGGTCGGGCTCGGCTTCCAGCCGCACTCGCACAAGCTCGAACCGTTCCGCCGGCAGCTGCGCGAAGCACTGGGCGGAGGCTTCTGAGCATGGCCTTCGTCCTGCTCCTGTGCAGTGCGGCACTGGTGCTGATCGCCCTGGCCGTGGAGCTGTGGGGCGGCGCTGCCGCACGCGAGCAACGCAGGTTGTCGCTGCAGCACGCCGAGCAGCGGCTGGCGCGTCCGGACACCTCGCCGCGCCTGGCAGGCATGGGTGACAGCCAAGCGCCGATGCCGGTGAGCACGGCGCCGGCGGGGCTGCCTTGGGACGCGTTGATGCAGCGCGCTGCACTGCCGACCGGTTGGCGGGTACCGCTGCTCATCCTCGCCGCCGCGTCGCTGCTGGCCTGGATCGCCAGTGCACGCCTCGGCACGGTGTGGGCTGCGCCGATTGTCCTGGTACTGAGCGCTCTGGCGGCCTGGTTCTGGGTGTCGCGGCGGATCAACCGTCTGCAGGCCAAGCTGCTGCGCCAGTTGCCGGATTTCCTCGACAACCTGGTGCGCCTGGCCGGTCTGGGCAACAGCCTGCAGATGGCCTTCCAGACATCGGCCGCGCAGATGCCGATGCCGCTGCGGGGCCTGCTCGATGCCACCCTGTCCTACACCCGCAGCGGCCTGGACCTGGACCGCGCGCTGGCGCAGGCCGCCCAGCCCTATCGGCTGGAAGCCTTGAATGTGCTCTCGGTGGTGTTGGGCGTCAGCGTGCGCATCGGCGGCCGCGCCGATCAGATCCTGCAGCGCATGGCCGATTTCATGCGCGATCTGGATCAGGCCCAGCAGGAACTGATGGCCACCACCTCCGAGACCCGGATGTCGGCCTGGGTGCTCGGCCTGCTGCCACCGATCAGTGCCGTACTGATGGCGATCACCAGCCCGGATTTTTTCCAGCCGATCCTGCACGAGCCGCTCGGCCACAAGCTGCTGCTGTGGGCATTGGGACTGGAGCTGATCGGCGGCTTCCTGCTGTACCGGCTGGCCAAATCCATATGAGTACCTGCCTGCACGTCCAGATCGGAGTCCCGCATGACCAGTAGCAGCTGGTGGATCGCCACGTTGTTGGTGCTCGCCGCCGGCGTGGCCCTGTTGGGGGTGCGTGGCTGGGTGCTGAGCGGACGCGAACAACGCCACCAGGATGCGTTGCAGGCCGCATTGCGGCCGCGCGATGTGGCGGGCACACCGGCCGCCCCACCCCAGCCGGCGGTGAGCCTGCGCCAGCGCTGGCTCAAGGGTGTCGCCGCGTTCGGCCAGCGCTTCAACGGCGGGCGTATCGAAGCGGCACTGCTGGCTCCGGAAGATCGGCTGCTGCTCGATCAAGCCGGATGGAACACCCACGCCGGCACCGCGATCTTCCTCGGCCTGCGCCTGTTGATCGCGGTCGCCACACTGGCCCTGGTGCTGGCCTTCAACCACAGCACCGGCTTCAGCCGCGCGATGGTGATCTTCGGCGCGCTGGCGTTCGGCATACTGCTGCCGAAATTCGCCCTGCGTGCCTGGGCGATGCGCCTGCGCAGACAGGTGACCGCCGAGCTCCCGCTGCTGATCGACCTGTTGCGGCTGCTGCAGGGCGTGGGCTTCAGCATGGACCAGAGCCTGCAGACCCTCGGCGACAAACTGCGCAACGCGGTCCCGGTGCTGGGCCGGGAGATCCACCAGGCCAACATCGCCTACATGCATGGACGCAGCCGGGAGCAGTCACTGCGTCGCCTCGGCGAATCATTCGATGACGAAGACCTGCGCAGCCTGGTGCAACTGATCCTGCAGGTCCATGCACATGGCGGCGCGGTGCAGGAACCGCTGCGTCAATTCAGCCTCCGCCTGCGCGAGCAGCGCCGTTCCACGCTCAAGGAGAAGGTCGGCAAGCTCTCGGTGAAGATGACCGTAGTGATGATGTTGACGTTGTTGCCGGCGTTGATGCTGGTGCTGGCCGGTCCGGCCATCATCGCCCTCGCCTCCGCCCTGACCAAACTGGATTGAACGCCATGCGCCACGCCGTGCTTCCCCGCCTCTGCCTGCTGCTCGCCGCGACGGCTCTCTGCGCGGCCTGTTCGAACGTGCGCAACGGTTACCGCCAGGACCCGATGGCGCTGGCGTCGCCGGAGGTAGCGCCCCAGGACGACAAGCAGCTCTACGCCGAGCTGATTTCGAAGATGCAGCAGCAAGGTGCGTACTACGCCTCGCTCGCGCACGTGGATGCCTATCGGCAACGGTATGGCGACAGCCCTCAGCTGCGGCTGTTGAATGCCGATGCGCTGCGCGAAACCGGCCAGCGCGAGGCCGCGCTGGCCATGTACGGCAGCCTCACCAACGGGCCACAAGCCGCCGCGGCATGGCACGGCCTGGGCCTGATCGCCGCCCGCGATGGCGACCCGGCACGGGCCGAGCAGGCACTGGCGAAGGCGGTGCAGCTGCAACCGTTGAACACGGGCTACCTGGGCGATCTCGGCTTCGCCCGGCTGCGCGCAGGTGACTGGACCCGCGCGCAGGAACCGCTGGCCAAGGCCGCCGAGCTTTCGCCGGGCAGCGCCAAGGCGAATGCCAATCTGGCGGTGTGGGCACTGCTGCGTGGCCAGACAGCGATGGCCGAGACGATCATGCGCAATGCGCGCCTGACCGACGGTGCGCAGGCAGAGGTGCGCCGCCTGGCCGAGCAACTGCGCCAGCAGGCGACCCCCGCACCCTCCGTGCAACGCGCGCCTGCCAGCGTCGCGGCAGCGGCAGCCGCGCCCGCGCCCGGGCCCCGGCCCGTCGCGCTGCCTGCGCCGCAGCCGGCTGCCCCGCGGTCGGCCTCGCGCCACGTGGCGGTGGACACCGATCGCCGCACCAGTGCCGATGCCCGCCTTGCGCCATCGATGCTGGAACGCTTCAGCACGCCCTCTCCTGCCAGCGAGACCACGCCATGAGCCAGCTGCGTCGCATGCCTGTTCCCCTCCTGCACACTGCCCTGCTGCTGATGCTGGTGACCTGGGCGGTGCCCGTGATCGCGCAGCAGGCACCGCTCACCGGGCAGATGCTGGGCGGACAGGATGGCCCCACGGCCGTCACCACGCCGCTGCCCCCGCCCGCACCCGTTGAGCGCGTTGAGCCCGTACCGGCTTACGTGGAACGTGCCCCTGCATACGCAGCCGCCACACCTGCCGAGCGCTACACGCCGCCCGCACCGCCACCGCGCGGCGAGATCGGACAGACCACCCGCGACCTGCTGCGCATGCAGGCCCAGGGCACCCATGCCGGGGCGCGACTGCCGATCCTGGGTGACCAGGCCGCCGCCAGCTACGCGCGCTACCTCAAGAGCTTCGAGCACGAGATTCCCGAGTTCCTCAAGACCAGCGTCAAGAAGGACGGCGCTGACACCAACTAAGGAGGGCAAGGCCATGTACCACTCCAGCGCCTACGCACCCCGGCCGTCCCGACGGCGGCTGCGCGGCGGGATGTCGGTCACCATGATGCTGGTGCTGCTTGGCCTGGTCGGCATGCTCGGCCTGGTCGAAGTGGGCTATCTGTACTGGGCCAAGCGGGATGCGCAGAAGGTGGTCGACCTGGCCTCGATGGCCGGCGCGCAGCGGTTGGACCTGTGCAGTGCCGACCGCCGTGACAACAGCGCCGCCCGCGGCAACGCGCAGAAAGACAACGGCTTCACCGGCACGCTGGCAATCCAGTGCGGCAACTGGAACCCGGGCCGCGGCGCGGACGATCATTTCAGCATGACCCTGGACGCGGCCAGCCCGCTCAATGCGGTCAAAGTGGTCGCGACGCGCTCGGTCGTGCCGTTCTTCGGCCAGAACACGCGCCTGCCCACGCTGCGTGCGGAGGCCGTGGCCACCCGTGCACCGCCAATCGCGGTGTTCTCGGTGGGCTCGCAGTTGCTGCGGGTCAATGGCAATACGCCGCTGGGCAATGTGCTCAACCTGGTGGGCGTCAATCTGGACCGCACCACCCTGCTTGGCTATGACGGATTGGCCCAGGCGAACGTCACGCCGGGCGGCCTGCTGCAGGCGCTGGGGATTCCGGTCAAAGCCAATATCGGCGTCGCCGAGTTCAACGCACTGCTGGCCGCCAACCGGGTCTCGCTCGGCCAGCTGCTGGATGCCACCGCGACGGTACTGACCAACAGTGGGGTCGCCAACGTGGATCTGCGCGCGCTGCGCAATGCGCTCGCGGCGAAGCTCGATCTCAATCAACTCAATGTCCAGCTTGGCAGCACCGATGCCGCGGGCGGCCTGTTTGCACACATCGTGGCTCCCGAAGGCCCTGCATCTCCGGCATTGCAGGCCGACGTCAACGCGCTGGACCTGATCACCACCAGCATCAGCATCGCCAGCGGCGGCAACGGGGTCGCCGTCAACAATCTCGACATCCTTGGCATGGTCAAAACGCAGGCGGCGATCATTGAACCGCCGTCCATCGCCATCGGCGGTGTCGGCACGCGCGCCTACAACGCGCAGGTCCGGCTGAAGATCAACATCGATACTGGCGGCCTGGCGCTGCTCGGCCCCATACTCAACTCGCTGGGCATCCGCCTGAACCTGCCGATCTATGCCGACGTGACCAACGCGATGGGCACACTGGAGGCGTTGAACTGCGGCGCGACCCCGCCAACGGCGACGGTGCGGGTGCAGTCGTCGCTGCTGCGCGCCTGCGTAGGCCGTGTGGATGCGGCCAATCAGTTTTCGCAGCGCAACGTGTGCGATACGGGGCTGCAGAACGAGCAGCTGCTGACCCTGCTGGGGGCACCACTGGTCACCGACAAGATTTCCCTCAATGCGCTGACCCGCGATGAGAGCATTACCCTGGCCGCCGGGGAGACCGCGTCCACTTATTTCAACCAGGCCCAGGTCGGCACAGCCGTCTCCGGCCTGGTCAGCGAACTGCTGCGCGTGCTGAGCAACGTGCTCACCCCGGGCAAGCAGGGCAGTAGTGATGCCACAACGGCCGCCCGCCTGGCAGATCAGTATCTCAAGGCGGCCAATCCGGGGAACGGGTTCTACGATGCCAAAAAGACCATCGAGCTCCTGCGCATGGGTGATCCGTCCCGCGGCATCGGTGCGCTGGGTGACTGGGAACTACCCAACGCCGTGCCCTACCCATGTGGCCTCCTGAACCTCGAGACCTGCTTCAAGCCGGGCTCGGTCTGGGTCGGATACAACGCCACGGTCACGGGTGAAGGCATGGGCGGACTAAGTGGCGTGCTGGGCCCCATCCTCGGTGGTCTGGTCATCAACCGCTGCAACAGCCTGCTCAGCACGCTGCTCAACTACAACAACTGCGTCAAATCCAACCTGGCCGCTTACATGCAGACCCGGCCCGGCGGTCTGCAGGATCTCGGCGACGGCACCGGGGTGATCGACCCGGGCACCGACCAGTTCCGCTGCAGCGGCCTGCTGTGCCTGGCACTGACCCCGGTGCTGGAGAGGCTCAAGCCGCTGCTCAACGGCGTCGGCATCCTGCTCTCGCAGACCCTGGCCCAGATACTCGGGCTGGAGCTGGGCCGGACCGACGTGCACATGCAGTCCATCCAGTGCAGCCCGGCGCAGTTGGTTTATTGACGCTGCGGCGAAGTGCAGACCACGCGATTGTGCGTGCTAGACTTCGGCGGGGACTTTACTTCACTGATAATCCACTCGTGGATGGCCTGAATATGCGAGAGAGAAAAGGGGTTGGCTCCATCGTCGCGCACGCGCTGACCGGTGGGATTGTGTTGCTGCTGACATTGAGCGTCGTCCCGCAGGCCCTGGCCGCGCGCGCACCGCGTGCCGAGCCGGCCGTGGATACCGCCACGCGCCCGGCGCCGGTAGTCCGCAATACCGTGGATGAACTGCGCCAGCTGGTGGATTCCAAGCAGCTCACCGAGCTGCGCACCACCTATAACGGCAGTTATGGTGCCAGCCTGCTGTTCAATACCAGCACGCTGAACTATTACGTGGCGCTGTTCCACGAGAAGGACTTCTGGCGCGTGATCAAGACCGATTCGGTCGACAACGCCGAGAAGGTCTACCGCACGTTCGTCGAGCAGACCGAGCAGCTGGCGCAGGTGTATATCGACACCACCCGCCTGCAGGCCGGCAAGCGCTATACCGAAAACCTGGTCGCCTACAACGAAGAGCGGCTGCGCAGCCTGCAGCAGGAAGCGGATCTCCAGCGCCAGCAGTCGCTGCAGGTCAGCGCCTCGCTGGAACAGGCCAAGCAGCAGGCGGTCAGCCTGAGCACGGACCTGCGCAGCAGCCACAGCGAACTGGACGCGCTCAACCAGCGCATCCAGACATTGCAGGCCCAGCAGCTGAACCCGGCACTGTCGCTGCCCTCGGCCGAAACGGCCACGCCGGACCCTGCTCCGCAGGGCAACCCCGCCAACCTGTAACGGCATCCGGCCCTGTAGTTGCGGGGCACGTGACCGACGGCGCCGATGGCGCCGTCTTTCTTTCCGGTGCAGTACCCTTGATGGCGCAGACGTACTGCGCATCAGCAAGGAGTGCACCATGCCCGTTCCACGCCCCCGTAGCGCCCTGTCCCGCGCGCGCGCCGCCCTGGTGTCCTCCCGCACACGGCTGGCCGCGGCCCTGGTTGCAGCGCTCGCCCTGCCGGTCGCCGCCCCTGCCGCCCCGCCCTCGCCTCCATCGCCTACATTGCCGCCACTGTCGGCCGAAGCATCCGATCCCAGGCTGCTGGGCTGGATGCAGGGCGCGCCGCCGCCGGAAGACAAGCGCATCCGTTACACGGATGACGACTATTTCAGCTTCCCCAAGCTGCGCTGGACGGCCTGCCATTTCCGCCAGTTGATGCCCACCGTGGGCGTCAGCCGGGGACCGGGTGCCGCGCATGACCTGCCGCGTCGGCTGGATGCCGCGATCGACGCGCTGTCGTTCACGCCGACCGGCACCAACAGTCAGATGACCTGGGCACAGTCGCTGTCGGCCAACTACACCGACGGCATCGTGGTGCTGCACGACGGGGTGGTGGTCTACGAACGTTACAGCGGCTGCCTGGACGAGCACGGCCAGCACGGTGCGATGTCCGTCAGCAAGTCGATGACCGGTCTGCTCGGCGAGATGCTGGTCGCCGAGGGGGTGATCGATGAAACCCAGCGCGTCAGCGCGATTGTTCCCGAGCTGAAGGACAGTGCGTTCGGCGATGCCACGGTCAAGCAGGTACTGGAGATGACCACGGCACTGCGCTACAGCGAAGACTACGCCGACCCCAACGCCGAGGTCTGGGCGTTCTCCGCGGCGGGCAGCACTCTGCCCCCGCCTGCCGGCTACACCGGGCCGCGCAGCTATTACGATTACCTGCAGACCGTGCAGAAGCAGGGCCGCCACGGCGAGGCTTTTGGCTACAAAACGATCAATACGGACGCGCTGGGCTGGATCATCGCCCGGCGTACGGGGCAGTCGGTTGCACAGTTGCTGCAATCGCGGATCTGGCAACGGCTTGGTGCGGAGCAGGATGCCTATTACACCGTTGACTCCAGCGGCACGCCGTTTGCGGGTGGCGGCTTCAATGCCGGCCTGCGTGATCTGGCCCGCGTCGGCCAGCTGCTGCTCGACGACGGCACGGTCAACGGTCAGCCCATCGTGCCCGCCGCCGCGATCGCCCGGATCCGCGCGGGTGGCAACAAGCAGGCCTTCGCCAAGGCCGGCTATCCCCAGCTGCCGGGCTGGAGCTATCGCGGCATGTGGTGGATATCGCACAACGACCATGGCGCCTACATGGCGCGCGGCGTGCACGGCCAGGCGCTGTACATCGATCCCACCGCACGCGTGGTGATCGCGCGGTTCGGCTCGCACCCGGTGGCCGGCAACAGCGCCAATGACCCGACCACCCTGCCGGCGTTCGATGCCGTGGCGCGCTATCTGATGGACCGCCACTGACGGCAGTGAGTGCCGACGATGCCTGCATCTCACCGGCAGGCATCGTGCACCAGGTCATCCATCCGCCGGCTCAGGGCCAGGCTCGGGCGGTCACCCGCCTTCGCGTAGGTTGTCTCGCGCTGGCGGCGCGCGGCATCGCATCGGACCGGATCGGCATGCACCGAGATCACTGCGCCCCGGAAGGCGGCTGCCGGCTGCACGTTGCGGCGCGGCGACCGGCGCGGGCGCGCCGGTGCAGTCTCTGCGCGCCGTTTGGCCTTGAGCTCCTGGCGAAGCGATTCGATGTACAACGTATTGGCGCGCGTCTCCGCAGGCGGCGGCATGTCACGGATGCGCTCGGTCCGGCCGGTGCACGGCGTGGACTGGTACTGACGGCTGCCATGCACGACACAGGTGTGCACCTGCTGCGGAAAAGCCTCGCTCGCTGCAGCGCTCATCATGATGGCCAACATCCATACAGACACGGCTCAGCTCCCTCCACGAGGCTGCAGCATGTCCGTGGCCCCTTATCCCCGGCCGTGACCTGCCGCACGCTGGACGCGCGACGCGCATGATCCCGACACGACGTCAGTACTACGCCCTACCCCGATCCTACGGCGTGGCGCCCACATGCAGCTCAAGCACCTCATCGCCCAGCGCATCGATCTCACCGGTGGGCCGCCAGCCGAGGTAACGATAGAAGCCGTGCGAGCGCACCGCCGGATCCGCTGCACACCCCAGGATCAGCCGCGTATGGCCTGCCTCGACCAGATCGGCGATGGCCAGATCCAGCAAGTGCCGACCGATGCCCCGCCCTTCATGAGCCGGCAGCAACGCCAGGACCACGATCTCCCCGCCTTCGCGATCGCCAAAGCAATACCCGACCATCCGCCCGTGTTCGAGTGCGATATGGCCCGGCAATGCATCGTCACGGATACCGGCCGCCCAGCAGTCTTCGGTGATGCCCAGTTCGGCCAGCTGTGCGGCGGAGAAGGCGTTCTCGCGGGTGCGTCCGCGCAGATCGATGCAGGTAGCGGCATCGTCGGGCAGCGCACGGCGGTAGTGAAGGTGATTTATCATGGCGCATGGATTGCAGTGAGTTTCAGGCGGCAAGCATACGCGAGCGCCCCGCTTCCGGCCGCATTGCCTCGGAGAACGACTTCTGGCGGGACCCCCAGCTGCCGTGGGTTGAGTCACGTCGCGCGTGCAACAGCCGGGCCTGTTACCGCCCGCACAGTCATCCCACCTGGTCGATCGGCGCCGTGGACGCGGGTGAGAGCATGTTCAGCGGCGCGCCTGGCGGACAGCACCGCCTTCAACCCGGCACCTTGGTCATCGTGCCGGCGCACCGTGTACACGCCTGCAATCCAGCGCCCAACACCGCCTGGAGCTACCAGATGCTGCATCTGGATGCAGCATGGGTGGCGGCAGTCACGGAAGACAGGCACCCCATCGACAAAGACGCCCCAGCGGCGCCGCTGATCCGGATCGACCGCAGCCCGGTGCGCTACCGGCTGTTCTGCGACATGAATGCCCTGCTGTTCTCCAGTGTCGATCCCGGTGAAAAGGAAGCAGCTGTCGTCGCTTTCATCGACGATCTCGACGTCCTTGCCGGGGCGCCGGTTCCCGCCCCGCACGCAAGTGCAGCGCAACACCGGCGACTGCAGCCAGCATTCGCCCTGCTGGACGCCGCGCCGATGTCGAGCGTGTCGCTGGCCGATCTGGCCACATGCACGGGGATGGACCGCTACGCGATGATCCGGGCGTTTCGCAATGCCACTGGACTGACGCCACATGCCTGGCAGCTCAATCGGCGGATCAATCTCGCCCGCGAGCGCCTTGGTCGAGGGCAACCGCTGGCCGAGGTCGCACACGCGCTCGGCTTTGCAGACCAGAGCCATTTCCAGCGCCTGTTCAAAGCTCACGCCGGTATTACGCCAGGCCGTTATCGCCGCTGAGTACTGCGCAATATCGTGCAATACATCGCCGCGCAACATCGGCACAGTCAGGCGCCCCATTGAAGCCTGCCCGCCCCCTATGGAACAGTTTCTGCTCGTTGCTGCCGTGCACTTTCTGGCGCTGCTGTCGCCCGGGCCGGACTTCTTTCTGATCACCCGCACCGCAATCCATCAGGGCTGGCGTGTTGCAAGCGGCGCATGCATCGGGGTTGCATTGGCCAATGGTGCCTATATTGCGCTGGCGTTCTCCGGCGTCGCGGGGCTGCAATCCGGCAGCGCGCTCTTTCGGGTGATCCAGATAGCGGGCTGCGCCTTCCTGCTGTACATCGGCCTGCTGTTCCTGCGCCATGCCGGGACCGCCTCACTGCGTCTGCCTGGCGAGCAACCGGCGGAGCTGTCCCGCCCGGCTCAGCGTTCCGCGTGGATTCGAGCCCTCGGACTGGGCGCCGTCTCCGCCCTGCTCAACCCCAAGAACGCCCTGTTCTACGCCAGCCTGGCGGCCATGTTGAGTGGGCCGGACAATACCGCCGGAACACGGCTGTTCTACGCGGTGTGGATGTTCGCGGTGGTGCTCGGCTGGGACCTGTTGATGGCCGGTATGGTTGGGCGCGCGGCAGCGATGGACCGATTCAACGCAGCGCTGCCGTGGATCGAGCGCCTGTCTGGCGTGCTGCTGATCATCCTGGCACTGGCGGTATTGGGCGCGATGGTGATCTGAGCAGCTTCGGCGCCTGTGACCCAAACGCAGCGGGCCCGGCATTGCCGGGCCCGCGAGCGGATTACAGGAAGCGGTAGTCGAACTCCAGCCACAGCTGGCGACCGTAGGGGTCGTAGTTGCCGACCGGGTAGAACGGCCAGCCACCGCCGTTCTTGTCCGCCGGTGGGCGGCTGTCGCGCAGGTTGTTGACGATCAGGCCGAGCGTGGCGTTGTCATTGAGCTTGCGGTACAGACTGGCGTTGTAGGTCATGTACGGGGCGATGCGGCCACTGCCATCGGTCTTGGGCAACGAGCCGTAGCGCATGCCATACAGGGTGGCGGTCCAGTCATTGATCGCCCAGGTGACGCTGCCGTTGACCTTGCTGCGCCACTGGTAGGAATCCAGCGAATTGCGCTGATCCTGCACGTCATCGCCAGCGAACTGGCGGTAGCTGTGATCGATCACCAGCGAGTACGCCACGCGGGCCGAGAAGCGACCATAACGGCCTGCATCCCAGCGCAGATTCGACTTCAGGTCGATGCCGCGCACGGTTTCGGAGGCGGCGTTGATCGGGTTGATCAGCACGCGCACGACCTGGTTCGGCTGCACTGCGGCATCGGCCGGGTTGCGGATCACCCGGCGCAGTGCATCCTGGCATTGTGCCGAGCCGATATCGCGTGCGTCACCGCCCACGGTCTGGCCGAGGCGGCAGTCCGCTTCGTCCTTCAGGATGCGGGTCGCATCGAGATTGGTGACCTCATCGTCGATGCGGATGTCGTAGTAGTCCGCCGTGACGTCCAGGTTGGCCGAGGGCGACCACACGAAGCCCAGGCCATACGATTTGGCGGTTTCCGGCTGCAGCTGCGGGTTGGCGCCGCTGGTGTAGTCGATCGCCAGCCCGCTGAAGTCACAGTCGTCATACACCTGGCCGGCACTGCGGCAGCGCCAGTAGTCGGTCATGCCGGGGTTGTAGCCACGCGTTTCGGTCGCGAACACGTAGTTCATGTCCGGCGCGCGGAAGCTGGTCGCCGCACTGGCACGCAGCAGCAGCGTATCGAACGGACGGAACTCCAGGCCGGTGCTCCAGGTCGCCTTGCCCAGGTGGTCACCGGCCGCGCGGTACTGGTCGTAGCGTCCCGCCACGGTGGCGGTCAGGCGCTCCAGCAACGGCAGCTGCAGTTCCACGCCGGCTGCGTAGCGATCACGTTCGCCACCGGCGGGGATGCCTGCGTTGAGATTCCAGAACACGCCCTGCGCCAGTGCCGGGTCCGGGCGGTTGCTGTAGCCCTGGCTGCCCGCTTCGACGACGGCTGCCAGCGCGGCGCGGCCACCGGGCAGATCGAACAGCTGGCCGTTGACGCTGACGCTGGCTGTCTGCAGCCACGCGGCGTTGCGGCTCTCGTAGCGGCCCGACAGGCCTTCATACTCGCCCGGGGTCAGCGGCTGATACAGGCGTGATGGATCCGGTGCATACACCTCCACGCCATTACGGGTGCCCAGCTGCGGGCCGAGCATGTACGTATTGATGTCGATCAGCAGGCCCGGGCGCTGCGTCTTGTTCTCATAGCGCGAGCGGCTGTAGGCCGCTTCGTAATCCCAGTCCGAGCCGCCGATACTGCCACGCGCGCCCACGTTGAATGACCAGGACTGCTCCAGGAACCGGTTGGCATTGCGCTGCACGCCGCCGATCTCTTCCGGTGCGAAACGCCGGTACCAGCTTTCCAGCTGACCGCTGTTCTGGTTGTAGAAGTAATTGCGCGAGGAGGTCCAGCTCGGTGCACGGGTGTTGTTGTAGATACGCGCGGTGCCGATGGCCGCATCGGCGAACAGTTCCTGGCGATCGTTCAAGCGCCACGTCACCGCGCTGTAAGCATCGATGTTGCGCTTCTCGGTCTGCACGGTCCAGAACGTCGGCGCGGCCTCATTACTGCCGCAGTATCCGCCCTGGCGCGGATTCTGCGCGCGGAACACGCTGCCGCCATACAGCGTGCTGGCGGCATCGCAGCCGTCGGTACCGGGATCGATGTAGTTGTTGGTGGAGGCGTTGCGGCGATACGCCACCGCCGTCGCCAGCGGTGCCACGCCACGTGGATCATCGGTCAGCGAATCCATGAAATCGCGCTGCGAGCCGTAGATCGCCTTGCGGTTGGCGATCTCCAGCCCGAAGATCGCGTCCCAGTTCTCACCCGAGCCGCCGCCAACCGCCTGCAGCCGCTGGTTGTCGCCCCCGCCCTGTTCGGTGGTGCCGGCGCGCACATTGATGCCGACGCCGTCGTAGGTCTTCTTGAGGATGATGTTGACCACACCGGCGATCGCATCCGACCCATAGACCGCCGACGCGCCCCCCGCCAGCACTTCGATCCGGTCGATCAGCGCACTCGGGATGTTGGCCAGGTTGACCACATTGACCGAGCCTTCGTAGGCCAGCGGGTAATCCGACTGGCGGCGACCGTTGACCAGCACCAGCGTGCGGTTGGGGCCGAGGCCACGCAGGTTGATGGTGTTGGCAGCCGGCGTGAAGGTGTTGCCGAAATCCTCACCCTGCACGTTGCCGGTGTTCTCGGTCAGCGCGCTGAGCGCTTCGAAGGCGCTGCGGTAGCCCTGCGCCTCGATCTGCTCCTGGGTGATCACGGTGACCGGCGAGGGCCCTTCCACGCTGGCGCGGGGGATGCGCGAGCCGGTGACCGTGACCGCATCGAGCTGGGTGGGCGCATCGGCCGCGTGGACCACGGAACCTGCGCCGAGCAGGGGCAACAACGACATAACCAAGACCCGCCGACGCAGCGGGCGATACAGCACAGACATGCAGATTTCCGGTAAAAGAGCTACGTCCCGGCGCGGACAAGCCCGTGCCAGAGCGTAGTGAGGGAGGGGCCGTGATTCTGCTGAACAGGCGGAAAAGGAGGAAATGACCGCCCGGGATATGCTTATCGGGATTTTGCCTAAGCCCTGCCCTGCAAGGATTCCGCATGCGCTTCATCCAGACCTTCCAGCTGTATCCCTTCCTGGACACCGTGGTCAGCCTGGTCGCCGCGTTCGTGCTCGGCACCTTGATCGGCGCGGAACGGCAGTACCGCCAGCGCACCGCCGGACTGCGCACCAATGTGCTGGTCGCGGTCGGCGCAGCGGCCTTCGTGGATCTGGGCATGCGCATCGCCGGCAACGCTGAAGCCGTGCGGGTGATCTCCTACGTGGTGTCCGGGGTCGGTTTCCTCGGCGCCGGCGTGATCATGAAGGAAGGCATGAACGTGCGTGGCCTGAACACCGCCGCGACGCTGTGGTGCTCGGCGGCGGTCGGTGCGTGCACCGGTGCGGACATGCTGGCCGAAGGCGCGCTGCTGACCGTGCTGATCATCGCTGGCAACACGCTGTTGCGCCCGTTGGTCAACGCGATCAACCGCATCCCGATCAATGAGGCCGCCTCTGAAGCGACCTACGAGGTGCGCCTGAGCGTGGACCCTGCGGCCACGCCCCTGGCACGCGAACGCCTGGTGGACGCACTGGAGGCCGCGCAGTACCCGGTCAGCGACGTGCAGGTGATCGAACACGGCAACGGCCCGGTGGAGCTGGTCGCGATCCTGGTCAGCACCGCCGTCAGTGCCGATGAGCTCGATGCCGTGGTCGCGCGGCTGCAGCGTCAGCCCGGCGTGGTGCATGCCAACTGGGAAGTCAGCACCCGCGATTGATCCGCGCCCTGCCCGGAACAACGAAAAACGGCGGCCCTGCGGCCGCCGTTTCCGTGATCGCCCACGCGCCTTGAATCACGCGTCGGCAGGCAGCGCGCTCTGACGGCTCACCAGCGCGCTGAAACGGGCCAGCGAGCTCAGGTGGTGATGCACCAGCGCCAGCCAGCCGCTGCGGTGCCAGGCCACGACGGTGGCGTCCGGCAACGCGGCGAACTTCTCCACGTCCACGACCTGGAAGCCATTGATCGACATCTGCCGGCCATCGGCCAGGGTGACGTCGATGTTGCGGTCGATCAGCAGTTCGTTCTCGATCAGCGCGGCGGTGAAGCGACGGGTCTGGTCATGCTCGCGCGTGTAATCGCCGCAGAAGCGCATCGCGTTGTCGACAATCTCGGTCGCCTTGCCATCCTGGAACAGCGGCACGCCGTCCTCGCTCTGGCCCTGGTTGACCTGCTTGGCGGCCGAGTCGAGCGCGAGCACGTATTCGTCCTGCTCACCCGCCTGCATGAACACGAACGGGTAGCGGCGCACGTACGCCGGCACGTAGCTCTGCTCGTCCCATACACCATCGGCAACAAACAGGTTGCGCTGGGCCAGGCCGACGGCCACCAGCGGCATCGCGTCCTTCCCGGTGAAAATGATCGGGTAATGCTGGGCCAGCGAGCCGAACTCGCCGATCACGGCGGGGATCGCATTGGTGTCGGCAGCAAAATGCGCGGTGTCGGGCACCAGGCGCCAGGCGGCATGCAGATCCGAGCGCAGCGGCACGGGCGTCTGGTAGAACAGCGGACCGGTGGCCTGGGACGGCGCAGCGGCGGGCGGAGTCGTGGTTTCAGCAGTCATGGATTAAGTCGGATACGTCGCGCCAGTCAGCCCGGGCGCGAAAGCGGGAACCGCATTGAACGGCCACTATAACGTGCCACGTCCGTGGTTTTTATTTCAATCACGCTGGATTCCCCGCGCCGCGCGAGTGTCCGGTGAGTCCACGTCAGTCCGGCACTGCCTGATCGGCGATACAGGCGCCGTCCCGGAAGCGAGATACACGCCGCTACGAGCGGGCCGGATCCGACACGGTGCGCAGGTCCGACGTGTTTACCCGGCCGTGCGCAAGCCACTGCTGCGCGCCCTGCCCCGGCAACGCCTCACAGCACACCGTCCAGCGGGCCGGCGGCACCGGTCAATACGGCGCAGGCGTGATCCTGCAGCTCCTCACCACTGGCTTTGTTGCCCGCTGCCAGGTCCAGCCGGGTGGCCAACAGCACGAATCCGGGCGCACCGGCGGGGTCCGTCTGCCCGGCCACCACCAGCGACCAGTTGCCGATATCGGCGGGCTCGGCCAGATGAGCGGCCAGCAGACGGACCGGATTCGCGGTGAGCGCGGCACCCGGCAGCTGGCGGGCGAGATAGGCATGCCCGCGCAGCGGCTCCGGCAGTGGCTGCCAGTCCGCGCCGATGGAGGGCTGCAGCCGGCGCAGCTGGGTCAGGACATCGGCCCGCAGGCAATCCACGTGGATGTGCAACTGGTGCTGGGAACGCCCATGCGGCGAGTTCAAGGCCAGGCTGGCCACGTCGCGCGGCAGGGACCGGCCCAACGCCTGCTCGGTGTGGCTGCGGGCGGCCCAGGCCGCGGCGAAGTAGTTCGGCGCTCCGGCCCGCAGCAGCGCGGGGCTTTCGATCCCCGTGACCCGGTCCAGCGGCAACACCAGGAACTGGTAGTGGCCGTGCGAATCCTTGAGCAGCACATCGCGGCGCTGCGCCTCGGCGGCCACCGCCAGGCAGCTGCCACGGGGGGCGGCAGCGTCGGCGCAGTCGCGCTGGATGATGCCCCACAGGGCGTCCGGATTGGCGGGCGGCTTGGCCGGCGGCCGGGCCGGCGTGGCGCAGGCTGCCAACAACAGCAGCGCACAGGACAGGAAGAATCGGGCGATCACGGACAGGCTCGGACAAGGATGCGGGCCCGGCCGGCAGTGCCGGTGGGCGGGCGCGATTGTACCGTGCCGGTTCTGTCGCTTCCGTGTCAGTAGGTGCTGTACGGCACCTCGACCACCACCGGCGCGGCCGGTGCCGGCGGCAGCAGGGTGTAGCGATCCAGCGCGCCATTGTCATCGGCGAAGCGCTGCGACTGCACCTGCAGGCGGTACGTGGTGGTACCGAACTTGATGCTGCCACCACTGGCATCCAGCGCGGCCCCGGCCGGCAGCAGCAGGCCGCCGAGGTCGCTGTAGCCGCCGCCTTCCTGCGAGAAGACATGGTCGACCAGCTCGCCCTCGCGCGCCATCGCGAACACATGCGGGTCGCCGTGCCGGCGGTTGTAGTCCTCGTTGCCGAGCAGATCGGCGATCCATACCCCGGGCAGCCGGTAGCGGGTTTCCAGCGCGATCGCATCGAGACGGTCGCTGTCCACCACCAGGCAGCACACTGCCTGCTTGTTCTCGCGGTCCAGGATCGCGAACCGCTCGCCCTTGGCAACCTCGCCCGGCAGGATCGCAAACGGCTGGTTCCTCAGCACCGGCTCGGCGCCACTGGCCGAATGCAGGTTGCGCCAGCCACCGAACACGGGTGCGTCCGGCTCGGCCGCCACGGCGTTGCCGGCCATCATCATTCCCAGCGTCACGATCACTGCTGCGGTGATCTTCCTGCTCTGCATGCGCTACTTCCGTTGGTTGACCTGTCGCGGCGACATCGCCGGACCTCACAAGACCGCGACACTATGCGCCAGCGGGACGGCCGCGGGCAATCGGGGCCGTTCAACCGATCACGATGTAGTCACTGACCAGCGCAATGCCCTGGTGCTCCCCGCGCTCAAGCTGCACATACCGGCCGCCGACCTGGTCGATGGCGAGACAGTCATCGACCTCCAGCAGGGCATCGGTATGCGGCTTGAACCAGCTGGCATCGCGCAGCGCCTTGGCCTTGTGCTTGGCCTCTTCGACACTGGTGGCGACCAGCAGCCGGTAGTCATGGGCCTCGCCCAGCGCGCCGGCGGCATACCCGCCGAGATTGAGGAAGTAGAGCCGCGGCGCGCCCGCGGCCGGGGCCACCTCGCCGAAGCGCACCCGGTACGCCTCGACCCCATCCACGGCGAGCCAGCCATCGACATGCAGCCCTTTGCGTTCGCCGAACCACTCCTGGCGCAACTGCGGGTAAGCCTCTTCGATGACATCGACATTGGCGAAGGCCACATCGTGGACCTCGATCCTGGCCCGGGCATGGCGCCCGCCAAGCATGAACACGTGCAGCACCTGCGACTCCCGGCATGGCCGATCTGAGGGGCCGCCAGTGTAGCGCGGGCGGCCGTTGCGCCCGGCCCCATCAGCCGCGCAGGCTGCGTCCAACGGTCGCGGGGTCCCCACCACGCGGCGATGCACACGGCGGTGGTATGGTCGGCGCCTGACCCCGTAGGAGCGACCCGATGTCATCCCTTTCCCGATATCCCCTCGCCGCGATCATGCTCGCCGGCACCCTCTCGCTGGCCGCCTGCGTCAGCACGCCGGGCCCGGAGATCAAGGGGCCGGGCCTGTGCAAGGCCGATGCCCTGGGCTGGGCCATCGGCCAGCCGGCCGACCAGGCGAACATGCGCAAGCTGCTGCTGCAGAGCGGCGCCGGCCTGATCAACCCGATCGGCCCGGCCACGATCACGTCGCGCGACCTGCGCAAGGATCGCCTGCGCGTGTTCATCGACAAGGACAACGTGATCACCGCCGTCCGTTGCGAATGATGCCCCGCGGGTAGAGCCACCCCATGGGTGGCTGCCCTGAAACCCGCGATACGCCGGCACAGCCACCCATGGGGTGGCTCTACCCGTGGGTGGTGCAGTCGCAGCTGCCCCATCCGCGCGTCTTCGCGGTCTGGCCGATGCCCGGATTGAACGTATTGCTCGGATCCAGCTGCTGATAGAACGCCGCCAGCGGCGGCTTGGCCGGATATAGATGGCCGACGTTGTGTTCGGCTGGATACTCGGCACCGCGTGCATCCAGCAGCGTCCACATCGCGTGCTCGATGGCTAGCGGATCCTCGCCCTTGCGCACGATGTAGTCCTGATGGAACACATGGCACAGGAAGTGCCCGTAATACAGTTTGCCAGCCAGGCGTGCGTCGAGTTCCGCCGGCAGGTGTTCCACCCACTGGCGGTCGTCGCGTCGCAGTGCCACGTCCAGGGCCACGATGTCTGCGACCTCGCCGCGGTGCACTTCGCGATAACGCACGGCCGCGCCGGCCACGGCGAAGCGATGCAGGAACGCCTTGCGCCCCTCCTCGGCCGTGCACTGGAAGAAGTCGCCCTCGCCATCAGCGAAGTGAGTGCGCAGGAAGGTTTCGGTTGCGGCGGCATCCTCCGCCGAGACCTTGAGCAGCAGATGGTGCTCGTAACGGTCACGGAACTGGCCCATGCGCGTGGGCAGATGGCGTGGCAGGCAGCGCATCGCCCACTGGATCACCCGGTCGGTGACCCCGCGCAGGCCCAGGCTTTCGAACCAGCCATCGACGCGGCTTTTCAGCGCGAACGCGGCCGGCACCCGGGCCGTACCGAAGCGATCGATGAGCAGGAAGGTGTCCTTGCCATAGCGCTCGCCGATGTCATACGCCTCGCGGTGCAGGTACTCGCCGGAGATCGGCAGGCGTTCGAACGCGGTCAGCAGATGGCGGCGGATCGCGGTCAGATCCTCCATCGCGTTGCTGCCGATGTAGAACACCTCAGCCGGCTCGCGCGCGAAGGTATCCAGCCGCACCGCGAACACCGCCAGCTTGCCGGCCGAGCCGGAGGCCTCGTAGTGGCGGGAAGGATCGGCGTTGTAGCGGGCCGGCGTGGCCGCATCGACCTGGCGCACCTGCTCGGCATACCGCGGGTCGGAGGCGGCGCGGTCGTTGCCGTTGTCCACGTCGGCCGGCACGTAGTCGCCGCGCTGCAGCCGCTCCAGGATCTGCTCGGGGGTGTCGCCCAGCGCGATGCCGAGATGATTGACCAGCTGCAGCTGGCCGTGGGCATCGACCTGGGCGAACAACGCCATCTCGGTATAAGCCGGGCCGCGCCGCACCAGCGAGCCGCCGGAGTTGTTGCAGACCCCGCCCAGCACCGAGGCACCGATGCACGACGAGCCGATCACCGAGTGCGGTTCGCGGCCCAGCGGCGCCAGTTCCTTCTCCAGCCGGTCCAACGTCGCCCCGGGCAGGCAGACCACCTGGCGGCCCGCGTTGATCAGCTGCACGCCGGTCAGGCGCAGCGTGTTGAGGATGACCACCGGGCGGTCATAGTCGGCACCATCCGGCGTGGAACCGCCGGTGAGGCCGGTGTTGGCCGCCTGCATGATCACGATCGCGTTGGCCGCCACGATGGCCTGCAGGGCGCGCCACTGTTCCAGCAGCGTGCCCGGGCGGACCACCGCCAGCACGGGGCCATCGCCGAAACGGTAGCCCTTGCGGAAGCGCCGGGTCGGCTTGTCGCCGCACAGCACGTGTGCATCGCCGACGATCGCGCGCAGCTGCGCCAGCAGCGCTGCCGTGCCCTGGGATGGGGCGTTCATGGCGCCGCCGCGAGGCGACGCGTGGCGTCCACCAGCGAATCGGCACTGATATCGGCGATGGTCTTCGCGCCGGTGAGCGTCATCGCAACGCGCATTTCCTTGGCCATCAGGTCCAACAGGTTGGCTACGCCGGCCTCGCCCTGCGCCGCGAGCGCATACACGAACGCCCGGCCAAGCAGCACGCTGTCTGCGCCGAGGGCAATCATGCGGACCACGTCCAGGCCGTTGCGGATGCCGGAGTCAGCCAGGATCTTCAGCTCTCCCTTGACCGCATCGGCGATCGCTGGCAGCGCCCGCGCGGTGGACAGCACCCCGTCCAGCTGGCGACCGCCGTGGTTGGAGACCACGATGCCGTCGGCGCCGAACCGCACCGCATCGCGCGCATCGTCCGGATCGAGGATGCCCTTGATCACCATCGGGCCGGTCCAGAACTCGCGGATCCATTCCAGGTCCTTCCACGAAATGGACGGATCGAAGTTGTTGCCCAGCCAGCCGATGTAATCGGCCAAGCCGGTCGGGCTGCCACGGTAGGTGGAGATGTTGCCCAGGTCATGCGGGCGGCCGAACAGGCCGACGTCCCACGCCCAGCGCGGGTGGGTCATCGCCTGCAGCATGCGCCGCGCCGGCGCGTTCGGGCCACTCATGCCCGAATGCGCATCGCGGTAACGTGCGCCCGGCGTCGGCATGTCCACGGTGAACACCAGCGTGGTCACGCCGGCCGCCTTGGCCCGCTCCAGCGCATTGCGCATGAAGCCGCGGTCCTTGAGCACATACAGCTGGAACCACATCGGCCGGTCGATCGCTGGCGCCACTTCCTCGATCGGGCAGACCGAGACGGTGGACAGCGTGAACGGAATCCCCCGGCTCGCCGCCGCCCGCGCCGCCTGCACTTCACCGCGGCGCGCGTACATGCCGGTCAGCCCGACCGGCGCCAACGCCACCGGCATCGCCAGGCGTTCGCCGAACAGCGTCGTTTCCAGGCTCAGATCGGACATGTTGCGCAGGATGCGCTGGCGCAGCGCGATGTCCGACAGATCCGCGACATTGCGTTTCAGGGTGTGCTCGGCATACGCGCCGCCATCGATGTAGTGGAACAGGAACGGCGGCAGGCGGCGTTGCGCCGCTGCGCGGTAATCGGTGGAGGCGGAGATGATCATGGGTCAACCGTGGGAAGAAGGAAGCCGCGACGCGCGGGCGCGCCGGGCTTCGTTGTCGTCGAGCGTGCGCAGGGACGTGTGCACGAATTCCAGGTGCGCGTGCGCGGCGGCACGCGCGCGTTCGGGGTCGCCGGAGAGCACCCCCTCCATCATCTCGCGGTGCTGGACCGACAGCGGCTCAAAGGTGCGGGCCGAGGTATAGAGCTTCTCGCGGCTCTGCGAGATGTTGGTCTGCAGCAGTTCGAACAGGCCGCGCATGACCTGCAGCAGCACCAGGTTGTGCGAGGCCTCGGCGATGGCCAGGTGGAAGGCTGCATCGGCCCGTGCCTCACCGGCGGGGTCGTCCTTGCCGTGCGCGGCCATCATGGTGTCGAAGGCCTGGCGGATCTTCGCGCGGTCCTCGTCGGTGGCGCGCAAGGCCGCATGCCAGGCGGTCGCCCCTTCCAGTGCATGGCGGATCTCCAGCACATCGAAGCGGTATTCCGGGTCACCCTGGAACAGCGGCAGGTACGGCATCAACGGCTCATCGATGGTCTGGCGGGCGCGGGCCGCCGGCTCGCTCACGTAGGTACCGCCGCCGACCCGTGCACTCAGCAGGCCCTGGCTGGCCAGCTGCGCGATCGCTTCGCGCAGCGCGGTGCGCGAGACCCCCAGCTGCACCGCCAGTGGCCGCTCGGCCGGCAACCGGTCGCCCGGCTGCAGGTTCTGCTCACGGATCAGGCCACGCAGCTGCGCGGCCACCTTGTCGGACAGGCGTTCGTTCTTCATGCCGCCATTGTCGCCCGCGTGGCGGGCGATGGGGTCGATGCCAGTAGCCGGACTGCCGCGCATGGGCTCAGGGAATCATCCAGGTCAGCCAGTAGGCCTGCACCGTGGTGAGGATGCCGACCATCACGGTGAAGATCAGGCTGTGCTTGACCGTGAAGCGGAACAGGTCCGATTCCCTGCCGGCCAGGCCGACCGCCGCGCAGGCAATCGCGATCGACTGCGGCGAGATCATCTTGCCGGTGACCCCGCCGGTGGTGTTGGCCGCGACCAGCAGCACTTCGGACACGCCGATCTGCTGGGCCGTGGTCGCCTGCAGCGCCGAGAACAGCGCATTGGACGAGGTGTCCGACCCGGTCAGGAACACGCCCAGCCAGCCCAGGAACGGCGAGAAGAAGGTGAACGCCTTGCCGGTGTGCGCCAGGGCCAGTGCCAGCGTCGCCGACAGCCCGGAGTAGTTGGCGATGAAGGCGAACGCCAGCACCATGCCGATGGAGTAGATCGGGACCTTGAGTTCATTGGCGGTTTCAGCGAAGGTGCGCAGCGCCGCGGCCGGGCGCATCTTCAGCAGCACGATCGCGATGACCGCGCCCAGCATGATCGCCGTGCCGGTCGCCGAAACCGCATCGAACCTGTAGATCGCCTCGTACCCGGTCGGCACCGGCACGATCGGCGGCATCTTCTGTACCAGCTGATCCAGCGACGGCACCGGAATCTTCAGCACCCACTGCTCCAGCGCGCCACCGGCGGCGAACAGCGCTTTGAATGGCGGGATGCTCCAGATCGTGACCATGGCGGTCAGGATCAGGAACGGCGACCACGCCTTGACGATCTGGCCGGTGGAATGCCGCGGCGCTTCCAGGGCCTGGGCCGCGGCTTCGGCGCTGGTTTGGGTATCGAAGCGGAAGATCCGCACCGGCTTCCACCTGCGCAGGAACAGGGTCAGGCACACCAGCGAGGTCAGCGAGGCGGTGATGTCCGGCAGCTCGGGGCCGATGAAGTTGGAGGTCAGGTACTGGGCGATTGCGAACGAACCGCCGGCCACCAGCACCGCCGGCCAGGTTTCCTTGACACCGCGCCAGCCATCCATGATCGCCATGATCCAGAACAGCACGATGAGGGTCAGGAACGGCAGCTGGCGCCCGGCCATCTGGCCGATCTCGAAGGCGTCCAGTCCGGTCACCTGCCCGGCCACGATGATCGGAATGCCCATCGCGCCGAACGCCACCGGCGCGGTGTTGACGATCAGGCACAGGCCGGCCGCATACAGCGGCTTGAAGCCCAACCCGACCAGCAGCGCGGCGGTGATCGCCACCGGCGCACCGAAGCCGGCCGCCCCTTCCAGGAACGCGCCGAACGCGAAGCCGACCATCAGCATCTGCAGGCGCTGGTCTTCGGTAACCGAGAGGATCGAGGCGCGGATGATGTCGAACTGGCCGGTCTTGACCGAGACCTTGTACAGGAACACCGCGCCCAGAATGATCCAGGCAATCGGCCACAGGCCATAGACGAAGCCATACCCGGCCGCCGCGAATGCCTGCGACAGCGGCATCCGGTAGAACAGCAGGGCGACCGCCAACGCGATAGCCACGGTGATCGTGCCGGCCAGCCACCCCTTCATGCGCAGTACGGCCAGCGCGACGAAGAAGAAGGCGATCGGCAGCAGCGCGATCAGGCTCGACAGCCAGAGGTTGCCAGCGGGGTCATACAGTTGTTGCCAGGCCTGCATCGGCGGATCTCATCAAGACGGACAGGGGCCCGCGCGGTCAGCACCGCGCGAACCAAGAACGCTCAACGACGACCATTGGTAGTACCAATATTCATGTCAGTCGTTGAAACTGCCCGCATTGAAACGCCAAACGCAAGGCGAGCCTATTAGACCATAGGTCTAGGCCCGCCTATTGGTAGTACCACTTAACAGCCGCAGTCGTTCGAGCGGCCTTTGAGCTCGACCGAGTTGCCATCCGGATCGCGCAGGCGCAGCGACAGACCGTCACCCTCCGCGCCGTAGTTGCGCTCGGCCGGTCCACTCAGGACCACGTTCAGCCCCTGCAGATGCGCGCGCACCTGTTCGGCGTCGAACGGCTCCACGCGCAGGCAGACATGCTCGACATTTCGCCCTTCCCGCCCAGGTGCTGCGCCACCTTCGCGCCCCAGCGGGCCGTCGACACTGATCAGATCGATCAGCGATTCGCCGGCATGCAGATGCACCATGCCCAACGAGGGCCGCTCGCGGGCGACCGTGCAGCCCAGGACGTCGCAGTAAAAGCGCACCGCGCGTGGGAGATCCTGCACGCGCAGCACCACATGGTCGATGCGCTGGATCTCGAAGGGACGTTCACTGCTCATGACGACTCCAGTTTTTTAGCGATACGGCTGAACACCACCAGCACGATCAGGCACAACACACTTACCCCGATAGCGATCACGTACTCACCGATGCCGACCGCGATACCGATCGCCGCGGCCATGATCAGTGAGCTGGCGGTGGTCAGGCCGCTGACCTGATCGTCGCGCGAACCGCGCAGGATCGTACCGGCGGCGACAAAGCCGACGCAGGCCACCACGGCTTCGATGAGACGGACCGGATCGACCTGCAGCAGGTCGCGGTAGCGCTCTTCCTGGAAGTGCTCGGCAATGCTGTCACCCAGCCCGACAATGAGGGCGGCAGCACCGGCGATCAGCATGTGCGTGCGCAGCCCGGCCGCATGCTTGCCCATCTCCCGCTCGATCCCAAGCGTGGCGCCGAGCAGCATTGCCACGGCGATCCGCAGCAGGATTGATAGATCTTGTTCCAGTCCCATCTGCACCTCTCATCCGGCAATGGACGGAGCGTCGCAGACAAGGGCGTCTGAGGGCCGTGAAGCCAACGGCAGGCCCCTGTGAGCCTGCCGTCGCGGGGCTTACTGCGCCAGGTACCCGCCATCGATGGCGTAGTACGTGCCGGTCGCAAAGCTGGCGTCCGCACTGGCCAGCCAGGCCACCAGCCCAGCGACTTCCTCCGGCGTGCCGAGCCGGCCGAGCGCGTGCTTGCTCTCCAGCGCCTGCTTCACCTTCGGGTCCATCTTGTCGAGCAACGGCGTGGCGATGAAACCGGGGCCCACGGCGTTGATGCGGATCTTGTCTGCGGCGTGTTCCCACGCGGCCGTCTGGGTCAGCCCGACCACACCGTGCTTGGCAGCCGCGTAGGCGGAGGAGTTGCCGAACCCCACCTGGCCCAGAATCGAGGCCATGTTGATGATGCTGCCGCCGTTGCCCGCGCTGCGCATCGCCTGGATCTGCGCCCGCTGGCACAGGAACACGCTGTTGAGATTGACGTCGATGACGTTCTTCCAGCCGTCCACCGGGTAGTCGCCGCTGGCCGCCGACGGCCCGCCGATACCCGCGTTGTTCACTGCGATATCCAGCCCGCCGAGTTCCTCGACGGTCTGCTTCACGGCCGCTTCAACGGCGCTCTCGTCGGTGACGTTCAAGGCGATGCCGATCGACTTCACGCCTTTCCTGCGCAGCGCCTCGGCAGTCTTCTCCACGGCATCGGCCTTGAGGTCCCACACCGCCACCGCCGCGCCGGAATCGGCCAGCAGTTCGGCCACGGCCAGGCCGATGCCGGAGACGCCGCCGGTGACAATGGCGACCTTTCCCTTGAGTTGATAATCAATCATCGCGTTGTTCCTCGGGTTGGAATAAGGCTGCGGGCAGTGCCTGCCCATGCCTCGACCATACGCCGCGAAAACGTTACAGAACGTGCACAGCGTGCTCCGCAACAATCCTTCCCATCGCTGCAACGCACCTGCGCCTATGCTCGGGGTCGTACGCCTGCCTCCCTTCTTTCAGCGGCCGATGGCGGTCGCCCTCCCCCAAGGTAAACCCATGACAGACTCCAATGACGGCCAGTTGTTCTCCCCCACCCGTCTGGGGGCCATCGACGTCGCCAACCGCGTCGCGATGGCACCGCTGACACGCAACCGCGCGATCCACGACCGCATCCCCAATCCGCTCGCCATCCAGTACTACGAGCAGCGCGCCAGCGCCGGCCTGATCATCGCCGAGGCCACCCAGATCAGCCCGATGGGCCAGGGCTATCTCGACACGCCCGGCATCTACAGCCAGGCGCAGATCGATGCCTGGAAAAAAGTCACCGATGCCGTCCACGCGCGCGGCGGAAAGATCGTGCTGCAGTTGTGGCATGTCGGCCGTATCTCGCATACCAGCCTTCTGCCGGAGGGCGAAGTCCCGGTTGCACCGAGTGCACTGCGCGCCAATGCCAAGACCTTCACCGCCGAGGGCTTTGAAGATGTCTCCGAGCCCCGCGCCCTGCGCCTGGATGAGATTCCCGGCCTGATGCAGGACTTCCGCCAGGCCGCGCGCAACGCGATCACCGCCGGCTTCGATGGCGTGGAAGTGCATGCCGCCAACGGCTACCTGATCGATCAGTTCCTCCGCGATGGCAGTAACCAGCGCACCGACGACTACGGTGGCAGCATCGAGAACCGCACCCGTCTGCTGGAGGAAGTGGTCCGCGCGATCGTCTCGGAAATCGGCGCCGACCGCACCGGTGTGCGCCTGTCGCCGGTGACACCGGCCAACGACGCTGCCGATTCCAACCCGCAGCCGCTGTTCGAACGCGCCGTCGAACGCCTGGATGCCATTGGCCCGCTGGCCTTCATCCATGTGATCGAAGGGGCGACCGGTGGCCCGCGTGACAACATCGCCTTCGACTACGCCGCCCTGCGCGCCAAGTTCAAGGGGGCCTGGATCGCCAACAACGGCTATGACCAGGCACGCGCGGAAGCGGCCGTGGCGTCGGGCTATGCCGACATGATCGCGTTCGGCCGCCCCTTCATCGCCAACCCGGATCTGGTCGAACGCTTCCGTCTCGGCGTAGCGCTGTCCGACCTGGACCAGGACACGCTGTACGGCGGCGGTGCGCACGGCTATACCGACTACCCCAGCGTTTCAGGCTGATCCGCGCGCGGTTACGGGTCGCGCATCGCATCGGTCACATCGCCGCCGGCAAGCACCGGCAGCAGCGCCCGGGGCAGCGTGCAGGGGCGCGTGGGCACACTGTCCACGCGCCACCCGCGCCCGAGCAGGATGCCCTTCCCCTTCGAGGGCGGGCCATTGCCGGGTGCCGGACAGCTGATGTCACTGAGCAGCACCTGTCCGTCGCGATCCAGCCATTGCTGGACGAAGTACTCACCCTCGGCAAAGCGCATGGTGCCGAGATTCAACAGCGTCAGCGGCTGACTCTCCACGCCCCCTTGCCAGGTGGACTGCAGTTCCACGCCGCTGAACAGCAGGCGTCGTCGCAGCAGCACCTGATGGTTGGCATCCAGCAGGACCAGTTCCTCATCGCCCCCGTCCAGATAGCGGCGCGTCCAGGTGCGGTCCGCGCCCCAGGGCAGGATATCGAAGCTCTCCGGCGGCGCCGGTTCGCTGCCATCGGCCAGCATCATGCCCAGCTTTCCGTCCCGGCGGAATACCACCCGGCTACCGTCCATGCGCACCACATCGTCGACGGGACGACCCACGATACGGCCACGCTCGAGGTTGTACAGGTGCTTGACGCCGGCGGCCTGATCCCGGAGCAACAGCAACGGCGGAGTGACGTGGTTTTCGTCGATGGCCATGTCGGCAGGCACCGTGTAGGCCGTGCGTCCATCCCACCACAGGCGCGGTGAGGATTCGCTGCCAAACCTGCCGAGCAATCCAGTGCCGACGGCGTCGAACCGGGTCACGTCTGAAGGCGCGAACACGACCTCGCCATGGCAGTCCAGCACCCCTGCGGTCTCGGTCTGGGTGGGATGGCGCACGCGCCACGGCGGTACCTGCCGCTGTTCGGCATCGGGTTCGTCGAGCACCGCTGCCAGCCCGGCCGGGGCGGCGGTGGGCGGGTGGGCGCCCTCCTTGTCCAGCACCTGCCAGCGGCCACCGCAGTAGTCCAGGCGGACGGCGCCACGCTGTGCGGCAAAGTGTCCGTCGGCCATCAGCCAGCCGGGCTCGGGCGTGTCGTCGGCGCTGCCGGTAGCGTGCCGATAGACCTGCTCGGGCCAGTCGCGCCGGCCTGCGGTACCGCCGTACTGTCGGTAGCGGGGATACAGGCCATCCTGCCGATAGCGGGCGATGTCCGTCGCCCTGCCCTGTGCATCCACCCGCCGCCACAGCTCGCCCTGACGCAGCCACCAGCCACCGTCGCTAACCGGCAACAGCGCGTCGATGTCATCGGAAAACACCGTCGTGCCGTTTTCATCCCGCACCTCGCAGTGCTCAGGCACCTGGACACTGCACGCAACATACACGTGGCGGCCGGCGAAGGGCCCGGCCACCCACTGGACCTGTCGCTCGTCCAGTTCCATGACCGGGCGCCCCTGCAGGTCATGGAAGCGCAGCGGACCACTGCGCGCGTTCCACAGCACGCGATCGGGTACCGCCAACGGCAGCCATTCGCCATCCTTCAGTGCCGGCAGGCGCACCTGCCCCAGCGCATCCACGACGCCCCGGCCACCGACCGCCTCACCATCCGTCTGGATGAACGCCTCCCACACAGGATCACCGGGTGGGGCCTGCCGCAGCACGAACCGTTCGTGATACTCGGTGTAGCCGCGGTCCTCGCGCAGCAGGCGTCCTGCATCGTCGTACCACTGCTGCGGCGTAGTGGGGCCCTGCGCGCGCATCCAGCGGTCGGCGGACAGCCGATGCATGCGCGCACCATTGGGGGGCACCAGCAGACGGCCATCGACGGACACCAGCGCCTCGGCGCCGAAACTGTTGCCCAGCACGGTGAACGACTGCGCGGGCGCGCCGCCTGCCAGCGACATCAGCGCGCCGACCACGAACATCCTTTTCATCGGTCACATCAGGGAAAGCGGAGCTGCACGCTACCGCCTGTCCACGGACGATGCAATGCAACCGGAGCGGCCCCGCACGCGGCGTGCCAGCGCAGCCGCGTGGGAAAGCAGGCTGTGTCCGCTCAGTACACCGGCAATGAAATGAAACTGGCCTGCTGCGGCGCGTGCCAGATCTGCTGCGTCGCCTTCTGGTAATCGCCCGGCTTGGCCAGGTAGATATTCGGCACGAACGTCTGCGGATTGCGGTCATACAGCGGGAACAGGCTCGACTGCACCTGCACCATCACCCGATGGCCCGGCTGGAACACATGGTTCGCCGTTGGCAGGCCGAATCTATAGTCCAGCACCTGGTTGCCCGCGATCGCCTTCGGGTCGCTGAAGCTCTCGCGGTACCGGCCACGGAAGATCGCCATCGAGACCGACAGCTCGTACCCGCCCATCTCGGGCGTCGACGGCGTCTGGTCGGGATACACATCGATCAGCTTCACCACCCAGTCGCTGTCGCTGCCACTCGTCGCCGCCTGCAGATTGACCTGCGGCGCACCACCGATCCGCAGCGGCTCGGTCAAGGGCTCACTGACGAAGGTCAGCACGTCCGGCCGGCCGTCCACGAAGCGCTGATCCTTCACCAACCAGCTCGTCCACATATCGCGGTCAGCGAACCGCACCGGGCGCGGCACGAACGGCACCGGCTTGGCTGGATCGGACACATACGCCTCGAACGTCGCCTCTCCCGCCTGCGGTGCTTCGAAGGACAGCTTGCCGCCCGCGCGCAGATACAGCGGCCTGGATTGGGCCACGCTGCGCGGCCACTGCTGCAGCTTGTCCCACTGGTTTTCGCCGGTGTTGTAGATCAGTACCGGCGGCGTCTGCGCCTTGGGCGCGCCATCCACGAGGTACTGATCGAAGAACGGCTTGAGCACATCGCGGCGGAACTGCAGCGCGGTGTCGCCGTCGAACTTCAAGGCGCCCAGGCTGCTGCCGTCGTAGTTGACCTGGCTGTGCCGCCACGGCCCCATCACCAGATAGTTCAGTGTGTTGCCGGTGTCACGCGGCTCCATCGCCGCATAGCTGTGCACCGCGCCCCACATGTCTTCCTGGTCCCACAGCCCCTGCAGCCACATGGTGGGTACCTTCAACTCGGTCTTGGCCATGCGCGCGTCCAGCGCCTGCTCCTGCCAGAACGCGTCGTAGCTGGGGTGTTCGATCAGCTTGTGCCACCACGGCAACTGATCCAGGCCATTGGCCTTGGCGTAGTCCCCGGCCGAGCCGGCGCGCAGGAAGGTCGTGTAGTCGTCGTAGCCCACGCTGGGAATCGACGGCCCCTTGCCGCGCTTGGCCAGCTGACCGGTGAAATAGCCGAAATTGACCTGCCGGAACGCACCGTAGTTGAGCCAGTCATCGCCCATCCAGCCATCGATCATCGGGCTCTGCGGCGCGGCCACCTTCAATGCCGGGTGCGGGTTGGTCAGCGCCATCACCACGGTGAAACCCTCATAGGACGAGCCCAGCATGCCGACCTTGCCGTTGCTTTCGGGCACATGCTTGACCAGCCAATCGATGGTGTCCCATGCGTCGGTCGCGTGGTCCACCTTCGTGGTGTTGAGCGGCCCGCGCAGCGGCCGGGTCATCACATAATCGCCCTCGGAGCCGTACTTGCCGCGGATGTCCTGGAACACCCGGATGTAACCGCCATCAACGAACACCTCATCCCCCTGCGGCAGGATGTCGCGCATGTTCGGCGAATCCATGCGCTTGGCACGGTTGGCGGCATCGTACGGGGTACGGGTCAGCAGGATCGGCGCGTTCCTGGCGCCCTTGGGCACCACGATCACCGTGTAGAGTTTCGTTCCGTCACGCATCGGCACCATCACCACGCGCTTGTCGTAGTTGTCCTGCGCCGTGGGCGTCACGAAGCCCTTGGCGGGAATGTCCGGGGTCATCGGCGAGGTCTGCGCCGACACACTGGCCGCAACCATCAGACTCAACAGCGCAACTGGCAATACACGCACACGCATGGGGCTCTCCCGGCAGTGATGGCAACTCCCGCAGCCTAGCGCCGCAGGCGCGGCCCCGGTAGATGCCGATCGGCCTGTTCCGTGGCCGTTTCGCGCATTCAGCTGCCAACCACCGTTTCGTGCAAAGCCTGCCAGCGCAGCGTGCCGTCCGGGCGGCTCACGAGGACAGCCAAGGCCTCACGTCGATGGCCGGTGCCATCCGCACCGATCTGATCCTCGCGATAGCGCACCGCGCAGGCGGCTGGCGCGAGCGGCAGGTACTGCAGTGCATCGACCGTGATCCGCAACCCGGGCCGGCTGCCATGGGCGGCGGCGAAGAAGCCGGCCAGCGCGGGCGTGTCCAGGCGGACGCCACGGATCCCGACCATGCTGAAGTCCTCGCTGAAGTGGGCCAGCAGTGTGTGCAACGCAGCCACCGGCGAGCGCCCGGTGAACCAGTCTTCGATCAGCACATGCAGGTCATGGATCTCGTTGAAGGCAAGCGTGTCATTCATGGGGAGGTTCTCAAGGCAAGGGAAGACGCCGGCAGGCGCCATAGCAGAAGCATCGGCAGCAGGCTCATGGCCGCCGCCAGCATCAGGGTGAGCGGGAACGCGTGCGCTGGCAGCACGGACGACAGCACTGCCAGCACACAGGCCAGCAGCGCGGCGGCCAGACAGAAACTGAGTTGACGGTTGAGATTCCACAGCGCACTGCCCGGCAGCAGCTCCGCGTCCGCCAGCCTCTGGAACGCGAGCGTCTGTGCGCTGCTGCTGCACAGGCTCCCGCCCAGGCCCATCAGTGCGAAGGCCAGCACCGGCAGCCACGGCTGGCTGGCCTGTATGCCGATCAACAGCGCGATGCCGACCGCCTGGCATCCCATGCCGGCCGTCAACAGCGGGCGCGCCCCGATGCGTGGCAGCCAGTGTCGTGTGGTGGCGATGGCGCAGGCCGAGGCGATCGCCCACGGCAGCATGAAGCCGCCGATGGCCGCGGCGCCGTAGCCCTGGCGATGCAGCAGCAGCGTGGCCACCAGCTGGGTGCCGATGAACGTACCGGGCACCAGCAGATAGACCAGCATCGCCAGCCGCAGCGAGGCATGCCGCAGCAGCGACCACTGCAGGACCGGATGATCCGTACGGCGTGCACTGCGGGCATACAACGCCAGCACCAGGGTGGCGACCACGAGCAGGCCCGCGCCCAGCATCCACTGCCCCGGCTCTGCCAGCAGGCTCAGCGCGACCAGCAACACGCTCAGGCCCAGTGAGCCGAGCAACAGCCCGCGACGGTCCAGCGCAGGTACGGCCACCGGCGCACGCGGGCGTACCCACGCGGCCGCCAGCGCGAAGGCCACCATGGCCAGCGGCACACTGACCAGCAGCACGCCGCGCCATGAGCCCCACTCCACCAGCACACCGCCCAGTGTGGGCGACAGCGCCGGCACCAGCAGCGCCACCGCCATGATGCGGGCGGTCAGGCGCGCGCGGTCGGCCGGTGGGCATTCGCGGTAGGCCATCGCCTGCCCGACCGGAATCAGCAGTCCGCCGCCCAGCCCCTGCAGCAGCCGCCAGCCGATCAGCCCCTCGATGCTGGCCGCGGTGCCCGCCAGTACCGCGCCCACCGTGAACAACGCCAGCGAGACGCACAGCACCCGGCGTTCGCCAAGACGCGCCGCCAGCCAGCTGCCCAGCGGAATGACCAGGGTCAGACCAAGCATGTAGGCATTGCCGATCCACGCCAGCTGGGGCACGGACGCGTGCAGCTCGGTGGCGATGGCCGGATACGCGACGGTACCGATGAACATGTTCACCAGGTCCAGCGAGAATCCCAGCAGGTACAACGTTTCCACCCTGGCCCGGTATGTCATGCGGCGCTCCGATTGCGAGGCGGCAGCATGCGCGTTGGCGGCGGCTGGATATACAGGCAACCGGATGCAAGACTGTCAAACCTTTTTTGACAGTCAGAGCGCCGCCATGGTCAGCCTGGACCGCTTCGAGACCTTCAAGGCGATTGTCGACGCCGGCAGCCTGACCGCTGCCGCGCAGCGCCTCGGCCAGAGCCGCGCCGTGGTGAGCTTCAACCTCAAGCGACTGGAACAGGAACTGGGCGTGACGCTGCTGGTGCGCAATACGCGCAGCCTGGCGCTGACCGAGGCCGGCGAACGCTTTTACCAGCACTGCACTGCCCTGTTGACGACTGCCGAGCTGGCGATCGAGGAGGCACGCAGCGAACAGCTGCAGCTGCGTGGCACGCTGCGGCTGACCACCACGCCGGAGTATGCGATCGCCCGGGTCGTGCCGGTGCTGGAATCATTCCGCGCCCTGCATCCGGAGCTGCGCCTGCACCTGTCCACCTCACCGGCGCCGGCGGACCTGATTCCCGAGCGGTTCGATCTGGCGATCCGGTTGGGGCGCCTGCAGGACTCGCAGCTGCGCGCGACCCTGCTGGACGAACACGCGCTGTGCGCGGTCGCCGCGCCGTCGTTGTTGTCCACGCTGCCCGATGATGCCGCGCGCGATGACCCGGACTGGATCCGCACGCTGCCACGATTGGGGTATCCGCGCCTGGCGGATCTACCGCTGGTGGCGCCCGATGGCAGCGACCAGGTGTTTGCCTGCAACCCCGCCCATGCGGTGGTCACGGTCGACAACGCATCCACGCTGCGCGCCTTTGCGCTGGCCGGGGCCGGCGCGACCGTGTTGCCGCAGTGGTTGATCGATGACGATCTGGCGCAGGGCCGGCTGCTGCCGATCCTGCGCCGTCATCGCTTCCCGCGCCAGGGCGTATATGCGGTGTTTCCGAACACCGCCCAGCCCTCGCGCCGGGTCCGGCTGCTGCTGGCGCACCTGCGCGAGCACCTGCCGGGGTGAGCGGTGGCACGACCACCGGTCGTGCCCCACCCCGTAACGCGCGTTGCGTCCGATCCGCGGCCGGTACCGCCCGTGGGTCGGTACCGGCGCGTTCGTCAGCTCAGCGGACGACCTGCTCGGCCAGCTCCAGCGGCACGCGCTGCACCGGTGCATTGGCCGCGCGCGAGAGCTGCACTTCGTACTGCCCACCGGCGATCTTCCACTGCTTGGCGGCGGTATCGAAGCTGGCCAGCGTCTTCGGCTCGGCTTCGATGCGGATCCGGCGGCTTTCGCCCGGCTGCAGCGTCACCTTCTGGAAGCCGATCAGGCGGATCGGGGTGGTGCTGCCCTGCGGCAGCTGCAGGTACAGCTGCGGCACATCCGCACCGGCGACCTTGCCGGTGTTGCGCACGTCCACGCTGGCGACCACACGCTGGCCTTCCACGACCACCTGCAGGTTGTCGTAGCCGAAGCTGGTGTAGGACAGGCCATGGCCGAACGCGTACTGCGGGGTCAGGCCCTTGGCGGCGAACCACTTGTAGCCGACGTTGGCGCCTTCGATGTCGTAATCGATGGTGTCATCCGGCTTGTTCTTCGGGTTGAAGCCCAGGCCATTGACGTGCGGGCGCGGCAGCTGGCTGACATCGGTCGGCCAGGTCACCGGCAGGCGACCGGACGGATTGACCTTGCCGGTCAGCAGCGCGGCGATGCCTTCACCGCCCCGGATGCCCGGGTACCAGGCCTGCAGGATGGCCGGCACCTGCTGCAGCCACGGCAGCTCGACCGGACCATTGGTTTCCAGCACCACCACGGTCTTCGGGTTGGCCTTGGCCACACCGGCGATCAGCTTGTCCTGGTTGTCCGGCAGCTGCATGTGCGGCAGATCGACCGATTCGGCCGACCACTGCGTGGCGAACACGATGGCCACATCGGCGGCTGCGGCAGCGCGCGCGGCGGCGGCCACATCGCGGCCATCCACGTAATCGATGCGGGCATCCGGACGCTCGGCGCGCAGCGCTTCCAGCGGCGAGGACGGGTGGAAGATCACCGGGCCCGGCCAGGTGGTCGGCATCACGCCCGGCACCGCATTGGTGCCCCGCGCGGTCCAACCCACCATCGAAGAACCGCCGCCGCCGATCACGCCCTTGTCGGCATGGCCACCGATGATGACGATGCGCTGCACGTCCTTGCCCAGCGGCAGCAGATCATCGGCATTGCGCAGCAGCACGCTGCCTTCTTCAACGGTACGCTGCGCGGCGTGGAAGCCGGCCTCATCGTCGATCGGCTCATGCACCGGCGGCAGATCGAAATTGCCGTGCGCGAACATGGTGCGCAGGATGCGGCCGACCATGTCGTCCAGGCGCGCCTGCGGCACCACGCCACCGGCCACGGCCAGGCGCAGCGGTTCGTCGAAATAGACCGCCTTGTCGAACACTTCACCGGCCGACTGCTGGTCCAGGCCGGCCAACGCCGCCTTGGAGCCGCTGTGCACGCCACCCCAGTCGGACATCACGAAACCGGGGAACTTCCATTCCTGCTTGAGCACCTCGTTCATGAGGTAATCGTGTTCGCAGCCGTAGGTGCCGTTGATGCGGTTGTACGAGCACATCGCCGAACCGGGCTTGCCGATGTCCATGGCGATCTCGAACGCCAGCAGGTCCGATTCGCGCATCGCCTGCTCGCCGATCTCGGCACTGTGGAAATTGCGCGAGGTCTCCATGTCGTTGAGCGCGAAGTGCTTCATCGTGGAGATGACGTGCTGGCTCTGCACGCCGCGGATCGACTCACCGACCAGCACACCGGCCAGCAGGGGATCTTCACCGGCGTATTCGAAATTGCGGCCATTGCGCGGATCGCGCTGCAGGTTGACGCTGCCGGCCAACAGGATGTTGAAGCGCTGCTGCCAGGCTTCGCGCCCCATGGTGGCACCGCCAGCGAAGGCGATGTCCGGGTTCCAGCTGGAGGCCGTGGACGGGCCGGACGGCATCGCGGTGGCGTGGTCGCCCTTGCGCAGGCCGCCCGGATTGGTCACGCCAACACCGGCATCGGCCGACTGCTGCGCCGGAATGCCCAGACGCGGGACGCCCGGCACGAAACCGGCCGAACCCACCGCGCCCTCCGGCAGCGGACCGCCATCCTTGCCCAGCCCGAAGTAGCTGTGCAGCATCTGGAACTTCTCATCCACGGTCATCTGCGCGACCAGGGCCTTGGCGCGGGCATCGGCGTTCAGGCCGGTGTCCATCCACGGCGTGTCGCCACCGACCGGCGCGGCATAGCCCAGGGTCAGCAGCGTGGCGGCGGTGGTGCCCTTCTTGCCGTCATGGGTGCGCAGCTTGATCGCCGCCGACGTGGCAGACTGGAAGCCATCGCTGAAGTAGCTTTCATTGGCTTCCAGCGCGACACGCGACGGATCGAAGCCCGCGGTGGTGGCCGCATCGGCGCTGACCGCGCCCAGCAGCACGGCCGGTGCGCCCAGGCGCGAACCGGTGACCAGCGGCGGCAGTGCCGCGGCATCGGCGGCGCTGGTGTACAGCGCGACCACGTGGCGGCCATCGTTGAGGCGCAGGTAGTTCAGCGACGGCTGCTCGGTGCCCGATTCGGCCTCGATCGGCAGGCGGGTGAGCACGACACTGCCGGTCTGCTGCGCGGCGGCCGGATCGGCGGTCACGAAACGATAGTGATAACCCAGCGCATCGGCCAGGCCCTGCAGTGGGTCCACGCGGTCCGCGCGGCGCTCCACGTTGCGCACGGTCACTGCATCGACCTGCAGCTGCTCCAGCTGCGCGGCGACCACGGCGGCGTCCAGGTCACCCGGGGTCTGTTCCAGGGTCAGCACGGTGAACGCGTCGGTGGTGGCGGCCGGGGCAGCAGCCCAGGCGGAAGCGCTCAGCGAGAGCGCGATGGCGGCCGTCAGGGCCAGGGGCTTTGAAATCGTTTTCATGAGCGGACGAAACACCTTTGCTTGCGCAATAAATCCAGGGAGTCTTGCCGCAGAAGGGTGCAGCGCCATGTCGGCGGGAACCACGCGCGGGCGCGCGGAACCGTTTACAACGCAAGGCGATGACGGCTACGTCCAGGCCCCTCCGCCCGTCGTGACAGCCGCACCACCCGGGAGCCCGTGACCGGCGCCCCACCCGGAAGAGTGGGCGAGCGTGTTCATGCCTGTCAACAGGATGCTTACATTTGAGACACCGCAACCCGCGCGAAATCAGGGTGACAGGGGCTTCATCACCCGGGTGTCGGCGCCCTCAACCACCTGCCCACGCTGGTCGCGCGGCTGCATCGGCGCCAACGGCAGCCCATCGCTGTCGGCTTGCAGCACCGAGCGTGGCTCGCCGGGCGCGAACAGGAAGGCCTCGCCCCATTGGCGCAGCGCCACCACCAGCGGGAACAGCGCGCGACCGCGCTCGGTGAGCACATATTCCTGATAGCTGCGGCCTTCGCCCAGCGGCTGCTGCGTCAGCACGTCCGCCTCCAGCAAGGCCTGCAGGCGCTGGCTGAGCATGCTGCGCGACATCCCCAGGCGGCGCTGGAAATCGCTGAAGCGTCGCACCCCGTCGAAGGCCTCGCGCACGATCAGCAGCGACCAACGGTCACCGACCAGATCCAGCGCGCGCCCCACCGGGCAGGGGGTAGTGGCATCGGTTGTCATGTGCGGCCTCCTTTCGAGGTTTCATTTTAGAACCACATACTCCAGAATCAACTGGTTCTGTTTTGAGACTGCATCATGCCGCTCCCTGCCTCCGCCTCGCGTGCGTCCACCTCCCCGCTCCCCTCCGCCCTGCTGATGCTGTTCGCCTGCGCCGCCGGTTTGAGCGTGGCCAATGTCTATTACGCCCAGCCCTTGCTGGATGCCTTGGCCGCCGATCTCCAGATCAGCACGTCCCGCATCGGCGCGGTGATCGCCGCCACCCAGCTGGGGTCGGTGGCGGCGCTGCTGTGGGTGGTGCCACTGGGTGACCGCGTGGACCGCCGCCGCCTGATCGCGATCCAGACCATTGGCCTGGTGCTGGCCCTGCTGGCCGTCGCGCTGGCGGCGCAGGCCTGGAGTCTGTTGCTGGGCATGCTCGCAGTGGGCCTGCTCGGCACCGCGATGACCCAGGGGTTGATCGCCTATGCCGCCGCCGCTGCAGGCGTGCACGAGCGTGGCCGCGTGGTTGGTGCCGCACAGGCGGGCGTGGTGGTCGGGTTGTTGTTGGCACGCGTCGTGGCCGGCGCAGTCGCCGATCTGGGCGGATGGCGGGCGGTGTACCTGCTCTCGGCGGCGCTGATGGTGGTGACGGGCGCGCTGTTGTGGGCGCGTCTGCCACGGCTGCCGGCCTCGACTGCATCCACCGCACGCACCGGGTTGATCGCCTTGCTGCGGCAACAGCCCGTGCTGCGCCAGCGCGGCGTGCTGGGCCTGCTGCTGTTCACCGTGTTCGGCCTGTTCTGGAGCAGCATGAGCCTGCCGCTGGGCGCGCCGCCGTATGCGCTCAGCCACACCGCCATCGGCGCCTTCGCGCTGGTCGGGCTGCTGGGTGCGTTGGCGGCGGCACGCAGTGGGCACTGGAGTGACCGGGGCCATGCCGGGCGGGTCACCACCGGCGCCCTGTGGCTGATGCTGCTGAGCTGGCTGCCGATCGCCGCGATGTCCCACCACCTGGGCTGGCTGGTGGTCGGCGTGCTGCTGCTGGATCTGGCGGTGCAGGCGCTGCACGTGACCAACCAGAGTCGGATTCTGGCCGCAGCCCCGCACGCGCAGGCGCAGGTGATCGCCGCCTACATGCTGTTCTACGCTGCCGGCAGTGGGCTGGGGGCGCTGGCCGGCAGTGCGTTGTATGCCGCGTTCGGCTGGCCCGGGGTCTGCATGGCGGGTGCCAGTGTGTCGCTGCTCGCGCTGGTGGTGTGGTGGGCGATGCCGGGTTATCACGCCATCACCGGTGGTCATGAGCCCTGCCCGGTTCCGGGCGGATCGCGGCTCGATAATGACCGCTCACGTCCCGGAGCCGCCGCATGCCCCCACACCGCCACTTCGATCAACTCTGGCGCGACCGCAACGACACCTCCCGGCAACGCAGCCCGCGGGTGCTGATCCGGGTGTTCGTCGGCCCGGGCGAACTGGAAGCACGGGTGGCGTTCTACGAGCAGTTGCAGGGCGTGGTCGCCGATGCGGGCTTTCCGTTCCCCGAGGCCGGCCTGCGCCTGGCGATGGTCGGGGCATTCCTGCTGATCGAGGGCGCGCCGGACAAGCTGGCTCCGTTCACCTCCACCACCGGCACGCTGCTGGTGGATGACGTGCAGCCCTATTACGACCGGCTGGTGGCGGCCGGGGCGCAGATCATCTTTCCACTGCAGGTCGTGCCCACCGGCGCGGCCTTCAACGCCGTGCATCCGGACGGCACCGTGGTCGAGTACGTGCACCACCGGCCCGATCCGCAGGGGCGCTGAGTAGATCCTCGCCATGCGTGGATGCCCTCCATCACGCGCGTGGCCATCCCATCTGGCGCGCTGCCATTCCGCTCTCCTGAAGCATTCATCACCCTCAACCGGTTCGGAATCCGGCCGCCGAATTCGTTAGCATTTTTACTAATTGCAGGTAGGATTGTCGGTCTCAGCCTTTGACACGCGTGCTGCCGATACTCGCCGCCATGCCCTTGTTTCCTGCCCGTTTCCGCCTGCTCCAGCCCTGCCGGGAGGCCCGCTGATGGGCGCCGTGCTGGCCCTGGACCGGCTGCTGGAAACCCGCCGGGTCTGGCGGGGGCAGCCGCGTGCGGCCTTCCCCGAGGTGGCCCCGCACCCGACCGGCCACCCGGCGCTGGATGCCCGACTGCCCGGCGGTGGCTGGCCGCCCTCGGCGCTGTCGGAGGTGCTGCTGGCCTCGCCCGGGGTCGGTGAGCTGGCCCTGGTCTGGCCGACGCTGGCGCGGCTGAGCCAGCAACAGCAGACCGTGGTGCTGATCGCCCCGCCGCACCTGCCGCATGCCCCGGCCTGGGCCCGCGCCGGGCTGGCACTGAACCAGGTGCAGGTGGTCCAGGCCAGCCCGCGCGATGCCTTGTGGGCCGCCGAGCAATGCCTGCGCTCGGCCGCATGTGCGGCGGTGCTGTGCTGGCCGCAGCAGGCCGATGACCGCGCGCTGCGCCGGCTGCAGGTGGCGGCCGAAACCGGCCAGTGCCTGGGGTTTTCCTTCCGGGATGCCCGGCATGCGCGCAACCCCTCCCCGGCCGCGCTGCGCCTGCAGCTCGACGATGGCCAGGTGCGGGTGCTCAAGTGCCGCGGCGGGCTGGCACCGGCGCAGCCGCTGCCGCTGGCCGTGGCTCATTGAGCCGCCGCCGTGGACTGGGCCTGCCTGCTGCTGCCGCACCTGGCGCTGGATGCCGCCCTGCGCCAGCAACCGGACCCGGCTGCGCCGCTGGTGCTGGTCACCGGCCCGGCGCAGCGACGCGTGCTGCATGCGGTCAGTCCCTCGGCCCGGCAGCTCGGGCTGCGCCGCGGCATGCTGCTCTCAGCTGCGCAGGTGCTCACCCGCGACATGCTCACCGTGGAGTACGACCCGCGCGCCGAACAGGCCACCCGCCAGCTGTTGGCCAGTTGGCTGTACGGCATCAGCTCGCAGGTCAGCCTGGATTTCCCGCACGCGCTGGCACTGGAAATCCGGGCCAGCCGCGCGCTGTTTGGTGATTGGCCGAAGGTCGAGCAGCGGTTGACCCGTGGCCTGACCGAACTGGGTTTCCGCCACCGGCTGGTGGCCGCACCGAATCCGCATGCCGCCAGCGTGCTGGCCCGCGTGCATGGCCGGCTCGGCGTGGGTGCGCACCAGGTGGAGGCGGCGCTGGCCCAGGTGCCGATCGAACGCAGCGGGTTGCCGGCCGAGGCGGTCACGGTGCTGGCGCGCTCGGGGTTGCGCACGCTGGGCGCGGCGTTCGGCCTGCCGCGCGAGAGCCTGGCCCGGCGCTTTCCGCCACAGGTGCTGGCGCACCTGGATGCGCTGCGCGGGATCAGCACGCCGCCGCTGCGCTATTTCCAGCCGCCGGACCGCTTCGATGCGCGCATCGAGTTCGAGTACGAGGTCGAGTCCACCCAGGCCATGCTGTTTCCGTTGCGGCGCCTGACCGCCGATCTGGCCGCATTCCTGTGCTCGCGCGATGGCGGCGTGCTGCAGTTCGATCTGTGGTTCGAGCACGAACACCACCCCGATACGCGCCTCTCGATCGGCCTGCTCGCGCCCGAGCGCGAACCGGCGATGCTGTTCGAACTGGCCCGCAACCGTGTGGATCATCTGCAGTTGCCAGCGGGCAGCCGCGGCCTGCGCCTGCAGGCCGAGCAACTGCCGCCGTTCGTCCCGGCCGCACGCGATCTGTTCGACCCGCGCCCGCAGCAGGCGATGCCGTGGGAGCAGCTGCGCGAGCGTCTTCGCGCCCGGCTCGGCGATGACGCCGTGCAGGGGCTGGGGCTGCGTGCCGACCATCGGCCCGAACGCGCGACCGGTGACGCCCAGGGCGCGCCCAAGCCCCCGCCCCCGGTGCTGCCGATGCGCCCGGGCTGGCTGCTGGCCCAGCCGCAGGCGCTGCAGGATCCGCACCTGCGCATCCTGTCCGGGCCGGAGCGGATCGAATCGGGCTGGTGGGATGCCGGCGACATCCGCCGCGACTATTACGTCATCGAAACGCCGCAAGGCCAGCGCGGCTGGGCGTATACCGCCGCCGATGCACGCAGCGGGCCGTTCATGCTGCACGGCTGGTTCGCATGAGCGCACCGCTGCCCGGATACGCCGAGCTGCATTGCCTGTCGGCCTTCAGTTTCCAGCGCGGCGCGTCCATCGCCGAGGAGTTGTTCGCGCGTGCCAAGGGCCAGGGCTACCACGCGCTGGCGATCACCGATGAGTGCTCGCTGGCCGGTATCGTGCGCGCCTGGCAGGCTGCGAAGAAGCACGCACTGCCCCTGATCACCGGTGCCGAATTCCAGCTGGAGGACGGCCCGAAACTGGTGCTGCTGTGCACCGACCAGGGCAGCTACGCCGCGCTGTGCCAGTTGATCACGACCTGCCGCCGGCGCGCGCCCAAGGGCGAGTACCGCTGCCTGCGCAGCGACATCGAACCGCTGCACGCCGGCCTGCTGTGCCTGTGGGCAGACCCTGCCCCGGGCATCGAGGATGCGCAGTGGCTGCAAGCCTGCTTTCCGCAGCGGCTGTGGCTGGCCGTTGAACTGCACCGCGAGGCCGATGATCGCGCGCGCCTGCAGCGCCTGCGTCGTTTCGGCCGCGACCAGGGCATTCCACTGGTGGCCAGCGGCGATGTGCACATGCACGTGCGCCGCCGCCGCGCGCTGCAGGACACCCTCACCGCAATCCGCCACCACTGCACGCTCGGCGAGGCAGGCTGGCGGTTGTTCCCCAACGGCGAGCGTCACCTGCGCACCCGCCAGGCCCTGGCCACGCTGTACCCGCCCGAGCTGCTGGCCGAGACCCTGCGCATCGCCGAGCGCTGCCACTTCGATCTCAAGCAACTGAAGTACACCTACCCGCGCGAACTGGTACCGGCCGGCCACGACCCGGCCAGCTGGCTGCGGGTGCTGGTGGAAGAAGGCATGCAATGGCGTTGGCCCGCGGGCGAGACGCCCCAGCAGCGCCACCAGATCGAACACGAACTGGCGCTGATCCACACCAAGCAGTACGAGTCGTACTTCCTGACCGTGCACGACATCGTGCGCTTCGCGCGCCGGCAGCAGATCCTCTGCCAGGGCCGTGGCTCGGCCGCCAATTCCTCGGTGTGCTACGTACTGGGCGTGACCGAGATCGACCCCAGCGAGATGGAGCTGCTGTTCGAGCGCTTCATTTCCGCCGAACGCGACGAGCCGCCGGATATCGACATCGACTTCGAACACGAACGCCGCGAGGAAGTGCTGCAGTACGTGTTCAACCGCTACGGCCGCGAACGCGCCGCCTTGACTGCCGTGGCGATCAGCTACCGGGGCCGCAGCGCGGTACGCGATGTGGCGCGGGTGCTTGGCCTGCCGCCGGACCAGGTCAACGAACTGGCCGCCTGCCTGGACCGCTGGAGCAGCCATGAGCCGCTGCCGGAGGCCTTGCGTGAGCGCGGCTTCGATCCGGAGACCCCGCTGATGCGGCGGGTGGTGGCGCTGACCAGTGAACTGGTCGATTTTCCACGCCACCTGTCCCAGCACCCCGGCGGCTTCGTGATCTCCGAACACCCCCTGTCCACGATGGTGCCGGTGGAAAACGCGGCCATGGCCAACCGCACGGTGATCCAGTGGGACAAGGACGACCTGGATGTCACCGGCCTGATGAAGGTCGACTGCCTGGCGCTGGGCATGCTCACCGCGGTACGCAAATGCCTGGCGATGCTGGAAGCGCATGGCGGACCGACGATGACCATGGCGAAGATTCCGCAGGGCGATGAGCCCACCTACGACATGATCTGCCGCGCCGACACCCTGGGCGTGTTCCAGATCGAGTCCCGCGCCCAGATGGCGATGCTGCCGCGCATGCAGCCGCGCTGTTTCTACGACCTGGTGATCGAAGTGGCGATCGTGCGCCCCGGCCCGATCCAGGGCGACATGGTCCACCCGTATCTGAACCGAAGGAAGAAGCTCAAGGAAGAAGGCATCGAAGAGATCGACTACCCACCCGCGCTGGAGAAGGTCTTCAAACGCACCCTGGGCGTGCCGCTGTTCCAGGAACAGGTGATGCAGCTGGCGGTCGCCGCCGCCGGCTTCAGCCCCGGCCAGGCTGACGCACTGCGCCGCTCGATGGCCGCCTGGAAGCGCCACGGTGGGCTGGAGCCGCACCGCGACAAACTGCTCGCCGGCATGGCCGCCAACGGCTACAGCCGCGAATACGGTGAGCGCCTGTTCGAGCAGATCAAGGGCTTCGGCAGTTATGGCTTCCCGGAAAGCCACGCGGCCAGCTTCGCGCTGATCACCTATGTCAGCTGCTGGCTCAAGTGCCATCACCCCTCCGCATTCGCCGCCAGCCTGATCAACAGCCAGCCGCTGGGGTTCTATACCCCGGACCAGATCCTGCAGGACGCGCGCCGTCATGGCGTGCCAGTGCTGCCGGTGGATGTGCGCTATAGCGACTGGGACTGCACGCTGGTGCCGCCCACCTCGCCAGGCCGGCCATTTGGCATCCGGCTGGGGCTGCGCCTGGTCGATGGCTTCAGCGAGGCGGTCGCCACCGGCGTGGTGCAGGCGCGCCACCGTTCGCCCTTTGAGAGCGTGGCCGACCTGAGCCAGCGCGCACAGCTGGACCGTCGCCACCAGGGCCTGCTGGCCGATGCCGGTGCACTCAAGGGCCTGAGCGGCCATCGCCATCGCGCGCGCTGGGACGTCTCCGGCGTGGAAAAGCCGCTGCCGCTGTTCGACATGGCCCGCGCCACCGCCGAAGCCGCCGTCGCGCTGCCGCTGCCCAGCGCGTTCGAGGACATGCAGGCCGATTACAACACCACCGGCACCACGCTGGGCCGGCACATGGTCTCCTTCATCCGCAGCCAGCTGCGCCAGCGCCGCTGCCACCGCTCCGACGAACTGGCCGCCCTGCCGCACGGGCGCAGCGTGCGGTTTGCCGGGCTGGTACGCATGCGCCAGCGCCCGCAGACTGCCAGCGGGGTCACCTTCCTCACCCTGGAAGACGAATGCGGCATGGTCAATGCGGTGGTCTGGCGCAAAATCGCCGACCGCCAGCATCGCGTGCTGGTTGAAGCGCAACTGATGCAGATCGACGGCCGGCTCGAGCGCGTGGACGGCGTGCAGCACCTGATCGTCCGCCAGATGCACAACATCGACACCCTGATCGACGGCGTGCGTACCCACAGCCGCGATTTCCGCTGAGCCATCCCGTGACCAACCTCACGCTCTGAATGTAATCCCAGACTTTTCCGACTGGTGCCGTGAAGGGCGTATCCGGTATGGTCGCAGCCTTCCAAGGATCCGGAGAACCCCATGTCGCGCGCGCTGACCGTCACCACGCTGGTCGTTTCCAGCCTCGCCCTGATCGTTTCCGGTTGGACCGCGCTGCGCCTGCACCAGAGCCAGTCCGAGGAGCGTGTCATCACCGCCCGTGGCGTGGTGATCCGCGATGCCAGTGGCCAGGCGCGGGTGATTCTCGGCGCCCCCGTCCCCGATCCGCTCACCAAGGGCATCACCCAGGGGCCACGTGCGTCACCGCTGTCAGGCCTGATCCTGCTGGGCGCCGATGGCTCCGAGCGTGGCGGCTACGGCACCGCCGATGTCGGCGACGAGGCCATCCTCACCTTGGACGATGCCACCGGCACCACCGAGGTATTCAAGGTCACCGCCAACCCGGATCGCGGCGCCACCCTGGTCGTCAAACACCAGAACAGCACCGGCGCGATGCTGACCTCCTGGCAGGGCAAACCGGAACTGATCTTCCTCAACGACGACGAACAGACGCACTACGTCAGCCCGAACGCCGCCGCCGCGCCCTGACATCGGCGGGCGGTGATTTTCGGGTAGCGCTATGACAACCTGTCCGTTGTTACGGGACCGCCCTGCTGGCGCGCCGACGCGCCGCAGCCGTCCCCGCTTCCGGAGCTCCCCATGCCCATCGCTGCCCCCACCTGGCCCCAGGCCACCACTGTCGACGAGATCCGCCACAACCTGGCGATGGTCCGCGAACGCATCGCCCGCGCCTGCGCACTGGCCGGCCGCGACCCGGCCGGCGTGCGCCTGCTGCCGGTCAGCAAGACCGTCGATGAGGCCCGCCTGCGCCTGGCGTGGGAGGCCGGCTGCCATGAGCTGGGCGAGAACAAGGTGCAGGAAGCCCAGCGCAAGGCGGCGGCGATGGCCGACCTGCCCGGCCTGCGCTGGTCGGTGATCGGCCACCTGCAGACCAACAAGGCACGTGACGTCGCACGCTTCGCCAGCGAGTTCCAGGCGCTGGACAGCCTGCGCGTGGCACAGGCGCTGGATCAGCGGCTGGAACTGGAGCAGCGCACGCTGGATGTGTTCGTGCAGGTCAACACCTCGGGCGAAGACAGCAAGTACGGCCTGGACCCGATCGAGGTCGCCGACTTCGTGCAGCAGTTGCCAGCGTTTCCGAATCTGCATGTGCGCGGGTTGATGACCCTGGCGGTGTTCTCCCCGGATCCGGAACAGGTGCGCCCGTGCTTTGCGCGCCTGCGCGAACTGCGCGACCGGCTGCGCCCCACCCTGCCGACGGGCATCAGCCTGGAGGAGCTCTCCATGGGCATGTCAGGTGATGTCGAGATCGCCATCGAAGAAGGCGCGACCGTGGTGCGCGTGGGCCAGGCCATCTTCGGCGCGCGTTCGACGCCGGACAGTGTCTACTGGCCGACCCCGACATGAGCGGCTATCGCCTGCAATCGCAGCAGGCGGTCGGTGAGCAGCGGCGGCTGCACAGTGGTCCGGATGGACTGAAGGTGCTGAGCAGCGAGGCGGTTTATCGGGATATCCCTGCGCCATGAACGGGCGCACCCCGGATTCACTTCAGCGCACCCATCGCACGCCGATGCGCCGGCCGACACCGGATGTGCCATGCTCGCCTCCGTTGCAACCCACCTGGAGAGCGTCGCCATGGCCAAAGGCCTGAACAAACAGAAAGAGCAGAAGAAGAAACCTGCCAAGACCGCCAAGGAAAAGAAGGCGGAAAAGAACGAAAAGAAGACCACCCGCGGTTTCGCCCCGGTCTGACCGGCGGCACCTCCGCTTACATCGCGGGCATCATGGGAGTGCGGCCACACCACGGTGTCCCGCAGCTCCTCCCGATGTCATCGCGCAACCACCGGGCGGAAGTCCAGCGGGCTCATCGCCGTGACCGCCCTGAAATGGGCATGGAAGCTCGAGCGACTCATGCACGCAACGCGCGCCACCTCATCGGTACGCCAGACACCGCTGAAATTCGCCCGGATCCACACGATCGCGCGGACACTCGCGGCACGTAAACCCGCAGCGTGCCTGCCCGGGCACCGCGCGGGCACCCGCGCTTGAAAGCACAAACCGACAGATTCGGTGAAGAGGACCGGCGAATCACCGTGGGATAATTCGCCCCATGACCTCGCCAGACCCTCAACGCCCTCTCCTGTCCAGGGATGCGTGGAAGCGCCGTGCGGCCCTGTGGGGCGGTGCCGTGGCTGTCGCCCTGGTCGCGATCGTGTTTGCCAAGGCCAGCGATGCGGCCTTCCGGGTCTTCCAGTCGATCATCGCCCAGTCGATCTGGTGGGCGCTGCTGCTCACCCCAACGGTGTTCGCGTTGTTGGCGTGGCTGACCAGTGGTGCGCTCAAGCCCACCCGCGGCAGCGGCATTCCGCAGGTGATCGCGGCCCTGGAGATCCCGACGCCCACGTTCCGGCGTGACAATCTCTCGCTGGGCGTATCGGCCGGCAAACTCGCCTTGACCACGCTGTCGTTGCTCGGGGGCGCCTCGGTCGGCCGGGAGGGCCCTACCGTGCACGTCGGTGCCAGCGTGATGTACATGTTCGGGCGATGGTTCGGGTTCCGCGATCCGAAAGAGCTGTCCCACTTTCTGCTCGCCGGTGGCGCAGCCGGCATCGCGGCGGCCTTCAATACCCCGCTGGCGGGCATCGTGTTTGCCATCGAAGAACTCAGCGGCCGCTTCGAGCACCGCTTCTCCGGCACGCTGCTCACCGCGGTCATCGTGGGTGGCGTGGTGTCGCTGGGCCTGCTCGGCAACTACACGTACTTCGGCAAGGTGACTGCCACGTTGCCGCTGGGGCAGGCCTGGCTGGCGATCGTGCTGTGCGGCACCGTCGCGGGACTGCTTGGCGGCCTGTTCGCCAAAGCCGTGCTGCTGACCATGGAAGGCAGACCACGCTGGCTGGGCACGCTGCGCCAGCGCCATCCGGTCCTGCTGGCGGCGCTGTGCGGGCTCGCCCTGGTGCTGCTGGGCGCCGCCTTTGGCGCAGGGGCCTTCGGCACCGGCTACGAGCAGGCCAAGGGACTGGTGCAGGGAGCGCCCTCGGTGGGTCACGAGTTCGGCCTGATGAAGCTTGTGGCCAATCTGGTCTCCTACGTCGCCGGTATTCCCGGCGGCCTGTTCTCGCCCGCCCTGGCCGTCGGCGCCGGGCTCGGCCACAACCTCGCCGCCCTCATGCCTTCGGTCGATGAACGCATCTTCGTGCTGCTGGGGATGTGTGCCTACCTGACCGGCGTCACCCAGGCACCGTTGACCTCGGCGGTCATCTCGCTGGAGCTGACCGACAGCAGCGATATGCTGCTGCCCATTCTGGCCACCGTGCTACTCGCGCGCGGCGTCTCCGGCCTGGTGTGCCGCGTGCCGATCTACAAGGCCATGGCCGAACAGCTGGTCAAGCAGCTGCCTGGCCCCCACCCGGCTTAGTGCCGCGACAGGATCACGCGTTGACGTCGACCACAGTGCGGCCCTGTACACGCCCCTGCAGCACCTGGTCGGCCAGCGCCGGCACCTCGGCCAGCCCGATCATCTGCGTGGTGCGCGCCAGCTTGCCCAGGTCCAGATCGGTAGCCAGGCGCGTCCAGGCCTGCTCGCGCGCGGCGTAAGGCGCGTTGACCGAGTCGATGCCGGCGAGCATCACGTTGCGCAGGATGAAAGGCAGCACCGAACCTGGCAGATCCGCACCTTGGGCCAATCCGAAGGCCGCCACCACGCCACGATAGCGCGTCTGCGCCAGCACATTGGCCAACGTGTGGCTGCCCACCGCGTCGATCGCACCGGCCCAGCGTTCCTTGGCGATCGGTGCACCTGGCGCGGACAAGGTCGCCCGATCGATGATCTCGGCCGCACCCAGCGCCTTGAGATACGCGGACTCCTCCAGCCGACCCGTCGATGCAACCACCCGATAGCCCAGCGTGGACAGCAGTGCGATCGCGATGGAGCCGGCGCCGCCGTTGGCCCCGGTGACCAGGATATCGCCGTGATCGGGACTCACCCCGCCGTGCTCGAGTGCCAGTACCGAGAGCATCGCGGTGTAGCCGGCGGTACCGACCGCCATCGCATCGCGGCTGGAAAATGCCGCGGGAATCTTCACCAGCCACTCGCCGGGCACGCGCGCCTTCTGCGCATAGCCTCCGTGGTGGGTCTGGCTCAAACCCCAGCCGTTGACCAGCACGCGATCGCCCGGGGCAAACCCGGGGTGGGTCGACGTTTCAACCACACCGGCCAGATCGATACCGGGAATCAGCGGAAACGTGCGGATCACCGGCGAGCGCCCGCTCAGCGCAAGGGCGTCCTTGTAATTCACCGTGGAGTACTCCACGGCAACGGTGACGTCGCCGGGCATCAGATCCTGCTCGGTCAGCGGGACGACACCGGCCGCGATGGTATCGCCGGTCTTGGTCGCAAGGAGGGCGTTGAAGGACATGGGATCTCCGGTTCCTGTGCATGAGGGACAGTGCAGACAGGACCAGTGTGCGCACCTGGCCGTACCGACGCGTTAAACGGCCCCGGCTAGCGCCCGCTCATGGGATAGGACCCGGCGCACACGTCACCCTCCTCGACCCCGCCAACCCAGGCCTTGAGCTGCTTGATCCGATCCAGGGTCAGCTGCTCGTATTCAACGCTCTGGCACATCGGCAGCACGCTCCCATTGTCGTCTGGAGACGGATACCGCGCCGCGATCTGGGCATCGCGGAACACCAGCCAGGCGCGCTGGGCTGCCTTGAACCGTTCCAGGAACACCGTGTCCTGGGCATTGAGCGCCAGCACCTTGGCATAGATCCGATTGAGCTCGGCATCGGCGCGCTGCGCGCTGTTGCTGGCACATTGGTTGAGCCCGGCCTGCGACTGGTTTGGGCTGTCGCAGGCCATGCCATCGGAGGTATGCGGTGACGCCACGGCCCCGACAGCTGCCTTGGGTGCCTGGGCGTATGTCGCCCCCACCGGGGCCAGCGCGCAGACAAGGAGAAGCGAAGGAAGCATGCGCATTGGATCCGCTCCACACGGGACAGCGGGGAGGCCGCCACAGGCGGATTAACCGCGCCGATCCGTGAAATCCACGTGACTGCGCTTGCTTCCCCAGCACGGTTGCAATCGTGGCTGCCAGCAGCGCCCGCTACGTGTGTCGGCGTCTTCGGGCGTGCGGCCGCGCGCGATGTCGTGCTGCCGCAACCACGCGGTGATCGCCGCACGGGTCTGCCTGTCGTGCCGGCGCAGCACCTGGGCAATCACCGGATCGCGATGCGCTTCGGCGGTGATCTCCGCATACAGCGCGACATTGGCGATGGCATTGCCACGGTGAAGTTGTCCACCGGCTCAGCCGCGCTTCTTCGGGCGCACGGATGGTCTTCGAGCGCCGACCATCGCCAGACAATCCTCCACCACAGCCGCACTGAATGCCGCCGCATCCTGCTCCGGTGTCGCGATCAAGTCATCGGTTGCGCCATGCACACCGGCATAGATCAACGAGGCCGTCACCCTGGGACTGGGCAGCTGCCATAGCCCGGATGCCACCCCCACTTCCAGGATGCCCTGCAACTGCTGAAGGAGCGCATTCCGCTCGCGGTTGGCTCGATCAAGATGATGATGGTTGGCGTACACCACGTCGTGCACGGCATGGGTCCGGGCATAGAGGGCGATGCTCGCTTCGATCCAGGCGCGCAGGCGAGCCTCTCCATCATCCGCCGGATGCTCTTGCGTCGCCTGCTCCAGTGCGTCCACGAAGCGCTGCGTGTAGCGCTCCGCCAGGGCTCTCAGTACATCCGTTTTTGAGGCGAAGTAGGTATAGAACGTGCCCTTGGCCACATCGGCGGCAGCGACGATCTCGCTGATCGTCGTCTGTTCCACCCCGCGCGACAGGAACAGCGTCTCGGCCGCATCCATCAGTTCTTCGAGACGGATGGAGGCGGGTTTGGTGCGTGGCCTGGCCGGGGCTGGGGTCTGCATCGTGGGTATTGAAAGGGGAGCGATGGGTGTCGGTAGTGTAATCCGCCGAGACAGATGACTGACCGTCGGTCATTGACCGACGGTCAGTCATTATCTAGGATAAGCGCGGTCGCTCTACAGGCTCCGTCCCATGCAGCACTTCAAAAAGCCAGCGTTGGTGCTGGCCGCATACCTCGGTACCTTCCTTGCCTCGCTGGACATCAGCATCGTCAACGTCGCGCTGCCGACGCTGCAACGGGCGTTGCAGACCGACCTCGCCGGGCTGCAGTGGGTCATCAATGCCTATGCCATCGCGCTGTCCGCTTTCATGCTCTCGGCCGGCCCTCTCAGTGACCGCCATGGCCATCGCCGGATGTGGCTGGCGAGCGTGGCAACGTTCATTGCCGGATCACTGGTCTGCGCGTGCGCCACCGATCTGCCGGTCCTGGTGATCGGCCGCACGATCCAGGGCGTGGCGGGAGCGCTGCTGATCCCCAGTGCGATGCCCCTCCTCACCCATGCGTTTCCGGACCCCGGCCAACGGGCGCGCGCCATCGGAGGATGGTCCGCCTTCAGCGCGCTGGCGCTGGTGCTTGGGCCGTTGCTGGGCGGCCTGCTCGTACAGTGGACCGGATGGCAGAGCATCTTCCTGATCAACCTTCCGTTGGGGGCGGTGGCACTGGCGCTGGGCGCCTGGAGCATTCCCGAGCGACGTCATCCTCAGCACGCGGCCATGGATCCCGCTGGGCAGATCCTCAGCACGCTGGCCTTGGCAGCCCTCTCCTACGGGCTGATCGGTATCGGCGGGCGCGGGTGGTCCGCACCCGCTACCTGGTTCTCGTTGATCACGGCGCTGGTGGCATTGTTGGCGTTCTCGCTGATACAACGTCGGGTCACGCGCCCGCTGCTGCCGCTGGATCTTTTCGCCGACCGTCGCTTCGCCCTGCTCAATCTCGCCTCGTTCGTGCTCGGCTTCACTGCCTATGCCAGCCTGTTCTTCCTTTCATTGTTCTTCCAGCAGGTACAGGGAAAGACCGCGGCACAGGCCGGATGGCAGCTGGCCCCTCAATTCCTGGTGATGGGCGTGGTGTCGTTGATGTTTGGCCGCATTGCCGTGCGCCTCGGGCTGCATGCGGCGCTGGCGTGGGGCTATGCATTGGCAGGGCTGGCGCTGTGTGCGATGGCCCGTTTCACTACGGACACCGCCGGAGGCTTTGCCACTATGTGCCTCATGGCGCTGGGAGCAGGCATGGGTCTGGCGGTGCCAGCTACGGGCATGGCGGTCATGGCGCGCACCCCACCGGAACGCGCAGGTATCGCCTCAGCCACCATGAATGCCCTGCGCCAAGCCGGGATGAGCCTGGGCATCGCATTGCTTGGCAGCCTGATGAGCCTGTGGGCCGTACAGCAGTTCCGTACCACTGCGACGGCAACCGGGCAGTTCGTGCTCGCACAGCACGCGCACAGCATGATCCAGCACCCGGCTGCCGTTACGGGGTCCTTGCCAGCAGTGATTTACCGCAGCGCGATGGCCGGTGGCTTCGCCTGGGTGATGGGCATCGCCGGCATCTGCATGCTGGCTACCGCTTTCGCACTTCACCGGCGTACGCCGACGCGCACAGGCTGCCCTCCAGACGACAGCCCTTGAGGCCGGACTACTGCATCTGCGGCTCGCCCAACGGGCGTTCCTGCCGCTCGTCCTGATCGAACGTGATGTAACGGCGATGGATGAGCTTTGCCTCCATGTCCCAGCGATACGTCTCCACCCCGCCGTTGCCTGCACCGTCGGACAGCAGGCCCACGATGCCACGGGTCAGGTTGTCCGTGAGCAGCACCTGGGCCGCACCATCGGCATCCACGCGCAGGCTCAGGCGATCACGCAGGTGATCCTCGCCCTTCCCCACCGGAGCTGACGTCGTGCTGGCGGCGACGCCAGTCCGCCAGATCCTGCCCTCCAGCACTGCCTACGGCTGCTCGGTCATCACGCGCTCAATCCAATCCGCGTAGTGGCTCATCCGCACATTGCAGGTCACCTGACCATAGCGCCCGGGTCGAGCCGTCAGCACATTACCCTGCACGACCTTCCAGGCGCCCTGCCCGGCCAGCAGCCATTGGCCATCGCGCTCGATGAGCACCGGACCACCGCTGTCGCCGTTGCCCAGCACGCCCTCGAGGGGCAACGCTTCCGGCGGTTCGTCGAACACGTAGCAGAGCCAGCGGTCGTAGGCACTGGTGATCCGGTTGAACGCACGCCGGAGCTCGGTGCGATTGGGGCCGTTGGGAGAATGCCCGGTGGCGCCGGTACCCGTTGCACCCTTTCCTAAAATCTTCGCGATCTGACCGGCCTCGTCGCTGTCGCCGTAAAGGGCCACCGGCGCCACGTCGGTGACCGGCGCCTTCAACCGGATCAGCGCAACATCATCGCCCGAGGCGAGAAACACCACGATCAGCATCGCCTCGCCGCTGGCCATGGCCTGATCGATCAACGTCTGGGGCAGCGTCCTGTAGCCGGGATGGGTGATGACGCGCTCAACCTCCCGCGCAGTACCGTTGATCATCACCTGCTTGAGATCGGCCTGCATCGGCAGCGTGTGCGCGGCAGTCAGCACCCACTGTGGTGCGATCAACGCGCCGTGGCCCTCGCCGGGCATGTCCACGAGGGCGGGAAACTCGGTGGCGCGAACGCGGTACGCGGCATCCTCCACATCGTGGCGAATGACGATGGCACTGGCGGGTAACGACACTGCAAGCAGCAGCGGAAGCAGCGGGAATCCTTTCACGTGGAATGCCTTGAGGTTGTGACTGGGCCAAGCGACGAACAGGTGGGCTGAAACGTCCGCGGTGCGTCGTTACGGCTCGCGCTCCCGCGCTTCCAGCGCGCTGGCGAACTTTGCCATCAAACGCACCAGCTCCGATACATCCTGCGCAGGCCAGGAGGCGAAAATCTCCCGGCCGATCCGCTCACGTGCGGCATCCAACCGGTCCGTCATGTCCTTGCCCTTCGGCGCAATGGTCGCCTCACGGATGCGGCGGTCCTGGGGGTTACCGCGACGCGTGACCAGTTCCATCGCAGCCAGCTTGGCCACCTGACGGCTGATGGTCGTGTAATCCCGGCCCAGGCGATCGGCCAGCTCAACCACCCCGATCGGCCCTACCCGTTCGATCACCACCAGCAGCCGGAACAACGCCTGGTCCAGCGTCACGCCCGCCTCCTGGATCAGCCGTTCATCGTTGCGCGGGCGGTTCATCACACTGGCGAGGCTGACCATCGAGAGGTGAAGCGACCTCAACTCGGCCGAATTATGTGTATCTTGCACCTTCTTTTTCACCGGCATAGCATCCCCTCCAAGTAAGTGCATATTACACATACCTGGAGCGATGCAATGGGCAACACCCCTGACGTAGTGATCTGTGGCGCCGGCGCAGCCGGCCTCACCCTGGCCATCGAATTAGCCCGCCGTGGCGTGGCATTCCGCCTGGTGGAGCAGCGGGAAAACCCGTTCCATGGGTCGCGTGGCAAAGGTATCCAGCCGCGTAGCCAGGAAGTCTTCGAAGACATGGGCATCGTCGATCAGCTGTTCGCGGCCGGCGGCCTCTACCCGGTCTCGCGCTCGCATCATGCTGATGGCACCCACACGGACGCCGCCGTCATCGAAGCGGCGCCGGCTTCCCCGGCCGAACCGTATCGACAGCCGCTGATGGTGCCGCAGTTCCTGACCGAGTCCGTGATGCGCGACCGCTTGGCGGAGCTGGGGCACCGGGTCGACTTCGGACACGGAGTGATCGGCGTCGAGCAGGACGACACCGGGGTAAGCGTCCGTCTTGCCACGCCAACGGGCGAGCAGACCGTGCGCACGCGCTACCTGATCGGCACCGACGGCGGGCGCAGCTTCGTGCGCCAGGCGCTGGGTATCGGCTTCCCCGGCAAAACGCTGGGCGTGCGCGCGGTGGTGGCCGACATCGTGCTGCAAGGGCTGCCACGCGACGCCTGGCATACGTTCAACCAGGACGACATGGCGCGACGGATATCTCTGTGTCCACTCATGGGAACACGCCTGTTCCAACTGCAGGCGCCGGTCCCGCTGGAGGGTGAGGTGGACCTCTCGGCCGACGGCCTCGGTGCCATGGTGCGTGCGCGGACCGGTCGCCATGATCTCACCGTTCACGACGTGCAATGGGCCTCGGCCTACCAGATGAGCGCCCGGCTGGCAGAGCGTTACCGCGACGGCCGCGTCTTCCTGGCAGGCGATGCTGCCCATACGCATCCACCCACCGGCGGCCAGGGCCTGAACACCAGCGTGCAGGATGCGTACAACCTTGGATGGAAACTGGCTGCAGTGCTGCAGGGTGCACCGGACGCGCTTCTCGGTACGTACGAACAAGAGCGACGCCCCATTGCGGCCTCCATGCTTGGGCTTGCAACCACGCTGCTTGACCACGCACAACGCGGCGACAATCGACGTGGGCGCGAGGTCCAGCAGCTCGACCTCGGGTACGCCGACGCCTCGCTCTCGCTACCTGCCGAGCCCCGAAGTGGGCGTATCACGCCGGGTTGCCGCGCCCCTGACGCCCTTTTGCAGGGTGCGGGGGGGCAGCCAGTACGCCTGTTCGAGGTTTTTCGCGGGACCCATTGGACGTTGCTGGGTTACGAAACCCGCCGCGCCGCCGCACCTGCGCGGAAGGGTCTGCGCATGCATGTCATCGGCCAGGGCGGCGATCTGCGTGATGCGGCCGGACACTTCGCCGAGGCCTACGGTCTGGAGCCGGGTGAGTGGCTGCTGATCCGGCCGGATGGCTACGTGGCTGCTGTCGTTGTTGAGGCAGACATCAACGTGCTTGAAGCACACTTCGAACGGCATGCACCGTGATGCGATGCGCTCCTCACTTGCCGGCAGGGCCAGCCCGGGTTCCCTCGTCGCCCTGCGTCGCCGCACGGCTCTTCGCGAACTCCGGGAAGGTCTCCGCTATCGACGCTTTGTCCGGCAGGACGTAGAACACCCCGCCCCGCTCGAACGTTGCCTGGATGACCTTCTCGTAGAACCCTGGCGACACATTGATGCAGCCATGGGTAACGCGGTTGTCGTCCGGCGAGGGAGATGCCAGACGTTCCACGCGCCTTTCGGCCGGGACGCCCATCGCCGTCGGATGGATGGAGACGGCGGACTCGTAATCCACCCACAGCACGCGACCGGCATCGATCGACGGGCCGTACCCGCCCACGAAGCGACCTGCAGGCGTCGTACGGTCCCGACCCGGAATCTCGCGAAGCGCAAGACCGGCAATACCGGGGGCCGTATGGTCACCGGTGGCCGAGCCGAACAGCCCGGACGCCGCGCCGCGAAGCCGGCCCTCGCCATCGAAAACCAGCACCTGGGCAGCGGCCTTGTCCATGATGGCGAACGGATAGCCCTGGCTGTCCTTGGTGGCAACCACCCAGCCCGCGAGTTCGATCACGGTGTTGGATACTTCCTGGCCTGGCGGGAGTTCATCGACAGCGGCTGTCGGCTGCGCAGCTGCATCCTCGGCGTTTGCCACGCCGATGCTTGCCAGCGCCAGCGCCATGGTCAGTGCGCCGCGAAGGGCCAGGACTACGGGGTAAGAGTGCGTACGGATGGGACACTTCCTTGCAATGACGATTGCACGATCATCGACAACGGGTGGCCTGCGTAGGCCACCCGTTGTCGATTCAAACGTTGCTCACACACGGAGCACGAGCGATCAACCGCGTGGCTTGCGGCGGGGCGCCTGTTCGAGCTGCTGCACACGGCCTTCGATCTGATCCAGACGCTGGTTGGCCTGCTGAGCGGATTGATTGGCCGATTCGGCGCTCTGGGCCGCGCCCTGCACCTTCGTGTCGAGTTGATCAAGGCGTGAGTTGATCGTTGCGAACTCGTCCTTGTACGTGGCGCAGGAACTGAGGCCTACGGTAGCGATGATTGCCACAGCCAGCGTACGCGCCGTCGTCATTTGTTTTGTGGTCAGAAACATTGCAGTGCCTCCTTTGTCTGGGGTGTTCGGACTATAGCGGCCTTTTCACCAGCGCCATGACCGGCATTCAGTTGAAGCTGGGAGACGTAGAGGGAGCGTGATGATGGGCCGCCACCGGCGTGGTACAAGACGCAGCGTCCGATTTTCAGGCCCGGCCAGGCGAACCAAGCGGTGAGCCAGCTAGAGGCGACGTGCACGCTTTTCCATCGCTAGCGCACGAGGCGCGCGCACGACGACATGAGGCGACCGGGCGAGTGGCAGGACACGCGTTGCGCGCCACGTACTGCGCGTTGCGGATCTGGGCCAGCACGCGTCAGCCGTTGGGCACACCACCCAACCGCGCCAGCACGTCTTCCCGGCACACATCCAGAATCTCGTCCGCCAGCGGCGAGTCGTCCGGGCAGGACCTGGACAACACCATCGCGCCGACCGCCTGGGCCATCAACGCGATGCGCCGAGCACGCGCCTGTTCCGACGTGGGGCCGTCGGCCTGCCCTTCCGCGTAGGGAGAGACGGCCAGCTGCGCCTCGATACCTGCAGCGAAGGCCGCCTTGACCGGATCCGGCTGACGCGCCGCGTCGGTGCACAGCGCCGCCATGGTGCAGCCCTGGCCTGGCGCGTCACGATGCTGCCGGGACAGGTAGTAGCGCATGAAGCTCGCCAGGTCCATGTCGGCGGCGGCATCGGCCGATTTCGCCAGGCCGCAGCTTGCTGCCTCCGCCATCAGGTCGGCCTTGGAGCCGAAGTGCTTGTAGAAGCCGCCATGGGTAAAGCCGGCGGCCGCCATGAGGTCTGCGACGCCCACACCGTCGTAGCCCCGCTCCCTGAAAAGCGTGGAAGCGGTGTCGACGATGTGCGCCCGGTTGGCCTGCGCCTGTGCCTTGGTGACCTTCATGACGGGTGGTCTCTTGCCGTTCTGCCTCGATAGACGCGCACTTTACCACGGATAGATGATCACCATCATCAAACCATTGACATCTAAGATTACGGTCATCATCATTGTGTCACTTCCAGGCGACGCCACTGCCGGCCCGCCCGCGCCATCCCTCACCGCTCACGACCCCGCACCCACCATGACGACCTCGACGCTCTTCCAGTCCTACCCCCTTGGCCCGCTGACCCTGGCCAACCGCATCGTGATGGCACCGTTGACGCGCAACCGCGCCGGGGCCGGTCTTGTGCCCGGTCCGTTCGCCGCCACCTACTACGCCCAGCGCGCTTCGGCCGGCCTGATCATCACCGAGGCCACCCAGATCTCGGCGCAGGCCCAGGGTTACCAGGACACGCCGGGGCTTTACACGCAGGATCAGATCGATGGCTGGCGCAAGGTCACCGATGCCGTGCACGCGCGCGGCGGGCGCATCTTCGTGCAGCTGTGGCACGTGGGCCGCATCTCCCACGTGGATCTGCAGCCCGGCAACGCCGCGCCCGTGTCCGCCTCGGCCATCCGGGCGCACACCAAGACCTTCGTCCACAACGGCTTTGTCGATGTGTCCGAGCCGCGTGCACTGGAGATCGACGAACTGCCGGCCATCGTCAACGACTTCCGTCAGGCCGCCGCCAATGCGATCGCCGCCGGGTTCGATGGTGTCGAAATCCACGGTGCCAACGGCTACCTGCTCGAGCAGTTCATCAAGGACGGCGCCAACCAGCGCACCGATGCCTACGGCGGCTCGATCGAAAACCGTGCACGCCTGCTGCTGGAGGTCACTGCGGCCGTAGCCGCTGAGATCGGCGCCGATCGCACCGGCGTGCGCCTCTCGCCGGTCTCGCCGGCCAACGCCATCGCGACCATCAGCGATCCGCAGCCGCAGTACGACTACATCGTCGATCAGCTCAGCGCGCTGGGCGTCGTCTACCTGCATGTGGTCGAAGGCGCGACGGGCGGCCCGCGCGATGTCGCCCCGTTCGACTTCGACGGCCTGCGCCGCCGTTTCACCGGCACCTACCTGGCCAACAACGGCTATGACCTGGAGCTAGCCAACGCGCATCTCGCCGGTGGCAAGGCCGACCTGTTCGCCTTTGGCCGTGCCTTCATCAGCAATCCGGATCTGGTCGAACGCCTGGAAACCGGCGCGCCCTTGAACGCCCTTAACCCGGCCACGTTGTATGGCGGCGGCGCGGAAGGCTACACCGACTACCCCGCCCTGACCGACACGTTCGCGCAGTAACCCCGTCGCCATCGCCGCGCTGCATCCCCGTTCCCCCATTACATGTCAAGAGACACACCATGAGCCTGCTTCCTGCTGTCCTCATCACCGGCGCCTCCAGCGGCATCGGCACCGTTTACGCCGAACGATTTGCTCGCCGCGGCCACGATCTGGTACTGGTCGCGCGCGACACGGCGCGGCTGGACGCACTGGCCGTGCGCCTGCGCCACGACACCGGCGTTGCCATCGATGTACTTCCGGCCGACCTCACCCTGCGCAGCGACCTGGCCACCGTTGAAGCCCGCCTCCGCGAGGATGCGCGCATCGGCATCCTGATCAACAACGCCGGCATCGCCCAATCCGGTGGCTTCACCGAGCAGTCGGCCGACAGCATCGAACAACTGATCACGCTGAACACCCTCGCCCTGACCCGCTTGGCCGCTGCGGTTGCACCGCGACTGGCCAACGCCGGTGAAGGCGCGATCATCAACATCGGCTCGGTGGTTGGGCTGGCGCCGGAGTTCGGCATGTCCGTCTACGGTGCGACCAAAGCCTTCGTGCTGTTCCTGTCGCAAGGGCTCAGCCTGGAGCTGACGCCCAAGGGGGTCTACGTTCAGGCTGTGCTGCCGGCGACGACGCGCACCGAGATCTGGCAGCGGGCCGGTATCGACATCAACACGTTGCCGGAGGTGATGGATGTCGGCGAGCTGGTTGATGCGGCGCTGGTCGGCTTTGATCGCCGCGAGACCGTCACGATTCCACCGCTGCATGTGGCCGAACGCTGGGACACGCTGGACGCATCGCGTCAGGGCCTGCTCTCGGACATCCGGCAGGCGCAGGCGGCGGAACGCTATCGCCCCACCGAGTGAAGCCCTGACCCCACAGGTACGCGACCATGACGCTTCCCAGCACGCCCCCCGCCTCCAGACGTTCGTTCGAGAATGCACCGACCCGCTCGCTGGAGGTCGATGGCACCCGTTTCGCGTACCGCGAACTGGGGCCGCAGCACGGCTCCCCGCTGGTCATGCTCAACCACTGGGGCGCGGTGCTCGACAACTTCGACCCGCACATCGTGGATGGCCTGGCCAGCAGGCATCGCGTCATCGCCATCGACTACCGTGGCATTGGAGGATCAGGTGGCAAAGCACCGGTAACCGTCGCGGAAATGGCGCAGGACACGATCGCGCTGATTCGCACGATGGGCTTGGGCAGCGTCGATCTGCTCGGCTTCTCGCTCGGCGGTTTCGTTGCGCAGCAGGTGGTGCTGGACGCGCCCGACCTGGTGCGGCGGCTCATCCTGACCGGTACCGGGCCAGCGGGTGGCCGCGGTATCGACCGGGTGGGCCGCGTGTCCTGGCCCTTGATCCTCAAGGGCCTGCTGACGCGGCGCGATCCCAAGTACTACCTGTTCTTCACCGCCAGCGCCCGCAGCCGACAGGCGGCCACCGCGTTCCTGCAACGGTTGAAGGAACGCACGAATGATCGCGACAGGCCAGCCTCACCCGGGGCGTTCCTGCGGCAACTGAAGGCGATCACCGCGTGGGGCAGGCAATCGCCCCAGGACCTGGGCGACATCCGTATCCCGGTGCTCATCGCGAATGGGGACAGCGACATCATGGTCCCCACGCCCAACAGTGGCGATCTGGCCCACCGCATTCCCGATGCAACGCTGGTCCTCTACGACGACGCCGGTCATGGCGGGATATTCCAGTATCACGCCGAGTTCGTTCGGGACGCGCTAGCGTTCCTCGATAACTGATGCGCCCACCACGTTCCCTGCCCAGCAGCCTGACGGCAACCCTCCACCAGAGACACACCGCCCATGAAAGCCTTCCTCGTCGACCGTTATGGCAAAAAAGAGACCGGCCGCATCGGCGACGCCCCACAGCCTCCGCTGCGCGATGACGATGTGCTCATCCGCGTGCACGCGGCCAGCGTCAATGCGCTGGACACCAAGATACGCACCGGGGAGTTCAAGCTGATCCTGCCTTATCGCCTGCCGCTGATTCTTGGCAACGATATGGCCGGCACGGTGGTAAGTGTCGGTGCCGGGGTGCACCACTTCAACCCCGGCGATGAGGTGTATGCGCGTCCCGACGATGATCGCATCGGCACGTTCGCCGAATTCATTGCGGTCAATGCTGCCTCGGTGGCGCTCAAACCCGGCAACCTCACCATGGTGGAGGCCGCCTCGCTGCCCCTGGTCGCGCTGACCGCATGGCAGGCACTGGTCGAAACCGCCCAGCTCAAAGCTGGGCAGAAGGTCTTCATCCAGGCCGGCTCCGGCGGCGTCGGGACGGTGGCGATCCAGCTGGCCAAGCATCTGGGCGCCTTCGTGGCCACCACCACCAGTACCGCCAACGTCGCGTGGGTGAAGGATCTCGGCGCAGACGTCGTCATTGATTACAAACAGCAGGATTTCGCGACGGAACTGCGCGACTACGATGTGGTGCTCAACAGCCTCGGCAAGGATGAACTGACCCGCTCGCTGCAGATCCTCAGGCCGGGCGGGCATCTCATTTCGATCTCGGGGCCACCCACGCCCGCGTTTGCCAGTGCGCGCGCGCTGGCCTGGCCGCTCAAGCAGGTCATGCGCCTGCTCAGCCATGGCATCCGCAGCAAGGCCAAGCAGAAGGGCGTGACGTACACCTTCGTGTTCATGCGGGCCAGCGGCCAGCAGTTGAGCGAGATCACCTCGCTGGTGGAGGCTGGTGCGATCCATCCGGTCATCGACCGGGTCTTCCCGTTCCAGCAGACCCAAGGCGCCCTGGCCCATGTTGAGAGCGGCCGGGCCAAGGGCAAGGTGGTGGTGGAGATGCGGTAGGTCGCAGACGATCCAGCACCTCTTCTACCTGCGGTTACCGTCTTCCTTCCGGCGCGTCAGACGCCACCCGTCAGAGTCCCTCTCCAGTTGCCAGCCCTCGCTGAGAGCGAGGCTCCAGCCTGGTCCTGTCCAGTTCGAGGCACCACCAGCAAGCGCGCCGCCGCCCAAGGTCACGAGCCTCCAGTCTTTCGACAGCAACGCACCAGATTCCGCCGTCAGCTCGCCCCATTCGTCGCGCACCGTCAGCGGCGTATAGACCGTTCCCACCTCGCCCAGCGGAAAGAGCGTGCGCGGATCGAACGACGCGGAGGGCTTGCTCAGTGGCAGCCGAACGGCATCGCTTCCGAGGAACCGTTCGCGATACACAGCACTGCGCTGCGCCCGGATCGCTGCGCGCTCCTGCTCCTGCGCACGCACCTCGTCCATCCCATAACCGCGCCCGATGTCCTCGAGATCGGACGCGCTGGGCGGCATACCGAGTTGATCGGCCAGCAGCCCGGGCAGGTCGGACGTGGTCGACAGGCCGCTGCGCCAGCCCGGGGACCAACGATCCAGCAGAATGCCGTACGCCGGCCCGGTCACGTACGCCGCCGAGCGGACATAGCTTGCCGAGGCATCTGCCGCAGCCAGCGACCTCACCAACGCGGGCAGCACACTCTCTCCGTTGGCAGCGGCCGCCACCTTGCGGCCTGTGTACTCGGCAAGGCCCTCGTTGCGTTCAACCTTCGCCTCTTCGGCGAGCGCGCGGGCGCCCGACGCCACCTCGCCAGATCGAAGCGCCCGGAACCGCAACGCGGCCGCGATATGCCTTCGGCGATCGCCATCATCGGTCGCGGACAGCGCCTGCCCGAGCGCACGCAGCTCCAATCGCACTGCCGTTCGGCCACTCTCGTCATCCAGATGCGCTGTATCGCCTTCAGACGCCGAGAGTCCAAGCGCTGTCTGCACGCAGTGCCATTGTTCATGCCAGAACAGGGTCGCGAGTCCGTCGTTGTCCACGGGCAGAGGCAGCACCAACAGCACGTTGGAGGTGCCGTCGATGTCGATGCAGGTGTTCGCGGGCGGTTGATCCTTGCGCAGCGCAACAGACTCCACACCGCCAGTGACGGCATTCAAACGCCAACGTGTTCCGGTGGTGCGGTCATGCAGCACCACGGGCGCATCCAACGGCGTTCCCCACAATGTCTCTGCTGCCTGCGTCGAGGCGGGCGCCTGCGCGACGGCCGCTACGCGGTGGAGCGCCACCTCCAATCCGCTGGGCAGCGCCTCGGTCGCTGCTGCAAACGTCGTCAAGCCGACAGCGGAAAACGCAGCGGCGAGGAAAGTGGGCATGGATATCCTTATCATTGCAGGCACGTCTCCTTGACGATCCGATGACAGGTTTCAGGCCGATTCTAAGCCATACGGGTCACTGCCCGAAGGCGTCATAGGCCCGCACAAAAAGCGCGACGGTTGCACCGCACTCGGCCATGGGCCTTGCCCCACCAGGCAGGCCATGCCCTGCAAGGAGGAGCGTGAGGAACTTCTCGCCGTCACCTGCATTGCTCGCGCGGACTGAAGCCTTCGCAAACGCTTGCTCCGCACACGTGAGATACGGCTCCAGCATCGCGTTCCAATGTTCGATGTAGACCTCACTGGCGTAAATGGAGCGCGACAACGAGGCGCAGAATGCCCGACAGGAAGCATCTGCCGCCAGTCGTCCGATACCACTACTGATGCGCATCAGCGCGTCGCCCAGGCCTGCCGTTCCCTGCATGTCGGGCTTACCCGACGCCATCGTTGCGAGATGGCTGTCCATGACCGCCTTGTAGAGGCGCTCTTTGTCACGATAATGCGCGTAGATCGTGACCTTGGTGACGCCACAGACAGCAGCGATGCGCCTCATCGTTGCGCCCTCAAACCCTTCCTCTGCGAACACGGTAGCGGCCGCGTCCAGGATGCACCGTCGGCTCTGCGCCCTGGCATTCTCCCAGCGCAGCGTGGTTTTGCTTGCGAAGGAGCTTGAGGCAGCCGCGTTCATAGGCGTCGGAACAGCACACTGGCATTGACGCCGCCAAACCCAAACCCGTTGCTCAGGGCAAATTCGATATCTGCCTTCTGTGGCTGACCGGCGACGATTGAGAGCCCTTCTGCCAGCGCGTCAGGATGTTCGAGATTGAGGGTCGCGGGCGCAACCTGATCACGCAGGGCAAGAACGGTGAAGATGGCCTCAATGCCGCCAGCCGCTCCGAGCAGGTGGCCCGTGCTGGACTTGGTGGCAGAGATCAGCAGATCGGAGCGGGAACCAAACAGCGCCCGCATCGACGCGAGCTCTGCCCGATCACCGACCTGCGTAGAGGTCGCATGCGCATTGATGTGATCCACCTGCGCCGGCGTGATGCCCGCCTGCGCCAGCGCAATCTCCATCGCCCGCCGCGCGCCACTGCCGTCGTCGGGACCGGCCGTCAGATGGTAGGCATCAGAGGTTGTGCCGTAGCCAACCAGTTCGGCAAGCGGCTTGGCCCCACGCGCCAGGGCGTGGTCCAGCCGCTCAATGACCAGCAACCCTGCCCCTTCCGACATGACGAACCCGTCCCGCTGCGCATCGAAGGGGCGAGACGCTGCTTGTGGGGTGTCATTGAAAGAGGTACTCAACGCCTTGGCCGCCGCGAAGCCCCCCAGGCTGACCCGGTGCATCGCGGCCTCCGCCCCACCGCACAGCGCGATGTCCGCCTCTCCGGCCCGGATGAGGCGCGCTGCGTCGCCGATCGCCTGGACGCCCGCTGCGCACGCCGTCACGGGCGCGCCCTGCGGTCCCTTGAACCCGTAGCGGATCGATGCCTGCCCAGACGCCATGTTGGCCAGGAAGGTGGGCGCAGTGAACGGCGACAATCGACCAGGCCCGCGGCTGTCGGTGGTGTGGACCGCATTGACGATCGATCCAAACCCGCCTATCCCGGTGGCAATCACGGTGGCGGTTCGCAGCAGCCCGCGTTCATCGGCATCATGCCAGCCCGCCTGCTCAAGCGCTTCATGCGCGGCAACCAGCGCAAACTCAACGAACCGATCCATCTTCTTGAGATCTTTTGGCGCAATGATCCCGGTGGAATCAAAGCCCGCCTCCGGGTCTTGAACGCGGTCAGGCACACGTCCGCCGACTTCACTGCCGGTTCCGGCCGCAAGATCAGCACCCAGCGATCCGATGCCGGAGCGCCCCGCCAACAGACGGGACCACACGGTTTCAACCCCGCAGCCGAGTGGGCTGACTACGCCCATTCCGGTCACCACGATGCGGTCTTTGTCAGCAATGCTCATGAATCACTCCCATATAAAAGCGGTCCGGGCCATGTCAGGCAACGGGGGTCTTTTCCGCTCGGACCTTGAACCAGATGGCATACATCGCCGGCAGGAAGACCAGCGTCATCACGGTGCCGGCGATGGTGCCGCCAATCAACGTGTAGGCAAGCGTTCCCCAGAACACCGAATGGGTCAGCGGAATGAACGCAAGCACCGCTGCCAGGGACGTCAGGATCACCGCGCGCGCTCGGTGCACCGTCGCCTCGATGATGGCGTGGAAGGTTTCCATCCCGGCTTCTTCGTTCTCGTGAATCTGGCCGATGAGGATGAGCGTGTTGCGCATCAAGATGCCTGACAACGCAATCAACCCCACCAGCGCGTTGATGCCGAACGGCTGCTGGAACAGCAGCAGCGTTGGGACCACGCCGATCAGCCCCAACGGACTGGTCATGAAGACCATGATCATTGCCGAGATGGACCGCACCTGCAGGATGATGATCAGCAGGGTCACCGCCAGCATGATCGGGAACAGCGGCAGCATGGCGCTCATTGCCTTGCCCGATTCCTCAATGGAACCAGCCTGGGCAATGGCGTAGCCCTCGGGCAGCGAGGCAATGAGGGGCTCAAGCTGCTTGCTGATCGCTGCCGATACGTCCGGTGGCTGCAACGCATCGTCAATGTCACCGCGCACGGTGATGGTAGGCACCCGGTCACGGCGGCGCAGCACCGGCTCTTCCATCCGGACCTGCACCGTGCCGATCTGGGACAGCGGCACGCGCTGGCCCGCAGCGCCGACCAACGTGAAATCCGCAATCCGCGCAGGATCCAGGCGTGTGTCCCCGCCTGACCGAGCGACAACCTCGACGGTGCGGATGTCCTCGCGCACGGCAGTGACCGGCACCCCGCTCAGGAAGAACTGCAGTTGCTGCGAGACAGAGGCCGACGTCATTCCCATCGCTTGCAGGCGGTCCTGATCCAGCGTGAAGTGCAGCGTTGGCGTGCGCACGCCCCAATCGCTGTTGACCGTGCGCATCATCGGGCTGGCGTGCAGGGTCTGCTCAACCTTGGCCGCAATGCCACGGATGACGTCCGGGTCCGGACCACTGACGCGATACGCCACCGGGTAAGGTGAGTAAGGCCCAAACACCAGCTGGGTCACACGCACCCGCGCTTCGGGCGCCAAGCCCTCCGCCACCGCCTGACGCAGCCGTGCTTTCAAGGCATCGCGCTGTTCCTGGCTGTCGGTACGCACCACGATCTTGGCAAACGCCGGGTCCGGCAGTTCCGGCGAGATGGCGAGATAGAACCGGGGCGCGCCCTGACCGATGTAGGCCGTGACGATCTTCGCTTCTTCCTGCCCAGCGAGCCACTGCTCCACCTTCCTGGTGGCCAGGTTGGTCTGTTCGATGGCCGTGCCGTAGGGCATCTGCACTTCGACCAGCACTTCCGGCCGATCGGAAATGGGGAAGAACTGCTTTTTCACCAGCCCCATGCCCACTACAGCAAGCACAAACAGGCCAATCACCGAGCCTGCGGCAAGCCACTTGCGCGCAATCACGCGCGCCAGGATCGACCGGAAGCGGTTGTATCGCGGCGTGTCGTAAAGACTGCTGTGACCGCCTTCCACAACCTTGAGCTCAGGCAGAAGCTTCACACCCAGGTACGGCGTAAAGAACACCGCGACCGCCCACGACACGATCAGCGCGATGCCCACGATCCAGAACATGTTGCTGGTGTATTCGCCCGCGGTGGACCGTGCAAAGCCATTGGGCATGAAGCCCACCGCAGTCACCAAGGTGCCCGCCAGCATCGGCGCTGCCGTATGGCTCCACGCGTAGGCCGATGCCTTGACCCGGCTGTAACCCTCTTCCATCTTCACTACCATCATCTCGATGGCAATGATCGCGTCGTCCACCAGCAGGCCCAGTGCCAGGATCAGCGAGCCGAGCGTGATGCGATCAAAGTTCTTGCCGGTTGCGGCCATCACCATGAACACAGCAGCCAGCGTCAGCGGCACGGCTGCCGCCACCACGACACCCACCCGCCAGCCCATGCTGACAAAGCAGACCAGCATCACCACCAGCAGCGCGGCGAAGAACTTCATCATGAACTCGTCGACCGACGCGCTGATGTTCACGGCCTGGTCGGTGACCTTGTCCAGTGCCATGCCCACAGGAAGCCCGTCATTGATCTTCTTGACCTCCGCATCGAGTGAGGTGCCAAGATCCAGGCCATTCCAGCCGTCGCGCATGACGATCCCAAGCAGCATCGCCGGCTCGCCGCCGTTGCGGATCATGAAGGTCGACGGATCCTCATAGCCCCGCTTGACGGTGGCAATGTCCTGCAATTTGAGGGTCTTTCCCTGTGCAACGATGGGCGTATCGCGAATCTTGTCCAGCTGATCCAGTGCGCCATCGAGGCGAATGAAGATCTGCGGGCCCTTGGCCTCGACCGAGCCTGCGGGGGTCAGGGCATTCTGTCCGTTCAGCGCTCCGAATACCTCCTGTGGCGTGATACCCAAGTTCGCCAACCGCTCGTGGGACAGCTCCACATAGATGCGCTCGGATTGCTCACCAATGATGTTGACCTTTTTCACGCCAGGAACGTGCAGCAAGCGCTGACGCAGCGTCTCGGCATCACGCGCAAGCAGGCGGAACGGCTCACCCTTCGCTTTCAGTGCGAACAGAGCGAAGGTCACATCCGCGTATTCGTCGTTGACCATCGGACCGATCACGCCTGCGGGCAGGTTCGCCGCTTCGTCGGCCATCTTCTTGCGCGCCTGGTAGAACTCCTCCTGCACTTCCGAAGGCGGCGTGCCGTCCTGCAATGTCAACGTGGTGAAGGACAGCCCAGGCCGCGTATAGGTTTCGCTGCGGTCATACCAGCGAAGCTCCTGCAATCGCTTTTCCAGCTTCTCGGCGACCTGGTCCTGCATCTCCGTGGGCGTAGCGCCCGGCCAGGCCGTCACGATAGTCATGACCTTGACGGTAAACGCGGGGTCCTCCGCGCGGCCAAGCTGGAAGAAAGAAACAATGCCGGCAACGGAAATCAGGAAGATCGAGAAGACCGTGATGGCACGCTCGCGCACCGCAAGCGCCGACAGATTGAACCCACTCACTGACGGGCTCCGTTCGCAGCGGTGCTCGTGGCGCTGTCAGCCAAGCGAACCACCTGCCCTTCGCGGAGCAGATGTGCGCCTAGCGCCGCCACGCGATCCGAGGCCTTCAAAGCGCCCTCCACCAAGGCCTGGTCGTCGCCCAGCTGCTTGACCGCGACCGGCGTCCAACGAGCCTTGAGCGGCTCACCGCTGATCACCCATACGCCGGTTCCGGTGCCGGGATCGAACAGCGCGCCCAGCGGAACCTCAACGCCAGCCGAGACGCCGGCAGGCTCTGCGCCAGCAAGCGCTACGGCCACTGTCGACCCCAACGGCAGCGGCGTATTGCCGTCTTCCAGGGTGTAGCGGGCTTCAAAGGTCCGGGTTGCGGGGTCTGCGGACTCCGAGAGCACGCGCAACCGCGCGGGGATCTTGCCGCTGCCCCCGAACGAGGACGCCGAGGCCACGGAGCCGATCTGGGGACGCAGCGTCTCGGGCAGTTGGACCACTGCCTCCCTGCTGCCTGCACGGGCAAGCCGGGCGACGATCTGCCCCGCCGCCACAACCTGACCGGGCTCAGCGGAGATGGTCATGACCACCCCATCAGCATCGGCAACGAGCGCGGTGTATTGACTGGCATTACGCGCTACCCGGGCTTGCGCTTCGGCTGCTCTGAGCTGCGCTGAGGCCGCCTCCGCCGCCGCCTTGATCTGATCATAGGCCGACCGGGACACGACACCCTTGGCGGCCAGATCGCGATAGCGCGCTTCGTCGGCAATGGCTTGGACGCTCTGCGCCCGGGCCGCAATCACCGCTTGCTGCTGGGACGCCGCTGCCAGATTCAGATCGATGGGATCGATCCGGTAAAGCACGTCACCACGCTTGACGGTCTGCCCGGTCTCGACGAGGCGTTCGGTGACCTTGCCTCCCACTCGGAACGCCAGGTCGCTCTGCACCCGTGCGGCGATGGTGCCCGTAAACGTGCGTGCGTTCCCCGCGCCCGTTTGGACCTGGGCAACCCGGACGATGGGGGGCGCGGTGCGGGGGTCGATATCGTCCGACGTTCCGCAGGCCACAAGGAACAACGGAACAACGCAGGAGATGGCTAGGACTACAAAACGGCGACGCATACGGCCTTCCGGAGTGGGGTATCCGGACGCATTCTGTTCCTAGTGACCGTTTTCGTCAATAGTCACACCCGTTGAGGTGAAAGGCTCCTGAGAACCAGCTCCTGCAGGGCATTGGGCGATTCTTCGTGCATGACCGACACGTGTGGAAGCGTCACCGGATTCAGATACGGGACAAGGATCTGGTACACCGCGCGACTGGTCTGATCGAGCGCCGTCTGGTTCTCAAACGCCCCGGAGGCGCGGCCATCTTTCAAAATTTCCTCGACAAGCTGCCGGATGCGGCCTTGGTAGGCCCGGGTCGACGGCCATTGATCCGTCGCGGCCGCCACGGCAATTTCATAGAGCCGGCGATCCTGGAGGAACAAGCGAAGACTGGCCTCCACGATGGCGGTGAAGAGGACCCGAAGCCGATCCGGCGCCGCTTCAACCCCTTCCAAGGCGGCATGTACGTCGCTTTCGATCTGGGCGAGGCAATTGGCGCAGATCACCTCCCCGATCGCCTGCTTGGAAGCGAAAAACTTGTAGATGTAGGCCTTGGAAAAGCCGATGGCTTTGGCCAGGTCGGACACCGTGGTCTTGTCGTAGCCGTAGTGGCTGAAATGGGCGGTGGCAGCCTGGATGATCTGGGTGCGCACATCATGCTCAGCGGGGCCGCGCTCGGCATCGAGCGCTGCGGAGATTGAAGTAGACATGAGGCAAGAGTAACGCTGGGCAGAGATGCGGGCAAATGGTGACCATTCGGGTATCGGTTCACAAAGAGCACGTCAATGTGACTATTGCCTTTCTTGATCACTCCACAACGAATCCGACAATGCCTACTGGTGGACTGGAACCTGAGATTCGCCCTATCGCAGATGTAGATCCCCAATTACCTACCTCGACGGTGTCCGATTTCGGCCAGAAGCGGAGAACTCCCGGCAGGACGCCTTCACAGACGATACATGCTGTCTACGCCGTTCGCCGCCCTTTCAATGCAGTCGGCCATCGGCAAACCCTGCGACCATCCTGCCGCCATGGCTTGAGCATCACGCACTGCGTCGGATGCCTTGGCGCGCTCATTGCGAATTCGGCACGTTTCGGGGTCTTTGGCAAAAAGACCGCGCGCGAACATTCGGCCCTGCTCTGCCAGCTTTGTGGTCTTGGGTCCGCGGACTGCAACGAAACTCTGCAATGCTTCATCCAGGCAATCGCCGGTCCCACCCAGGCATCGCGCCAGGTGCCAGGCGTCTTCCAGTGCCTGGCAGGCCCCCTGGCCGGAGGTCGGTAGCGGCGCGTGCGCTGCATCCCCGATGAGCAGCACATTTGCTCGGCTCCACGTATGCAGCGGTTCGAGGTCGTGCACGGCAATCCGTTGTATGGAGTGCGCCGGAGTGGCCTCGATGAGGCGGCCGACAGGTTCAGGCCATCCTGCAAACAGATCACTCACCTCGTTGTGCATGTCCGCTGCGGGCGTCGCCCCAGGTAATGGCCGCGCCTGGGCGGCCGCCCAGTAAACCAGGTCTGTCCGGATCGCGACGCAGCCGAAACGATCGCCCGAACCCCAATAGTCCTGGATCGCGATGTCGCTCACCAGTGCACCATTTCCCTGTGCAATCCCGATCCAGTTCACAAAGCCTTGGTAGATGGGCGTGTTGTCCCCTGCGACGAAGCTGCGCGCCACCGAGTCCATGCGGCCATCCGCGCCAACAACCAGATCTGGACAAATGCTCTGCCCATTCGCGAACCGTGCCAAGGCCTTGCCGCTGGCATCCAGGTCAATCGCTACCACGCGATGTCCGAACTCCACCTGGATGCCCGCTCGTGCCACATGAGCCAGCAGTACAGCCTGCAGGTCCCGACGCAGGATCGTATGGGTTGGATATCCCATGATCTGGTCCAGCAGCGTGATATCCAAGCCTCCCAGCGAATCACCCGCTGCGTCTTTGCGGTGCACTGACAATGGCCGCCCGCCCGCTGCCCCGACATCCTCCAACAACCCGAGTTCCTGCAGTACGAAGCCAGCGTTGGGCCAGAGCGTCACGCCAGCCCCCATGGTCGATGGCCCAGCCCGACGTTCATACACGCGCGGGGTGTGCCCCTGCTTGTGCAGGGCAAGTGCCGCGCTCAAGCCTGCGATCCCGCCACCCAGTATTCCGATGTCCATTCCGATGCACCCCTTTTTCAATTCGCCCGGACACGCCGTTGCAGGGCATCCATTGGACGGGAGTGCAATCCTAGACTCTGCCGATCTGGCCAACTAGCATGCAGGATTGATATATGTTCATACCCTGAGCGGGATAATCATGCGCAGTACCCTCGACCTGAATACCGTCCGTGTCTACGTGGCCGTCGTAGACGAGCAGAGCTTTTCCGGCGCGGCGCGCCTGCTGGCCCTGCCATCGTCCAACGTCAGCCGTCACGTCGCCTCGCTGGAGCGCCGGTTGGGCGTTCGCTTGCTGGAACGCAGCACGCGCCATCTGCACATGACCGAAGCCGGAAGGCTGCTTTACGCGCGCGCCAAACCACTGCTCGACGCCTTGCTCTCCACGGAGGAGGAGCTTGGCGCAGTACAACGCGAATTGAGGGGGCCTCTGAGGATGTGCATGCCAAACGAAGCGCCAAGGCTGCTCGCTCCTATCCTCGCGGAATTCTGCAGTCTCCATCCCGGCATTGAACTGGAATGCGACACGCGCCTGACCGGCCTGGAAGTGCTGAGAGAAGACATGGACCTCTCCATCTTCTTCCACCGGGGGCCCCAAGATGACAGCGCGTTCATCACCCGCGAACTCGCAACATTGCCCAGTATCGTGGTCGCCGCGCCCGCTCTGCTGGCCAGAACCGGGATGCCGCGCCACGTGCGCGAACTGAAATCCTTGCCTTGCATCACCACCGCAAGCGCACTGAAGGGTCAGCCTTGGCAGTTTATCGACACCGCGGGCGACATCGTGAAGGTGCCTGTGCGCAGCCGTTATCGCGTCAACAGCGGCGAACTGGCCGTGGCGGGAGCACGTGAGGGCCTTGGCTTCGCAATTGTTGCGGCCTACCCCTGCCAGGATGATCTTGCCGTAGGCCGGTTGCAGGAAGTGCAGCTGGATCTACGCCCTGCGCCGCTGCAATTGCTTGGCGCCTACAGTCACCGTCATTCGGTGACTGCGCGGGTCCGGGCGTTGCTGGAGTTCATCCAGGCCCGGCTGCAAGGCGTCGGAGATAGTTCCTGACGCCTCTGGTCCTCGACCGCCGTCCGCTACATAGCGGTGCTGTTGTTGCAGGGTAGCCGCCTGTACACCCTGCCGCCGCTGTTTGCCACGTGTGCAGCCGTACGGGAAGCGCCCCATGACGGCTTCAGCCATCCGAGCAACACCTACCTCGGCGCTGACCACGAACACCGTCGGACCGGCCTGCAGGTGGACGCTGTGTTGTCCGATGGCAAGACACGCAGTTCGCGCTATTTGCTCCGCTTTGCCGATCAGGGCAATCCCTACCGCTTTGAGGCAACGCGCAGCGAATGACCGTCATGCCACTCACCGCATCACTGCGGTGCCGCTGGCGGCGGCGGGGAATCGGGTCCCCGGAGAGACCCTGTCGCCGGTGGCATAAGCGCGCGCTTTTACACGGAACGGGGGCATGCATCCGCGTCGGTGGCCGCGGCAGGAGTCCGTTCTTCCCCGATCAGCGCCAGCCGCGGTTGTGGTTACGGCGGTCATGGTCCCAGCGACGCTGGTCGTGACGGCGGTCGTGGCGGCTGGTGCGCTCGTAACGATGGTCGCGGTCATAGCGGCGATCGCGATCGTGGCGATAGTCGCGGTGGTCCCGGCGATCCTTGGTGGTCACATTGCCGATCGCACCGCCGGCCACTGCACCGCCTGCGGTCATCATCGGGTCGCCGTTGGACAGCACGTGCCCCGCGACGCCACCCACCACGGCACCCACCAGTGTGTTCTTGTCCTTGCGCGACAGCGCGGAGGCATCGCCTGCGGCGATGACGCCAGCGGTCAGAGCCAATGCCATGGCCAGGCCACGGAAGCTGAAAGCGGTTGAGGTGAGCATCGTTGGATCCTCCAAACGTATCGGTGTGGAATCGAATCTGGTGGCCGAAGATTGCCGGAACATTGCGCACCCGCGGATGAACCGACCCCTGTTCAGTTTGGCGAAAGTACAGCTTGGTGGGGCCATGCCCTCGCACCCAGCCGACGCCAGCGCCCCTACAGTGGCACGCGTGTCCCTCGCAACGGACGCACTCAACGACCGCTTCGGAGCCCGAGCCGCATGCACTCAACGATCCCCTCCCTCGCCCTCGCCGCTTCCCTGTTCGGCGTCTCCGTCACGGCGTGCGCTGCCCCGTCGCAACCGTCGCGCACCATTTTTACCGACGTCACCGCCACTCACGTTCCCACCGACGCGGAGCTCCATGCACTGGATGCGGCGTTGCTGGATGCCGATGGCGATGGCGATCTGGATGTCGCGGTGGCGGTGGAGAATGGTGCCAACCGGCTCTACCTCAACGATGGCACCGGCAAGCTCACACAGGCGCCCGATGCGTTCGGCACGATCACCGGCGACAACGAGCATGTACGCGTGGCCGATGTTGATGGTGACGGCCATATCGATGCGCTGTTCATCGCTGAAGACACCGAGCAGCACAACCTGTTCCTGGGTGACGGCCAGGGTGGATTCGTACGGGTCAGCGAGCGCCTTCCTGCGATGAGCCAGGCCAACGGCGTCGCCATCGGTGATGTCAACGGCGATGGCCTGCCCGACATCGTGGTGGGCAACACGACGGAGGGCAAAGCCGGTGTGGCGCAACCGTTCCTCTGGCTCAATGACCGCGCACGCCCGGGCTACTTCGTCGATGCCACCTCCACCCACCTGCCATCGATCAACGTGCAGGCACAGGGCATTACCCTGGCCGATCTGGATGGCGATGGCGATCTGGATATGGCCATCGCCAGCCAGGATCCCATCAACCGCCTGCTGATCAACGATGGCCGCGGCCGCTTCACCGATGCCACCGACCGCCTGGGAGCGCAGATTCCCACCGAGACGCGGGAAGTCCATGCGTTCGATGCGAACGGTGATGGGCGTCTGGACCTGGTCTTCTTCAACCTCACCAGCAACAACCAGGCCTGGGACAAGAATCCGCAGACGCGCCTGCTGATCAATCAAGGCGAGGCCCGTTTCAAGGATGACACCGCCGCACGTCTGCCCGCGCATCGTTTCTCCAGCTGGGGCGGGACGGTGGTGGATGTCAACGAGGATGGCCATCCGGACCTGGTGGTCAGCGCCATCGACGTGCCCGGCTTCGTGCCGCTGCAGGTTCGCGCCTGGCAGAACGATGGCAAGGGCAACTTCACCGACGTCACTGCCTCGGTGATTCCCGGCACCGCGGTCGGACGCAGCTGGAGCATGGCGCGCGGTGATCTGGATGGGGATGGCAAGCCCGATCTGTTCATTGGCGGGTGGCAGTCGCAGGCCCGCCTGCTGCTGACCGGCAACACGATCGACGAGTAGGCCTGCGCAAACCGATGGCTTCACGCTGGCATTTGCTATCGTGCCCTCCGTCCGTCCCTCCTTCTCAGGAATCCCATGCCCCGTAAGCCCTCCGCCGCCCCCTCCGCATCATCGATGAAGGCCAGCCTGGCAGCTGCGGTCGCGCGATCGGGAATGGATGAAAGCGCGCTGCTGCGGGCCGCCACGAAGGAGGCGTTCGAGCGCGCACTCGTGCTGCTCACGACCTCCTATGCCGATTTCAGCCCGGAACAGCAGCGCAGGATCCGGGCAGTCGTGGACAGCGCGGGGTCGGCCAGCCCCGCCCCGCGCGCCAAGCCGGCCAAGATTCCCCGCGAAGCACTGCCGCCGCGCTTCTGGCTGCCGCACAGCGGTGCCACCTGGTCCGGTCGCGGGCGCATCCCCGCTGCGTTCCTTGCGTGGGAGGGCACCGTGGCCCACACCGAATGGAAGAAGACGCACCCGGATCAGCGCTTCCCGTCCTACCCGGGCTGAGCAGGCGCTGCGGTTCGCGACGCAGGGCGATGGATCGAAACGACTATCATGGTCGCCATTGAACGAAGCAGTGGTTGCAGATGAGTCGCGGAATCAAGATGCGCAAGGCCGTGGGAACGCACGGCACCCTGCACCGGTTGGCCGACCTGCAGAAACGTCATGACGCGCAGCAGACCCTGCCCACGTTGCTCTGCGATGGCTGCAGCGTGCCGGTCCGATTCGTCCCGGCGCACGACAGAAGCGGTGCCGACGGTGCTCTTCCCGCCGCGGTTCCTGCGTACATCGCGTTGAACAAGGGCGCTGAGCATCTGCCAGGGTGCCGTTACAACGCTCCCTCACATCTGCAGACCCTGCTCGCCAGCGGAACCGATCCCGAGTTCCTGCCTGCGCTGGGCGATGGCCGGCATGAGCTGCGTTTGTTGATCCTCCAGCAGGCCCTGAAGCGGGGCAGCGCCGGGCCGACCCTTCTCCCGGCAGACGCGCCACTCGACGGTTACCTGCGCACCCTCACCGACCTGCTGATCCTGCAGGCGATGTGCGAGGACGACACGCTGCTGACCGCGCACCTGACCCTGCGCCTGGGCAAGAAGCGGGTCGACTGGGCGAATTTCCTTTACGGCCAGGACCGCTATGACGAAGCATGGGAACGGCTTGGCTCGGCATCCAGCGAGCTGCCGCTGGCCCTGCTCGGGACGGTGCGCTCACATCGCATGCCGCAGCCCGGTGACCCCCATGGCGTTACCTTCCTCAACTGTGCCCCGAAGTATCAGCAGACCGGCGTGACCGACCGCCGGGATTTCTACGAAGTCAGCGTCGGGCACACCGATGCGGCGTGGCTGAAGGCCTACCCGGTGGGCGCGGAGATCGTGATGTTCGGGCTGTGGCGCCAGGGAAGAAGCAGCACCACCTCCCGGCCGCACCCGACCGACCCGCGCCGGACCATCACCAGCATCACCCACAAGCTGGCATTGCGGCCCAGCCTTACCCGGCAGTTGAGTGTTGTGGAGTGAGCCGCGCGGCTGTGAAGGGTTTCTCGTGATCGACCCCGCACAGCGATAACGGCAGCCGTCGATATCGCTGTGTATCGCTACATTTCAAATGCGAATGGTTCGTGATACGATTGTTAAGATTACTTGAAACCCCCACACGGACGTCCCCAGCCATCGCCAGCGGGCTCCCATAGCCACGGAGTACTTTCGCGATGTCGCACCCCTCCCCTTCTTCCCGTCGTTCCGGCGCCACCCTCGCCGTCGCCATTGGTCTGGTACTGACCGCCCAGGCGCATGCCGACGCCGCTGCGGATGCCGCCGCCTCACCCCGCCAGATGGATACCGTGGTGGTCACCGCCACCGGCGCCCAGCAGTGGATCAAGGACGCCCCGGCCAGCATCAGCGTGATCACCCGCGAGGAGATCGAACGCAAGCCGGTCAGCAGCATCGGCCAGCTGCTGAGCACCGTGCCCGGCGTGACCGGCGGGTATGCACTGTCGGGTGCGCAGTCCAAGATCCGCCTGCGCGGCCTGCCCGAGCAGTACACCCTGATCCTCATCGACGGCCGCCGCCAGGGCAATTCCTCCGGCGTGAACTACCGCGATGACCTGGGTCCGCAGGACCTGAACTGGCTCTCGCCGGACATGATCGAGCGCATCGAGGTGGTCCGCGGGCCGATGTCCTCGTTGTACGGCTCGGATGCGATGGGCGGGGTGATCAACATCATCACCCGCAAGATCGCCAGCGAATGGGGCGGCTCGGTCACGCTCAACTACAGCAAGCCCGATTCCCCGACCCGCGGCGATACCACCCAGATGGGCGCGCTGTTCAGTGGTCCGCTGACCGAGAACCTGGGCCTGCGCGTCGGTGCCAATGTCACCAACCGCGAATCGGATACCGGCCGCCGGGAGACGCCCGGCAACAAGGCCGAGAACGCCAACGCCCTGCTCAACTGGCGCGTCAACGATGACCACACCGTGGGCGTTGAAGCCTCGCGTGGCGAGCAGCGCAACAGCGGTGCGGGCGCGGTCGGTGCGTGGGGTCTGTCCAAGCTGGTGCAGACCGGCTACGTGGTCATGCACGATGGTCGCTACGGCGACGCCGCCACGTCCAAGACGACGCTGGTACAGAACGATTACGAAGACAAGGGCAGCGCCGTCGGCAACCATTCCAAGGAGACGGTGTTCGATACCGCGTTCACCCGCAGCTTCCATTGGGGCGTCGAGCAGAGCTTGAATGTGGGTGGCCAGTGGAAGCGCGAAGAGCTGAAAAACGGCGACACCATCGGCACCGTGCCGGTCACCTGGACCGGTACCGGGCGGATCAGCCCGGTCAGTGAGGCCGACTCCTGGGCGCTGTTCGCCGAAGACCACATCACGCTGCACGAGCGCTTCATCCTCACCGTGGGCCTGCGCTGGGACAACACCGACAATTACGACGACAACCTGAGCCCGCGCGTCTACGGCGTCTGGCACCCGTCCGATGACTGGACTGTGCGCGGCGGTGTCTCGCAGGGCTTCCGCGCGCCCACCCTGAAGCAGGGCACCGCCGGCGCGGCGACCCAGTCCGGTGGCAACGGCTGCACCGCGTTGACCGTGGAAGGCTGGACCAACCGCTCGATCAGCGCCGACGGGACCACCGGCTGCTACATGGCCGGCAATCCGAACCTGGAGCCGGAAACCAGCACCAACTACGAGCTGGGCGTCGGCTACGACAAGAACGGCTGGTCGGCCTCGGCCACCTACTTCCTGACCGACTTCGATGACAAGATCCAGCAGGTCCCGCTGCGTGACATCCCCGGCCAGACGACCAGCTTCGTCAACGGTTTCTGGTGGACGGTCGCGCAGAACATCCAGAAGGCCCGCACCCGCGGCGTCGAAGCCAGCGTCACCGTGCCCCTGCATGAGCGACTGAACTGGATCACCAACGCCACGCGCATGCTGGAATCGAAGAACCGCACCACCGGCGCCAGCCTGCTGGTGGTGCCCAAGCTGACCGCCAATACCTCGCTGGACTGGCAGGTCACCGATGAATGGTCGCTCAACCTGAGCGCGCAGCACATCGGCGAACAGCTGGTGTCCTCCACCAGCGCCACGTTCGCCAAGGCGTATACCACCTGGGACCTGGTCACCGGCTACGACGTCAACGAGCACCTGACGGTGCGCGCGGGCGTGCTCAACCTCGGCGATGTCTCCACCATCGAGGAAGGCAACAACTACGACGGCGGTGCACGCACCTTCTTCGTGGGTGCCACGGCGCGGTTCTGACCGCGCCGGGTCGAGTGCAGACCTGACGTAACGACGGGCGGCGCGGACTTAACCGCGCCGCCCTTCTACGTTGTGAAGCAGCGCGTCGTTGCGCGCCACCGTCCATGCCCGCAACCCCATCACGGCCAGGCCGACGAACACCAGATACAGCACCGCGGTCACGTGCAGTGACTTGACCATGTACATGCCGACGTAGACCACGTCGACCAGGATCCACAGCCACCATGCGGCCGTGTGACGTCGCGCCTGCCACCACTGGGCGACCAGACTCAGCGCAGCCAGCATTGCATCCAGCCACGGCAACGCTGCATTGGTGAGGAAGTGCATCGCCGCGCCGAGCGCAATCCCGAAGGCGACGCCGATGCCGAGGTCACGCCACATGGCCACCCGCGCCAGCGGCACGATTGCGACCCGCCCATCGTCCTCGACCTGGCCACGCCAGCGCACCCAGCCGTAGACCAGGAAGCCGCCGAACACGATCTGCAGCAGCGTGTCCGAGTAGAGCCGGGCCTCGGCGAACACCAGCGCGTACAGGGCCACCGAGATCAGACCGACCGGCCAGGCAAGGGGCACCCGGCGCGTCATCAGCCACACGCCGAGCATGCTGACGCCGGCCGCCGACCATTCCAGGATCGCCGGGTTCATAGCGCGAACGTCACCGACAAACGGGCCTGACGCGGCGCGCCCGGGAACAGGTAGTAGTCACCCGAGCTGCTGCCGGTATCGCGCCAGTAGAAGCGGTTGAACAGGTTGTCCACCGAGAGGTTCCAGGTCACCGGATGCTCGCCCAGCTGATGTTTGAAGCGCAGGCCCGCGTCGAACACGCTGTAGGCCGGTGCGCTCACGCGACCATCGGCAGTGGCCACGTTGGAGGCCGCGTAACGCCAACCACCGGTCAGCCCCAGGCCGATCACGAACGGCAGCTGGTATTCCGCATGCACGGTCGCGCGCGTCTTGGGCACGTTGATCAGCTGGTGGCCTTCGTAATCCGGCGTGCCGGCATCGCGTGCACGGGCACGCAGGACGCTCGCACTGGCGGTCAGCGACAGGCGCTCGGTGAGCTGGCCCTGTGCGGTGAGCTCCAGCCCGGTATGGGTCTGCTGCCCTTCCTCGACGAAGGTGTAGCCGGCATCGCTGCCGTCCGGCTTGGCGTACTGGAACGGCTGCGAAGTGCGGAACAGAGCGGCACCCAACGTCAGCGCATCGCTGGTCACATACTTGACGCCCACTTCGGTCTGGCGCGACAGCACCGCAGGCAGGAACGTGCCTTCGTTGGAGGTCCAGAACGGCGCTTCCTGGCCGAGCGAAATGCCCCGCACGTAGCTGACATAGGCGTTGACCTCGTCGGTCGCCTTCCAGACCAGCGCGGTCTGCGGCAGGAAGCGCGACAGGCGGCTGTGCCGCTCCGGGTTGCCACGCTTGTCGTAGGCACGCTCGTCCAGGCGCACGAAACGCCCACCGGCCAGCCACTGCCAATCGCCGAAGCTCATCCGGTCCAGTGCGAAGACCGCCGTCTGCGCGCTGTCCAGACGCCGCGCGGACGGGCCCGGCATCAGCGGCGACGGGTCGAACTGCGGCACCTGTGCATCGTGGATGTTGGCAGTGCCCACGTATTCGTTGACGTTGCGGCGCTTGTCCACGGTGCGCTCGAAACGGTCCGCACCCACGCTCAACTCGTGCCGGATATCGCCGGTCGCGAAACTGCCGCGCAGCTCGCCACGGAATTCCAGGTTGCGGCGGGTATCGTCCGGGCTGCGGTAATCGTAGATGTCGTAATCGCCGTTGGGCGCGAAGTAGTTGCCCGGCACGCTGCCATCGGCGCATCCGGCGGCGTAGTAGCAGCCGTAGGCGAAGGCGACGTTGTCGTCGATCACCGAGCGGCTGTAGCTGGCCGACACCCGCGACTGCCAGCTCGGGCTGAAATCGTAGGTATGCAGCGCGGTCAGGTTGGTGCTGTCGATGCCGACCGGCCGCTGCCAGGTCTGGTACCCCAGCAGGTGCTTGCGGTCCACGCCGCGCGGCAGCCCGGTGGCGCCCAGCAGCTGATAGCCCGAGGCCGAGCGCTGCGCGCTGGTCTGGTAGTTGGCATCCACTTCCAGCTTGCCGCGTTCGCCGATCAGCCAGTCGGTGGCCAGTGAGTAGAAGTTGCGGCGGCCGTCGGCATGGTCGATATAGGAATCGCTGTCTTCCCAGGCAGCATTGAAGCGCACGCCGAAGCGCGGCGACAGCCAATGGCCGAGATCCACCGCGGTATAGCGCGAGCCTTCCGAATCGGTGCCGAGGGTGACGTTGCGGACCTCGGCCGGGCGCTTGCCCAGGTAATTGATGATCCCACCCGGCGCCATGACGCCCGCGGCGAGGCCGGCTTCGCCCTTGAGGATCTCCACCGACTGGATGTTCTCCAGCGCCAGGCGTTGCTCGCCGGTGATGGCCAAGCCATTGAAGCGATACCCGGTGCCGGTATCCAGCGGGAAACCGCGGATCGCGATGTTCTGGTAGTAACCGACCGGTGCATAGCTGTCGCCCAGCGAGGCATCGTTGCTGGCCAGCTCGGACAGCGTGCGCACCTGGCGGCTGTCCAGCAGGTCACGATCCAGCACGTTCACCGATGCAGGCGTGCTCTTCCAGTCACCCGCGCCGAAACTGCTGGTCTGCGTGGCGGTGGACGCCGGCTGATGCGCCTGCACGCGCACGGCGGCAAGCTCGGTCGGCGAGCGCTCGGGCGCGTCCGCGAGATCGTTGGCATGAAGAGGCAGCGCGGCACAGAGGGCGGCGGACAACAGCGTGGGGCGGAAGCAACGGTTCATTCGATTCGTCATCAGCTGGGGGAGACGAAGCGAAGGCGAGCACGCGCACCGACCCATCACGGCGGTATGCCTGCTGCTCAAAGCTCCCTACGCCGGTGCAAACCGGATCAGGTTCCAAGGGACTCTCTCAGCCTGGTTTCGCCAGGCACCCCCGCTTCTGTGACTATTTCACTACAAACCGTACGGATTTGCGAGCCTGCGCTCAGGCGGCGGCGTGCAGCGCCTTCAGCAGGCCCTGCCCTGCCAGGCTGCTGAACCAGTCAGCATGCCCCAGCAGGAAGGTGTGGTAGGCCACGTCGGCATTGGCCGGCGAGTGGGTCACGGCCTCGAAGTACTCGACTTCAGAGAGTGCGAAATCCAGCTGCACGATCGGCAGCAGATCGGCCAGCAGGTGGACGCGCTCGGCAGACAGCGGCACGATCGCGCGGTAGCCGGCCAGCAGCGCCAGCGCGATATCCACGCGCACCGCCGCCTCGCCGCTTTCCAGCGCCAGCCAGGCAATCGCGTTGCGTTCGATGGCGGTGGCCAGATCGAACAAGGCACTGGTCGGTGAGGCCAACCCAAGATCGAGCACGGTATCGACCACGGTGGACCTGCCGTCCAGCCGCCATAGCAGATTGGACACGTGCCAGTCGTTGTGCGCCCACAGGCGCGGTTCGGCCTGCAGCCGCTCGGCCAGGCCGTCATGCCATGGCAGCACCGCCCGCTGCAGATCGGCCTGCCAGTCCTGCCGCGCAAGATAGGCCGCCAACCCGGGGCGATCGTCCAGCCCGGCCTGCAGGGCGGCGATGGGATCAGCGGCACGGATCAGGTCATCGCGGGCAACCAGCAGATGAGTGCTGCGCTGGGGCGCGTGGTAGCTGGCCGATGCCAGATGCAGTCTGGCCAGCATCCGCCCCGCTTCGTGCGCCTGCGCGGTATCGGTCAACAGCGTCCAGGAGGGCGCATCGCGATACAGATCCTGGCCATGGCCCACGCCATGCAGTTCGTAGGTCCACCCTTCGTGCTCCACCGCAGTGGCGCCATCGCGGTCACGCAGTACCTCGACGACGGGCACGCCGTGATCGGCCAGGTGCCGGATGAAACGATGCTCTTCGCCCAGGCCAGCCGCGGTGCGGACGCTGCCATGGTGGCGCTTGACGAACACCCGGCCCGTGTCGCTCTCGACAATGGCCGCGGCGGACATCGGTCGCGGGCTGTGCCACAGCAGCCGGCACGCGCCCGCCAGCGGCGCGAAGCGCTCACTGAGCCAGGTGATCTCGCGGTCGGTGATGGCGGGCCAGTCGGCGGCCACCTCATCGTTGTTGAGGCCTTGGACGCGGTGGGTGCTGTTGCTCATGGGATGACGGGTCGATGACGGCGAAAAGGCACGCTGTCACCAGACAGTGGGCGCGGCGAGGATACCAAGCCACGCCCGGCCAGGGGGGAACAGATGCGTCCGGTCAGCGCGTGCCGTCACCCGGCTTCGTTGCGGCGGGCTTGGCCGGCAGCAGCCGCGGCTGCTCCGCATACCAGTCGCGGGCCCCGGCAAGGTGCCACTTGCGCTGCTCGCCCTGCAGCTCGATGCCGGCCCCCAGCACGCCCCAGCGCAGGTAGAGATCGCCACGGCGCTTGCCATGACTCAGATCCAGCCGCGCCTGCAGGGACAGTCGCTCGTTCTCGGCCTGCAGATCCTCCACGATCAGCTCGCCACTTCGCCAGCGCAGCTGCCCACTGGCCTGCACCTCTCCGGAATCCAGCATCCCGAGCACCCAGCGCGGGTATTCGCTGCGCTGGGCGAACACGCCGAGCAACGGCCCGGCATCGCGCAGGCGCAGGTCGGCCAGGCCATCCACCTGGAACGGCGCGGCCGCATCGATGTGGCCACTGCGGATCGCCACCTTGCCCCACCAACGCCCGTCACTCTTTTCATCACCTACGTGGATGTTGCGCAGGTCCACCGTGGTGCCACCGAGATCAAACTGGCGGCTGTCGAAATCCGCACGCTGCAGACGCGCCTGCAGCTGCGCATCGCCGCGCATCGCGATGCCGGCCACACTGAGCCGGGCGCCGGTGCCACGAAGATCGGCACTGCCCTTGCCTACCCGACCGGAGGCATCCAGCGACACATCACCGCTGAGCAGACCGGTACCGCCGAGCAGGCGCACGTTGTCGTTGCCCAGATAACGGTTGTAGGCGGTGAGGTCGGGCACCCGCGCATCGGTGAAGCGCAGCTGGGCGCGCATGCCGTCGCTCAACTGCTTCAACCGCGCATCCCCGCGCAGGGTCAGCGCCAGTTGGCGGCCATCGAACAACACCGCCTTCGGCGCGTTGGTTGGCGCAGCCTGGAAGCGCGGGATCTGTACCTTCAGCTCGGCCTGCGGTGGTTCGCCCTCCACGATCCGACCCTGTGCGTGGGCGTCGCCGCGCATCCGGACCCCTGCAACCTCGGCTACGGCGGCCACCTGCGGGATATCCACCGTACTGCCCGGCGCCAGTTGACCGTCGGCGATGATGACGTCTGCCTTGAGCAGCCCACCGCCGTCGAGGTGGAACCAGGGTTTCTTCACGAACAGATCGCTGATCCAGTTGAGCGACTGGAACTGCCAGGCGCCCTGCACCTTGCCAGACAGCCGCGGAAGCAGCTCGGCCGGCGCCTGGAACGGAATCTTCCGGCCGGTCACGCGCAGATCGGCATTGAGTTCGCTACCCGTTTCCGGGTCACGCGGGAGCCGGGCCTGGACACGCATGTCCTGCGCCACGTCCAATTGCAGGGACAGCAGGCCGCGGTCATCGGCGTTCACGCCCGCGTGCAGGGGAAGCCGCCAGACCAGCCGGCTGCCCGGTCGCAGGGCGCCCTCTTCCAGCGTTACGTCCGCGGTGAGGCGTGCATTGGAGACCGCACTACCCACCTTGACATGTGGGCCGCCGGTATCGATGCGCAGGCCCTGGCTGCGCGCATCGATCTGCAGCTGCGCCCAGGTGATGCCGAGTTTCTGCAACCCCGGCGCGTCATCACGATAGTGCCGCGGGAAGTGGAAGCGCGCGGCGATTTGGGCATCGTCCAGCACGTTGACACCGTCGAAGCTGACCTGGGCATCATCGAAGCCCGCCGTGGAATCGAACAGCTCCGACGGGCCGCCCTTGAGCTGCTTGAGGAAACCGACGTTACCGCGCCCCTGGCCCACGATCAGCAGCTTGCCGAAGCGCCCGCTACGGATGGTGTCGCTGTGGATCGCATCGAACCGCAGCGTCCAGCCACGGTCACCGCGCGGGGGCGGTGGGATCGCCTTTTCGACCCGCTCGACCTCGGCTTCCACCCCTGTGGCATCAATGCGCGGAATGCGCACTTCCCTGCGCAACAGTGCCGGCAGATCGATCCAGGCACTCGCGCGGTCGGCACGGAACACATACTGCGTTCGATTGGCCTGGCCGCGCATGCGGATGTTCCAGACCACGGCCTGCCCAGGCATCAGGGTCAGTGCCGGCCCGGTCTGCATGGTGAATTTTTCAGGTTTGCGGTTGGTCACCGCATCGAACAGCGGCGTATTGAGGAATACATTGCCCGCCAGCAGGTACAGCGCATACAGCGCCAGCAGCGAGAGCAACGCCACGCGCCACGGCCGGGGCCAGCGCCGCACGCGCTCGGGAATCAGGGGCATGTGGGTCCGCAACAGGAAGCAGGATGACGGCCCACTATCGGCAAGGTGCAGCCGTCACGGCGTGAAGGCGTGCTACGGCAGCTTGGCGATCACCTTGATCTCCACGTCGAATCCATACAGCCAGGTCACGCCGATACCGGTGAGCGTGGGATACGGCGCCTCACCCCAGTACTCCGGAACGACGGCCCACACCCGCTCGAATATCTGCTCGGGATTGACCAGGAACACGGTCACGTCCACGACATCATCGAACGTGCAGCCGGCCGCGCCGAGCACCGCACTGAGGTTGTCGAATGCACGCCGCACCTGCGCCTCCAGCTCAGGTTCGGGCGAGCCATCTTCGCGGCTGCCGACCTGGCCGGACACGAACAGGAAGCCATTGGACCGCACTGCCGGCGAGTAGCGGTTGCGCTCGTACAGGGCCTGGCGGCCCGGCGGAAAAACGACGTCACGTGTTGCCATGAACCACCTCTGCCTTGGGCCGATACCGGCCCATCACGAATGAAGGGCCACAGTAGACCGCCATGCGCACCGGATAAACGCGGCCTGCTGTCCCACATTGTTTGTAGAATCCAAACAATCATCCTCCCCGTGGAAGGCAGATGGACCGGTTCGATGCAATGCAGGCCTTCGCCCGGGTGGTGGACACGGGCAGCTTCACCAAGGCGGCCCAGACGCTGCACATGAGCCGCACCACAGTCACCCAACTGGTGCAGCAGCTGGAAGCGCGGCTGCGGGTGCGCCTGCTCAACAGAACCACCCGGCAGGTGAATGTCACTGCCGATGGGGCGGCCTACTACGCGCGCGTGATCCGGCTGCTGGCCGATATCGATGATGCAGAAACCAGTCTGTCCAGTGCGGCGTCAGCCCCGCGCGGGCGGCTGCGGGTGGATGTGCCTGCCCCGTTTGCGCGGCTGGTGCTGGTCCCTGCGCTGCGCGACTTCCTGGCCCGCTATCCGGAGATCCAGCTCGATCTGGGCGTCAGCGATCGCCACGTCGACCTGATCGACGAGAATGTGGACTGCGTGATCCGGGGTGGACAGATCACGGATCAATCGCTGGTCGCCCGCCATATCGGCGATCTGCCGGCGGCCATCCACGCCTCGCCGGCCTACCTGCAGCAGGCAGGCCTACCCGCCCATCCGCAGGACCTGGAGCAGGCCCCGCATCGCGTGGTCGGCTACCTTCGCTCGCGCAGTGGCACGGTACTGCCCTACACCCTGCAACGTGGCGACGAACAGGTCACCGTGAGGGGACGCCAGCTGCTTGCGGTCGATGATGGCAACGCGTACCTCGCCGCAGGCGTGGCGGGCCTGGGCGCGCTATGGCTTCCCGACTACATGGCCGCCCCGCATGTAGCCGCCGGTGAATTGGTCCGGCTGTTCCCTGGGTGGCACATCGATGCGATGCCGCTCTATCTCGCGTTCCCGCCAAACCGGCATGTCAGCGCCAAGCTGCGGGTATTCATCGACTGGGTCGCGAGGCTGGTGGCGCAGCACATGCCACCTACGGGTCCTTAAGCGCGGACGGCGGACCGCACTCGCCGCGACCCCTGCTATCGGCCACGCGTTGGCGTCCGTGGTTCCAGCGCGACCGCACGATCACCGGGTGTCTTCTTCAGCGGTGCGATGACCAGTGTGTCGCCCCTGCAGACATCCACATCGCGGTAGACCACCCGTCGTCCGTTGCGGAACGCGACACGAAGATCGAACCGGCAGCCTTCGTCGGCCAGGCGGACCATGGCGCTGCCGCCGCCACCCGCCAGGACATCGATCGACCGGGGCGAGAACGCTTCCGAGCCTGCAGGCGCGACGTCGAGAGTCACCACGCTGTCGTGCGCCCGGTTGAGCAGGCCCAGGTAACGCGCCTCTGCGCCGTGGGCGGTACCGGCGCACATCAACGAGGCGAGCAGGAGGGGTCGGATCAGGATCATGGTGGTGCTCCAGGCGGTGATGGACGCCCGCATCACGCGCCTGCTGGCTGGATCCGCCAACCGATCCGGGACGAATCGTCGCCACGACGTGGCCAATCGTAATGGGCCGTCATGGCGCTTCCCGCGCTCCCCCCGCCTGCCTAAGATGAGCGTCGCCAGAGATGCCTGGCCCGGAATCGACCATGTACATCCGCCTCGGCAGCACCCGGATCCGCCTGTCCCGCTATATCGCCCTGTGGACGACGGTGGCCCTGGTGTTTGCGCTCCAGACCTCGATCAACGCCGGCCTGCCGAACAGTCGATGGCCCCTCTGGGACCTCATGCGCTGGTCGCTGATCCAGTGGTACACGTGGGCCGCGCTGGCCCCCACCGTCTTCCGCCTCGCCGAACGCTTCCCGGTGCGCGGCGCCGGGCGCCTGCATGGGCTCGGTGCCCAGGTGGTGGCCAGCCTGTGCATGACGTTCATTGCGATGATCGTGGGTGCGATGGTTTCCACCCTGTTCGAGCCCAGCGGTTTCTTTCAGCAGCTGGGCTACTTCCTGGAGCAGCACTTCGCCATCGGACTGCTGACCTACTGGACGCTGTTCGCCATCCAGCAGGCGATCCATTTCCACGCTGAGAAAGCCCGGCGCGAACTGGAAGCCAGCCAGTTGGCCACCGAACTGGCGCAGTCGCGGTTGCTCTCGCTCAAATCCCAGCTGCAGCCGCATTTCCTGTTCAACACCCTGCACGCGATCATTACCCTGCTCGACGAGGACAAGGTCTCGGCCGAGGACATGCTGCTGCGCCTGAGCGATCTGCTGCGTGCCTTCCTGGAAGACTATGACGGCCAGGAGATCCGCCTGCGCCAGGAGCTGGACCTGATCGAGCTGTACCTGGGCATCCAGCGCATCCGCTTCAAGGATCGGCTGACCACCCGCACGTATATCGCCCCGGACACGCTGGACTGCGCGGTGCCCAGCCTGATCCTGCAGCCGCTGGTGGAAAATGCCCTGCGTCATGGCATCGGCCAACGCCTGGGCAGCGACACCATCGAGATCGAGGCCCGCCGCGACGGTGACGCACTGTGCATCGAGGTACGCAATCGCAACAGCACGCTGACGGCCGAGCCAACCGCAGCGGCCGGGCACGGGATCGGCATGTCCAATACCCGTCTGCGCCTGAAGGAACTCTACGGCGAGGCGGCCGAGGTGAGGCTGGACATGATGTGGCCGGAGGGGGTGGTGTGCCGCATCCGCGTGCCATTCCGGGAACTGGAGAGCGCCGAGGATGCACCCGAGTTCTTCCCGGGCAGTGCACCGGCATGAGCCTCACCGTGCTCGTGGTGGATGATGAGCCGATCGCGCGGCATGCGGTTATCCGGTTGCTGCGCGATGATCCGGATGTCGAGATCCTCGGCGAATGCGGCGATGGCGTATCGGCGGTCAATGCCATCCGCAACCAGTCGCCGGACCTGGTGTGCCTGGACATCCAGATGCCGGCGATCACCGGCATGGACGTGGTCGCCACCATCGGCGCGGAGCGGATGCCGGCCACGGTGTTCGTCACCGCCTACGAGCAGTACGCGGTAAAGGCCTTCGAAGCCAATGCCGTGGACTACCTGGTCAAACCGTTCAGCCGGGAGCGCTTTGCCGCCACGCTGCAGCGGGCGAAGGCGCGGCTGTCGGCGGCCAGCGGCGTGGGCTCACAGGCCTCGATGCAGATCCTGCAGGCGCTGGATGCACTGCGGCAGCGGGACGACTACCTCCAGCGCATCCCGGTGCGCGTGGACGAGCATGTGGTGCTGGTGGCGGTGGATGACATCGTCTGGATCAAGGCCGCGCGCAACACGGTCGAGATCCACCTGGTCGACCGCGTGCACGAGCTTCGCGAGACCATGGCCACCCTCGCCGCCCGCCTGGACCCGCGGCATTTCGCGCGCGTGCACCGCTCGGCGATCGTCAATGTGCGCCGGGTCAAAGCGATCCACCCGTGGTTCAACGGCCACCACGTGGTGACCATGGATACCGGCCAGCAGCTGCGCATGAGCCGGTATCAGAACGAGGCGTTTCTCAAGCTGGTGGCCACACGTAGCGAATGAGGCGGTTCAGTCGGGCAGACGCTCGCCCGTGCGCAGGGTCAAGACCTCAACGCCATCGGCAGTCACCAGCACCGTGTGCTCGGCCTGCGCCGAGAGCTTTCCATCACGGGTGGTGACGGTCCAACCGTCGTCGCTCATGTCGATGGCCGCGCGACCCTGGTTGATCATCGGCTCGATGGTGAAGGTCATGCCTTCCTCCAGTTCCAGCCCATCACCGCGACGGCCGTAATGCAGCACCTGCGGCTCTTCGTGCATCTCCTGGCCGATGCCGTGGCCGCAGAACTCCCGCACCACGCTGTAGCCGTGCGCCTTGGCATGCTGCTGGATCGCGAAACCGATGTCACCCAGCGTCGCCCCCGGGCGCACCACCCCGATCCCCTTCCACATCGCCTCGCGGGTCACCCGCACCAACCGTTTGGCCGCGTAGTCCACCTCGCCGATCAGATAGGTCTTGCTGGAATCGGCGATGTAGCCGCCTTTCTCCAGAGTGATGTCCAGATTGACGATGCTGCCGCTGCGCAGGATGTCATCCGACGATGGCACGCCATGGCAGACCACGTTGTCGATGGAGGAATTGAGCACGTAAGCGAAGCCATACTGGCCTTTGCTCGCCGGACGGGCGTGCAGTTCATCGATGATGAAACGTTCCACCCAGTCGTTCACCTGCAGCGTGCTCATGCCCTCAAGCGGCAGCTGGTCCAAGGCTTCGAACACCTGGGCCAGCAGGCGCCCCGATGCGCGCATCAGTGCCTGTTCTTCCGCGGTCTTGATCATGCTTCGGCCACCCGCAACGCGCCAGGCTCGACGCCCGCGGCCCGCAGCTCACGGTTGACGATATCCTGGTAGGTCGAGCCGGGATTCATCTCGCACAGCATGCCGATCTTGATCCAGAAGCCCGCCTGGGCATTGATCGAACGGCCGGAGACGCCGCTGGCGCGGCGCAGGTTGTCGTGCAGTTCGTCGTCGATGTTGACGATGCCCATGGGCAGCCCTCTGAATGTTGATATACGCATCATATATGTTTCATATATTGATGTGTGGGGCGTTCGCCCAAGGTGTTCAGGCGGTGTAAGCCGTTGCCTCGATCTCGAACAGCATGCCGTCCAACGCCAGGCGCGGCACCGGGATCAGCGTGCAGGTCGGCGCACGACCCAAGGGCCAGCGGCGACCGATCTGATCGGACAGGATGCCGAGCCGATCCTGATCGTGATCCACCACCAGTACGGTCAGCTTGGCCACGTCGGCCAGGGTTGCACCGGCCGAGGCCAACGCCAGGCTCAGGTTGTCCAGCGCCTGGGCAACCTGCGCCTCGAAGCTCGGCGACAGAGCGCCATCGGCGGTTTCCCCGCCCTGCCCGGCGATGTGGATCACGCGTGCCGGCAGCCGGACCACCGCCACGTGGGAATAGCCGTTCCCGGTCGGGTCGTACAGGCCGGACGGATTGATGAAGCCGAACAGGCCGGCGGGCGAAACAGGAGCATCGATCAACATGGGTCAGGCGTCTTCAGGGGGTGGGCGCGCAGTGTCCGGCCTCAACTGCGGTTGAGGTCAACGCAGTGCCTTGGAATGCTGCGGTGCAGACATCAAGGTTCCGCCTGCGCGCCTCAGGTCCAGGCCGGATCGGCCGTGAAATCAATCGTCAGCCAGAACTCACTGCCGCGCGCATCCAGTCGCTCGGCGATCTCATCACGCAGCCGGTCCACGTTCCCGATGGTGCCGATGACCGTGTCCGGGTGGGTCAGGATGTGGATTTCGACGAAGCGCATGCGGCCCATCTTGGCCACGTGGCTGGTGAAATCCAGATAGCCGTGCTCGACGACGAAGTCCTTCATCACCGCCTGCACGCGCGCATCCAGCGTATCCGGCGCCACCTGCAGCACTTCGCGCATGGCCTTCCAGGCGCTGCGCAGCGGTACCGGCAACACCGCGACACTGATCGCGGCCAGCACCAGCGGATCCAGATAGGGAATCCAGTGGGCATGCGCGCCACCGCGCAGCAGCAAGGCGATCGCGAAGGCCAGCACCACGGCCAGGCTCATCAACCCGCTGAGCAGCCAGGCGCGTACGTCCAGCCACAGCAGGGCCGAATGCAGCTGCATCGCACGGGTACGCACGAACGCCGCCATGGCCAGGTTGCTCACGCACAGGACGGCGGCCCACAGCAGCGCAGGCCCCGCCTTGACCTCATGACCCCCGGTGGTCAGCCCGATCACCGAGTTGGCCAACGCATAGATGCAGGCCAGCGACAGGATCGCCCCGCCAAGGGCCTCCACCATCGGCTCCAGGTGCCAGTACCCATACTGGAAGCGCGGGCTTTCTTCCCGCGCCACCAGCCGCAGCACCGACAATGCCACCAGGGTCAGCGCCACATCCACCAGGCTGTAGACGCCGTCGAACAGGATGGCCTGCGAGCCTACCAGCAGGCCACCGACGAAGCCGATGGCGCTGACCGCCATCGTCACCCCGATGGAAAACGTGAGGACCCGCTGCTCGCGTGCTGTATCCATCGCTGGCCGAGGGTCCTGCGCGCAGGCGTCAGACCTTCAGCACCTCCACCTTGTAGCTCGGCGCATCGCCGTCGGTATCGATGATAAGCCCGTGCACATCCGACTCGAAGCCCGGGAAACGCGCGTTCTGCTCGCGGGCGATCCGCAGCGACTGGATGATCGGCTCATCGCTGGTGCCGAAGCGCTCACCCGGCATGATGGTCGGAATGCCCGGCGGGTACGGCACCAGCATGGTCCCGGCAATACGGCCGCTGATCTGCTCGATGTCGACCCGCTCGATCTGGCCGCGCACGAGGTGGTCGTAGGCCTCGGCCGGCGTCATCACCGGCTCGGGCAGATCCACGTACATCGCGCGCATCACCTGGGCCACGCCGAACTCGGCGTTGAAGGCATGCAGCGCATCGCACAGATCGCGCAGGCCCCAGCCGGCGTAGGCGATCGGGAACTCGGCGGCCAGCTGCGGCAGCGCGCGGGTCAACGGCGCGTTGCAGTCGTAAAGCTCCTTGAAGGCCATCAGCTCGGTGACCAGGGTGCTCCACTTGCCCTTGGTGATGCCCATCGAGAACAGGAACAGCACCGAATAGAGATTGGTCTTCTCCACCGTGATGCCGCGGGTCCACAGGAACTTGCTCAGGACCGCGGCCGGAATGCCGCGCTGGCCCATTTCGCCGTCCATCGACAGCCCGGGCGTGAGCAGGGTCACCTTGATCGGATCGATCAGCACGTAGTCGTCGACCAGGCCATCGAAGCCGTGCCAGTGCGCATCCGGCTGCAGGTACCACTCGCTGCGCTTGGCCACCATCGGGGCCGGTGCGTCGCCCTTGGCCAGCGAGCGCTCCAGCTTGTCCGGCTGCCAGACGCTGAACCACCAGTCGTCCCGGCCCAGGTCCTCGCGCACATGCAGCATCGCGCGGCGGAAGGCGATCGCTTCGTCATGCATCTCCTGCACCAGCGATTCGCCGGCCGCGCCCTCCATCATCTTGGAGGCCACATCGCAGGCCGCGATCACCCCGTAATGCGGGCTGGTGGTGGTGTGCATCATGAAGGCTTCGTTGAAGCGCTCGGCGTCCAGCTCACGGGAAGCCGCGTTGCGCACGTGGATCATCGAGGCCTGCGAGAACGCGGCCAGCAGCTTGTGCGTGGAGTGCGTGGTGAAGATGATCGCATCCTGCTCACGCGGCTTGCCCTTGGCCATGCCGTAATGGTTCTCGTAGAACGGATGGAAGGCGGCGTAGGCGTACCAGGCTTCGTCGAAATGCAGGAAGTCCACCGCGCTGCCGATCTCCTCGGCGATCTTCTCGGCGTTGTAGCAGAGCCCGTCGTAGGTCGAGTTGGTCACCACCGCGATGCGCGGCTTGGACCCGGCCTTGTAGGCCTTGCTCGCCAGCGGGTTGGCAGCAATGGCCTGCTGCAGCGATTCGGGGGTGAACTGATCCAGGCTGATCGGGCCGATGATGCCGTGCGCGTTGCGGCTGGGGGTGAAGTACACCGGGATGCCGCCGGTCATGATCAGCGAATGCAGCAGGGATTTGTGGCAGTTGCGGTCGACGAACACCACATCGCCCCGCCCCACGGTTCCGTGCCAGACGATCTTGTTGGCGGTGGAGGTGCCGTTGGTGACAAAGAAGGTATGGTCGGCGCCGAAGTTGCGCGCCGCCTCGTTCTCGGCCTCCTTGATCGGGCCGGTATGGTCCAGCAGCGAGCCCAGCTCCGGCACCGAGATCGACAGATCGCTGCGCAGCGTGTTCTCCCCGTAGAACTGGTGGAACGCACGTCCCACTGGCGACTTGGTGAACGCCACGCCGCCGGCATGCCCGGGCGTATGCCAGGAGTAGTTGGATTCGGCGGTGTGGTGGATCAGGGCCTTGAAGAACGGTGGCAGCAGATTGGCCATGTAGTCTTCGGCCGCACGCATCACCTGGCGCGAGATGAAGCTCTTGGTGTCTTCAAACAGGAAGATGTAGCCGTGCACGAACTTCAGCAGCTTGCTCGGCACCTTCTCGATCGTGCGCCGTTCGCCGTACAGGAAGACCGGCAGGTTGGCGCGCCGGGCCGTCTGCTCGCGCAGGAAGCCCAGCAGGCGCTGGAACTGCTCCGGGTTCTCCTCGGTGCCATCGATGGAGATCAGCACCGCCGAGGCCGCCACATAGGTGCGCGCACCGGCCTGCGCATCGGCCAGGGTCAGCCCGCACAGCACGCGCTGGTCATTCTTGCGCAGCTCGTCCACCAGTGCACGGATCAGGATGCCGCCGATGCGCGGGGATTCGTAGTCATCGTCGATGACGATGATCGGGTAATCAAGGGACTTGAAGTACACAGGGATTCTCCTGGGGGAAGATCACGAAAGCGTCGTGCGGACGGCGGCGTCGAGCGCGGGCAGCTGGCCGCGCTGGCGGCGACGCTCCTCGCTGAAGAACGGATAGAACACCGTGATGAACAACACGAACAGGAAGGCGTACTGCACGATGTTGCCGGCCGAGCCGAAGATCGCCCACAGGCAGTACACGACGGTGACACTGGTCAGCAGCCAGAACGCGCCGGTATGGACCAGCGTGTGCGAGCGCTCCACCACGAAATAGCAGGCCACGCAGGAGTAGATGTACGGCAGCAGCGTCAGCACGACCGCCGCGGAGGTGATCACATCGAACTGGGCCGAGGCGGTCTTGGAGGTGGAGGTGACCAGCACCGCCAGGGTCATCAGCACCGCCACGATCAGCACGCCCTTTACCGGCACGTCATCCTTGTTGGTCTTGCTGAAGATGCTGGGGAACAGACCGTCATCGGAGGCGGCCTTGGCGCTCTGCGCGGTCAGCAGGATCCAGCCGCCGAGCGAGCCGGCCGCACCCACGAACGCACACAGGCTCACCAGCGCCCCGCCCCAGCCGCCCACCGCATTGGCCGCCGCCAGTGCGAACGGCGCATCGGACACCTGCAGGTCGCCGTTGGGCACCATGCCCATGATCACCGAGGAGCTGGCGATGTAGGCGATCGCCGCCAGGAACACGCCGGCCAGCGTCGCGCGGGCCACGTTCTTCTCGGGGTTTTCGACCACACCCGCGGTCACCGACGCCGATTCCACGCCGATGAAGGCCCATAGCGTCAACGCCGCCGCACTGGAGATCGCGCCGAAGTTGGATTCACCGGAGACGTTGTAGGCGCCCTTGAAAATGGTCGGATCGAAGAAGAACCAGCCGAAGATCGCGATGCCCAGGATCGGTACCAGGGCGAAGCTGGTGGTCACCGTCTGCAGCTTGCTGACGAACGACGGGCCGATGACGTTGGCGAAGCTCAGCGCCCACACCAGCGCCAGCACGGCGATGCAGCGCGGCAGCGGCTCGGACAGGATCGGGAAGAAGTAGCTGAAGTAGCCGACCGCCGCGATCGGAATGGCAACGTTGCCGATCCAGTTGGCGAACCAGTAGATGGTGTTGGTCTGGAAGCCCATGTAGGGGCCGAACCAATCGCGTGCATAGGCATACGGGCCACCGGCCTTGGGCGCGAGCCTGCCGAGCTTGGCGAACACGAACGCCAGCAGCAGCGCGCCGGCCGTGGTGATCAGCCAGCCCCAGATGGAGGCGGTGCCGATCTTGGCCAGGCTGGAGGGCAGCAGGAACACCCCCGACCCCATCATGTTGCCGGCCACCAGGAAGGTGGCGCCGACGACCCCGATTTTCTTTGCTTGTGCCATGACGTTTGCTCCTTTGCCAGGCAGGGACCCGGTCGTGCCGGGCGGTGGGAGTTACTTGATGAAGTTGTATTGCAGGCTGCCCTGCAGCCGCATCGTGTCGCCGCGTTGCCCGCGTTGCTGTTCCAGTTGTCCGTAGAGCAGTTCCATGCCCATCGTCCACGACGGTGCCGGGCTCCAGAGCAGATTGAAGACGCCATAGCGGCTCTGGCGGAACGCATCGGCGGCCAGCGCCTCGTTGCGCCCGCTGGTGAGCTGGCCGTAGATCAGGTTGGAACGCCAGAGCGGCGACCAGTAATGCGTGTAACCGACGAAACCGCCGTACAGCGACAACGCCTGCAGGCGCCCGTCTGCGGTCACCACCGCATCCATGCCCGAACCGGTCAGGTCGGCTGTATAGCGGGCCAGGCCCTTGCCACCGAGCATCCCGAACAGCAGCAGGTCCTGCTCGCCCACCGCGGCCGAGCCACTGAGTTGCAGGCCGCCGGCGAAACGACGGCCGTCGCCTGCATCGCCGTCGTAGCCCAGGCTGCGGGCGACCGCGCCCAACTGCAGATGGCCCCAGTCGCGCTCCATGCGCGCGGTAACGGTGACATCCGGCAGTTGATCGACCGGCATGATCCCCTCGGCGGGGTTGCTCAACTGGGTATCCGGATCTTCGGCAGCCACGGTCAGCGTGTTGCCCTTGCCCATCGCGAAGCTGTGGTGGATGCCGGCCACCAGCAGGTAGCCCGCCCCCCCTGGCCCGGCGAAATCCAGGGTGTCGGGCAGGCTGTCGGCATCCATGAAGGTCGAATAGCCATAGCCGGCGTAGGTATTGCCGAGCTGTCCGTAAGCATGGCGCAGGCGGAACTGATAGCTGTCGCTGCTGCCGAAGAAGTCGTTCTCCAGGTAGAAGCGCAGGTTGCCATGGGTGGTCGGCCGCCGCGCTTCAAAGCTGAAGCGGGTCTGCTTGGCATGCAGGGTGAAGTTGGAGACATCCCGGTGCGCACTGCCGACCGGGATCGAGGAGGTAATGAACTGCTCCTGGTCGCCGGCCGCCCGTGAATCGGCGATCGCATCGAGCTTGGCGTAGCCGCCGATGCGGATCAGCGTATCGGTGTTGGGGATCGCGAAGAAGCCTTTCAGCTCGGGATCGGTCGGGCCGGCGGCACTGTCCGGGCGGGATGCGGCGGTGGACGGATCAGCAACGGAGTCGCGTTGCGGAAGGATGGCCTGCCCCATGCCGGGCACCTGTGCCTGGGCGGTCAGGGGCGCTGGCGAAGGTGCGGCGGGGACGCTCGTGCTCGGCGCAGGTGCCGCCGTGACCCTCGGTGACGTGGGCGGAGGTTTGCCGGATTCGATGGCCTGCAGGCGCTCTTCCATCTGTTCCAGCGTCTGCCGGAGCGTCTGGATGTCCTGCCGCAACGCGGCAGCCGAATCCTGCGCATGGACCGGCGCCGCAGCCAACGCTGCCACGCATGCGACCGTCAACACAGCCAAGCGCATCACGTCCTCCTTGAACCGTACACAGTCCCGCGGGTCAACACCGGCTGACGTTCACAACGTCGCAGGTGGTGAGCACGCAGCCCGGCACTGCAATGCGCGCGACCTCTGCCGACGCGTGGTTCGGTGGCGGTCACGCCATCGGACACATCGCCTGCATGGGTACGCTCGCACGGGATCCCCTCATCCCTGATGACCGCCGCGTTGACGCGCGGCCGCCAGCGCTCTGAGTAACAATCGCAAAGTGAGAGCGCCGTGAACGTTCTCAGGCAGTTTTCTGACTGGGTGGCCAGGTGTCCGCTGCAGGCGGGGAAATCCAGGAGATAGCGCATGCAGGGAAGCGTAGCGACGCAGGCGTTTTCAGCCTTGATCCAGATCAAGTCGAACGCGACAGCGCGTCGCCCCCCCCACTACCCAGCGGATATCCGGCCGCCCAAACGCAACGCGCCGGGCAATGCCCGGCGCGTTGTGGCACTACGGTCGCCAGTGCTCAGCGCGGGCCGAGCACCACGGTCATGTCATCCCCCTGCGGCATGCCGGAACGGCGCTGCACCATTCCCTGGGCGTCCTTGAACAGAATGCCGGGTGTGCCCTGGAAACCGAGCTCGATCATCAGCACCTGATTGGCATCGAGCTTGTTGGCGACTTCCGCCGTCAGCGATGCCGCCGGCTTGATGCCGCCCTTGTCGAACAGGCGCTCGTTCTCCAGCAGCGCCGCGCTGGGGTTGGGCGCGGTGAGGATCGCGGCCGCCTTGGCGGGGCTGTCTTCGCGGATCACACCGACCATCACGTGGCGCAGCTGCACCTTGCCCGCGTCCACCCACGGCCGCGCGGCCTCCCAGAACCGATGGCAGTACGGGCAGTTCGCATCGCTGAAGGTATAGACGACGCGCGGCGCGTCAGCCTTGCCGTCACGCACCCACGCACTCTCCTCGAGCTTCTTCCACGAGCGCTCGGACATCGGCTTGGCCACCAGCTTCTCCAGCGGCGCGGCGCCCACATCTTCACCGTTGGCATCGAACAGACTGCCCACCACGACATTCTTCCCATCGGCCGTCACATACGCCGCCGCTGGTTGTTGCCCACCCACCACGCCGGCAAAACCGCGCAGGCCGCCGGGTGCGTCGAACTCGCCGATCACTTCGAACCCATGCTTCTCGATGCCCTTCAGCACCGCCGGGCGTTCACCGCCGGCTTTCTCGGCCGTGGCCTTCGGCGTCTGCGCCTGGCTGCAGCCGGCCAGTGTGATCAGCAGCACGGCGGACAGCGCGGTGATCAGCGTGCGCGAGGATTTCAACGTCATGAAGACTCCTGGATTCATGGAACAAACGACCCGCGACCCTTACAGGTCGTCGAGCTTGGATTGCAGGCCGGCGGCTGTCAGCTCGCCCAGGTGCAGGTGCCGCAGCCGGCCCTGCCCATCGAAGAACAGGGTAGTCGGATACGCATGTACCTGCAGCCGTTCGGCAACACGCGCCTCTTCGTCGAGCAGCACATTGCGCAGCGACAGGTGTTCGGCCGACATGAAGGCATCCACTTCCTCACGCGTCTCGCCCTGGTTGACGAACAGGAAGCGGATATCAGGATGGCGCTGCTGCGCGCGTGCCAGTACCGGCATTTCGCGGCGGCACGGGCCGCACCAGCTCGCCCAGAGGTTGATCACCACGGGCTCGCCGCGGGTCTCGTCAAGCGCGACGGGCGCGCCCTGCAGCGATGTCAGCGTGATCGCCGGCAATGACACCCGCGATTGCTGCAGCCAGCCGGCGCCCGTGGACAGCACGGCCCAACCGACAAGGCCTGCCAGCGCAGCGGCACCCACGGGGCGGCGCAGGGTGGGCCAGCGACGCAGGCGCCACCCGCCCCACCCCAGCCCGACCAGCAGTGCCGGCCACAGCAGGAACCCGCCATCTCCGACACGCAGCACCGACCAGGGATCGGCCACATAGTCGCCCGCATGCCAGATCACGAAACCTGCCCGCCCGGCGAGCAGGCCCAGCAGCAGCATGTCCACCACCACCGATCGCGGACGCGGTGCGCCCTCGATTGCCGGAGCACGCACCACACTGGCCACCAGCATCGCAATGCCGAGACCCACCAACACCCACACGACCGCAAGCGGTACCGGGCCTACACTGCTGATCATTGTTTCTCTCCGCGATCGCCCGGGACCTGCCACGCGGCGACGGCTGTTGCATCGGGCCCGCCGGCATGGTCCCAGCAAGGCGTCAATGGATCAAGCGTGCCGGTGTTGCGCGATTCAGGCCGCCGAGCGGAGCGGTTCGACCGCCCGGGTGCCCGGGTGCGACGCCGCACGCTCACGCTGCTGCGCGGCCACCTGGCGCCGATAGCGTGTCGGCGTCAGCCCGACGATGCGCAGGAACAGCCGCCGGAACGCACTCTGGTCGGAGTAGCCCACCGCCCACGCCACCTGGTCGACCAGCCCGCCCGCCTGCAGCAGCAACTGCGCCTTGGCGATGCGCAGGCGTTGGCAGTACTCGATCGGACGCATGCCGGTCGCTTTGAGGAACCGGCGCTGCAGGGTCCGCGGCTCCAGGCCGGCCTGTGCGCAGATGTCGTCCAGCCCCGCGCCGCGTGCGGCGATGCCGTGCAGCCAGCGCTGTGCCTTGAGGATGCAGCGGTCGCCGTGGGCGAAATTCGGGCTGAAACGTTCCAGGTCATGCAGTTCGGTGCGCGGGATCACCAACTGCAGCTGCTGGATGACGGTGTTCATCACGCTCTGCCCGTACACCCGGGCCAGCAGGCGCAGGCTGAGGTACTTCCAGGCATCCTGGCCGGAGGAGGTCAACAGGTCGCCATCATCGACCAGGGTGCGTTCGCTGGGCAGCCAACTGGGCACCATCGTGCGCAGCGCCGGGCAGCGCGCGGGATCGGGAACGCTGACCGAGCGCCCGGCCAGCACGCCGGCGGCGGCCAGCAGCAGCCCGCCTTCGTCGCAGCCGGCGAGCAGGCTGCAGCCATCGTGGCATTCCTGCAGCCAGGCCAGCAGACGCTCATCCGGCGGCGCCATGGTCCAGCTGGATTCACTGCCCGGCACCACGATGATCGCGGGCAGCGCATCGCCGAACAGTTCCACCCCGGCAACCCGCTGCATGCCGCGGGCGGACATCGTCCAGCGGGTGACCAGCATCCGTGCGCCGGTGCGGCGGCCGGCGGCTACCGTGCGGTTGCACCGCTGGGCCAGCTCGGAGAGGATCGGGGCGGCGGCACGCAGGCTACCGGGGAATTCGACCACGGCGACTTCCATCAGGGTTGGCGTGTCCGGCCGGCGGTCCGGCTGCAACGTGTTGCGGGGTGCGTCCATGGCCATTCTCCTGGGACAGTGTCTGCCAACGTGGGGCTGGCAGAACAGATCGATACATAAGATGGCCTGAGGCTACGGCCGTCCCGGGAGGGCGACCATGCAACTAGTTGTAAATTTCACGCCAACTGAATTTCCAGTGGCGTTCCAGCAAGGCTTGACTCTGGAGCAGACTCCAAGGTTCAGAATGGAGCGGTCATCCACGAGGTGCTCATGAACATTGGACAGCTCGCGCGCCAGGCCGGCGTGCCCATCGACACGGTGCGCTACTACGAACGGCAGCAGCTGTTGCCCACCGCACGGCGCAGCGCCGGCGGCTATCGGGTCTTCAGCGAGAGCGACCTGACGCGCCTGCAGTTCATCCGCCGCGCCAAGGCACTGGGTTTCAGCCTGGATGAAATCGCCGATCTCCTTGGCTTCAGCGATCAACGTGGCCAGGACATGGCGCAGATCCGCCACAGTGCGGTGAGCAAGCTCACCGACATCGAACAGCGCATCAACGAACTGCAGCGGATGCACGGCGCGCTCAAGCAGCTGGTCGATGCCTGCCCCGGGCATGGCGATCAGGAACAGTGCCCGATCCTGACGGCATTGACCGAGTCTCGCCAATGAACGCCACCCACGGCCACAGCAAGGCCTCCCGTGCGGACAACGGCCCAACCTGCTGCGGTGGCAAGACGTCGCCCGGCGCCGGGATGACCACCGACGCGGTCTGCGGCATGGCAGTCGACCCGGCCGCCACGGCCCACCATGCCCACCATGACGGCAGCGACTACCCCTTCTGCAGCGATGGCTGCCGACGAACATTCCTGGCCGACCCGCAGCGCTATCTGGATCCGGCATCGCACATCGCCGAACCAGGCCCCACCGGCACGTTGTACACCTGCCCCATGCACCCGCAGATCGTGCAGGAAGGCCCCGGCACCTGCCCGCTGTGCGGCATGGCGCTGGAGCCGAAGATGCCCAGCCTTGAGGAAGGCGAGAACCCCGAGTTGACCGACTTCCGCCGCCGCTTCTGGTGGAGCCTGCCGCTGAGTGTGGCGACGATGGCCCTGGCGATGCTGGCGATGACCCCCGTGCTGCATGGCCTGGCGCCCGATCTGCGGGTGTGGATCGAGTTGGCCCTGGCGACGCCGGTGGTGCTGTGGGCCGGTTGGCCGTTCCTGCAGCGCTGGGCGCAGTCGATCCGCAGCCGCAGCCCGAACATGTGGACCCTGATCGGGACGGGTGTGCTCGCTGCGTACGGCTACAGCGTGGTCGCCACCGTCGCGCCCGGTCTGTTCCCGCCGTCGTTCCAGCAGCACGGGCATGTCGGCGTCTATTTCGAGGCCGCAGCAATGATCATCTCGCTCACGCTGCTCGGCCAGTTGATGGAGCTGCGCGCACGGGCAAGAACATCCGCCGCGATCAAGGCGCTGCTCGGCCTGGCACCGAAAACCGCACGCGTGCTGCGCGCGGATGGCCGTGAGGAAGACGTCGACATTACCGCGCTGCAGCCCGGCGACCGCGTGCGCGTGCGCCCGGGTGAGAAGGTGCCCGTGGATGGCACGGTCGTCGAAGGCCGCTCCTCCATCGATGAATCCATGCTCACCGGTGAGCCGGTGCCAGTGGCCAAGGCCGTGGGCGACACGGTGATCGGCGCGACACTCAACGGCACTGGCAGCCTGGTCGTCCGTGCCGATCGCCTTGGCGATGACAGCATGCTGGCGCAGATCGTGCAGCTGGTGGCGCAGGCGCAGCGCTCACGCGCCCCGATGCAGCGCATGGCCGACACCGTCGCGTACTGGTTCGTGCTGGCGGTACTGTCGGTCGCGGTGCTGACGTTCCTCGGCTGGGGACTGTTCGGTCCGGCGCCGTCATGGACGCATGCGGTACTGAGCGCGGTAGCGGTGCTGATCATCGCCTGCCCGTGCGCGTTGGGGCTGGCCACACCGATGACGATCATGGTCGCCACGGGTCGCGCCGCGCAGCACGGGGTGCTGTTCCGCGATGCCGAGGCGATCGAGGCACTGCGCCAGATCGACACGCTGGTGGTCGACAAGACCGGTACCTTGACCGAGGGCAAGCCAGCGTTCCGTGACGTACAGGCGGTGGCGCCCTTCGCTGCCGATCAGATCCTGCAATGGGCGGCCAGCCTGGACCAGGGCAGCGAGCATCCGTTGGCGGCCGCGATCGTGGCCGAAGCACGCGCGCGCGGGATGCCGCTGGCCAGCGTGGACGATTTCGATTCCCTCACCGGCATGGGTGTGCAGGGCGCGGTGGACGGCAGGCAGCTGCTGCTTGGCAATACCGCGTTGATGGACGAACACGGTATCGCGCTGGACACGCTGCGCGAACGTGCCGAGCACTTGCGCAGCACCGCGGCCAGCGTGATGTACCTCGCCGTCGATGGCCAGCTTGGCGGCCTGCTCGCGGTGGCTGACCCGATCAAGGCCTCCACCGCCGAAGCGATCGTGCAGCTGCACCGCGATGGCCTGCGCATCGTCATGGCCACCGGCGACGGCGCGGCCACCGCGGAAGCCGTCGCGCGGGAACTCGGCCTGGATGACGTCCACGGCGAGATGCGCCCCGCCGACAAGGCCGCGTTGATCCGTTCGCTGCAGGCGCAGGGCCGCAAGGTGGCGATGGCCGGCGATGGCATCAACGACGCGCCGGCGCTGGCGAGTGCGGACGTTGGCATCGCGATGGGCAACGGCACCGATGTGGCGATGTCGAGCGCACAGGTCACGCTGGTCAAGGGCGATCTGCGCGGCATCCTGCGTGCGCGCCAGCTGTCCACTGCAAGCGTGCGCAACATGCGGCAGAACCTGGGCTTTGCGTTTCTCTACAACGGCCTCGGCATTCCTGTTGCAGCCGGCGTGCTGTATCCGCTGGGCATCGTAATGTCGCCGATGTTGGCGGCGGTGGCGATGAGTCTGAGTTCGGTCTCGGTGATCAGCAATGCACTGCGGCTGCGCCATCAACGACTGCCCGGCGAGTGACCGCGGATTGCATGACGATATTTCTTCACTTTTTTCTTGCCAATCCAAAACGTCGTCGCTATGATTTCGCTCCTCACGACGTGGGGCCATAGCTCAGCTGGGAGAGCGCCTGCATGGCATGCAGGAGGTCGGCGGTTCGATCCCGCCTGGCTCCACCAATCCGATCATTAGGCCGATCAGATTGCAGTGACAAAATTTGAAGTTTTCGTGCGTCCCCATCGTCTAGAGGCCTAGGACATCACCCTTTCACGGTGGCGACCGGGGTTCGAATCCCCGTGGGGACGCCAGTTTCAAACAAACAGCCCTGACTTCGGTCGGGGCTTTTTGTTTGTGCCGCATCGAGCAACGCTCGGCATTGGCGGCCTGTTTTATCGCGTGCGTGCTGGTGCACTCGCGCGGGCAACGATCAGCCTCTGCAGATGGATGCCTGCATGCATTCTTTCTTCGGTATTTCAGAAAAAAGACTTGGCGAATGCTTCACGGCCGCGTAGAATTCCGCCTCCAGCATCGTGGGGCCATAGCTCAGCTGGGAGAGCGCCTGCATGGCATGCAGGAGGTCGGCGGTTCGATCCCGCCTGGCTCCACCACTCCGGACCTTAGGCCGTTCGGTGTGCTGAACAATTTGATGAGTTTATGCGTCCCCATCGTCTAGAGGCCTAGGACATCACCCTTTCACGGTGGCGACCGGGGTTCGAATCCCCGTGGGGACGCCACTCATCAGAAGAACACCGAGGCCCGGCATGCCGGGTCTTTTTGTTCACCGCCTACTGCGGTTGCGATGCGGATGCCCGAAAGGCTTCCACAAACGTGAACAGGCAGATATACTAGGCGGCTTGCGGTACAACGTGGGGCCATAGCTCAGCTGGGAGAGCGCCTGCATGGCATGCAGGAGGTCGGCGGTTCGATCCCGCCTGGCTCCACCACTTCTCCGGACACAGGCCGTCCGATAGAAGCCAAAATTCGGTTTAACGCGTCCCCATCGTCTAGAGGCCTAGGACATCACCCTTTCACGGTGGCGACCGGGGTTCGAATCCCCGTGGGGACGCCAGCTTCAAACAAACAGCCCTGACCTCGGTCGGGGCTGTTTGTTTATGGGGCCTACGCCACCACCTTCGCCATGCCCACCGAGCGCGGCGCGGTCACGGTGAAACCGAACTGCGCATACAGCCGGTGCGCCTGGCCATCGGCGATCAGGCTCACATACGCACCTTGCGCATTCGCGTGCAGCCAGGCATCGAGCTCGGCCATCACCGCCTTGCCCAGGCCCTGCCCCTGGCGGTCCGGGACCACGGCGATATCCACCACCTGCAGGAAGCAGCCGCCGTCGCCGATGAGCCGGCCCATCGCCAGCAACCGGTCATCCTCGCGCAGGCTCACCCCGAAGACCGTGTTGGGCAGGCCACGCGCCGCCGCCTCGGCCGTTTTCGGGCTCAGGCCGGCCAGCACCCGCAGCGCGCGGTATTCCTCCACGCTGGGCGCCAGGGGGATGCAATGAACACCAGCAGGCAGCGACATGAGACGGGTCCGGCAATGAATGGACGCTCAGCATGCCCGAACGTATTCGCAGCATGTGCGACCCACCGGCCTATCCTGTCCCCCTGCCCACCCTGTTCCGTCGCCATGTGCTATTCCGCCCAGATCCGCGCCGATTACACCAAGCTGGTCCGTGAGTACGGGGCCATGCTGTCCCTGGACGAGTTCGCCCAGCTGTATGCCCACGACGCCGGCAAGCAACGCCCGAAAACGCCCAAGGCGATGGACGATGGCTTCGCCGGCGCGCGCACCGCGCAGGGCCAGGAGATCGTGGCGCGAATACAGCAATGGCATGCCGAGGAGATGCAGGCGCTGGATGAGGAGGTGCGCCTGCAGAGCGCCCGGCGGAAGGCGGCCGAAGAACACCTGGCCGCACGTCCCACGCAGAAGGCGCGCAATGAACTGCGCGTGGCGGGCAACCGGATTGAACGTGCGCAGACGCGCCTGTCCGATCTGCAGCGCGCCGGCCTGGTGCCGCGCGACAGCCGCATTTTCCCCGGCGTCTATGCGCCGGTGATCGTGTCCGAGCAGGGCCAGCGCGTGATCAAGCCGATGCGCTACCAATGCCGGCTGCCGGACAAGCCCGCGCGCAACGACGTGTTGTATCCCGGCACCTACAACGCGCGCCGCGACAGCCTGGAGGCGTACTGGAAATCCGCGTTCGGCCACCAGCATGGCGTGGTGGTGGTGCAGTCGTTCTACGAGCACGTGCCGCGGCATGCCCTGGAGCAGCGGATGCTGTCGCCGGGCGAGAAAGCCGAGAACGTGGTGCTGGAATTCAGCCCGCAGCCACCGCGCGATCTGTTGATCGCCTGCCTGTGGTCGGCGTGGGAAGGGCCGGAGGGCCGGCTGTTGTCGTTTGCCGCGATCACCGACGAGCCACCGTCCGATGTGGCACGCACCGGGCACGACCGCTGCATCGTACCGATCCGGCGCGAACATCTGGATGCCTGGTTGAACCCGGACCCGCACGACCTCGCTGCGCTGTACCGGATCCTGGACGATCGCGAACCGGTCACACTGGCGCACGCCGAAGCGGCGTGAGAGCTGCTCAGCCGACGACCGAATCGCCTATCCGTGCCCGCCCCAGCGCGGCATTCAACTCGGCCGTCAGGTAGGGCTTGGTCAGGATGATGCCTGCCCGGAAGGCTTCGGGGAGGTGCTCGGTCGCCATGCCGGTGGCCAGCACGAAGGGAATCTGGCGCGCGGCCAACGCCGCCGCAACCGCTTCACTGGTTTCATTGTTGGCCAGGCGGTAATCCAGCAGCACCACCTGTGGCTGGGTCTCGCTGAGCAGACGCAGCGCCTCGGATACCGAGGCCGCCAGCCCCACCACCACCGCGCCGGACTGCACCAACTGCATCTGCAGCAGGGCGGCACTCATTTCGTCGTTCTCGACCACCAGCACCCGAAGATCCTGCAGCGCGCTCATGACGACTCCCTGTATGGTTCAGCGCGATGAGTATAGCGTCCTGCGTAGGTGAAACCCTGACAGGAACTTAAGCATTCAGGTCTGCACAAACGTCGACATCTTGTATACACTACGCGGCCAGCCAGCCGAAGTGGCGGAATCGGTAGACGCAGCGGACTCAAAATCCGCCGCCCTTAAAAGCGTGTGGGTTCGAGTCCCACCTTCGGCACCATGGAAAACCAGAACGCCCCGGATCGACGGATCCGGGGCGTTTTTCGTTACCGCTCAGACCAGCCGAAGCGTCGGATGTGCGGCATTGGCCGCCGGTGGCGCAGCCGGTCGCGACGTTCCCGTCGCCCCCGCCACCCGGAATGCCGCCACCGTCTGCAGCAACTGGGTGGACTGCTCTTCCATGCTGCGGGCCGCCGCAGAGGCCTCTTCGACCAGCGCGGCATTCTGCTGGGTGCTCTCGTCGATGTGCTCGACCACCTGGTTGATCTGCTCGATGCCCTCGCTCTGCTGCTGGGCCGCCGCGCTGATGTCGGCCATGAGATCGCTCACGCGTTTCACGCTGACCACGATCTCGTCCATGGTGCGCCCCGCGCTTTCGACCTGACGCGTACCCGCCCCGACCTTCTCCACCGAGTCGCCGATCAGCTGCTTGATCTCCTTGGCGGCTTCGGCCGAACGCTGCGACAGCGAGCGGATTTCCGAGGCGACCACCGCAAAGCCGCGCCCATGCTCGCCGGCACGGGCCGCTTCCACTGCGGCATTGAGGGCCAGGATATTCGTCTGGAACGCGATGCTGTCGATCACGCCGATGATATCGACGATGCGCCGCGAGGAGTCGTTGATCAGCGACATGGTGGAGACCACCTCATGCACCACATGGCCACCCTGCGCCGCCACCTCGACCGCACCACCGGCCAACTCATTGGCCTGGCGGGCGTTGTCCGCGGTGCGCCGCACGGTCGCGGTCAGCCCCTTCATCGAGACGGCGGTCTCCTCCAGCGAAGCGGCCTGCTGCTCGGTGCGCACGGACAGGTCGCTGTTGCCTTCGGCGATCTCGCTGGCACCCACGGCAATGGTGTCCGCTGCCAGCTTGATCTGGGTGATGATGCCGGCCATCGCTTCGACCAGCGCATTGATGCCCTCGCACAACTCGGCGATCGGGCCGGTCTTGTCCTGGGTGGCGATATGGCCGGTCAGATCACCCCCCTGCGCCGCCGCCACCACTTCACGCGTCTGCGCGACGGCCTGCTGCAGCGCCAGCGAGTCACGCACCTGGGCCGTGATGTCGGTAGCGTACTTGACCACTTTGAACGGCCGTCCGTTCATATCGTAGATCGGGTTGTACGAGGCCTGGATCCAGACCTCGCGACCGCCCTTTCCCAGGCGCTTGTACTGGCCGGCGTCGTATTCGCCACGGCCGAGTTTGGCCCAGAACGCCCGGTACTCGCCGCTCTGGCGATGCTCGGGCTCGGCGAACATCGAATGGTGCTGCCCGCGCACCTCCTCCAGTGCATAGCCCATGGCAGCGAGGAAGTTCTCGTTGGCGGCCAGGATGCGGCCCTCGAGATCGAACTCGATCACCGCCTGTGATTTGTTGATCGCGGCGAGCTGGCCGGCAAAATCGGCCGCCTGGAATTTCTGCGCGGTGATGTCGGTCGCGAACTTGACCACTTTGTACGGCCGTCCGTGGCTGTCGAAGACCGGGTTGTAGGACGCCTGGATCCAGATCTCGCGTCCACCCTTGCCGATCCGCCGGTACTGGCCGGCGTCGAACTCACCGCGGCCCAGGTTGGCCCAGAAGTCGCGGTACTCCGCGCTCTTCGCATACTCGGCATCGACGAACATGGCGTGGTGCCTGCCTTGGATCTCCTCCAGCGTGTAGCCCAGCGTCTGCAGGAAATTGTCGTTGGCGTGCACGATGGTGCCATCGAGGTGGAACTCGATGACGGCCTGGACTCTATGCAGCGCCTTGATCTGATCTTCGAGCTCGGCCTGCCGTTGCAGCGCGGCCGATGCCGCGGCGCCATGGGCCGCGCGACGGGAAACGAACCGTGCCGTGAGCGTTCGCCACAACGACCCGGCGTCGGCGTCGCTGGCACGACCTGGCACATGCGTGTGCAAGCCTGAAGTAATCATCGTTAGACCTCGGTGTCCGGTTAGCGAATAGGTCAGCGCCGGGCGGTGGCCCGGTGGCGGTATTCCGTTGGCTGGGACTCACGAAGATCGTCAGTGGGGATGACGCAACTTCGATGGGCTTCAAACACCGGGCGGGCCGGCGAACATGAACCATGTAAAAAAGGTGTACGGCCAGATATCCACGTGAGCAGACGGGCAGCAACTGCGAGTCATATAACGGCGGACACTCTGAAAGCTTTAGGGCCATCAACGGCCGCGGCCGGGGCCTGGCCCGGCCGGCCGTCACTCGCCGCTTTCGCTCGCATCCAGGGCGTCAAGGGGGTCCACGGCACCCAGAGCGTCGGCCTCCACCTGCACGTTGTCGCGCCCCATCGCTTTGGCCCGGTAGCACTGCGCGTCGGCGGCGGCCACGGCGTCATCCACGCTCATGCCCCCGAACAATGGCGCGATGCCGATGCTGGCGCCCACGCTCAACCGCCGCTGGTCCCAGGGGATCGACAACCCCCGCATCGCCTCGAGCAGATCGCTGGCGATACGGCGGGCGCGCTTGAGCGAACAGCCGGCCAGGATCACCGCGAACTCGTCGCCGCCCAGCCGCGCCACGATGTCCGAATCACGCACGCCATGCCGCAGCACGCTGGCCACCGCCCACAGCACGGCATCGCCAGCCAGATGGCCGTGGGTATCGTTGACCGGCTTGAAGTGGTCCAGGTCGATATACATCAACGAGGCCGACTGCCCGGTCCGCGCGACCCGGGTGATGGCCTGCTGCAGATGCGCCTCGAAGCCGCGCCGGTTGCTCAGTTCGGTCAGCGGATCGATCTCGGCCAGATGCCGCGCCTCGCGCTGGCGCGCACGCTGCTGGGTGACGTCACGGATCACCCAGACCGCGCCGCTGGTCAGGCCATCCTCATCGCGCAGCCAGGCACGGGTCAGGTCGACCGGCAGCAGATGCGCACCCACTGACAGCAACAGGTCCGAATGCAGGTCGACTGCATTGCTGTCCGGGTCGAGCAGCACGGCCACATCCAAGGGGGAGCGCGGCGCGTATTCGGTCGTGAGCTCCATCACCTCCTGCAGCTGGCTGCCGGCCAGGACCCCGGCGCCCTCCCCGGCCAGCGCGCGGGTGGCCGCGGCGTTGGCGTACTGGATCCCCCCCTGCAGGTCCAGGGTCAGCACCATGTCCGCCACCGCATCCAACGTGACGCGGGTGCGCTGCTCGGATTCACGCAACTGCTGACCACTGAGCCGTTGGGCGGTCACGTCCTGGATCTGCGAGACGAAGTGCAGCGGCTCGCCATTTTCCGTGCGGACCAGTGAGACCGACAGCCGCCCCCAGACCAGGTTGCCCGCCTTGCCCAGGTACCGCTTCTCCATGTGGTAATGCGCGCGGCGGCCGGCCAGCAGGTCACCGAGCAGGGCCAGGTCGGTGTGCAGGTCATCGGGATGCGTGAGCGTCTGGAAATCGATCTGCAGCAGTTCGGCACGGGTGTAGCCGAGGATGCCGCACAGCGAATCGTTGACGTCCAGCCAGCGCCCTTCCAGCGACACCAGGGCCATGCCAAGCGCGGCCGACGAGAACGCCCCGGCGAATTTTTCCGAGGCCAGGAACGCCTGTTCGCGGACCTGCAGCAGCGGGGTCAGGTCGACCGCCATGCCCACGTAGCCGATTCGGTTGCCGCCGGCGCAGTCCAGCGGACTGATCGACAGGCGCACCTGCCTGCGCTCGCCGTCCTTGCGCAGGAACGTCCACTGATGCGACCAGGTGCCCTGTGCCGCCCGCGCGCTCAACGCCTCGAAGACGGTCGGCAGGCGTCCGTCCGCCTCCATATGGGGCTGCAGGTAGGCGCGCATCTCTTCCGGATCGTGGAACAGCCCCGGGTTGACCCGGCCGATCACTTCATCGGGGCGGTAACCCAGCAGCTTCTGCGCACCGGTATTGAACAGGTTGACCACCCCATCGACATCGGTGGCGATCACCGCCACCTCGTCAGAGGCATCCACCACCGCCTGCAGGCGCTGGCGCATGTTGGCCGCCTCCTGCCGGGCCTGCTGCAGTTCGGTAACGTCGGCATGCGCACCGGCCATCCACAGCGGCCGGCCCTGCCCATCGCGCTCATACACGCGACCGCGGTCCTGCACCCAGATCCAGTGGCCCTGTTTGTGGCGCATCCGGCACAGGCTGTCGTAATGCGGCGAGCGACCTTCCAGATGCGCTTCGAGCAACGTATTGGACTGGGCCAGATCGTCGGGATGCACCAGCTTGAAGAACGTCTCCGGCGTGATGGGTGCCAGTTCCTCACGCGTATAGCCGACGATCTCCGCCCAGCGCTCGTTGACCCGCATCTGGTTGCCCGGGATGTCCCAGTCCCAGGTGCCCGCCGCAGTACCTTCGATGATCATTTCCAGCCGGTGGCGCTGCTCGGCCATGTCGCGCAGCGCGGCGGCCGCATCTTGGGGGGCGTCCGGTTGCCGGCTCATGCGTGCGCTCCGGTCCGACACGCCACGCACAGCCCTGCGCCAGCGCGGTAATCGGCGCTGGAGCCCGCCCGGTTGCCCGGTCCTGCCTGGTCGTCTGTCATCTGGGCTCCCCGCCGTCCACCCACCCTACGGGCATTCAACGCGAAGTGTGCGTAAACCCGGGCCAAACCAGAAGTGCCCCTGCCCCTGGAGACCCCTGAAAACGCCAAAAGCCGCCCGAAGGCGGCCTCTGGCAGGCACCCACCGCGGGATCAGCCGCCGCGCTTGGCCCGGGCGAAGGCGTCGGCCAGCGCATTGTTGGCCGGCGGTGCGGCGCTGCCCGGACGCGGGCCGGACGGGGTGCCACGACCGCCACCGCGCGGACCATTGCCCGCCCCGCCGTCACGGCGGCCGCCACCGGCCGGGCGCGCATCGCGCTCACCCTGGGCCTTGGCCGGGGCCGGGGTATCGTCGAGGCGCCGGGTCAGGGCGATGCGCTTGCGCGCCACGTCCACCTCCAGCACCTTCACCTTGACGATGTCACCGGCCTTGACCACATCACGCGGGTCTTTGACGTAGGTGTCCGACAGCGCCGAGATGTGGATCAGGCCGTCCTGGTGCACACCGATGTCCACGAAGGCACCGAACGCGGCCACGTTGCTGACCACGCCCTCCAGGATCATGCCCGGCTGCAGGTGCTTGAGCTCTTCCACGCCCTCGGCGAAACGCGCCGCCTTGAACTCCGGGCGCGGGTCGCGGCCGGGCTTTTCCAGTTCCTTCAGGATGTCGCGCACGGTCGGCACGCCGAAGGTGGCGTCGGTGAACTGTTCGGCCTTGAGCCCGCGAAGGAAACTGCCATCGCCGATCAGCGCCTTGATCGGGCGTGCCGTGGCGGCCACGATGCGCTCCACCACCGGGTAGGCTTCCGGGTGCACCGAGGACGCGTCCAGCGGCTGGTCGCCATCGGCGATGCGCAGGAAGCCGGCGCACTGTTCAAAGGTCTTGTCGCCCAGGCGCGGCACCTTGAGCAGGTCCTTGCGGCGCTTGAACGGACCGTTGTCGTCGCGGTGGCGCACGATGTTTTCGGCCACCGTGGCCGACAACCCGGACACGCGCGAGAGCAGCGCCGCCGAGGCGGTGTTGACGTGCACGCCGACCGCGTTGACGCAGTCCTCCACGCGCGCATCCAGCGCACGCGCCAGGCGGTACTGGTCCACGTCGTGCTGGTACTGGCCCACGCCGATCGCCTTGGGTTCGATCTTGACCAGCTCGGCCAGCGGATCCTGCAGGCGACGGGCAATGGAGACCGCGCCGCGGATCGACACGTCCAGGTCCGGGAATTCCTTGGCGGCAAATTCGGACGCCGAATACACCGACGCACCGGCCTCGCTGACCACGATCTTCTGCAGGCTGGTCTCGCCCAACGCCTTGATCACCTCACCGGCCAGCTTGTCGGTTTCGCGGCTGGCCGTGCCGTTGCCGATCGCGATCAGCTCCACGTTGTGCTTCATGCACAGCTGCTTGATCGTCTGCAGTGACTGGTCCCACTGCCGGCGCGGTTCGTGCGGGTAAATGGTGTCGGTGGCCACCAGCTTGCCGGTGGCATCGACCACGGCGATCTTGCAGCCGGTGCGGATGCCCGGGTCCAGCCCGAGCACGCTCTTGGGGCCGGCCGGGGCGGCCAGCAGCAGGTCCTTGAGGTTGTCGCCGAACACCGCGATCGCCTCGGCTTCGGCCTTCTCGCGGGCCTGGTTGAACAGGTCCAGCAGCAGGTGCATGTGCAGCTTGGCGCGCCAGGTCAGGCGGCAGGCGTCGAGCAGCCAGCGGTCGCCGGGGCGGCCGGCGTCGCGGATGCCCGCGTTGTGCGCGACACGGCCTTCGGCGTACAGATTGCCGGCCTCGGCATCGTTGCCCGGATCCAGTTCCAGGAACAGGATTTCCTCGCGGCGTGCGCGGAACAGTGCCAGCAAGCGGTGGGACGGAATCTTCGCCAGCGACTCGGCGTGTTCGAAGTAATCGCGGTACTTGGCGCCCTGCTCTTCCTTGCCCTCGGCGACACGTGCGCGGATCACGCCGTTTTCGCCCAGCCAGGTGCGCAGCTCGCCGACCAGCGCGGCGTCTTCGCCCCAACGCTCCATCAGGATCGCGCGGGCACCTTCCAGCGCGGCCTTGGTGTCGGCCACGCCGTTGTCTGCATCGACGAAGGTGGCACCGAACACCTGCGGGTCCAGGTTTGGATCGGCCAGCAGGCCATCGGCCAGCGGCTCCAGTCCGGCTTCGCGCGCGATCTGCGCGCGGGTGCGGCGCTTGGGCTTGTACGGCAGGTACAGATCTTCCAGGCGCGACTTGGTGTCCGCACCGAGGATCTCGTTGCGCAACTCGTCGCTGAGCTTGCCCTGTTCGTCGATGCTGGACAGCACCGCGGCGCGGCGGTCTTCCAGCTCGCGCAGGTAGGTCAGGCGCGTTTCGAGGTTACGCAGCTGGGTGTCGTCCAGCCCGCCGGTGACTTCCTTGCGGTAGCGGGCGATGAACGGAACGCTGGCGCCTTCGTCCAACAGGGCGATGGCGGCGAGCGCCTGGGCGGTCTGGGCACCGATCTCATCGGCGATGGTCTGGGCGATCTGCTGTGCGAGCTTGATGTCAGGCATTGCTTCCGGCCGGAGCCGCTTTGCGGAAAGAACCCATTCTGGCGATGCGCGGCGGCGGGGGAAAGCCGTTGACAGGCCGGGCCGAACCTGTCGCCCCGTGGCGATGACCACACGAGGGGTCCTGCATTCACGCCGGCATCCTGCGTGGGGCTGGGATGCCGGCGCGGGCGCCCGCGACAACCGGGCACCTCCGCGGGATCGCTGGCTTACCGGTAATGCACGGCCGCGCGTTGGTGGACGATGTCGTCCTGCATCGACTCCAACGCCATCACCCGCACCTTGCCTACACCCTGCAGTTCCATGAACCGCTCGGTGTAGATCTCCGGACCCAGCTCGGTATCGGCCTGGGACTTGCTGAAACCATGGGGCACCAGGCCCTTGTCGCCATCCTTGCTACCACCGACATAAAGAACGATTGCCATGTGATGTGTTCCTCCAGAAAAACGGTTGCTCATACAGCGCTGCAAGCTTACCCCGGTAAACCTGACTGGTTCGTCATGCAGGCTAATAACGTTTTTTTGCATGCAGATGACGTCGCGTTGTCGACGTTTTTCTTACATGGATTTAACGCGGAGATAACCTCACTGCGCATCACGACGTGATGGCCACCAGCCCCGCCCCTGCAGTGCATACACATCGGCCGCGCGCTCGAACGGGTTGCGTGCACTGACCCCACCGCACAGCAGGTACACCGGCAGGTAGAGCGGCCCCAGCACCAGATACTGGTAGACGTGCGCACGCTCGTGGTCGTGCAGCCCGATCACCGGCTCGGTGGCGTAACCGGCCTGGTGCGCATACGTGCGGCACGGCACGTCCAGCACCGGTCCCGTGTGCAGGATGACGTTGCCCAGCGTGATCGCTCCGCCCGGGCCCCACGGAAATTCACGGAACACGATCGCGCAGTCGCGCCTGTTCCACGACGGACGCGCACCGGCCAGCATCCCGGCGGTGCCGGCGGCCAGGCCGATCAGGGTGTTGGGTGAGGTCCACAGTGCGCCAAGCCCCTGCAGCGCGCGCAGCAGCACCGGTGACAGGCTCAATCGGCCTCGTTGGGGATCAACAGCCACAGGATCAGGTAGACCAGGATGCCGGGGAAGGCCGCCGAGCCGATCGAGATCAGCACGAACAGCACCCGTACCAGGGTGACGTTCCAACCGTAGCGATGCGCGATACCGCCCATGACGCCGGCGATCATGCGGTCGTTGAGCGAACGGGACAGCGGGCGCGGCGGTGTGTTCATGCACGGGGTCTCGTTCCGGAATGCGCCGACTCTAGCGCGAACCGTGTCTACGGGGTGCGTTGGCGCAGGGCCTTCAGCCGCGCGCCGAACCACGCCGCGGCGGTCTGTTCCGGCTGGCCCGGACAGGCGATCCGGTAGGGCTTGCCGCTCAGGCTGCTCTGGTTGGCGGCGCGTTCGATGAACTGCTCGGCCGTGTCGACCTTGTCCTTCTTGAGCAGGTAGTCGTACTTGCGCTGCAGATGGGCCCGCGCCTCGGGCGCATCGTGCCAGCTGCCATTGCGCTGGAACCGGCAAGGGGAGCCGTCCAGCGCGCCGATCAGGCCGGCGATCTCGCGGCGGGCGGTTTCACCGGGTGCGGCGTGGGCGGTACCAATGCCCAACAGACCCACAGCCAGCCAGAGAAGGCGAGGACGCTTCATTGCGAACGCTCGTTCAACCAACCGGTGATGGTTGCGGGCACTTCGCGCTGGGCCCGCCCGGAGACATAGATACCGATATGGCCCCCGCGGAAACTGCTCTCGGTGTAATCCGCGCTGCCGATCCGGCCGCGCAGCGCGCGTGACGCATCGGGCGGGACCAGATGGTCCTGCTCGGCATAGATGTTCAACACCGGCAACGTCACCTGCCGGAGGTCGACGGTTGCGTCGCCGATGCGCACGCCGTCGTGCATCAGGCCATTGCCCTGGTAGAACTGCTTGATGAAGTCACGGAACGCTTCGCCGGCGAGATCGGGCGAGTCGAAGATCCACTTCTCCATGCGCAGGAAATCTTCCAGCGCGTCCTTGTCGTCCAGGATGTCGAGCAGCCCCACGTACTTCTGCACGTTGAGGCGGAACGGCTTGAGCATCAGGTAGCTGGCATTCATCAGATCGGCCGGGATGTTGCCCAGCGTGTCCACCAGCAGGTCCACGTCCACCTGGCGCGCCCAGTGCGAGAGCATGTTGTCCGGCGTGTGGAAATCGACCGGGGTGACCATCGTGATCAGGTTGGCCAGCTTGGCCTGGCGCAGCGCGGCATAGCACAGCGCGAACACGCCGCCCTGGCAGATGCCGAGCATGTTGATCGGCTCGCCGCCGTTGTGCGCCTGCAGGTGATCCACCGCGCCATCCACGAAGCGCAGCAGGTAATCCTCCAGCGTCTGGTAGCGCTCGGAGCGGTCCGGGTAGCCCCAGTCCAGCACATACACATCGTGGCCCAGGGCCAGCAGCTTCTGGACCAGTGAGCGGTCGGTCTGCAGGTCGACCATGTACGGCCGGTTGACCAGCGCGTAGACGATCAGCAGCGGCGTGGCGTGCACCGGCGGCTCGGTGCCGACAAAGCGGTACAGCGTGACCTTGCCGTCGCGCCAGACTTCCTCGCGGGTGGTCACGCCGTAATCGACATCGTCCACCGCAGGCAGCAGCTTCAGGCCATCCATCAGCTTGCGCTGCATGGCCAGGGTCTCCTGCAGGAGGTCTTCGGCATTGAAGCCCAGGGGGCCCTTCATGCGCTGCGTTTCCTTGGCTTGGTGGGTTTTCCGGCGGCCTTGGTGGCCTTGGTGGCCTTGGTGGCCTTGTTGGGGTTGGCGGTGGCCTTGGTGGGGTTGGCTGGCCTGGAAGCGCGGGTTGTGCGCTTGCTCGCGGCGGCTGGCTTCACTGCAGCCTTGCGCACCTTGGCCGTGCTGGCAGGTGCCGCACCCGCGGCTGCGCCAGCGGCCATGCGGCGCACCAGCCGCTCCAGCTCGGCGATCCGGCGATGCGCTGCATCCATTTCGGTGCGCGTCGGCAGCCCAAAACTCTCGGTCAGCCGTTCGATCTCCTGCTGGGTGGCCGCGCGCAGCCGCATCTGGGCATTGCCCAGCGAGGCGTACACCGCCTGGAACGGCTCGGACAGCGCAACCTTCGCATAGGCCTCCTCGGCCGCATCGATCCACAGATCGAACATCGCCCGCGCGCTGGTCAGCTGGTTGCCCGGCTGCTCGTGCTCGGCCAGGCGCTGCTCGAACAGGGTGAACGCATCGTCCAGCGCCTGCTTGATCTGATCCACGTAATCGCGCGAGTGCGCCTGGTAGTCCTGCTGGGCCCGCAGCAGCGCCTGCCAGCGGGCCTGGTGCTCACGGCCGGGACCAAACGCCGGGCTCTGCAGCCATGGTCCGAGCTGACGCTGCAGGGTTTCCAACAGCTGCAGCAGGTCCGGGCCCTCGGTGTGGGTATGTCCGCGTGCGCCCTGCAGCATCCACTGCAGCAGCCCGTCACCCTGCCCCAGCACCGCCGTGCGCCACGCCTGCGCCACCTCGGCGCTGGTGGTATCGCGGCCGGCAAACTGCGCGGCCACCTGCTGCATCGTGCCGTACCACCCACCGGCCTGTTCACGGAAACGGTGCACGGCCTCGTCGGCCGGGCGGCTGGCCGCGTTGGGCATCATCTGCGCCCACCAGTCGATCGCCTGCTGCCAGTTGCCCTGCCCATCGGGGCCGGCGGTGTGGCCGGGCGGTGCCGCAGCGTGCCGCAGGGCATCGCCCCAGGCACTGAAATACTGCCGCGCCAGGGCTTCTACATCGCCTGCGCCGCTGCCGCTGCCCGCCGTGGTCATGACCGTCCTCCCGTCTCGGGAAACGATGATAGCAATGCCGCGCTGCCCTGCCTCACGGCTTGGGGATGCGCAGGGTCTTGCTGATCATCAGCGAGCCGGACAGCGCGAACAGCAGCACCAGCGGGTGCAACTGCCACGGGCCCAGCTGCCACTGGCCCAGCCACAGGTCCGCGCCGGTGGCCCCGACGCTCGCCGCCACGGCCAGCACCACCACCAGCGCCAGGCTGGTCGGGATCGGGGTGCCTTCGAAGTACGGCACCTTGTCGCCCTCGCCGGCCAGTGCTTCGGCGGTCACGTTGTAGCGGGCCAGGCGGCTGACGCCGCAGCAGACGAAGTAGCTCAGCACCAGCCAGTCCCAGCCGCCCTGCATGCCGCAGGCGTAGGCCAGTGCGGCCGGGGCGACACCGAAGGAAATGATGTCCGACAGCGAATCCAGCTCACGGCCCAGCGTGGAGCTGGATTTGCGCCAGCGTGCGATGCGCCCGTCCAGCGCGTCGAAAATGAAGGCCAAGGGGATCAGGGCCATGCCGAACAGCAGATAGCTGCGTTCGCCATCCTGCAGATAGCGCATGGCGGCAAAGACCGCGCCGGTGCCACAGAACGCGTTGGCCAAGGTGAACCAGTCGGCCAGGTGGAACTCGCGCAACATCGAGAAGTGACGTTTCATGAAGGATCAGGTGGCGGCAATCGCAAGAGAGTACCGCGAGCGGCCCGCGCCGGGACAGCGTTCCCTACGCCACCGTACTCCAGCCTTGCCGCGCCGTTCACGCCAGCACGACCTGCGGTGAATTTTTGGCCACCCATCTTGACAGCGAGCACCGGCGGGGGCCGACGCGGCTTATCCACAAACTTGCCCACGAGTCATCCACACCCCCTGTGGACAACTCCGTCTCAACAGAGGCGACGATGGTGATTTCCTGATCACCGATCCTCATTGCCGCGGCGCGATCCCCCTTCACACGTGCGCCCATCGGTGCCATCAGTGGGCTAAGCTGGTGGATGGACTCCGCCGCCGCCAGGTCCTGCCGCCCACCGACAGGAGTCTTGCGCGTGCTTTCCCCCGACCATCTGGCCGCCCAGTTGCGCCACCCGCACGGTGAGCACGCGCTCGTCGTGGCCGAATCGATGAACCGCAGCAACGGCGACCTCAACCGGGCCGCCATCGCCCTGCTGTCAGTCACCCCCGGTGAACAGGTCCTGGAGATCGGCCCGGGCAATGCAGCCTTCGCACCCGATCTGCTGCGTACACCGGACAGCCGCTATGTGGGCATTGACGTTTCAGCGGCGATGGTCGCGGCCGGCACTGCGGTGCTGGCCACGCATGGGCTGCTGGATCGTGCCGAGGTCCACCTGGGCGATGCCCATGCCCTGCCCCTGGAGTCGGCCTGCATCGATGCGGCGCTGGCAGTGAACACGCTGTACTTCTGGGACGAACTGAAATTCCCGTTCGCCGAGTTGGCGCGCGTGCTGCGCCCCGGCGGCCGGCTCTGCCTGGCCTTCGGCGATGCCGCTTTCATGCGCACGCTGCCGTTCACAGCACATGGGTTCCACCTGCATGAGCTGGCCGAGGCCGAGCAGGCCCTGCGCAGCGCTGGGTTGACCGTACAAGGCTGGCGCGCCCACCACGAAACCGGGCGCAGCAACGATGGGCGCGAGGTGACCAAGCACTTCCACCTGTTGCTGGCCCGCCGGTAATACCGGCGCTGGCCGGCACTACAGCCGGGTGTAACTCCAGGACTGCATGGCGCCATCGCGGTACGGCATCACGCCATGAAAGGCGCGCGGCTCATCGTCGAAGACCAGTGGCAGGAAGCTGCGGTCGCCTTCCCATAGCGGAAGGCCGTCGATCTTGTCCACGTCCACCCACTCCAGCGTGCCCTCCGGATTGGAGGTCAGCGGCGTGCCGGTAAAGTCATCGATGACGAACACGAAGCCGAACCAGTCCTCGCCGTTCTTGCCGAAGCCCGGCCAGCTGATCGTGCCGCGCAGGCGCATGGTGCCGCACTCGATGCCGGCCTCTTCGCGGATCTCGCGGCGCATGCAGGCAGCGGCGTCTTCATCGCGCTCCATCTTGCCGCCCAGGCCGTTGTACTTGCCCAGGTGCAGGTCACCGGGCCGGGCGTTGCGGTGGATCATCAGCACTTGCTTGCCGTCGGCGGACAGCACGTAGCCCAAGGTGGCCACGATGGGGGTATAGGGCATTTCGCACAGGCTCGGGAACACAGACCCCCGATTATGCGCGATCCGTCCGGGGCCGGCTCAGGGCACCACGCTGGTGCGGCGCGCGTCGGCCGGTGCCGCCACCGCGCCATCGCGGCGCAGCGTGGCCACGCCGTGGCCGCGCTCGGCCAGGTATTCCAGCCATTTGCCGAGGAAGGTGTTCATCCGCATGCGGTGGCTGATCAGCTGGGCCGGCGGCGGGTACATGCCCATCACGTCCTGCCAGCGGCGACCGACGTAGCAATGCGTCGTCTCGGCCTGGCGGGCGTCACGGTACAGGCGCACATAGGCCGAAGGATCCGGCTGCCCGGTGACCGGGTCGGCGAAGTCGTAGGTCAGGCGCAGCTCGACCGTATAGCGGTGGCACTCGATCACGTCCAGGCGCACATCCAGCCCATCACCGATCGATGAGACGTAGCTGCCAGGCACGAGCTCGGCCGGTGCGAACAGGCGCACGAGGTGCTGGTAGTTCTCGGCGTACAGGCCCATCAGCCAGCTCAGGCGGCTGAGCCGGGGAATGCGTTCGATACGGGGCGATGCCTGGGCCATGGGTCGATCCTACACGTTGATCTCCCAACGTGGGGGCGGCAGCCGCCCGGCCAAAGGGGCGGCCCACCACCGGTTCACACCGGTCAATACATCTCGCGCTGCAGCCCCAGCGTGCCCAGCACCTTGCTGGAGATCTCCTCGATCGAGGTGTGGGTGGTGCTCAACGTCGGGATCCGCTCCATCCGGAACATCGTCTCGGCGGCGGCGACCTCGCGGCGGCAGGTCTCCAGATTGGCGTAGCGCGAGTTCGGGCGGCGCTCCTGACGGATCTGCTGCAGGCGGTCCGGGTCGATGGTCAGGCCGAACAGCTTCTTGCGGTACGGGCGCAGCCGGGGCGGCAGGCGATCCTGCTCCAGGTCTTCGTCGGTGAGCGGGTAATTGGCCGCGCGCACCCCGTAATGCAGGGCCAGGTAGATGCAGGTGGGGGTCTTGCCGGCCCGCGACACCGCCACCAGGATCACGTCGGCGTCGTCGTAGTTGATGGCAATGCCGTCATCGTGGGTCAGCGCGAAGTTCATCGCGTTGATGCGCCGGTGGTAGGTTTCGAAGTCCACCATGCCGTGTGCCTGGCCCACCCGGGAGTGGCGGTTGACCGCCAGTTCGCGCTCCAGGGGCTCGATGAAGGGGGCGAATACGTCCAGCATCAACCCGCCGCTTTCGGCCAGGATGATGCTCAGTCCGCTGTCCACGCAGGAACTGACCACGATCGGCCGAACCTGGTACCGCTCCCCCGCTGCACGGATCCTTTCACAGGCTTCCCGCGCTTTTTCCGGATCATCGATGAACGACATCCGGTCGGTGATGAAGCTGAACCCGGAGAACTGGGTCAGGAGGCTATGCCCAATGGTTTCAGCGGTGATACCGGTTCCATCGGACACGTAGAACACCGGACGGATCGTCGACATACGGCTTTTACCCCCTCCGAAGCTTAAAAAGGCCGTCGATACAAGCTTGTGCCGACAGCGGTCTGCCCGGCATCATATCGGCTTCTTCCTACGGACGTGGCCATCCAGCCCGCCTCGGGCGATGGCCAAACGGAGCATCGCGCTTGAACGAGAACATCCTGTGGTTGCACGAACTGCGCCTGGCCGATCTGGCCCGCGTAGGCGGCAAGAATTCGTCGCTTGGCGAAATGATCGGCAATCTTGCCGGTCTGGGGGTGTCTGTCCCCGGCGGTTACGCAACCACCTCTGAAGCCTTCAAGGACTTCATCGCCCACAACGACCTGTCCAAGCGCATCTTCGACAAGCTGGCCACGCTGGACGTGGAAGATGTCGGTGCCCTGACCGTGGCCGGCAAGGAAATCCGCGGCTGGGTGATCGATGCCCCGCTGCATCCGGCGCTGGACCAGGACATCCGCACCGCCTACGCCAAACTGTGCAGCGAAAACGGCGGCGGCGACGTGGCGGTCGCGGTGCGCTCCTCGGCGACTGCCGAGGATCTGCCCGATGCCTCCTTCGCCGGCCAGCAGGAGACCTTCCTCAACGTGACCGGCGCCGACGATGTCGTGCTCAAGGTCAAGGAAGTGTTCGCCTCGCTCTACAACGACCGCGCGATCGCCTACCGCGTCCACCACGGCTTCAAGCACGAGGACGTGTTCCTGTCCGCCGGCGTGCAGCTGATGGTGCGCTCGGGCGTGGGGTCCTCCGGCGTGCTGTTCACCCTGGACACCGAGTCCGGCTTCCGCGACGTGGTGTTCGTCACCTCCTCGTTCGGCCTGGGCGAAATGGTCGTGCAGGGTGCGGTCAACCCGGACGAGTTCTACGTCTACAAGCCCACCCTGAGCGCCGGCAAGCCGGCGATCCTGCGCCGCTCGCTCGGCAGCAAGGCGATCCGCATGGTGTATTCGGATGTCCCCGGTGAGCGCGTGCGCATCGAAGACACCCCGGCCGAGCTGCGCAACACCTTCTCGATCAGCGACGAGGACGTGCAGGAACTGTCCAAGCAGGCGCTGGTCATCGAAAAGCACTACGGCCGCCCGATGGATATCGAGTGGGCCAAGGACGGTGTCAGCGGCAAGCTGTTCATCGTGCAGGCGCGTCCGGAGACCGTGAAGTCGCGTGGCCATGCCACCCAGATCGAACGTTTCGCACTGAACCAGAAGGACGGCAAGGTGTTGGCCGAAGGCCGCGCCGTCGGTGCCAAGATCGGTGCCGGTACCGCCCGCGTGGTGCGCACCCTGGACGACATGGCCCGCGTGCAGCCCGGCGACGTGCTGATCGCCGACATGACCGACCCCGATTGGGAGCCGGTGATGAAGCGCGCCTCGGCCATCGTGACCAACCGCGGTGGCCGTACCTGCCACGCGGCGATCATCGCCCGTGAGCTGGGCGTGCCGGCCGTGGTCGGCTCGGGCAACGCCACCCAGCTGATCCAGGACGGCCAGCAGGTCACCGTGAGCTGCGCCGAGGGTGACACCGGCTTCATCTACGACGGCATCCTCGAGTTCGAGCGCACCACCACGGACCTGGGCAACATGCCGCCGGCGCCGCTGAAGATCATGATGAACGTGGCCAACCCGGAACGTGCCTTCGATTTCGGCCAGCTGCCGAACGCCGGCATCGGCCTGGCCCGTCTGGAAATGATCATCGCCAGCCACATCGGCATCCACCCGAACGCGCTGCTGGAGTACGACCGCCAGGACGCGGCGACCAAGAAGAAGATCGACGAGAAGATCGCCGGTTACGCTGATCCGGTCAGCTTCTACGTCGGTCGCCTGGCCGAAGGCATCGCCACGCTGACCGCCTCGGTCGCCCCGAACCCGGTGATCGTGCGCCTGTCGGACTTCAAGTCCAACGAGTACGCCAACCTGATCGGCGGCAGCAACTACGAACCGCACGAAGAGAACCCGATGATCGGCTTCCGCGGCGCCAGCCGTTACGTCGATCCGAGTTTCTCGGCCGCCTTCGCCCTGGAATGCCAGGCCGTGCTGCGCGTGCGCAACGAGATGGGCCTGGACAACCTGTGGGTCATGATCCCGTTCGTGCGCACCCTGGAAGAAGGCCGCAAGGTCGTCGAGGTGCTCGAACAGAATGGCCTCAAGCAGGGCGAGAATGGCCTGAAGATCATCATGATGTGCGAAGTGCCGTCCAACGCACTGCTCGCCGATGAGTTCCTGGAGATCTTCGACGGCTTCTCGATCGGCTCCAACGACCTGACCCAGCTGACCCTGGGCCTGGACCGCGATTCGTCGATCGTCGCGCACCTGTTCGACGAGCGGAACCCGGCGGTGAAGAAGCTGCTGTCGATGGCGATCAAGTCGGCGCGCGCCAAGGGCAAGTACGTCGGCATCTGCGGCCAGGGCCCGTCCGATCACCCGGACCTGGCCGAATGGCTGATGCAGGAAGGGATCGAGTCGGTGTCGCTGAATCCGGACACCGTGGTGGATACCTGGCTGCGTCTGGCCAAGCTCAAAGCCAAGGGTTGATCCCCTCGGCAACGCGATGAAAATCAACACCCCGCGCAAGCGGGGTGTTGTTTTGTGCAGCATCGGTAGAGCCGACCGTTGGTCGGCTGCACCCTTGGTCGGCTGCGCCGTCGGTCGGCTGTACCCGCCCATCCCCCACACCCCAACGGCACATCGCCTGATGGCTGCCCTGCACACCGACGGGCACCCTGCAGGCATGCCCAGCCCACGCCTTCATTACGGTCGCCACTCGTGCATCGGCATCGTGTACGCGCTGACGACCATCACGCATGCGCGTGTACCCCACTTCCACCAGCCCGACCTGGCCGGGCCCGTCATGCAGGTGCTGCATGCCATGGAAGACGAGCATCGGGTCTGCAACCTTGCGTGGGTGGTCATGCCAGATCACGTCCACTGGTTGATGCAGCTCCGGCAGGGCGCACTGGGCACATGCATGCAGCGCTTCAAATCACGCAGCAGCCTGCTCATCAATCGGCAGTTGGGCCGCAGCGGGCCTGTCTGGCAACCCGGCTATTACGACCACGCACTGCGCAAGGACGAAGACCTGCGACGCCAAGCCACCTACATCCTCGCCAACCCGGTCCGTGCCGGCCTGGCGGAAGCGATCGGTGAGTATCCCTTCTCGTGGTGCAGATGGCCCACCGAAGACCATCCGCCCGGGTAGAGCCGACCGTTGGTCGGCTGGTAGAGCCGACCGTTGGTCGGCTGCCGCGCATCGCACGGCGGATCACGTATGCATGGCGTCGGATGGGAGAGCAGCTGACCAACGGTCAGCTCTACCCACCATGGATCGGGGCCTAAGCACCGGTAGAGCCGACTGCTAGTCGGCTGGTAGAGCCGACCGTTGGTCGGCTGCCGCGCATCGCACGGCGGATCACGTATGCATGGCGTCGGAGAGGAGAGTAGCCGACCAACGGTCGGCTCTACGCGGTGCGCGTTCAGGCCTCGGCGGTCTCGGCCACTGCGTAGTCGGTGAACCCTTCCGCCCCGCCCCCGAAGAACGTCGCTTTGTCCGACGGGTTCAACGGCAGGCCCTGCTGCAGCCGATCCGGCAGGTCCGGGTTGGCGATGAACGGCCGGCCGAAGGCGATCAGGTCGGCCCAGCCCTTCGCCAGCGCCTCCTCAGCGCGCTCCACGGTGTACTTGCCCGCGTAGATCAGCGTGCCACGGTAGATCATGCGCAGCGCTTCCTTGAAGGCGGCCGGCATCACCGGGGCATCTTCCCAGTCGGCTTCGGCGATATGCAGATAGCCCACGCCGATCTGATCGAGCAGGTGCGCGGCGGCCAGGTAGGTCGCCTGCGGCGTGTCGTCCACCGCGCCCTGCAGCGTGGTCAGCGGCGCCAGACGCACGCCGACGCGCTCGGCACCGATTTCCTCGGCCACCGCTTCGGCCACCTCGCGCAGGAAGCGCAGGCGGTTCTGCAGCGAGCCACCGTAGGCATCGGTGCGCTGGTTGGCCTGGGAATCGATGAACTGGTTGATCAGATAGCCATTCGCACCGTGCAGCTCAATACCATCGAATCCTGCCGCGATCGCGTTGCGCGCGGCCGCCGCGTAGTCACCCACGATCCCGGCGATCTCGTCGATGGCCAGTGCCCGCGGCATCGAGTGCTGCACCATCTCACCGACGCCGCTCAATGGGCCACGGCCCTCGGGATCGACGAACACCTTGACGCCCTCGGCCAGCAGCGCCGACGAGGACACCGGGGCGGCGCCACCCGGCTGCAGGGCCACATGCGAGACGCGACCGACGTGCCAGAGCTGGGCGACGATGCGGCCACCGGCAGCGTGCACAGCATCGGTGACGCCGCGCCAGCCGGCAATCTGGGCCTCGTCGTGGATGCCCGGCGTCCAGGCGTAGCCCTGGCCCTGCTGGCTGATCTGGGTGCCTTCGCTGACGATCAGGCCGGCCGAGGCCCGCTGGGCGTAGTACTCGGCCATCAACGGTGTCGCGACATTGCCCTCGCCGGCCCGTGAGCGGGTCATCGGCGGCATCACGATACGGTTGGGCAGCGTCAGGGTGCCGCGGGTATAGGGGGAGAACAGCATGGGAAATCCTTGATCGGGAGCGCCGCCGCAGCGGGGATGCCGACAAGGATGGGGACAGGGCTGCCCGCTCAACAGACCTGCGACGGCAAAACAGTTGTGCCGCCGATGCAACGATCGATCAGGTACGCTCGGCCGCCAGCATCGAGTAGGCCGCCCGCACGGTCTCGTACCCGTAGGTCCGCTCCAGGCGGCGCACGATGAAATGGCCGCGCGCCACGTCCTGGTAGTAGTCGGTGAACATGGTGTTGAGCGTCGCGCCGGCCACCGCCCCGACAATCGGCACCGCCTGCGCGGCGAACTTCTCGGTGACCACCACACCGAAACGCGCGGCGACCTTCTCCACGAGCTTGGCCAGCCACTTGCCGGCTTCCTTCGGGGTCAGCCCGATCATCACCGGGCTGCCGCCGACCGCGCGGCCGGCCAACTCGGCCGACAGGTGGCGCATCACCTCGGCAGTGAAGCCACGCGTGATGTAGTAGCCGGTCTCGCTGGCATCGTCCTTGCCGGAGTTGCCGCCCAGCGCAAACACTTCCAGGCAGGCATGCCGGGTGCTCATCTCGCGCAGGTCGAAGCCTTCGCTGCGGGCCACGTCAGCCACCGAGCGCATCATGATCGTGGTGGACACCGGCAGCTCGATGAACAGCGTGGTGAAACCGAACGCGCCGCCGACCGCACCGGAGGTGGCCGCGGCCAGCTTGTGCCAGCGGGTGGAAGCCGCTTTGCCCGGCGTGTTGTCCATCGTCCACAACGCCGCCTGGGCCGATTTGAACAGCGCCGCTTCGACCGCGCCATGGATGCGGCGGGACACCGAATCGGGCAGGCGTTTGACCGCGAACTCCAGCGGCGAACCGATCAGATTGGCCATCTTGGCGGTCAGCGTGGGCGATTCCAGCAGGTCCACCGCACGCTGCAGGTCGCGCCAGTCCTGCGAGGTGGGCAGGATCGAGGACTCCAACGGCGGCGGTTGTGGCGAGGTCATGGCGTTCATGGCCGCGATCATAGCGCCGCCGATGTATACCGCTCGTTGCCTCGCCTGCCGGTGGCTGAACGCCTGCGCACAGGCCGCGTTGCCGGGCGACGCCCGGCGTTCGGGTCAGGCCGGCAGGCCCGACAGCGCGCCCATGAATTGACGGTAATGGCGCAGCTCTTCGATGGAATCATGCACGTCGCTCAGCGCGGTATGGCTGGCGGTCTTGCCGACGCCGGCGGCCACGCCCGGGGCCCAGCGCCTGGCCAGTTCCTTGATCGTGGAAACGTCCAGATTCCGGTAATGGAAGTACTTTTCCAGACGCGGCATTTCACGGTGCAGGAAGCGACGGTCCTGGCAGATCGAGTTGCCGCACATCGGCGAGGCGCCCGCCTTGATCCACTGCTGCAGGAAGGCGATCGTCTGCGCTTCGGCCTGCCCGGGCGTGATGGTGCTCTCGACCACGCGCTGCCACAGGCCGGAACGACGATGCTGGTTGCGGTTCCACTCGTCCATCGCTTCCAGCCGCTCGACCGGATGATGGATCGCGAATTCCGGGCCTTCGGCCAGCACCTTCAACTGCGCATCGGTCACCACGGTGGCGATCTCGATGATCGCATCGTTGTCGGTGTCCAGACCGGTCATTTCCAGATCGATCCAGATCAGTCGCTCGCCTTCTGCGCCGTTGTCCGCCATGTGTTCGCCTTGTGCTGGGCCACCGCTTGCGCCGCGACCGGGAATGGATAAGGCGCCCATGATACCGCCAACCCGTCACGACCCTGTCGCTGCGGGGACCTTATTCCAGCAGCAGTGGCGGCTTGCCGCGCTTGGCGCGGAAGTAGTTGGTCAGCCGGGTGCTGGCGTCCTTGGCGAGCACGCCACCATGGATCTCCACGCGGTGGTTGTGGCGCGCGTCGCCGATCAGATCGAACACGCTGCCGCAGGCACCGGTCTTGGGGTCTGTGGCCGCATACACCAGCCGCGCCACGCGTGCGTGCACGATGGCCATGGCACACATCGCACACGGCTCCAGCGTCACGTACAGCGTGCTGCCGATCAGCCGGTGGTTGGTGATCGCCCTGCCCGCCTGCCGCATCGCCACGATCTCGGCATGCGCGCTGGGATCATGGTCGGCGATGTTGAGGTTCCAGCCTTCGCCGAGCACGGTGCCATCGGCACCGACCAGCACCGCGCCGACCGGAATCTCATTGAATTCACGCTCGGCACGCTCCGCCAGGCCCAGCGCGTGGCGCATCCAATGCTCATCCTGGTCGTGCACCGGCACGCCCAGTGGTGGTGGCGGGGCGAGGCGCTCAACCATGGCCGTTGGCCTTGCGCACGAAGGCCTCGAAGGCGGCCAGGGTGGCCTCGCTGACGTGGTGCTCGATCCCTTCCGCGTCGCGGCGCGCCGAATCGGCGTCCACGCCCAGCGCCAGCAGGAACTGCTCCACCATCTGGTGGCGGGCGCGCATCTCCACCGCCAGCTGCTCGCCGGCCGGGGTCAGGAACACGCCGCGATACGGCCGCTGGATCGCCCAACCCTCCTTGACCAGCCGCTTGAGCGCCTTGGCCACCGTGGGCTGTGCAACCCCGAGCCGGGTGGCGATATCCACCTGGCGGGCTTCGCGGCCATCGGCGATCAGGTCCGCGATCAGCTCCACGTAATCCTCGACCAGCTCGGACCGGCGCGCTTCACGCACCTGCACAAAGCCCTCGACATGCACCAGGGCGTCGATCAGGGGCGAGGTGGCTTTACGGGTCGGGGACGGCATGGTGGCTCCAGCAATAGGCCGGTGGCGAAGGGCTGCGGCACCCGGACAGTTTACCTCACGGGGGTTTGCGACTGATCCGGGTGGGCCACGCGTGGTCGGAGCGCCCCGGCTGGCAACAGATAGAGACCAGAATCAAACCGACGCCTCATTCACAGGATCTTTCGTTTGACAAATGATTTTTGGTGCCGGATATATACCCCACCTACTCAGCCATGGACCCGGCCGAAGGCCAAGGAGCAGCATGGACGCATCCGCGCTACGGAAGTACGGCAGCCTCGCTCTGATCATCGTGTTGGCCGCGCTGATGACCGCGCTGGCCGTGCAGAACCGGCAGCTCCGCCAGCAGCAGGCGCTGCTGGTGAGCAAGGTCGAACAGATCTCCAAGGCCGCTCACGGCCTTCCGGAAGGCGCCCAGCCTGAAGCACTCGGCACCACGGCACTGGACGGGCAGGCGGTCACCCTCGCCGGCCCGGCCAGCGGCCGCCAGGTCCTGTATTTCTTCTCTCCTGCCTGCAAGTTCTGCCTGGCCTCCGTGCCGCAGATCCAGGCGCTGGACGCCGCCGGACGGAACAACGGCCACCGTGCCTTCGAGATGATCGGCGTCAGCCTGCCGCCGCATGAAACCGCTGCGGACTACGCACGCCAGCATGGCTTCGCGTTTCCGGTGGTGAACGATACCGATGACCGGATCCGGCAACGCTACACCGCAACCATGGTGCCGATGGTGGTGGTGATCCAGGACGGCAAAGTGATCTATCGCCACGTCGGCCAACTCAAGGACAGCGCGGTCAATGCCATCACCGGCGCCTTCGTGGTGAACGCTGCGCGCAGTGCGGTGCCCGCTCCGGCAGGCTGATTCCCCCTGACGCCGCTCCCCGGCGGCGTACCCAAGGTCTGTCCGCGCCGGCTTATGGGGCGGATCGACAGTTCGTCGGTTTTCCTTCCCCTCCCCGCTGACGGATCCGCCTGCCCGGTAAACCGCATCGCGCACCACCCGCTGCATCCGCATGATCCACAACAGGAGAAACACCATGAAGTCCAAGAAACTCGTCTCGGTCTTTGGCGGTATCGCTGTTGTCTGTGCCCTGGCGTTTGCTTCGAGCCAGGCGGTGGCAACCTCCAGCCAACCCAAACAGCTGGAGGGCTGTCCCTACAAGCCCGGCTGCACCTATGGCGGGCATAGCGAAATCCGCTGCTGCCAGCCGGTGTAACGCCCTCTTCCGTGCGAGCACGTTCGACCGTCAACATCATCCACAAAGGGAAAGATAGACCATGAAGTCGAAGAAGCTGTTGTTGTCGTCCCTGAGCGCCGTCACGATGATCTGCGCACTGGCCTTCGCATCGAGCCAGGCGCTGGCGACCTCAAGCCAGCCCAAGCCCCTGGCAGGCTGCGAAGATCAGCCCGGCTGCACCTACGGCGGCCATGGCCTGTATCTGTGCTGCGAGCCGCTGTAAGCACCACGACCATCCCGGCACAATGCCGGGATGGTTCTATCGGCATCAGCGTGGTCGACGCTGAAGCGTAGTCTCAAACAGCACCGTGCCATCGTGATTCTGCGCCACCAGCGTGCCGCCATGCGCACGCGCGAACTCGCTGGCGATGAACAGGCCCAGCCCCAGCCCGCGGCTATCGTGGAAACTGGCCTTGAACGGTTCGAACAACCGCGGCAGCAACGCCTCGGGAATCTGCCCGGCATTGCGCACCTGCAACCGCAGCGGCGCGCTGCGCTCGCCTTCCAGGCGCACCACCACCGGCGCATCGCCACCGTGCAGCACGGCGTTGCCGATCAGGTTGGACAGCAGCTGCGCCAGGCGATCCGGATCGCCCTGCAGGTGGGCATCGCCCTGGACCTGCAGCTCGATCGTCGCCTGCGGATGCGCACGCCCGATCTCGGCCACCACCGAGGCGGCCACGTCCGCCAGATCGCATTCGGTGCTGTGCAGGCGCAGGCCACCGGTGCGGATCTTCGAGAAATCCAGCAACTGATCCACCATCCGCGCCATCCGCTGCGCACTGTTCTCAAGGTGGCCAAGCGTGCGCTGCACCGCGCCATCGTCGGGCAGATCCAGCGACAGCTTATCGGCGCACAGCAGGATCGATGCCAGCGGCGTGCGCAGATCGTGCGTCAACACAGCCATCATCGTCTCATTGAGCTTGAGCGCATGCTCCAGCGCCTCGTTGCGCGTCTTCAGCAGCTGCTTCTGCTGGTAAAGCTCGATGAACACATTGACCTTGCTCATGATCACCTGCGGCTCGATCGGCTTGTGCAGGAAATCCACGGCGCCGGATTCGTAGCCCTTGAAGGCCCGCACGGGGTCGTTCGGTGAGGCGGTCAGGAAGATGATGGGTACATCGCGGCTGCGCTGCGAGCCACGCATCAGCTCGGCCAACGAAAACCCGTCGATTTCCGGCATGTGCACATCCAGCAGCGCGAGCGCGACTTCATGCTCCAGCAGCAGCTCGAGCGCTTCGGCACCGGACAACGCGCACAGGATCTCCAGGCCGGGGCGGCGCAGCAGCGCCTCCATCGCGACCAGGTTCTGCGGAATGTCATCGACAATCAGCAGCTTCACGCAATCGGTGGTGGCAGTCGACCCGGCGGGTTCGATCAGGTTCATCGGGTAAGACCTTTCATACGCGTGCAGATGGAGGTGAGCGGGAGCACCGCATCGGCACCGGCGTGCGCCAGGGCGGATGCGGGCATCATCGAGGAATACGCCTCCTCAGGGCATTGGATCCAGGCTTCGCCGCCGGCCTGGCGGACAGCGGCGACGCCATCACTGCCATCGGCGCTGGCGCCGGTCAGCAGGATCGCCAGCACGCCATCACCGAACACATCGGCGGCGCTTTCAAACAGCGGATCGATGGCCGGACGCGAGAACAGCACCGGCGGGTCCACCGACAGCGCCAGCGTGGCACGGTCCTCGACCAGCAGATGGTAATCCGGCGGCGCGAAGGTGACGGTGCCCGGCTGCAGGGGCTGCTTGTCCTCGGCCTCGCGCACCGGCAGCGGGCAGCCGGCGTCGAGCAGGCCGGCAATGCGGCTCGGTCGATCACGTGGCAGATGCAGCACCACCAGCACGGGCAGCGCCAGTGTCGTCGGCAGCGATGACAGCAGCGCCTGCAGCGCACTGACCCCCCCGGCCGACGCGCCGATGACCACCAGATCGAACCGGCTGCGTTGCGACGCGCCGCTCATCAGGCCAGCTTCCGATACAGGCGCTGGTCGCGCGCGCAGGCTTCGAACAGATCGGCGTGCGCGCCGAACTGCAGCGATTCCTTGCTGCCCAGCCCCAGGAAGCCGCGATGGACCAGCGCCTCGTGGAACAGGCCGATGGCGCGGTCCTGCAGGGGCCGCTGGAAATAGATCAGCACGTTGCGGCAGGACACCAGGTGGACTTCGGAGAACACGGTATCGGTGGCCAGGCTGTGGTCGGCGAACACGATGTTGCGCTTCAGGCGGCGATCAAACACCACGCTGCCGTAGCCGCTGCTGTAGTAATCCGAGAGCGACCCGGTGCCGCCGGCGGCCAGATAGTTGCGGCTGAACTGCGCCAGCCGGTCCAGCGCGAACGCCCCGGATTCGGCCGCCTGCAGTGCTTCGGGATTGATGTCGGTGGCGTAGATGATCGCGCGGTCGAGCAGGCCTTCCTCATGCAGCAGGATCGCCAGCGACCACACCTCTTCGCCGGTACTGCACCCGGCGATCCACAGCTTGATCGACGGATAGGTGCGCAGCACCGGCACGGCGTGCTCACGCAGCATCCGGAAATACGGCGGGTCGCGGAACATCTCCGAGACCTGCACGGTGAAGTACTGCATCGCCTGGGCGAAGGTCTCAGGCTCGTGCAGCAGCCGGTGCTGCAGCGCCCCCATGGTCGGGCAGTCGAAGCGCGCCATGGCATGCCGCATGCGCCGCCGCAGCGATGCCAGCGCATAGTCACGGAAGTCGTAGTGGTAGCGCTGGTAGACCGCCTCCAGCAACAGCTTCAACTCCAGGTCGAACAGCTCCGTTTCATTCATCGGCGCGAGCACCACACCCGGCACAGCGAGACCAGCTTGTCCACGTCGATCGGCTTGGCGATGTAGTCATTGGCACCGGCCTGCAGGCAGTGCTCGCGGTCGTCCGGCATCGCCTTGGCGGTCAGCGCGATGATCGGCAGGTCGCGCCAGCGGTTGTCGGCACGGATCTCGCGCATGGCGGTCAGCCCGTCCATCTCCGGCATCATGATGTCCATCAGCACCAGGTCGATCTCGGGGCGCAGCTTCTCCAGCGCCTCGCGGCCGTTGCGGGCGATATCCAGGGTCACGCCCAGCGGCTCGAGCACGCTGGACAGCGCGAAGATGTTGCGCACATCGTCCTCGGCCAGCAGCACGGTGCGGCCATCGAGCACCGCATCGCGGCGGCGGGCCTCGCGCAGCAGGCGCTGCTGGTCGGTCGGCAGGGAGGCCTCGACACTGTGCAGGAACAGGGTCACCTCATCGAGCAGGCGCTCGGGCGAACGCGCGCCCTTGATGATGATGCTCTTGGAATAGCGGCGCAGGCGCTGCTCTTCATCGCGGGTCAGCGCGCGGCCGGTATAGACGATCACCGGCGGGAACGCGACGGCATCATTGCCGGCCATGCGCTCGAGCAGGTCATAGCCGGTGCCGTCGGGCAGCGCCAGGTCGGTGACCATGCAATCGAAGGTGGAGCCGGCCAGTTCGGCCATCGCCTCGGTGATGGTGCCTACCCCAGTGATCTCGAGCTGGTCGCGGCCGAGCAGCAACTGCAGATTGGAGCGCAGCTCGCTGTCGTCCTCGACGATCAGCAGGCGGCGCATGTCGCGCTCGCTGGTGGCCTCCAGCTGCTGGATCGCGCCGAGCAGGCGCTCGCGCGTGGCCGGCTTGATCACATAGCCGATCGCGCCCAGCTCCATCGCCACCTGCGAACGCTCCAGCCCGGACACCACGTGCACCGGGATGTGACGCGTGGCCGGGTCGCGCTTGAGGCGCTCCAGCACGCTCAGCCCGGAGACATCGGGCAGGCCGATATCGAGCAGGATGCCATTGGGGCGCAACTCGGCAGCCAGACTCAGCGCTTCCTCGGCAGTGCCGGCGACCACGCAATCAAAGTCCAGTTCGTGCGCCATCGAGACCAGCGCGCTGGCGAACGCCGTATCGTCCTCCACCACCAGGATCATCCGGCCCGCGCGGCTGCGGCGGCCCCGGTCATCCATCACCCTGGCCGCGGGCGCGGGTGCAGGGGTGGATTCGGCGTGGGCACGGCCCAGCGAAGCAGCGGCAGGCACGGCCGGTGCTGCCACGGCGGCGGGACGTACGTCGTGCACGACGTTGTGAGGGCTGCCGGTACCACCACCGGCCAGCAGCGGCAGCTCCAGCGTGAAGCAGCTGCCCCGGCCCGGCTCGCTGGAGACGGTGATGCTGCCGCCCATGCGTGCCGCCAGATCGCGCGAGATCGACAGCCCCAGCCCGGTGCCACCGTAACGGCGGCGGGTGCTGCCATCGGCCTGGCGGAAAGCTTCAAAGATGACCGCGGTCTGTTCTTCGGGAATGCCGATGCCGGTATCGGACACGGCGAACTGGATCCGTCCTGCCCCGGCACTGCGCACCTTCAACGACACGCCGCCGTGTTCGGTGAACTTGACCGCATTGGCCAGCAGATTCTTCAGGATCTGCTGCAGGCGTTGGCTGTCGGCCAGCAGTTGGGCCGGCGCGTCCGGCGCGGCGCTGATCTCCAGGCTCAACCCCTTCTGCACCGCCATCGGCTCGAAGGTTTCCTTCAGGCGCTGCAGGACGCTGGAAACCGCGAGGTTTTCTTCGACCAGCTCGACATGGCCAGCCTCGATCCGCGACAGGTCCAGAATGTCGTTGATCAGCGCCAGCAGGTCGTTGTTGGAGGAATGGATCGCCTGGGCGTACTTGACCTGTTCGGCGGTCAGCGTGCCGTCCTTGTTGTCGGCCAGCAGCTTGGCCAGGATCAGCGAGCTGTTGAGCGGCGTGCGCAGCTCGTGGGACATGTTGGCCAGGAATTCGGATTTGTAGCGCGAACTGGCCTCCAGTTCGGCGCTGTTCTGGACCAGCTGCGCCTGGGCCAGCAGCAGCGCCTGCTGGCGCGACTCCAGCTCGTGGGTGCGCTCTTCGAGCTGCACATTGGTCTGTTCCAGCTCGGCCTGCTGCTGCTCCAGGTTGGCCTGGGAATGCAGCAGGCTGCGGCTCTGCTCTTCCAGTTCCTCGTTGGCCACGCGCAGCTCTTCCTGCTGCGTCTGCAGCTCTTCGCTCTGGCGCTGGGTTTCCTCCAGCAGTTCCACCAGCTGCGCATTGAGCAGCGCCGCGCGCAGCGCGATGCCGATCGGCTCGGCGCACTGCAGCAGCAGCGCCATCTCCAGGCCACGCGCAGGCGAGACGCCGGCCCGGCCCAGCTCGATCACGCCGATCACCACGCCATCGGCGGTGATCGGCCCGAGCAGGCGCTGGTGCACGGTAGTGCGGCCCAGGGGGGTATCGATATCCAGCGGGCTGTCGCTGTCCTCCAGCCGACGCGCGCGGCCCTCCCGGATGATCTCGCCCCACTGCCCGGTATGGGCGGGCAGCGTCTCCGGCAGCTGCGAAGGCAGCGCCGCACCACCGACCAGCACCAGCCGCTCGCCCTGCAGGCGATACATGGCCCCCACATCCGCATTGAGCTGCGCGCACAGCGCGCGCATGGCCGCATCGGCCAGTTCACGCGGGGTGGGATCACCCTGCAGGCTGGTACCCACCACGTTTTCGCCGGCCTGCAGCCACAGCGCGTCGGCCGCTTCACGGCGCGCACCGATGGCCTTCATCACGGTCAGCGCCATCATCAGGAAAGCAACGCCGCCGATGCTGCGGTTGACGAAGGAGAACGCCGAGTTGCTGCTGGACGGCGCCACGTTGTAGCCCACCGCAAGCAGGATGCAGGACCCGATCGCCACCAGCAGAGGTACTTCCATCCGGCGCTGGAACAGCGTGATGCCGACCGCCATGAAGTAGGTCAACCAGACCGCGTAGCCCAGCGGCACCACCATCTCCGTGCCCAGCGTGGCGGCCATCAAGGCGGCCGACGCAAGCCAGATCCAACGGTCACGGGAGGTAGGCGCAGAATTCATGCCGTGTTCCAGCTTAAAAGGGGCCTGATGGTACCCGAAGCGGTAAACGGGTGTTAAGCGCCGGAAGTCAGCGTGTTTGCCGCACGTTCTTGACACTTTCTTCACATCGTCGCCCCTACGGTTCGGTCCCTTATCGGGGGAGTCGATAACCGTCGTGGTCCAGGCCGTATCCAGCGTTGCACCGCTCGCCGACGAAAGCCGGCAGCTGAAGCTGTTGATCGACAACGTGAGCGATCACGCGATCTATCTGCTCGATACGCAGGGCAGTATCTGCAGCTGGAACCGTGGCTGCGAACGGGTCAAGGGCTATGCCGCCGAGGCCGTCATCGGCAAGCACGTCAGCCTGTTCTATACCCCCGAAGACCAGCAGCTGGGCGTCCCGGAGCAGGCGCTGGCGCACGCCCGGGACCATGGCCGCTTCGTCGGTGAAGGGTGGCGGGTGCGCTGCAATGGCGAGCGGTTCCGCGCCGGCGAGGTGATCGAGCCTGTCCGCGAAGACGGCTGCCTGCTCGGTTTCGTCAAGGTCACCCAGGATGTCACCGAACGCTACCAGGCCCAGCGCCTGCTGCAGGATGCGCAGCGCGCGCACGTGCAGCAGCGCCAACTGGACAATGTCGGCCGGCTGACCCGCGGCCTGGCCCATGAATTCAACAACCTGCTGACCACCATCGGCAACGCCCTGGACCTGATCGCCCTGCGCCCCGGCGCCGACGGGCGCACCCAGGCGCTGGTGGACCTGGCCCATGCCGCCGCCGACCGCGGCTCGCTGCTGACCCGCCAACTACTGGCGTTCTCGGCTGATCAGACGCTGGTGCGCGAGCCGGTCCTGGTACAGGATTTCCTGCTCGATGCCCTGCCCGTACTGCGCCGCGCCTGCCCGGCGGGCATCGAGGTGCAGCTGGATCTGACCTCGGATCTGCCCCCGATCGTCACCGATGGCGTACAGTTGCACAGCGCCGTGTTGAATCTGGTGCTCAATAGTGGCGAAGCGATGCCCCAAGGCGGCACGGTCACGATCACGGCCGAGGTCGAACAGCGGCTGGCGCCGGATCTGTCCCAGCCCATGCGCCGCCACTATGTCGCCATCGCGGTGACCGATCAGGGCAATGGCATGCCCCCGGACATCGCCGAGCGCGCCAGCGAGCCGTTCTTCACCACCAAGGAAATCGGCAAAGGCAGCGGACTGGGGCTGAGCCAGGTGTTCGGCTTCGTTTCCCAGTGCGACGGCTTCGTCGACGTACAAACCGCCCCCGGACGCGGGACCACCGTCCGTCTGTTGTTACCTGTCATTGAGGAAGTCGAGCATGTCTGAGCCCCTACGCGTATTGATGGTCGAAGACCAGCAGGACCTGCGTGAACTGATCGGCCAGGCGCTGCAGGACTTCGGCATTGAAATCCACACCGCCGACGACGGCCCGGCCGCGCTGCGGCTGATGCAGGACCCGGGCGGTTTCGATGTGGTGTTCAGCGATATCAGCATGCCCAACGGCATGAGTGGGGTTGAGTTGAGCGAGCATGTGGCCGATGTGCTACCCAATGCGCGCATCATCCTGGCCTCCGGTTACGCCCGCTCGCAGCTGCCGCCGCTGCCCGAACATGTCGAATTCCTGCCCAAACCGTATCGTCTGCGCCAGCTGGTGACGTTGCTGCAGTCACCGGTCGCGCCCTGCTGAGCGAGCGCACTGCCGCCAGCGTGAACGCTTCATCCGCGCCGCTCGTGCTTCACATCGGTTCTGCATTCCACTGGGGATAGTAGTGGTGTAGTCGGAACAGGGTGCGGTAGATGCTGGACAGAAGTGATGATGTAGATCGGATGGCGTTGATCGAAGCGCTCAACGTGATGGACCCTGCGTTGGGTACTGCGCTGGACCCGATCACCGAACTGGCGGCGTTTACCTTCGGCGTTCCAATTGCGCTGGTGTCCATCTTCGATGCCGAGCACCAGCACATCATCTCGCGCGTCGGGCTGACGCTCACCCGCAACGAACGGCACGCATCGATCTGCGCATGGGCGTTGGGCGCCAGCGCCGTGCTGCAGGTGACGGACCTGCGCCTGGATGCGCGTTTTGCCGACAATGCCCTGGTGACCGGCCCGCAGCAGCTGCGCTTCTACGCTGGTGCCCCGCTGATCACCAAGGCCGGCATCGCACTCGGCACGCTGTGCATCATGGGCCGTGAGCCCCGTCAGTTGTCGGCCGAAGAACAGCTGCAGCTGCAGACGCTGTCACGGGTGGTGGTCGCGCAGATGGAGCTGAAGATGTCGCTGGGCCGGCGCGAGCAGATCAGCGGCCTGCCCAACCGGCAGCAGTTCCAGGCCGACCTCAATGCCCTGTCCCGCCGTGGCCAGTCGCATGCATTCACCGCAGTGCTGCTGGATGTATTCGATCTGCAAAGTGCCAACGAGGCCGGCCAGGCGCTGGGCATGAAGCCGGTGGAAACCTTGCTGCGCCAAGCGGCGCTGCGGGTGCAGGACGTGCTGCGCGATATCGCACAGGTCTATCACGTGGGCGTGACCCGCTTCGCCTTCCTGCTGCCGGACCACTCGCACCACCAGACCGAGGCACTGCTTGAGCGCCTGCGCATCCGTATGCGCCGGCCGCTGATGGCCGGCCGCATTCCGATGTCGCCGCAGTTCCACGCCGGTGTATGCGACTTCCGCCCCGTCCCGGGCCAGACCGCGGATCTGGTCCGCAAATGCCTGGTCGCCATGCACCACGCGATCCAGACCGATGCCTGCCTGTGCTGGTACTCGCAGGAACGCGACGATGCCCTTCGCCGGCGTTACCGCTTGGCCTCCGACGCCGGGCGCGGGCTGGCCCAGCACCAGTTCAGCCTGGTGTACCAACCACGCTTCGATCTGCTCGACGGGCTGCCGGTATCGGCCGAGGCACTGCTGCGCTGGACCCACCCGATGCTGGGTCCGGTCAGCCCCGGCGAATTCATCCCGGTGCTCGAGCGCACCGCGCTGATGCCGGCGATCAGCCGCTGGGTCATCGATCACGCCCTGGCCCAGGCCGCGCAATGGCAGGAGCGCGTGCCCGGCTTCAGCCTCTCCATCAATCTTTCGCCACGCGACTTCGATGATCAATGCGTATGGAGCGTCCTGTCGGAGCGACTGCACGCGTACGGTCTCGCCCCCGGCGTGATCGAAATCGAAATCACCGAAGGCCAATGGCTCAACCATCATCCTGCGGCGTTGCCGCAGTTGCGCGACATGGCGGCTGCCGGCGTGCGCATCGCGATTGACGACTTCGGCAGCGGCTACAGCAATTTCGGTTACCTCAGCGAGGTGCCGATCAGCCACATCAAGATCGACCAGACGCTGGTCACCGGGCTGGCGCGCTCGCGCACCGCGCGGCTCAAGGTGGAGGCCATCATCAAGCTCGCGCGGCAGCTCGGGTATCGCACGGTAGCCGAAGGCGTGGAGAACGAAGCCGAGCTCTCGCTGTTGCGGCTGTGGGGCTGCGACGAAGCACAGGGCTATCACCTCGCGCGGCCCATGCACCCTGACGCGGTGCTGCAGCTGGTCAGTGCCTGCCGCGCCGGTCCGTTGCCGGATGCCGGCTGAGACCCCGCGACGCCATCGGCAGCCCGGGCGATAATGGCCAGCCCGCCTGCCTCGCTGCCAGACCATGACCGATCTCACCCCGCTGCCCGCCCTGCCGCTCGGCCATTACCGCCATTTCAAAGGCGGCAACTACGAAGTGATCGGCGTTGTCCGCCACAGCGAAACGCTGGCGCCGATGGTGCTGTACCGGCCGCTGGATTCGGAGATCGGGCTGTGGGTGCGTCCGTTCGAGATGTTCGTCGCGCAGGTGGAGGTGGACGGGCAGTGGCGTGCGCGTTTTGCGCGGGTCGAGGTAGACGGCTGAGGGGACAAAGACCTGCGCAGCGCTGCCCAGCGGCGCGATCAGCCCAGGACTGCCCCTCGCGCGTCCACCAGCTCACGCAACCGCGCGGTCACCGTGCGGAACTGCTCCGGCAGCATCGCCGCCTCCAGTGCGTCGACCTGACCGGACAGCACCGACAGTGCATCACTCATGCTGGCCACCTTCTGGCCCGCCTCGGCGGATGCCTCCGGCACCTCCAGCTGCGCGCCGATGACGCCGGCCAGGATCTCGAATGCCTTCACCGTGGCGGTATCGAGCCTGGAGGGATTCGGATCCAGCGCGCACAGGGTGCCGTGGAACCCGCCATCGCGGCGGAACATCGGAACCGAGATGTAACTCTCGAACCCGTACAACGCCGGCGTGGGGTGGCTGGAAAATACCGGGTGGGTGCTGGCCTGATCGAACTGCACCAGATGGCGATGCTCACGGATTTCATCGCAGATGGTGGTTTCCAGCACCAGGTCTTCGCCCGGCCGCAGACCAAAATCGAGGCCGTCATGGACGGCGCATGCCGTCCATCGATCCGCCGTGACGCGTGCCACGGCGACGAAACGCATGCCGGTCATCGCACTGGCCAGTTCCAGCATGCCCGGCACGGCAGGCATCGCCAGCAACGCCGCGACATCGTCCAGACGTGGATCCGCCGAGATCGCAGGATCCGCCAGGGGCGCCGCGCCGGGACCGTCGTCGTCGAGCGGGTTCTCCATCGCGGCCAAGCGGCGATCCAGCACCTTCGCGTTGATCTCGTTGAAGAGACCGCGCACCGACGCGGACAACGCGCGCGGGTCCTTGATGGCGCCCACGAAATGGATGCCCTGCCCGACCAGCCGGATCTGCTCGACGCCGTGATCCAGGCGCAGCGATGGCCACGCCAGACGGTGCAGGATGCGCATCCAGTCACTGGGGGGCGTGCCATCCACAAGCGCGGTGACGATCACGCGTGACGCGCCAGCCCCATCCTGCAGACCGGGCAGATCAAAGCCGATGAGCGCTGGAAAGCCCGTACTGATAGACATCACAACCCCTATGGCCACATGGCGCAGCCATCGACAGGTGGTGGCTTTGAAGGCAAATTGTCGCACGAATGAGCGAGACTGGCCTTGACCGAAGCCGCCCGAACGGTGCAGCGGCCATCATGCGCGCACGGACATCTCTGCCACTGACAAAGGAATGCACATGCTGGACGGTTTCTCGCTGTTGATTGGCCTCGGCTGGGCGCTGTTCGGGCTGCTGTGGATCTTCGTTCCCTTCGCCATCTTCGGCATCAAGGGGTTGCTGCGGGAGATCCTGGCCGAACAGAAGCGGACCAACGAGATTCTCAGCCGTGCGCATGGGGTCAGCCCCCCGCTGGACACGCCGGAGGGACTGCCGTTCAGGCCCGAGCGCTATCCGTGAAGACGCGACAACAGCCCATCAGCACGGGCGTCCCGGGCTCACCCGGATGCCCTTGCCGCAGGTGCGCAGTGTCCCGCGGATCCAGCGTTCTACCCAAGGGCCTGATTAATGTTGCGCCGCAGCAGTACAATGCCGCGCTCCCCCGATCGACGCCGCCGCCTGCATGAGCTCCTCCTCCGTCCCTCTGGCCGCCCGGCTCTCGCCGCGCGAGCGCACTCTGATTCTGCTGGCCTTGTCGCTGGGCGGCTTCGCCATCGGCACCAGCGAGTTCGCCAGCATGGGGCTGATGCTTGAGATCAGCCGTGGTCTGTCCATCAGCGAAACACAGGTCGGCCACCTGATCAGTGCCTACGCCGTCGGCGTGGTGGTCGGCGCACCAGTACTGGCCTTTGCCGGTGCCGGCTTCGCTCGCCGCAACCTGCTGCTGGCGCTGATGGGGTTCTATGCCATCGGCAACCTGGCCAGCGCGCTGGCGCCGAACTACGGCACGATGTTGCTGGCCCGCTTCGTCGCCGGTCTGCCGCATGGCGCGTATTTCGGCGTGGCAATGCTGGTGGCCGCCGCGATCAGTCCCCCGGCCCAGCGCGGCGCGGCGGTCTCGAAGGTGCTGCTCGGCCTGTCCGTTGCCATCCTGGTCGGCAACCCACTGACCACCTGGCTCGGCCAGCAGCTCAGCTGGCGCACTGCTTTCGCGGTGGTCAGTGTGTTGGCGATTGCCACCGTGGCCATGATCGCGCGCTTCCTGCTGCCCGATCCGGATGAAGTCCGCACCTCGCCGATGCGCGAGCTGCGCGCCTTCAACCGCACCCAGGTGTGGCTGGCGCTGGCGATCGGTTCGGTCGGTTTTGCCGGCATGTTCTGCGTGTTCACCTACCTCGCCCCGACCCTGGTGCAGGTCACCGGCCTGGCCGAATCGTGGATGCCGCTGGCGGTGGGCATTTTCGGCATCGGCGCGATCATCGGCAACGTGGCCGGGGGCTGGCTGGTGGACCGCTTCCAGTTCCGCGCCGCGGCCGTGGTGCTGGTCTGGTCGATCCTGGTGCTGCTCGCCTTCCCGCTGGCCGCGCAGTCGGTGTGGAGCGTGTTCCCGATGATCATTGCCGTCGGCACCATGGGCGCCCTGGCGGCCGTACTGCAGACCCGCCTGATGGATGTGGCGGGCGAAGCGCAGACGCTGGCGGCCGCCTCCAACCACGCGGCGTTCAACACCGCCAACGCACTGGGGCCGTGGTTCGGCGGCATGGCGATCGGCGCCGGCTTCAGCCCGGCGGTGACCGGTTACGTGGGCGCCGCCACCGCGCTGGGCGGCCTGCTGCTCTGGGGCGTGGCGATGCTGGTGGATCGCCGCTCGCGCAGCGTGCCGGTGCTGCAGCAGTAAGCGCACCGCCAGCCCCGTCGGCCAATTCAACTCCCTGCCCAGGCAGGGATTTTTTTTGGTTTCCCCTATCATGGGCATCCGATCAAACCGCGCCACCCGTGCTGTTCCGGCCACGGCCGCAACGATGGCCGCACCTGGATACACCGATGACGTACGAATGGGCCCCGAGCGACTGGGGTCAACGCCTCACGCGATCACCGCACTGGCGCCTGCGCCTGGAAGGCGACCAGCTTGTGCTGACCGTGGACGGCCGCCCCTGCCCCGCGCCGCTGGAGGCACTGCAGGTGCACCCGCGCCTGCCGTGGGCACGGCTTACCCTGCACCGCGACGGGCAGGCCCCGCTGACGCTCGGCGGCCTGAACGCCGCTTCGGCTCGACAGTTGGCCTCCACCTTGGCCGAGCTGCGCAGTGAACAGCGCCAGCGCGACCATGTCGCCCTGTTCCAGCAGGCCTACGCCGCGATCGAGCGCTGGCTTGGCCAGGTGCAGACCGCCACCGAACGGGCCGACGAGGAAGCGCTGTGGCTGACCCACGAGCAACAACAGGCGCTGCTGCAGGCGCGCCCCGCCCTGCCACTGGAGGAAGAGGCGCTGTGGGCGGTGTTCGACAACGCCGCGCTGCGCAGCCAACTCGAGGGTGATCCCGCTGCGATCGAAGCAACCTTGATGCTGTGGCTGGCCGACTGGCCAGCGATGTGGGCACGCCGCAATGAGGCCCATCAGGCGCGCGAGCGGATGGCCAGCCGTGCGTTGCTGGATCACGTGGAAAGCCGCCCGCTCACCGATGAGCAGGCCCGGGCAGTGATCTGCTTCGACAACCGCGTCCAGGTGGTGGCCGCCGCGGGTTCGGGCAAGACCTCGACGATGGTGGCCAAGGCGGCGTACGCGATCGAACGCGGCCTCGTCGCGCCAGAGCGCATCGTCATGCTCGCCTTCAACAAGGAGGCCGCCACGGAACTGCAGACACGCGCCGATCGCGCGTTCCATCGCATTGGCCTGGGCGAGGTCCGGGTGGAGGCGCGTACTTTCCACGCGCTGGGCCGGCACATCATCGCCCAGGCCACGGGGCGGATGCCGCAGGTGCCGGAGTGGGCCGTGGATGCCACGCAGGGCTTTCACCGGCTGGCCGAGATCATCGACCAGCTCAAGGACCGCTCTCTCCATTTCCGTACCCAGTGGGACCTGTTCCGGCTGGTGTTCGGTCGTGATCTGCCCGTCACCGGCGGGCCGCTGGATGCCGAGGAATGGGACAAGGATGGGCAGGGCTACGTGCGTACGCTGCAGGGTGAGCGCGTGCGCAGCATCGAAGAATGCGTGATCGCGGACTGGCTGTTCTACAACGGCGTGGACTATGCGTACGCCCGGCGGCACGCCTTCGATGCCGGCACGGACGAGTACCGCCAGTACCGGCCGGATTTCTGCTACCCGGGCATCGGGCTGAACCACGACCACCTCGCCCCGGATGGACACGGCCCGTCGCCAGCGCCGCCGGATGGCCACCCGCGCTCCCACGGCGCCGAGCGGATCGAGACCTCCTCGCACGAACTGCGCACGGGCGAACTGTTCCTGCGGCTGGGCGATGCACTGTCACAGCGCGGTCTCGAGCTCGACCCGAATCCCGACCGCGAACTGCCCGAGGGCGGCGCGACACCGATGCCGGATACCGACCTGATCGGCCTGGTCCGGACCTTCATCAGCCACGCCAAGAGCAACGGCCTGCACGTGCAGGACATGGTCGAGCGGCTGCGCGGGCTGCCGGACGATCACTTCAAACACCGTTACCGCCTGTTCCTCGAGCTCATCATTCCGATCCTGGACGGCTGGGACGATGCGCTGGTCGCGGAAGGTGGGATCGACTTCGAGGACATGCTCAACCAGGCTGCCGAGCACCTGGAACAGGGTCGCTGTGTCGCGCCGTTCGACCTGGTGATGGCCGACGAATTCCAGGATGCCTCGCGCGCCCGGGCGCGTCTGTGCCGCGCGCTGGTGCAGGCGCCGGGCAAACATCTGTTCGCGGTCGGTGACGACTGGCAGTCGATCAACCGGTTCGCCGGCGCGGACGTCTCGGTGATGACCGGCTTCCTGGATTGGTTCGGCCCGGGCCAGGTGCTCAAGCTTGAACAGACGTTCCGCTGCCCGCAGGCGCTGTGCGATGTCTCCAGTGCGTTCGTGTCACGCAATCCAACGCAGATACCCAAGCAGGTCCACTCGCTCACCCCGGCGTATGGCGCGGTGCTGCAGGCCTTCCAAGTGGCCTCGCGCGACCGGTTGGCCGGCGCGGTCGAGCAGTACCTCGAACGACTGCACCAGCAGCTGCTGACCGGCCAGGTACCCCCAGGCCGGGACGGCAAGGTCACCGTCTTCGTGCTGGGCCGCTACAACGCCGAGCGCGCGATGCTTCCGGCCAGCTGGAACGCGCGTTACGGGCAGCACATGCAGGTCAGCTTCCTCACCGCACACCGGTCCAAGGGCATGGAAGCGGACTACGTGATCCTGCCCGGCATGCTGGATCGCCGCTTCCCCAACGCGCGCGCGGATGACCCCGTACTGGCGCTGGCGATGCCCGACGGCGATGCGTACCCGCTCGGTGAGGAACGCCGGTTGTTTTACGTCGCGCTGACGCGCGCGCGCCGTTCGGTGGCGATGTTCACCGTGCAGGGCCGACGTTCGGCGTTCCTGACCGAACTGGTCAACGACGGCGCGGTACGCGTGACCTCGATGGCCGGAGACACGATCCACGAGCAGGCCTGTCCCGCCTGCAAGGTGGGGGTGATCGTGCCGCGCACCGGGCCGTATGGCGCGTTCCAGTCATGCTCGGCGTATCCACGCTGCGAGTACAAGCCGCCGAAGGCAGGGGGCCATGCCGGCGTGCGTACGGTCGCGGGGGCCTGAGGGATACGCTTGCCTTGCTCAGCCGAGCGCAGCGGCCAGTGCGGCATCGATCTGCGCAAGCAAGCCACGCCGTTCCGGTACGCCCGGCATCACCCGCACCAGGTTGCGGACCATCCGCAGGTCCTGTTGCCTGCCAAGCTGATCACCCAGCGCATGCAGCGCGCGCGCCTGGTGGCCCGGCCCTTTCCGTTTGATCGAGGCCGCAAGCGCACTGTCCAGCGCGGGCATCGCCTCCAGCTGCATCCGCAGGCGACGCACTCTGCGCCGCCAGCGATGCAGGTCCTGCGGATCTCCGGTGCGGGCAGCGCGCTTCTCCGCCTTGGCAGTACGGCGTTCACTGCGGGCCAGACCCCTGCGGAGATCGCGCCCGCTCAGCGCGTCCCATGGCTGCGCCTGGAGTTCGCCGGCGATACGCAGCAGCGCCGCGTGACGACGCGCAAACGCCGGGTCGCGCGCCAGCGCCCGGGCGAGCACTACGTCGCGCCGCGCCATCAACCGCCTGCACACCTCCGTCCACGGCGGGGCGGGCTGCTGCGCGGCGAGGTGCTGGCAGGTCTCCACCACCACATGGGCATCGCGCAAGGCCGACAACCCTTGCCCGAGCCGGCGCAGGCTCGCGTCGGTCCGGCCGGTCTCAAGGTCGCTGCTCTCCAGCACGGCGAGCAGCGCGCGAAGGCGGCGGATCGTCTTGCGCGCCCGATGCACGGCATCGTGGACATCGGGCTGAAGCGCCAGCGCAGCGGCGATGGCCCTGCACTCACGGTCTGCCAGTGCGCGGGCGGCAGGGCCGATGGCGGGTGGCGACATGGCGGTTTCCCCCGGAGGCGTCGGGGGATTGTACCCATGCCGGCGGTCCGCCAGCTCAGCCCGGGTTGAACATCTGCCGCACGCCCCGAAGCAGCTCGTTCACGCTGAACGGCTTGGGCAGCAATGACATGCCCTGCCCCAGGAATTCATTGCGGACGGCTGCACTCTCCGTGTAACCGGTGACGAACAGCACCGGCAAATGCGGGCGCAACACCCGAGCCGCATCGGCAAGCTCACGGCCGTTCATGCCCGGCAGACCCACATCGGACAGCAGCAGGTCCAGGTCACGGTCCGAATGCAGTTCCAACAGGGCCTGCTGTGCGTTGATGGCTTCCACGACCTGGTAACCGGCCTCGACCAGCATCTCCCGGACCATCATGCGTACCGAATCGGTATCGTCGACCAGCAGAATCCGCTCGGCGCTGCCACGGGTCAGCTGTGCGGGTGCCAATGTGTCGTGGGCCGCAGACTGGAGCTGCCCCTCGGGCAGCAGCAGCTCGATCTCGGTGCCCTCGCCACGTTCGCTGGCAATGCGCGCACTGCCACCGGACTGCCGCGCGAACCCGTAGGTCATCGACAACCCCAGCCCGGTGCCCTCGCCCTGCGGCTTGGTGGTGAAGAAGGGCTCGAATACCTTGGTCAACAGCTCCGCGGGTATGCCGACGCCATTGTCGAGCACCGTCACGGTGATGTAGTGGCCAGGCGCCAGCTCATGGTCGCGCTCGATCCGGGCACGCCCGGCGCGGATGCGGATCAGCCCCTGGCCCGCCAGTGCATCGCGGGCGTTGATGACCAGGTTGAGGATCACGTTCTCGAACTGGTTCGGGTCGGCGACCGCGATCAGGGGTTCAACGCCCAGTTCCAGCTCGAGTTCGATGTTCTCACCGATCGATCGCTGCAGCATGTCTTCCAGCGAGCGCACCCGCGCGACCACATCGAAGGTCTGCGGATCGAGCGGCTGCTTGCGGGCAAACGCCAGCATGCGCTGGGTCAGCGCAGCGGCACGGTGTGCCGAGCCCGTGGCGATCTCGACGTAGCGCGAAGCTTTGTCCCATTTACCGCTGGAGGCGGCGATCTCGATCATGTCCAGCCCGGAGATGATCGTGGTCAGCAGGTTGTTGAAATCGTGCGCGATGCCGCCGGTGAGCTGGCCCAGCGCGTCCATCTTCTGCGCCTGCATCAACTCGATCTCGGTGCGCTCGCGCTCGGCGATCTGGAACGCCAGTTCGGACGTGGCGCTTTCCAGTTCCTGGCGCTGCTCGTTGGCGCGCGCATGGTGTTCGGTGGTGTCTTCGATCAGCACCAGGCCCTGCCCGGCGGCCTGGTACGGGGTCACCCGCCATTCGGTCATGCGCAGGACCCCGCCGACCCGAAGGCTGAAGGTACCCCGCCAGCGCTCGCCTTCGGCCAACGCCACTTTCAATGCACTGAGCGGGGCGAGCTGATCCTGCAGCAGCTGATCGAGTTGGCCTGGTCCTGCCTGCTGACCCAGCAGACGGGTAAAGGCATCGTTGGCATCATGGGCGTTGAGCGACGCATCCAATACCGCGATCGGGGCATTGATGTGACGGAAGATTTCGCGGAACCGCGCCTCGGTATCGCGCAGGGCTTCCTCGGCACGACGGGCGCGCAGCAGGCTGCGCAGCGTCGCCAACAACACATCCGGATCGACCGGATGGATCAGATAGGCATCGGCGCCGGCGTTGAGGCCAGTGATCATGTCACCGGTCGCGATGGATGCGGCCGAGACGTGCACCACGGGAAGCAACTGCAGCCGCGCGTCCTCACGCAACTGGCGCACCACATCGAAGCCGCTCATGTCCGGCAGATTCACATCCAGCACCAGCGCGCCGAAATCATGCTCGGCCAGGCGCGCGAGCCCCTCACCGCCGGTGCCCGCTTCCTCGACATGGAACCCGTGGTGCTCGAGTACGCGGCGCACCGCGTAGCGGGTCGCCACATTGTCATCCACCACCAGGATGCGATCAGGGCTGGGCATGCGTGGCCTCCGTGGCCAGTGTCAGCGGCAGTACGACATAGAAGTCCGAGCCTTTACCGACGTCACTCTCGACCCCGACATGCCCACCCAGCAGCTCGGCAAATCGCTTGCACAGGGACAAACCAAGACCGGTTCCGCGCAGGCGCTTCTGCAGCGGGGTATCCACCTGCACGAAATCCTCGAACAGGGTCGACTGGAGTTCGGCGGGGATACCGATGCCGGTATCGCGCACGCTGAAGCGCACGGCGTTCTCACCTTCCAGCCGGGTTGATACCACCACCTGGCCATTGGGCGTGAACTTCAATGCGTTGGAAATGAAATTGCGCAGGATCTGCGCCAGCTTCTTGTCGTCGGTATAGAGCAGCGGCATGACCGGCGGGTCTTCGAATACCAGGTCCACCTGGTTGCCCTCCACCAGCGGGCGGAACATGCCACGCAGCGCAGAGAACAGGTCCATCAGGTCGAACCAGGCCGGTGAAATGGTGATGCGCCCCGCCTCGATCTTGGCCAGATCCAACAGGTCGTCCACCATCTCGCGCAGTTCACTGGTCGAGGCGCTGATGAAACGCACCTGCCGGCGCTGCTCCTCGGTCAGCGGGCCATCCATGCCGTCCTCCAACAGCCGCGTCATGCTCAGGATCGAGCCCAGTGGCGTGCGGAACTCATGGCTCATGTAGGACAGGAACCGACTCTTCAGCTCGGACACCTCGCGCAGCTGCTCGGCCTGCTCGTCCAGCTCGGCATACAAGGCGAGCACCCCCTGATTGGTTTCATCCAACTCAGCGCGCAGCGCATCGGCTTCCAGGCGCAGCCGTTGCAGCTCCTGATCATCGGGTGAAGCGCTCAATGCAGATCTCCAAGACGCAGGGCAACAATGCCGGCGTCATCCCGGCCACGATCGAAATCACGCTGCAGCACCGCCACGATCAATGCCGGGTGGCGGTGCAGCAGACCGGGGTAGTCACGCAGGCTCCAGCGTGCCTGCAGGCCATCACTATGCATGACCAGCAGCGTGCCTGCGGCCGCGTGAAAATGGAATGGTTGTGCCTTGCGGTACTGCACGCCCACGATACCCGGGTGTGACGCCAACCCACGCGAACCGGTGGGCTCGCACAGGCTCGCGGCGATATTGCCGATACCGGCAAACTCCACCTGCAGGGAGGCCACGTCCACGCAGGCAACGGCCGCTGCACCGCCCCGGGTGCCGGACATGCCCGCGTGCAGGACGCCGATCAACGCCGGTGCGCCGGCCGCGGCCGTGTGCGCGACCGCCTCCACGCCGGCCCGCGAGGCATCGGCGGCGGGAAGTCCATGGCCGAGTCCATCGATCACGGTCACCGCCACGGTCTGTCCGTCGGCGCGGATATGCCAGGCATCGCCGCAGGCCAGCTCGTGCCGCATCGGAATGCGCAGCGCACCGTAGGCCACATCGATATCGCGTGGCGCACGACTGGCGTAGATCCGCGCCACCACCACCGCTCCCTTGGCATCGGACCAGGCATCCAGCACGGTGGCCTGGCGCTGGATCGCACCCAGCCCCAACCCCTGGGTGCCCCCGGTCGAGTAGCCGTCTGGAAGACACTCGGCCAGGGAAAAGCCCGGACCGGTGTCCACGGTGCACAGCTCCACGCCGTTACCGCCGCGGCCACAGACCACGGACAGGTACATGCGTCCGCCGCGCCCATGCTTGAGCACGTTGGTCGCCATCTCCGTGGCCACCAACGCCGCGCGGCCGGCGTCCATTTCATCCAGGCCGACATGATCGGCCAGCGCCAGCGCTTCGCGCCGGGCCTGTCCGACCTGGGAGGTTTCTTCGACCAGCACGACCCGCGTTACCTGGCCGGCGAAGTTCAGCTCCATTTGGTGATCGTGATGCGGGTGCCCTGCCCCGGCGCACTCTCCAGTTCAAATTCATCCACCAGGCGACGCGAACCGGACAGCCCCAGGCCCATGCCCGAGCCGGATGACCAGCCATCGGTCAGGGCCTGCGCGACATCGGGGATGCCGGGCCCGCTATCGGCGAAGACCAGCCGGACGCCTTTGCGCAGGCCTTTCTCCACGACCTCCCAGTCCATGGTCCCGCCGCCGCCGTAGATCACGGCGTTGCGGGCCAACTCGCTGGCGGCCGTGACCAGCTTGGTCTGGTCGATCAGACGCAGCTTGCATGCCACGCAGATCTGGCGTGCGGCCTGGCGGGCCAGCACGACGTCCTGCTCGATGCGGATCGGCAGCGAACCACTGGACGCACTCATGAGGCAGCTTCGTCTTCGTCGGTACGCTGCAGCAGCTTCATGCCACGCTCCACATTGAGCGCGGTGCGCACGCCACTGAGCGTAAGCCCCAGCTCCACCAGCGTGATTGCCACGGCCGGCTGCATGCCCACCACCACGGTGGTGGCGTCCATGATCCGGGCCAGCGACGAAATGGTGGCGATCATGCGGCCGATGAACGAATCGACGATATCCAGTGCGGAAATGTCGATCAGCACACCGCGCGCGGAGGTGCTGCGGATCTTCTCGGTGAGGTCGTCCTGCAGCGTCAGCGCCAGCTGGTCATGCATGTCCACCTGGATCGTCACCAGCAGCAGATCGCCCATCTGCAGGATCGGGATGCGCTCCATCTCAGCGGGCGGTCCGGGTGACGGTCTGGCCGGTGCGCTTGAGCGCCAGCGCCAGTGCGTCGGCCAGATTGGCCTTGGTCACGATGCCCTGCAGGTCCAGCCCGAGGTGCACGATGGTCTGGGCGATCTGCGGCCGCACGCCGCTGATGATCGCATCGGCGCCCATCAGGCGGATGGCGGTGACAGTCTTCAGCAGATGCTGGGCCACCAGCGTATCCACGGTCGGCACGCCGGTGATATCGATGATGGCGATTTCAGAACCGGTATCCACGATGCGCTGCAGCAGCGACTCCATCACCACCTGGGTGCGCTGCGAATCCAACGTGCCGATCATCGGCAGCGCCAGCACACCGTCCCACAGCTTCACCACGGGCGTGGACAGCTCAAGCATTTCTTCCTGCTGGCGCTGGATCACGTCTTCGCGAGTTTTCTGGAACACGCTGACCGTGTGCAGCCCGAGCTGATCGATCAGCTCGGAGATCGCCCACAGCTGGTCGCCCAGGTGCGCCGGGTCATTGGCATACCCCTGCTGGATCACGTCGAACAGCGGTCGCTTCAGCGAGAAGATGAAGCTGGCGGTCTCCGCGGAATTGAATCCCTTCAGGACGCGCTCGCGCGACAGTTCCTCCAGGAAACGCCGGATATCCTGCCACTCTGCCCGCGCGACGGCACTCACGTCGGTGGCCGACAGCGCATCCAGGAACAGGCGCCAGAACTCGCGGACCTGGACATCCAGCTCGCGGGAGGAAAGGCGGCCGTCCTGCGCCTGGCTGGTACCGGCCAGATTGCCGGCCCATGCGGCGAGCACAGGCTCCTGGTGGCTGCGGATGAGATCGATCGTGCGCTGCTGCAAAGCCGCCATGGAGAGGGTCCTGGAAAAAGGGGGGATACGGGGGTGACGCGCGACCCATCTCCGATATGAATGGGGGCCGCAATGGTGAAAGCTTAAATGAATTCAGGAAGATTGGGCACGAAGGCCGATGCCCGCAACGTGAAGGTTTTCTCCACCTCCCTGACTCGTTCAGACAGCCACGCCGCAGCGAGCGCCCAGCGCCTCTACACCATCGGGTCCCTACAACGCATCAGGCCGCCCGAAGGCGGCCTGATGGGTGAGCGGTCAGCGCAGCAGCGCGAACAACAGCAGCAGCGGAATCGGAATCCCGAGCATCCACAGCAGAATGTACTTCATGGTGTTTCCTCCCTTGAGGTGGTCAGGATCACAGGTCGCGGCGACGGCCGCCCCAGGTGGCACTCAGGCTGGCGATGAACGCACCGATGAGCAGCGTGATGAACAGCCACAACGCGGCGTAGGCGGTTGCCTTGCGGGCATCGTCAGCCGCCTGCTTGGCCTGCACCTTGGCGTTGTCCAGCGCCGCACGCAGGCGGGTCTGCACATCGGTGACGCGGGCCTGTGCTTCGGCCTGGCTCATGCCGGTCTGCGCCGCCACCAGCTGCCCCAGATACTGGGTGTCGGCCGGGTCCATGGTGTCGGACTTCAGGCTGTTGAGGATGATGCGGTTGACCTCGGTACGCACTTCACGGCTGTCCGGACGACGGTCGGCACCCGGCATCGGGCGCGGCGGCGGCGGTGCACCGTTGGCGACCGGTGCCGGTGCCGACGCGTCGGCCGGGCCGGCCGGCGGCGCGGGCTGCGCAGCGGTCGGGTTGGCACGGAAGAGTGAATCCACCCAGTACTGCACGTCACCCTGGTCGCTGCCCATCGCAGCCGAGCCTGCACCGGCGGCAGCGATACCGCCTGCCGTCGAGGCGGCGGCACCGGCAGTGGCGCCGGCAACCTTGGCACCGGCGCCCAGGATGCCGCCGATGGCCGAGGTCAGCAATGCGGCAGTGAGCAACGTGGCCACCGCCCAGGAGACGAACCCATGCGCGGTGTCGCGGAAGTAGGTCTCATCCCCGTGGATGTTGCTCCACTTCGTGCGCAGGCGGCCAGCCAGATAGCCACCCAGACCGGACGCGGCGATGGCGGTAAAGGTCAGCCACGCGATGCTGGACCAGCCAAACGTTTCTGCCGTCACGCCTTCAAACGACCACGGCGACACCGACGACAGGCCCAGGCCCACGCCGAGAATCACCAGAATCAGTGACAGCGCAGCGGCGGCAATGGCACCGGCCAGAATCGCGCCCCATGACACCGCGCTATCGCGCGGCAGGTCCACCACGGGCGGTGGGGTGACCACGGCGACGGTCGCCGCAGCGACGGGTTCGGGGTGGGCGTAATCGCCTCGGGTATTCATAGCGTATGGCACTCCTTTTCATGCGCTGCGGATGCAGCTCGCATCGGCAGGCTGCGCTTGAGCTCGTGAAATACGCGAGACGCTGAAAACAAGACCGTGTGGACGCGTTGCCCGGCTCAGACCCGTCGGCCGAGCAGCATGAACATCCCGAACAGCCCACCGAGCGCGCCAACGATCGCCAGCTCGATGGATGGCTCACGCAAGCGCAGCGCCATGACAATGCACACCGCTCCAAGCGCCATGATCACCGCACCGATGGCAGCGGCACGCGCGGAGCCGTAGAAGTGCGTGCGGCGGATCGGCTTACTCAGTGCCGGCTGTTTCCGCTGCCAGGCATCCAACGCCTGCTGGAACTCGCGCAGCAAGCGCTCCCGGCTCTGCAGATCGGCAGCGCTGACCATCAGCGTCGCCCGGCCGGGACGCACCAGCTTCAGATAATCATCGGTGCCCCAGCTGGAGAGCGCATCGAATGGCACCGCGTCGCGGCGCGAGAACATCAGTCCGTCGGGCATGATCATGACCTCGTTGCGGGTAGGGAATCCCTGGAAGGCCAGCAACGGCGGAATCACCAGGCACGCCATGGCGACCACGATCGCGACGCCTACCGGCCCACGATTGAGCACGATGAACATGAAACTGCCGGCAGCAAGTACGAATGCCAGCGGCACCGCCAACTGGTGCCAACGGGTGTAGACCGACACCTGGATACCTTCCCTGGGCTTCACGATGACTTGCTCCTCTATCGGCACGCGGCGGCGGTGCTACTCGGCCTGCCTGCGGCATTGCGCCCGGCCAGTGGGCGCTTCAGGCCGCCATGGTCTTCGATGTGGCGGGCGGCGGCAAATACGCAACCCGGCAGCACCGGCGCGTGCTGATATCAAAACGGTTATCAGCCTGCCATCGTCGCGCCGCTGAATATGCTGATGAACATGCGTACCAAGCGGCGATGAACTTTTACGACATTCACGTGGCAATAATCCAGTCACGCCAGGGATGGCACGTGACCGGCCAGGGATGGCCTTTCAGCGGATGCAGTGGAACGGGGGCTGCATCGCCGGCGACTTGGCGCGACCAAGGGGATTATCTGGAAGCACTCTCATGACACTGGCATTATCCGGTCGCGTCGTCGCGACCCTGTTGTTCGCTACAAGCCTGGCCTTCGCCCTGCCTGCCGCGGCCGCCGCCAAAGCACCGTTTCCTGCCGAAGGCGTGTGGCGTGGCGAATTCACCATCGATGGCGACCCCATCCCCTTCAACTTCGAAGTAAAGGGCAAGCGCGCGCAGGACGCGACCTTCACCCTGCTCAACGGCACGCGCACGGACAAATTCAAGGTCACCCCGCGCGATGACGGGACATTTTCGGTGCGGATGAACACCTACGATGCCGTCCTGGAAGGCAAGGTCTCCGAGGATGGCAGACACCTCGTTGGCCAGTACAAGGACCTGGTGCCCAGCCGCAACGGGGCGCGCAACCTTGCCTTCACCGCCGAACAGGGCGCGGCATGGCGCTTCGTCAAGCCAGGCCAGGACGAGGCGCCCGCGGCGGACCTCAGCGGCAAGTGGGCCGTGCAGACCATCGACAAGGCGGCCCGCCAGGACAAGCGCAACCAGGTGGCCCTGCTCAAGCAGGAAGGAAACCGCCTCTCCGGCGTGTTCATGACCGTCGTTGGCGACACCCGCGAGCTGGAAGGCACCGTACAGGGCAACCGCTTCTATCTGTCCGGCTTCAGCGGGCCGAGCCCGTTGCTGATCCGCGGCACGATCGATGAGGACGGCAACATCCAGGGCGCGTTCGGCAGCGGCATTTACAACGTGGTCAAGTTCGAGGCCGAGAAGAGCGACAAGGTGGAGCTGCCCGATCCGTACAAGCTCACCTTCCTCAAGGATGGCCAGGATCGCATTGATTTCAGCTTCCCCGATCTGCAGGGCAAGCCGGTCACGCTTCAGGACGACAAGTACCGCGGCAAGGTGGTGATCGTTGAAGTGATCGGCACCTGGTGCCCCAACTGCACCGACCAGACCTACTTCCTGGCGCCGTGGTTCAAGCAGAACCAGCACCGTGGGGTGGAAGCGGTGGCCGTCGCCTTCGAGCAGGAAGACAACTTCGATTATTTCCAGAAGACCCTGACCACCTTCAAGGATTATTTCGACATCCGTTACGACATCGTGTTCGGCGGTATCGCCGACAAGAAAGTGGCCACCGAGAAACTCAAGGGGCTCAATTACATGGCCGCCTTCCCGACCACGATCATCATCGGCCGCGACGGCAAGGTCCGCGAGATCTATACCGGCTACACCGGCACGGTCACCGGTGAGTATCACCAGGACTACGTGACCCGCTTCAACAGCCTGCTTGATGGGCTGATCGCCGAACCGGATCCGTACGCGGCCAGCGCCGCTGCTCCCGCCGCCCCGGCGACGACCACATCACTGGCGATCGCCCCGTAACCCGCTGCAGCGGCCAGCGCGTCTGGCCGTTGCTCACCCGCTCCTGCGCTGCCTGCCCGGCACGGTCTCTTCGTGATGCCGCGGGCGGCTGCGCGCCACTGCCCAGAGAACCTCACATGCGTACTGCCCTCCTGTTGGCCCTGTTCACCGCGGCCGCCGTGCCCGCCGTGGCGACCGCCGCACCGGTGACCTATCAGCTCGACCCCACCCACACCGATGTGCTGTTCACCTGGAACCACAACGGCTTCTCCTTCCCGACCGGCCGCGCGGCGATCAGCAGCGGCACGCTCATCTACGATGCGGCCAAGCCCGCTGCGTCGCAGGTGCAGGTGGAGCTGCCGCTGGCCGAGCTGGCCACCCACGTCCCGAAACTGGACGAGATCGTCAAGGGCGACAAGCTGTTCGATGTCGCCAAGCACCCGCAGGCCAGCTTCCGCAGTACCTCGGTCGTGCCGCAAGGCACCGGCCGCCTGAAAATCACCGGTGATCTGACGCTGCATGGGGTGACCCGTCCGGTCGTACTCGACGCCACCCTCAACAAGGTGGGTGAGCATCCCAGCCGCAAGGTGCCCACGATCGGCTTCAACGCCACCGCCGTCATCCGCCGCAGCGAGTTCGGCCTGACCGGGTTCCTGCCCAATATCGCCGACGAGGTGCAGCTGCGCATCACCACCGAGGGCCAGGGGGCGAAGGAGTGAGTCGCAGCCTTTCCCCGTGGGTTGCCGCGTTGCTGCTCATCCCGTTCGGCGCGGCCGCCGCCGACACCCCGAAAGTCGCACTCGATCCGCGCGTGGAAGCGCGCCCCGACGGCACCCGTGAGCTGGTGATCGACGCCCGCATCGAACCGGGTTGGATTCTGTATGCCTCCGATTTCGAGCAACCGCAGATCGGCCCGCGGGCGGCGCGGGTGACCCTGGCCGGTGGCGAACAGGCGCAGGGACCGCTGCACTCGGTCGCGCCGCGCGAAGGGCACGGCCGCAGTTTCGCCGGCGAGTATCGCTATACCTACTTCAGCGAACGCGGTCAGCTGCGCCTGCCGGTCGCCGCCGGCACCGGACCGGTAAACGGCACCCTGCGTGCCCAGGTGTGCTTCGAAGAGAGTGGGCTGTGCGAGCTGGTCCAGCAGGAGATCGCCGCGCGTTGAGCGCGGCGCCACCATGCCCCGCCCTGTCCGCTCCCTTGCCCTGCTGGCCGCGCTGATCGGCGTTGCGGTACTGGCGCCGGTGTTCTCCGCCGATGCCCCGACCTACGACGGCGATCTCTCCGACAACCCACGCGCCCAGCTGGGCCGCCAGTTGTTCTTCGATCCCATCCTGTCGCGCGACCGCACGGTGTCGTGCGCCAGCTGCCACCAGCCCGCCCGCGCATTCGCCGATGACCGTGCGCTCAGCCTGGGCGTGGAGGGCCGTGTGGGCACCCGCAATACCCCCAGCGTGATGAACAGTGCCGGGCGGACCCGCTTCTTCTGGGATGGCCGCAGCGAAACCCTGGAAGAGCAGGCCCTGGCGCCGATCGCCAATCCGCTGGAAATGGATCTGCCGGTGGATCAGGCAGTGGCCCGGCTGCTTGCAGACCCGGCGTGGGTCGCGCGCTTCCAGGCGACCTACAATGCCGCACCCAGCCCGCGGACGCTGGGCCGGGCGCTCGGCGCCTACCAGAAGACCCTCAATACCGTGGACAGTCCCTACGACCGCTATGCGCTCGGCCAGGAAGACGCGATCAGCGACGCGGCCAAGCGCGGCCGCCTGCTGTTCATCACCAAGGCCCAGTGCGTGAGCTGCCACGCCGGCGAGGATTTCACCTCGGACCGTTTCAAGAACATCGGCATCTACAACGGCCGCGAGTTCAATGACGAAGGCCGCGGCGGCATCACCGGCGATCCCACGCAGAAGGGCGAGTTCAAGGTACCCGGCCTGCGCAACGTCGCACTGACCGCGCCGTACATGCACAACGGCATGTTCAAGACCCTGCGCGAGGTGATCGTGTACTACGACGACCCCGGCAAGGTGATCCCCGATTCGATCGGCCGTGATGCACAGCTGCGCGATCCGCTGCACCTGACCGAAGCGGAGATCGACGATATCGAACAGTTCCTGCACACCCTGACCGATGACCGCTTCGCGTCGCGTGCGACGTCTTCGACGGCCTCCCCTCCATGACTTCTCCTGCTTCGCATCTGCCGGCGCTGCTGGCCACCGCACTGATGCTCGCGCTGCCCCTGGCATCGCACGCCGCCCCGCCAACACCCGCCGCCCCTGCCGGCCAGGCGGCACCTGCCCTGCACTGGACCGATCTGGACGGCGCCCCGGCGGCGCTGGCGCAATGGCGCGGCCGCCCGGTGCTGCTCAATTACTGGGCCAGCTGGTGCGGGCCCTGCCTGAAGGAGCTGCCGGACCTGCAGCATTTCTCGCAGGCGCAGGCACCGCTGCCGAACGGCGTGCAGGTGGTCGGCATCGCACTGGACGACATCGAGGCTGCCAACGCCCTGCGCGACCAGCTTCAGCTCACCTATCCCCAACTGGTGGAGAGCGACGGCCCCCCCGGTACCGCCGCCTCGTTCGGCAACCGCATCGGCACGCTGCCCTTCTCGGTGTTGATCGATGCGCAGGGCACGGTGCTGCAGGTCCACAACGGACCGCTGCATCCGGCCGATCTCGAGCGCTGGGCCGCTGCCGCGAGGGGCGCGCCGTGATCCACGCCCGGCGCATCGCCGCCGCGGCCGAACGCTGTTGTCCGGGTGCGCTGCGTCACCGCACCTGCTGATCCGGCACTACCGCCGTAGCCTGCCCGCCGCATGCCCCTGCGCATCGGCCTTTCTTCTCCCTGGGGATCTTCCATGCTGTCCACGCACCATCGCCTGCCGTTGGCCCTCGCCATCGTTTCCGCGCTCTCCCTGCCGCTTGCCGCCCACGCAGCGCCGGAGACGAATGCCAGTGCCATCACCGCTACCAGCACCGCCACGCTCGATACCGTCACCGTGACCGGCACCCGCGCGCAAGGCCGCACCGTGCGCGAAAGCGCGTCACCGATCGACGTGCTGTCGGCCGACGACATCCGCGCGGCCAACGCGACGAGCCTGCTGGATGTGCTCAACACCACCGTGCCCAGCTTCAACCTGCCGCTGGAAACCGGCGATCTGAACAGCATGGTGCGCGCCGGACAGCTGCGCGGCCTCAACGCCAGCCACGTGCTGGTGCTGGTGGATGGCAAACGCCGCCACGCCACCGCACTGCTGGGCGCCGGTGGTTTCGGCGGCGCCGCACCGGCCGATCTCGCCCTGATCCCCACCGGGGCGATCGAACGCATCGAAGTGCTGCGCGATGGCGCCTCGGCGATCTATGGCTCGGACGCCATCGCCGGGGTGATCAATATCGTCACCAACAAGGCGGCGCGTGGCGGCAACGTCTCCTACCGCGATGGCACCTACTTCGCCGGCGAGGGTCGCTCCCGCGTGGTGCAGGCCGATGCCGGTTTCGGCATCGGCGACGGCGGCTATCTGCACCTGGCCGCCCAGCTGGACGACCAGCACGCCACCAACTACACCAGCCCCGCCCGCGACACCTTCCTGTACTACTTCCCCAGGGACGCCGCCGGCAATGCGATCCGCCCGGGGGGCAACCAGGCCAGCAACCCGACGCTGCCCGCCGGTGCCACGCCCGATCCGCGCGAAGCGACCCGCGACAACAATGCCTGGCGCAATCGTGGCATCCGCGCGTTCCGCACCAAGACCGCCACCGCCAATGCCAGCCTGCCTCTGGCGGCGACGGTAGAGGCCTACGGGCTGCTGACGCTCGCCCAGCGCGATGCATGGGCACCGCAGAACTTCCGCCAGCCACTGCGCAACGAAGTGGTCCGGGCCATCGATCCGGATGGCTTCGCCCCCACCGAGCACATCGACGAGAACGATGGCGCGCTGACGCTGGGCGTGCGCGGCCAGTTCGGCGAGTGGGATTGGGACCTCAGCAGCGGCTACGGGCGCGATGCGATGGACATCAACCTGCACAACAGCATCAACCCCACTTATGGGCTGGACAGCCAGACCGACTTCTATATCGGCGACCTGCGCTACAGCGCCTGGACCCACAATCTGGATGTGCGCCGCCAGCTGCAGACCGCGTGGCTGGCCGCGCCACTGGAGCTCAGCGCGGGTGCGGAGTACCGCGACGAGCGCTACCGGATCGGCGCCGGCGACGTACAGTCCTATACCCATGGCGGGCAGCGGGTGCTGGATGGTCCGTATGCCGGCACCGTACTGGGCATCGGCCTGGGCGGCTCGCAGGCCCTGCCCGGCTATCGGCCGGAAGATGCGGTGGATGTCAGCCGCGACAGCGGCGCGGTGTACGTGGGCGTCGCTGCCGATCTGGGCACACGCTGGCGCGTGGACCTTGCCGGCCGGCACGAGCGCTACTCCGATTTCGGCAGCGAGAGCACCGGCCGCCTTTCGACCCGCTTTGCCCTGCACCCCCGGCTTGCCCTGCGCGGCACGATCAGCAACGGCTTCCAGGCTCCCTCCTTGGCCGCGCAGGCCTACCGCAACACCTCCAATGGCAATTTCTACACCGACCACATCCTGCAGGCCGGCTCGCCGCAGGCCATCGCCCTGGGCGCGCAGCCACTGCGCCCGGAAACCTCGCGCAGCCTCAGCCTGGGGATCGTGGCCGAGCCGTGGCAGGGCGCATCACTGACCGTGGATGCCTACCGCATCGATGTGGACGATCGCATTGCCCTGTCCACCACCTTCCGCGAGGGCCTGTATCCCGGCTCCGGTGCGCTGGTGACCTCGGTCGGGCTCGGTGCCCAGGACGGTGTGCGCTACTTCATCAATGCCGCTGACACCCGCACCGAAGGCGTGGAGGCGACGCTGGAAGGGCGCTGGGATCTTGGCCGCGCCGGTGCCCTGCGCTGGACCCTGGCCAGCAGCCATACCCGCGCGAAGATCACCGGCCTGGCCCCCACGCCCGCGGTGTTGGCGGCCTTCAATGTGCCGGTCTTCAGCACCGGCTCGCAGAACGAACTGCTGTACAAGGCGCCGAAGTCCCGCCAGGTGCTTGGCCTGGACTGGTCGCTCGGCCGTTACCGGGTCGGCCTGCGCCAGAGCCGTTATGGCGATATCCAGCGCTATGGCTCCCCCACCACGGTGGCCACCAGCGGGCCGTATGCCGGCCAGGCCGAGATCGCGTATGACATCGGCGGCCTGTGGATCACCGATCTGCAGCTGGGCGCCACCCTGCCCGGTGGCTGGGACGTGGCCTTGAACGCCAACAACGTCTTCGACCGCAGGGTCACGAAACTGCCTGAGCCGCTGCTCGCCGCGAACGAATACTACCGGTACGCCAATGGCGGCCCGGTCGATGGCTCGGGCGGGCTGTGGTCGGCGACGGTGCGTTACCGTTGGGACTAGCATTCCAGCAACGCAAGGAACCCCGTCTCATCCTCACGGATCAGGATGATCGCTTATGCAAAAATGAGGGAACTGTGGCACACCGCGTCGCAGTGGACGGTGTGAGCTCCTGACGACCAGGCGACGCCGTGCCATTCGCGCGGTGGTCACCACTGGCAACGAGCAGGAGTCAATGAATGTCCTCGAGGAATTCCGGCGCAAGCGCCTTGGATCTGTCCAGCTGCGCGCGTGAGCCGATCCGCACCCCTGGCGCGATCCAGCCCTACGGATTGATCCTGGTCCTCGATCACTTCACCTTGACCGTCAAGGCCCGCGCCGTCGCGCGACCGGAGCTCATCGAGGTGCTGGGCGATCCGCTGGGCCAGCCCCTGGAGGCAGTGCTCGGCGGTACGCTGGCCCACTGCAGGCCGCTGCTGGTAGCGCTGGAGCAAGGTGCCTCGCAATTCCTCGGCGCGCATCCGGTCGGCACGGCCGGCCACCACCCTACGGTGGCGCACCGCATCGGGGATGACGTCATCATCGAGCTGGAGGCCCCGGTGCCGGGCGAGCCAGGCTCGCTGGAAGACCTCTATCCCTCGATCCGCCGCTTCATGGCTGCGATCGAGCGGGCGCCCACCACGCAGGCCCTGTGTGAGATCGCCGCCGTGCATATCCGCGAGCTGACCGGCTTCGACCGCACGATGATCTACCAGTTCGACCCGGACTGGAACGGTGCGGTCGTGGCCGAGGACCGCAACAGCGTGTTGCCCTCCTACCTCGATCTGCGCTTCCCGGAATCGGACATTCCCGCGCAGGCGCGTGAGCTGTACCGGCAGAACCGGATCCGGCTGATCGCTGACAGCCACTACACCCCGGTGCCGCTGGTGCGCGTGCCCGCGATCGCCGAGGCGCCGCCCACCGACCTCGGCCCGGCCATGCTGCGCAGCGTCTCCCCGGTGCACCTGCAGTACATGCGCAACATGGGCACCGGTGCATCGATGTCGGTCTCGGTGCTGTGCGAGGGCGAACTGTGGGGCCTGATCTCCTGCCACAACCAGCTCGCGCGCCGCGTGCCGTACCACGTGCGCACGGCCTGCGAGTTCATCGGCCAGATCCTGTCGCTGCAGATTTCGCTGAAACAGCGCGCGGTGCTGGTCGAAGAACGCATTGCACGCCGCGCCATCCAGGTGCGGCTGCTCGGCCGGATGGCCGGCGATACCGACTTCATGGCCGCGCTCGGCCGCGATCAACGCAGCCTGCTCGCACTGACCCAATCGGCCGGTGCGGCGATCGTGCACCGTGGCGAATGCATCCTGCACGGCGACTGCCCGAGCCAGCCCCAGGTGATGCAGCTGGTCCAGTGGTTGACCGCCCAGCCGATCGATGGCGACATTTTCTGCACCGACACGCTCGCGCAGCAATGGCAGCACGCCGAAGCCTTCGCCGGCGTCGCCAGTGGCGTGCTGGCCATCTCCATCTCGCAGATCCACGACAGCTTCGTGATCTGGTTCCGGCCGGAGGTCGTCCGCACCGTTCGCTGGGGCGGTGACCCACGCAAGGTAGAGACCGATCAGCCACTGTCGCCACGCACCTCCTTCGAAGGCTGGAAGCAGACGGTGCGCGAGCAGTCGCTGCCCTGGAACGAGGTGGACCGTGATGCCGCGCTGGAGCTGCGCACCGCGATCGTGGACATCGTGCTGCGCAAGGCCGAGGAGATGGCGGCGTTGAATGAACAACTGCTCCGCAGCAACAAGGAGCTCGAAGCGTTCTCCTATTCGGTCAGCCATGACCTGCGGGCGCCGTTCCGCCACATCGTCGGTTACTCGGAACTGCTGTGGTCCTCGGCCGGCGAGCGATTGAACGATTCAGAAAAGAGATTCCTCGAGACCATCGTGGAGTCGGCAAAATCGGCAGGGACGCTGGTGGATGACCTGCTCAGCTTCTCGCAGATGGGCCGCTCGACCATGGGCCAGATCGCGATGGACATGACCGCCCTGGCCGACGACGTGCGCCGCAAGCTCGATATGGAGTACACCGGGCGCGCCATCGACTGGAGGATCGCCGCCCTGCCCAAGGTGCTGGCCGACCCCGGCATGCTGCGGCTGGTCTGGCAGAACCTGCTGTCCAATGCGATCAAGTTCACCCGCGACACGCCCGAGCCACGCATCGAGATCGGACACGAACGCAATGACACGGAAGACATCTTCTTCGTGAAAGACAATGGCTGCGGTTTCGACATGCGCTATGTGGACAAGCTGTTCGGCGTGTTCCAGCGGCTGCATCACGTCGATGAGTACGAAGGCACCGGCATCGGCCTGGCCAACGTGCACCGCATCATCACCCGCCATGGCGGCCGCACCTGGGCCGAAGGCCAGGTAGGCGCCGGCGCCACCTTCTATTTCACCATCCCCTTTGTTACTGGAGACCACCTATGAGAGATCTGCGACCGATCCTGCTCGTAGAAGACAACCCGAAAGACGCTGAGCTGACCATGGCGGCGCTTGCGCGCTGCCAGCTGCTCAACGACGTGACCCATGTGCGCGACGGCGTGGAAGCGCTGGAGTATCTCCGCTGCCAGGGTCCCTATGAAGGCGCCATGCACGGTGGCCCGGTGGTGGTGCTGCTGGATTTGAAACTGCCCAAGCTCAATGGCCTGGAAGTGCTCAAGGAAATCCGCAGCGACCGCGCCCTGAGCAGCACCCCGGTGGTGATGCTGACCTCCTCGCGCGAGGAGCAGGACCTGATCCGCAGCTACGAGCTGGGCGTCAACGCCTTCGTGGTCAAGCCGGTGGACTTCAAGGAATTCCTCGAGGCGATCCAGGGCCTGGGCATGTTCTGGGGCATCACCAACCAGCCGCCACCCCACGGCACATTGTTCGGCGGGAAGAGTAGAAACGATGGCTGAGGCCGCCACAACCAAGACCATCAGGATCCTGATGGTCGAAGACAGTGCACTGGATGCAGAGCTGATCACCGCGCAGCTGCGCCGCGCCGGGATCCCGTTCACGGCCCAACGCACCTGGTCGCACCAGGGCATGCTCGATGCCCTGACCACCGCCTCGTTCGATGTGATCCTGGCCGACCACGTGCTGCCAGGCTTCGATGGCGACGCTGCCCTTGCCCTGGCCAGCGAGATCGCCCCCCAGATTCCCTTCCTCTTCGTTTCCGGCACGCTCACCGAAGAGCTCGCCGTGCAGGCGCTCAAGCGCGGCGCGCGCGACTATGTGGTCAAGTCGCGCCTGCAGCGCCTGCCCGATGCCGTTGTCCGGGCCATCCATGAAGCCCAGGAGCGCCGCCGGCTGCTGCGTATCGAGGCCGAACTGCACGACAGCCACCAGCGGCTGAAGCTGATCACCGATTCGCTGCCCGCGCTGATCGCCTACTTCGGTCACGACCATCGCTACCGCTTCGCCAACAATGCCTATGTCGAGTGGCACGGCCGCACGCCCGACAGCCTGATCGGCCGGCACACCCGCGAGGTCGTCGGCGAGGACACCTTCAACAGCATCCAGCAGCATCTCGACCGGGTGCTGCTGGGGGAGAAAGTCAGCTTCGACATGCTCTCCCTGCGCAGCAACGGTGCCGCCCGCCATGCCCAGGTGGACTGCGTACCCGAACTGGCACCGGATGGGTCGGTGCTGGGCTACTACGCCATGGCGCGCGATATCAGCGACCTCAAGCAAGCGCAGTCGTTGCTGAAGGCCAGCAACGAGTCCCTGGAGCGCCAGGTGGATGAGCGGACCTCGGCACTGCACCGGAGCGAAAGCCGGCTGCAGGCCCTGTTCGAATCCAGTTTCCAGCACCAGAACCTGCTGACCCTGGATGGCCACATCATCGACACCAATTCGGCCTCGCTGGCCGCCATCCTGGCGGACAAGCAGGACGTGCGCGGCAACCTGTACTGCGAATCGGCGTGGTTCGCCGACACGCCCGGCGTTCCCGGCGTGGTCTGCACCGCCATCCTGGAGGCTGCGGCGGGCACGGCGTCGCGCCACGAACTGGAACTGCGCCTGCCGACCGGCAAGCGCACGTTCGATTTCTCCTTCCGCCCCCTGTTCGATCATCAGGCACGGATCACCGCCGTCGTCTCCGAGGCCGTGGAAACCACCGCGCGGCGGCAGGCCGAAGAAGCGCTGCGGCACAGCCAGAAAATCGAGGCGGTGGGCCAGCTGACCGGTGGCATCGCGCATGATTTCAACAACATCCTGACCGTCATCGCCGGCAATATCGAGTACGCCAAGATGCTGACCGACCGGCTCGGCGACACGGCAGGCAATTCCTCACGCGCGCTCGACAACGCGATGAAAGGCGTCATGCGTGCGGCCAACGTCACCCAGCGCCTGCTCGCCTTCTCGCGCCGGCAGCCGCTGAAGAACATGCCGGTGGATCTGAACGAAGAGATGCGCGGCATGCAGGACATGCTCAAACGTTCGCTGGGCGAGCTGGTGCAGATCGACATGGTGCACAGCCCGGATATCTGGTGCGTGGAGATCGATCCGAGCCAGCTGGAAGCCTCGATCCTCAACCTGGCGGTGAATGCACGCGATGCCATGCCCGACGGCGGCCGCCTGACCATCGAGATGGACAACATCCACCTGGACAAGGATTACGCGGCGCAGCACCCGGATGTCCCGCCCGGCCAGTACGCCATGGTGCGCGTCCGTGACAGCGGCCAGGGCATGCCGCCGGAGGTCATGGCGCGGGTGTTCGAGCCGTTCTTCACCACCAAGGAGGTTGGCCGTGGCACCGGGCTGGGCCTGTCGATGGTGTATGGCTTCGCCAAGCAGTCCGGCGGGCACGTTCTGCTCGATTCCACCGAGGGCAGCGGCACCACGATCACGCTGTTGTTCCCGCGCTCGGCCGCCGCCCTGCCGAGCGTGCGCCCGGCCGATGCACAGACGCTGGACGCCTTCGAGGTCGAGGCGGAAACGACCGTACTGGTCGCCGAGGACAACGACGATGTGCGCGCCTACACCGTGGATACCCTGCGCCAGCTGGGCTATCGCGTGCTCGAAGCGCATGACGGCCCCTCGGCGCTGCGGTTGCTGGATCGCACCGACGTCAGCGTGGATCTGCTGTTCTCCGACATCGTGATGCCGGGCATGTCCGGCTGGGCACTGGCCAAGCAGGCACTGGCCCGCAAGCCCGGCCTGCGGGTGCTGTTCACCTCGGGCTATCCGCGCGATATCGACGCAAGCGGCACCGTTGGCCGCACCATCGCCCTGTTGGCCAAGCCCTTCACCCGCAGCGATCTGGCGCGGTCCATCCGCACCGCCCTGTTGGATGAAAGCCCCACCCAGAGCGGCACCGCCTTGAATTGAGGCCATCGCCGGCGGTGCCGTGACGGGCACCCGCCCCCGGTCATGACATGGGGCTGGCACGCGATGCACGGCCGGCTAACACGCACGGGCGCTAAGGTGGAGATCCGCACAAGTGGCTGCACGCCACGAGGATCTCCGCCCGCAATGACTGCTGCACGAACCCACCCACGATGCCGCGTGCTTCTCGTCGAAGACGATGCGCCCATCCGGGAGATGACCAAGGACATCCTCAGCGACGATGGCTTCGATGTCCTCGACGTCGGCGATGCCGAGGCCGCGCTGGGATGCCTCAGGCACGACGGCCCGTTCGACCTGCTGGTCTCCGATGTCGGCCTGCCCGGCATGGACGGCCGCGATCTGGCCACGATCGCCACGACCCTGCATCCGGCCATGCCGATCCTGCTGGTCACCGGCTACGCGGGCCCCGCCGGAGCCCGGCCCGACTTCCGCGGCGAGGACATCAAGCTGCTGCGCAAGCCCTTCACGCTCAAGCAGCTGGTGACCTCGGTCAGGTCGCTGCTCTGACAGCAGCTGACCTGGTCACGACGGGTTCCTGATCGCCAGCAGCGCGCGGGCGCGTCGCTCCAGTTCCGCAGCCGTAAAGGGCTTGGTCAGCACTTCCATGCCGTCCTCCAGCTGGCCCGCGCCCACCGCTGCCGACGCCGCGTAGCCGGTGATGAACAACACCGGCAACGCAGGGCGCACCTGGCGGCCGGCATCAGCGACCTGACGACCATTGAGCCCACCGGTCAGCCCCACATCGGTGATCAACAGGTCGATCGTTTCGTCAGAGCGCAGCAGGTCGATGGCCTGGCCGCCTTCCGGTGCCTGCAACACCCTGTAACCCGCGCCGCCAAGCACCTCGGTCAACAGCGCGCGGATCGCTTCCTCGTCTTCCACCACCAGAATCGTGCCGACGCTGGGCGCTGAACACGCCGGCAGGTCCTGTAAGGTTTCTTCGGCGGCGTCCGCGGGGGTCTCGCCGATGAAGCGCGGCAGATAGAGTTCCACCGTGGTGCCGTGGCCAACCTGGGAATCAATCCGCACCTGTCCGCCGGATTGGCGGGTGAACCCATAGATCATCGACAGCCCGAGACCTGTGCCCTGCCCGATCGGCTTGGTGGTGAAGAACGGCTCGAACACCTTTTCGATCACCGCCGCGTCCATGCCGGTTCCTGCGTCCTTGACGGCCAGCCGGACGTAATCGCCGGGCGGCGTATCCAGCGCCGCCGCACTCTCGCCACGCAGGCTCACGTTGGCCGCGCTGATCCATAGCGGGCCCCCCTCGGGCATTGCGTCGCGGGCATTGATGCACAGATTCAGCAGCGCATTTTCCATCTGCGGCACATCCACCAGTACCGCCCAGGGATCGGACGCCAACTGCGTGGAGATCGCGATCGAAGGCCCCAGCGTGCGCGAGATGATATCCAGCATGCCGCGCACCATCGCATCGGCCACTACCGGCGTGGGTGCGAGCGTCTGCCGGCGGGAGAACGCCAGCAGGCGCTGGGTGAGCGCCGTGGCACGCGACGCGCTGGACTGCGCCATCTCCAGGTAGCGGCCGATGTCGTCATAGCGCCGCTGATCGATGCGCAGCTCCAGCAGCTCCAGCCCCACCGAGATGGCGGTCAGCAGGTTGTTGAAGTCATGCGCCAGGCCACCGGTCAACTGACCCACGGCCTCCATCTTCTGACTTTGCCGCAGCCGCTCCTCGGCCACCTGCAACGCGGCGCTGCGGGTCTGCACGCGCTCTTCCAGGGTCAAGGTCAATTCGCGCAGCTGCTCTTCGGCCTGGCGCCGCTCGGTCACATCCGAGGCGGTACCGAACCACTCGGTGATCTCACCGGCGCTGTCCAGCAAGGGCACCGCACGCATCTGCACCCAACGCACACTGCCATCGGCGAGCAGGGTGCGGTGCTCCAGTTCCAGCGGCAGCCGCTGCGCCATCGCACGCGCAATGGCCTGCTCGAGCAGGGCGAGATCATCGGGGTGTACGTAGCGTTCTCGCCAGTCGGTGACCGCAGGCAGGCTCTCGTCCTGTGCCACCGGCCCGGTCGCCAGAATCTGACGCATCTCGCGCCAGTCCGCGGTGACCGCATACAGTGACTGCGAGGAGGCGCTCACCAGCGCGCCGAGGCGGCGCTCGCTGTGGGCCAGTTCATCGCTGGCGCGGCGCTCCTGGGTGCGGTCGCCCAGTACCTTGACGAAGCCCAGCACGGCGCCATCTTCATCGCGCAGCACGGTCATCGCCCCGCTGGCCCAGAAGCGCTCGCCGGACCTGCGCGCCAGCCAGCGCTCACCACTGACCCCACCCGATGCGATCGAGACGCCCTGGTTGTGCCGCAAGCGCTGGGCCTGGATATCGTCAGCGGTGTAGATCACCTCCACGTTCTGACCCAGCATCTCCGCCTCGGTCCAGCCGAAGATGTGCTCGGCCCCGGCATTCCACAGGGTCACCCTGCCCTGCAGGTCCGAGGCGACGATCGCGTAATCGCTGGCGCTGTCGATGATCTGGCGATTGCGCGCCTCCACCTGCCGCATCGTGCGCTGCAGCTCGATGTGGGAGGTGACGTCCAGGCCCTGCACGAAGACGCCTGCCGTATTGCCATCCTCACCCGCCACCGGCTGGAAGACGATATCCAGCATGCGCCGGGCCGAGGACGGATCGCTCGGGAACGGCGCCTCGTACACCACCTCGCTGCCGATATACGGCTTGCCGGTGCGGTACACCTCGTCCAGCAGCGGCAGGAAGCCCTGCTCGACGATTTCCGGCAGCGCGTCCCGGATCGACTTGCCGAGCACATGGCGATTGCCAACCAGCCGTTGGTAACCCGGATTGGCCAACTCGACCCGATGCTCGGGCCCACTGAGGAAGGCCATGAACATCGGCGACTTGTCGAACAGCGCGATGAGCCGCTCGTTCTCCTGGGCCAGGCGCTGCTGGGCCACGATGATGCTGGTCACCTCGTTGGTCACGCAGAACGCGCCGCCGACCCTGCCATCATCGAGGAAGATCGGCGAAAACGAGAACGTCCACCAGGTCTCTTCAGGCACGCCCTGGCGGCTCATTGACACCGGCAGGTTCTCGTAACGGGAGGATTCACCGGCGAAGGCGTTCTCGATCGGCGCGCGTACAGCGTCCCAGGCATCGGCCCACAGCTCCCTCAACGGCGCGCCCAGCGCGCCCTCCAGGCGGGGCCCCAGAATCGGGCTGTAGGCATCGTTGAAGAAGAATGTCAGGTCATCGCCCCAGACCACGTACATGCTTTCGGGCGAGGCCAGGATCAGATTGACCGCATTGCGCAACGCGCCCGGCCAGGTCTCGATCGGCCCCACCGGTGTCGCCTGCCACGCCAGTGCACGGACCTGCTCGGCCATCGGCCCGGTGCTGCCGGGAAAGCGCCCCGCCACTGCGCTCATGCGCACCGCTCCAGCACCACCGGGGCGCGCGTGCCGCGCAGCTGCGCGGCAGACCAGGGAAGGATGGACATCATCGGGGCACCGAACCTTGAACTGAAGGCATTGCAGGAGCTGGGGGAACGGCAGGCAGCGGGGGCCAGCCGGAAGGCGGAAAGCAATGTAAGCCAAGCGGGGCAAATCCATGTCAAGGCCGGGAGCCGGTGCCAGCGTTTGGCGGGATGTGCACGCGCCCGGGACGCACCGTTGGCGATGATGCGCGCACCCTCCCCACCCCACGACTGCCATGGCCAAGCCAACCGGCTCCCGTCTCGTCATCTATGCCGCCCTTGCCGGCAACCTGGCCATCGCCATCGCCAAGTTTGTCGCCGCCGGCATCTCCGGCAGCTCGGCGATGCTCAGCGAGGGCGTCCACTCGCTGGTGGACACCATTAACGAGCTGCTGCTGTTGTACGGCCTGCGCCGTGCCGAGCAGAAGCCGGATACGCTCCATCCCTTCGGCTACGGGCGCGAGCTGTACTTCTGGAGTTTCATCGTGGCGCTGCTGGTGTTCGCAGCCGGTGCCGGTGTATCGGCCTATGAAGGCATCCAGCACATCCGCCACCCCGAGCCGGCCACCAACCACCTGATCAGTTACGTGGTGCTGGGCATCTCCTTTGTCTTCGAAGGCACCTCATGGTGGATCGCGCTGCGCGAGTTCCGCGCCACCAAGGGGGCGATGGGCTACTTCGAGGCGTTCCGCCGCAGCAAGGATCCCTCCACCTTCACCGTGCTGCTGGAAGACAGCGCCGCCCTGCTCGGCCTGGCTTTTGCGCTGGTCGGCCTGCTTGCCGCGCAGTTGCTGGACATGCCGATCCTGGATGGCGTGGCGTCGCTGTGCATCGCCGGCGTGCTGGCGGTCACCGCCTTCCTGCTTGCCCGCGAGACCAAGGGCCTGCTGGTCGGTGAGCCCGCGCACCCGAGTGTCGCCAAACGCATTCTGGCCGTCGCCACCCACGATGCGGACCTGCGCCGCGCCAATGGCGTGACCACGATGCAGATGGGCCCGGACCAGGTGGTCGCGATGCTGAGTGCGGAGTTCGAGGACGATCGCACCACCCCGCAGATCGAGGCCTGCATCACGCGGATTGAAAAGACGGTGAAAGCCGAGTACCCCGAGCTGGTCGCGCTGTTCGTGAAGCCGCAGACGCCGGAAGTGTTCCAGGCGCGGCGGGCAGCGTTGGGGGAACCCCATCCCGACACGTGACCCCCGTGCAACGCGTGCAGCATCGCAGGCGGTGCGCACGACACCGTCACGGATGCCGTTGGATGCTCACCTGCCATGCGCCGTTTCGCACAAGCCATCGCTGATAGCGAGTCACTTCCCGCTGGCCTTCCTGCTGCGCTGGCGCGGACGCTGGCGGCCGCGCCGGACCACTACAACATCGCCAAGGGTGGCGTGGCCACGGTGCTCGCGCGCGACCATGACGGCTCCATCGCCGTGGCCGACATGGTGTGGGGCTTGGTGCCGCGTTGGTCCAAGGAGCCGGCCACGCCGTATACCACGGTGACCGCACGGCTTGACCGCGCGCCACGCAGCCGCATCTACGCGCAGGCCTGGGCGCAGCGCCCGTGCGTGCTGCCCATGACCGGCTACTACAAATGGGATCGCGAGCGCCGCCCCCCCTGGCCTCTGTTCGTGCAGCGCAAGGATGGCCGCGCCCTGCTCGCAGCGGGCTTGTGGGAGCACTGGGAAAGCGACGACGGCCAGCAGCTGGACAGCTTCACCGTATTGACCGGCCCCAACAGCGCGATCCCCTCCCCACTCACACCGGACGGGCCGATCTTCATCGCGCCGGCCACCGCCCTGGACTGGTTGAGTGGCGCCTTCCAGACGCCTGCGGCATTGCGTACCCACGCCTCCACCCCGGCGTTGGAAGCCTATCCGGTCAGCCGCGCGTTTCGTGATCCTTCGCGTGACGATTACACCCTGTTGGAGCCTGTCGATCCGGATACCACCGTAGCCGGCACCGAACCGCAGCCATGGGATGGCGATGGATGGGATGAACGCGATGCGGAGGAGTGACGTGCAGCGCACGTGAGCATCAACCTTTCCGGCGCTTGAATGGATTCCGCGCCCGCGGCGAATTTCACCTTCGCGCCACCGCTCTGCCGTCAGGGTGGAGATGCCCAGCAACACGGGCCCTCTCTCTAACCAATCGTGGAGTCAACCATGGACAAGAATCGCACTGAAGGCGCCAAGAACCAGGTCAAGGGCACCGTAAAGGAAGTCGTGGGCAAGGTCACCGGCGACAAGACGAAAGAAGTGGAAGGCAAGATCCAGAAGGGTGTTGGCGAAGTCCAAAGCGACGTGGGCAAGGCGCGCGACGACGCTCGCCGCTGAGTCTTGACCCCACCGCTCTCTGACCCACCTCGGGCAGAGAGCAGTGGGAGGTTAGCCGTGTGCATCGCCGGCGTACGCCACCCAACCTCTGAATGACAGCGCGGCATAGAACAGATCCGGCCGCTCGAATCCCGCCTCCTCCAGCATCGCGACCTCTTGCTCCGGCGACAACGTGGGCAGCCGGCTGGCGATGCTATCGGCACGTGCAGCTGCCGTCTCTCCCACCGGACCGCGCGCCGCTACGAAAGCAGCCCAGCGCTGGAACCACCTGTGTTTCTCTAACGGATCGCTCGGCACGCTGTGGTGCGCGATGATCAACGGTGCACCTGGCTTGAGGCGGCGCCTCAGTGCGCACAGCGTCTCGAGACGGTCTTCCGCTGACAGGAAATGCAGCGTCAGCAAGCAGGTGGCACCATCGAACGCGGTATCCGGCGTGCTGTCGATATAGCCTTCGATCATCTCCACGCGGGCAGACAGTTCGACTCCCAAGACGCGCTTCGCCAATCCAAGCATCTCGGCGGACGGATCCACGCCGGTGAAGCGCCAGCTGGGACTCGCTTCCGCGAATGCCTTCAGCTCCATGCCACCGCCCGCCCCCAGGACCAATACGCGCCCCTGCGGTGGCACGTGTTCGGCCAGCAGGACGTGGGTCATCTGGTGCAGCGCGTGGACGCCGGGCACCTGACGGACCAGGTTGTCGGCGTACTGGGCGACGGCATCAGGATCAGAGAAGGACATCCGGACCACCTTGGTTGCAGCGAACCTTAATGTAACACACTTAGTTACATTAAGACTGCGTCACTCCAGCAGCCCCATCAGCGAGTGGTGCACCGCCACACCTGCCAGCGCGCCCTCGCCCACTGCCAACGCGATGCTGCCCGCCATCCGGGCCGCATCGCCGCAGGCAAACACGCCCGGCACCGTGGTCTGTTTGGCCGAATCGGTGGTGATGCAGCCGCCATCCTTCAATTCGCAGCCCAACTGCTCGGCGAGATCGGTAGACAGCCGCGAGTGCGGCGAGATGAACAGCGCATCCACCTCCACCCGCCGCCCATCGGCGAGCACCACGGTGGCGGTGTCCTCCACGCGCTGCACCTGGGCCGACTCGATCACGACGCCGCACGCCTCCAGCCGTGCATGCTGCTCCGCATCGATCCTGGCGGATGCCTGGCTGCAGAACAGCGTGATCCGACCCCAGTCGCAGAGCAACAGGGCCTGGGCCGCGCCGCCATCCTTCGCACAGCCAATCACCCCGATGCGCCCTTCGAACACCTCGTAGCCGTGGCAGTACGGGCAATGAAAAACGCTCCGGCCCCAGCGTTCGCCGATGCCGTCGATGTCGGGCAGGTCGTCGGTCACCCCGTGGGCCAGGATCACTCGATCCGCCACGAATGTCTGGCGGTCTTCGACCGTGACCTGGAACCTTCCGCCGTCATCGATCACCTGTGCCGACACCGCTGTATCGGTGAGCCACGTCAGGGTGGGATAGCGCAGCAGTTCGTCGCGGGCCTGGGAGGCAATGTCCGCCGGCGGCAGGCCTTCCCTGCCGAGGAACCCATGGGCGACGCGCGCATTCCGGTTGCGCGGTTTTCCCCCGTCGATGATCAACACCTTGCGCCGGGCGCGGACCAGCTGCAGCGCTGCGGACATGCCGGCGTAGCTGCCGCCGATGATGATCACATCCAAACGATCAGGAGCCAGATAGGCCATGGCGCTGTCCTGCGATCTCGCAGAGTGACGAATGCGCCAGAGTGCGTGAGGCAGGATCAACGCCGCGCGTACAGCGTGTGAGCCCCTGCATCACAGCGGGCCGTCGAGCCGAACACCGAGGCGCCCCTACCGCCGCTGGGTAGTTCAGCAGGCACTGGAATTCACCATGCTATACAACCGAACAAGCACCGCCTCGGGCGTCGCACAACCCGTCCCGAAGGCAAGCGACAGCACGTATCTGCGCAATGCCGTGTCGCCAACATGCCATTTGGATGAAGCCCGCATGACATCGATCTTTTCTACGACACCTCTCCGCTGGCCGGGCGTAACCCGCGGCATTGCACTGGCACTTCTCCCGATGAGGCGCTACAGCACGTTCTCCGGCCGCGCCAGCCGCAGGGAATTCTGGGCGTTCGCGCTGCTTGCCTTCGGCGTGCTTGGCGGTTGCTACGCCATGATGATGTGGACCTACAGTGCCGGATGGGTCATCACGGGCATGGTGCTGGCGGCGCTGCTGGCCCCTGTGCTCGTGATTCCCCTGATCGCCGTCACGATCCGGCGGCTTCACGATATCGACGAGTCCGGTTGGCTGGCGCTCCTCGTCCTCGTGCCGTTGGGCGTGTTCGTGTTCTTCCCGTTGATGCTGCTTCCCCCTACGCCGGGATCGAACCGCTTTGGCTCGCGTGAACCAGACCTCATGCAACCGGACGCATGACCCAAGCGGCGGGACGAGGGCTTGAATTCTCTGTCAGGTAGCGGCTACGTTTCCTGTACGCCCTTCATGGAAGAACTGCGATGCGTTCAAGGTCGATACGCTCTTACCCTGCGACCCGCGCGGCGACGCTCACCTTCGCCATCCTTGCAGCGACCACCGTCGCAGCTGAGCCGCCCAGCTTCTTCACGGCGCTGGACCAGTATGGAAACAACGACTATGCCGCGTGCAGCAGCACCTTGAGTGACCTGCACCGGCAAGGTATCCCGTTCCCCGAGGGCGGCGAACTGTTGCTGGTCGAGTGCACGGCGGCCGCGGGCGATCATGCAGCGGCTTTCGCGTACATCGATGCGCTGCTCGCCAGCGGTCGCCTGCCGCTGGACGATCTGCGCATGAAAGAACGCCCCGGCCTGGATGCGCTGCGTGCCGATCCCGCGTGGCCGGCGGTGCTGAAGCGGGTGATGGCCGAAGAGAAAAAACACGATGCGCTGCGCGATGCGCCACTGCGGCAGGCGTTGCTCGCACGCGAGGCGAAGGATCAGGCGGCGCAACATGCCGCCATCGCGGCAGGCGGCGGCGATGCATGGCGGCAAACAACTCCGGTGAGCGAAGCCAATGCAACTTGGCTGAAAGCCGTGATCGCCGAGAAGGGCTGGCCCGGCATGGCGCGCGTCGGCCGCGATGGCGCCAAGGCGGCGTGGCTGATCGTGCAGCATGCCGACCATGACCCTGCGTTCCAGGCGCACGCGTTGGCGTTGATGCAGAAGGCCAGCGAGGCGGGTGATGCCGACCCTGCGGACATGGCACTGCTGACCGATCGGGTGTTGCTGGCGCAGGGGAAGCCGCAGCGCTACGGGACCCAGTTCGCGGACGCCGGGCATGGGGTCATGGAGCTTCGGCCTACTGAGGATCTGACAACCTTGGATGCACGGCGGAGGGCGGTTGGGTTGCAGCCGTTGGACGCGTACAAGGCGATGCTGTCGGAGATGTACGGCAAGCAGGTCAGATAGGCTGCCGCAGGATCAGCGGCGGTGACGAGCAACCGTCCCTACACCTCCCTACATGTTAATATTTCTCATTCGCACCTACCCCCTCCCCGCGCCCGATGACCCGCCCATCGCTTCGTCTCTCTGCCCAGGGCCTGGCCCTGACCGTGGCCTGCGCGTCGGCCCATGCGGCCCCGCCCTCCTCCCCCTCCTCGCCCGATGTGCGCCAGCTGGACGCCGTGCAGGTGCTCGGTCGTGCCCAGACGCTTTACCGGGTGGACGACGCCACGGTGAGCACGCGGACGGACACGCCGTTGGCGCTGGTGCCGCAGTCCATCCAGGTGGTGCCGCGTGAGCTGATTGAAGACCAGGCGGCCCGCCAGATCACCGACCTGTACCGCAGCATCAGCGGCATCAGTTTCTTCAGCTATGCCGGCGTGACCCTGCGCGGCTTCCGCCAGGAAAACGTGCTGTATGACGGCCTGCGCGGCGACCCCTATGCCGGCTTTTCGGTGCCGCAGCTGTTCAACATCGAGCGTGTGGAAGTCCTGAAGGGACCGGCCGGCGCCCTGTACGGCGGCGGTGACGCTGGCGGCGTCATCAACTACGTGACGCGCAAGCCCAAAGCCACACCCGAGCGCCGTATCGAACTGCAGGCCGGCAACAACGATTTCCGGGCAGCATCGATCGAGGCCACCGGGCCGCTGAACACCGCGGGCAGCGTGCGTTACCGCGCCGGGCTGTATGGCGACACTGAACAGGGTGTGCGCTGGAACGCGGACAGCGAAAGCGTGATCGGTGATGCGTCGCTGGCCTTCGACGTGGGCGACACCGGCGAGTTGACCCTGCAGTTCACCGACATCACCCAGAACCTGGGCGGCAACCGCCTGCGTGGCGTGCCGGTGGACGACAACGGCAGTTTTCTCACCGACCGTCGTTGGAACCACAACGAAGCCACCGACTTTCTCGACATGCGGGCCAAGGTTGCGCTGGCGCAGTACCGCTTCTCGCCCAGCACCACCCTGGACGTGGATGTCGGTGCACGCTGGTTCGAGAACAACGAGCACCAGATCTATCACGAGCCGATGGGGCTGATCGACCGCAACCGCGACGGCGTGCCCGAATGGATGACCCGCCAGCTGCGCAACCAGATCCGCGACAACGATGCATTCACCGCCAACGCCAATGCGGTGTGGCGCGTCAGCACCGGCAGCATCGAGCACAAGGTGCTGTTCGGTGCCGATGTCTACCAGCAGGATGCCGACTTCACCGCGCAGACGGCCAACAGCGCGGATCTGGCGCGGGGTGCCGGCCCAGTGCCGGGCATCGACCTGTTCAACCCGGTGTATGGCGCAAGTTCGTGGCGCGACTACAACCTGGCCGCCCTGCCCTGGCGCAGCACGAGCACGCGCAGCAAGCGCTATGGCGGCTACCTGCAGGACGAACTGACGCTGACCGAGCGCTGGCATGTGCTGGCCGGACTGCGTTGGGATGGCTTCAAGGACGATGACCGCATTGCCGGCACCGCCGTGGATGGCAACGACATCAGCTGGCGGCTGGGCAGCACGTACACCGTGCGGGAAGGCGTCAATGTCTACGCCAATATCGCCAGCGGTTTCATGCCCCAGAGCGCGGCCAACCAGAGCGCCGAAGCGGGCGGCCCGTTCGATGCAGAGCGCAGCAAACAATGGGAAGTCGGGTTGAAATCCCTGCTGGCCGAGCGCGTCACCCTGAACCTGGCCGCGTACCGGATCGACCGCAGCAATATCGTGCAGGCCACCGGCGAGATCGTGGACGGCGTCAACCAGCTGGCCGCCCTGGGCCTGGTGCGCAGTACGGGCATGGAGCTGGATCTGCTGGCCGATGTCACCGACCGCTGGGTGCTCAACCTGACCTACGCCTACAACGATGCGCGGGTGAAGGATGCCGGCAGCAACGGCATAACCAATGCTTCGGGTGATCGCTTCGCCAATGCGCCGCAGAACAAGCTCGGCCTGTGGACGCGCTACGATCTGCCGGCGATCAACTCCGCCATCGGCTTCGGCGCGGATTACGTGGATGAGCGCGTCAGCCTGGATGGCCAACGGGTCAAGCCGTACACCGTGTTCGACATGAGCTGGAAGACGCAGTGGCAGCAGTGGCAGTTCCAGGCCAACGTCAAAAACCTGTTCGACAAGGTCTATGCCGCCAGTGGCTTCACCGAGCGCACCGGCCACTTCCCGGGTGAGCCGCGCCGCGTATACGTGCAAGCGGCGTACGCCTTCTGAGCCTGCCCATGCGACAGCCTACGCCAGCGCATCCCAACCGCCCTGCACGCAGCGGGAGTGGGCGCCGGCTGTGGTTCGACCTGCACAGTTGGCTCGGCCTGAAGCTCTGCCTGTTCATGGGCTTTGTCTGCCTCACCGGCACGCTGGCGGTGTTCTCGCAGGAGATCGACTGGCTGCTGCACGCCCCCATGCGCGTGGCCGATGGTGGTGAGCACGCCGGCTGGGGGCCGGTCATCCATGCCGCGCAGGCGGCACATCCGGACTGGGAGCTGGAAGGCATCTCCGCCGGCCACACGCGCCTGTTCGCGGCGCGCGCGCAGATGCGCCTGCCCGATGGCAAGCGGCGCTTTGTCTGGATCAACCCCTACACGGCGCAGGTGACCGGCGACACCGGTTGGTTCAATACCCAACGGCTGCTGCGCAACACCCACCGCCACCTGATGCTGCCGGTGGCCTGGGGCGTGCCGCTGGTGGCGGCGCTGTCCATCCCGTTGCTGCTGTCGCTGTTGAGCAGTCTGTATATCTACAAGAAGTGGTGGCGCGGTTTCTTCAAACGGCCCGACCCCTCACGACCGCGCCGCCTGTGGGGCGATGTCCATCGCTTGGGCGGGGTGTGGTCGCTCTGGTTTCTGCTGCTGATCGGGCTGACCGGGGCGTGGTATCTGATCGAATCCCTCGGCGGCGATGCACCGGCCGCGCCGACCATGCAACTGGCCAAGGGCGATGACCGCGCTGCCGCCGTCGACCCGGCCGCCGTCGACGCCGCAGTGCAGACCGTCCGCCAGCAATGGCCCCGCCTCGACATCCTCGGCGCCATTCCCGCACGCGATGGCGGCAGCATCCTGTTCCTGGGGGAGGCCGACGCCTGGCTGGTGCGGGAGCGGGCGAACAATATCGCCGTGGACCTGCACACCGGGCACGTGATCGGCATGTATGACGGCCGTGCGCTGGGGGTCCACCAGCGCATCGCCGAAATGGCTGACCCCCTGCACTTCGGCAGCTTCGGCGGTTGGTCCATCCGACTGCTGTGGTTGCTGGCCGGCACGCTGTTGACCGGCCTGTGCTTCACCGGCGTGTATCTCTACGGACTTCGCACAGTGGATTCGCTGCGATCGGCAGCCACAAGGCGGCAGACATGAGTCATGGAAAGCTGCCCGGCCCTTGGCGCGCGGCGTGGCACGGCATGGGTCGCTGGCGCTGGCTGTGGCTGGCCCTCCTGCTGGTGTGGGCATCGCTGGTGCCGCTGGAGGCAATGAAGTAGACGCGCTCGCCCGTCGAACAATGGCATGCTGGATGTTCGTGCAGGAGAGCAACGATGCGGATGACGGGAAATCTTCTTGCAGCCAGTGCTGTCACGCTGAAGGTCGGCGTGGTGTTCTGGGTGCTGGTAGCCTGGCGGACGCCCGGCGGTGAGCCTTGGGACGCGCCTGCGTTCTGGACCGTCATCTATCCCATCGCACTGGGCATCGCTGCAGTGCTAGGCGCCTGTTTCCCCCGGAAGGCGTGGCTATGGGGACTGTTGCTCATGGCGCTGCAGGTGCCGGTGGTGGCCGTGATGTCCGGCGTTGGACCGTTGCTGCTGGCCGGGCTGGTATATGCCCTCGTCCTGGCCTTGCCGGCGATGGTGATCGCGGCAGCGGCGGGCGCGCTGCGTCGCCGCCTGTATGGGAGGGTTTGAGACGCTCAGCGCTTCGCCGGCTGCCACCCCGCTCGCAGTGCATCCGACGCGCTGCAGAACATGCGCTCGCCGTGGCTCAGGTCGATGCTCGTGCGCGCGTAGTCCCGCTGGCCGGGCACGTGGTAGATCTTCCTGCCTTCGCGGGAGATGTTGCCCTTGATGCGGCATCCGCCCGGCGCCGGCTGCGCGGCCACCGGGGCTTGTCGTGCCGTCTGCTCACGTTTGCTGCGACGATAGTCAGCTGGCATCTGGAACGTCCCCTGCCAGAGGTTCCGCTGGTGCTGGCGCGCGTCGGCTTCGTCTGCGATGAATGCCGTCGCGTATTGGCGATACGCGACCGCCCAACCGGCGCGCACCATCCGCTGATTGACCGACTGCCCCTGTACAAAGCACTCCGCCACCACCCGACCGTAGCGGTCCGTGTCCTTGGGCTGGCAACGAACCGTCTTGTCCAGCACATAGCCGTCCAGCGCAGCAGCGGACCGTCGGCCACAGGGCCAAGCACGTCCGTCGTTGGTGGTGCATTGCTGGGCGCTTTCCGGCGCATCGATGCCCCACAGGCGAATGCGCTGCTTCGCCACGATAAGGGTGTCCCCGTCCGTGACCGTCGCGCGGCCGACCAGCTGTGCTGCCACACCAGAAAACGACGCAGAAACCAAAAACACCACCACCAGACCTTTCACCACCATCAACAACAACGTCCTTCAAGTGCACGCTCGGGAGCGAGCGCCAGTTAAAACAAGGCCGAGCACTTTAGCGGAAGCGGAGACAGGACGCCGACTACATCGACAGTCCTTCACTCCCGACGTGCATTCCTGGTGTGGTCGCCTAGATATGAAACGCCGGACCTGCCGACAACGCCGACGAGCTCACCCTGACCCGGAACGCAATGAGCAGGCTGGCGAGGAGCATCACCGTCGCGGCAACAGTAAGGACTGCGACGATGCCTCCCAGTCCGAACACCAGGCCGCCCAAGGCGGCGCCCGCGGCGATGGAGGACTGCACTGCAGCGACCACCATCCCGCCGGCACTCTCAGCCTGATCGGGTACCGCACGGGCGACCCAGCTCGACCAGGCAACCGGCACGCCGCCGAAGGCCAGACCCCACAGTGCTACCAGGATCGACAGCCCACCGACGCCCACCGGCAACAGGAGCATGCCCAGCGCGGCTACGCCAACCAAGGCAGGCATGAGCACCAGCGTGACTTTCAGACTGCGCTCCATGAGCCAACCGGCCAAGAGAGTGCCAACGAAATTCGCCACACCGAACCCGAGCAGGATCAGCGCCAGGCCATCGGCGCTCATCTGCCCCAGGCTCTCCAACGTTGGGCGGATGTAAGTAAAGAGCGAGTACTGACCGGTGTGCGCCAGGACGCAGCCCAGCATGCCGACCGCAACGCCCGGACGGCGCAGGAGCGCCACCACCGACTCGGGGACAGCCGCCTGGCGCGGGGCCATCCGGGGCAGCGTGAACCACTGGAACGCAAACGTGAGTCCACCGACCGCCGTCGCCGCCCAAAAGGCGCTGCGCCAGCCCAGCAGCCCGCCGAGGTAGCTCCCCAACGGAACCGACACCACCGTGCCGACCGCAATCCCGCTGAAGATGATGGACAGCGCGCGAGGCACGCGCTGGGGCGGCACCAACCGCATGGCCACGGCCGCTGCCATGCTCCAGAAACCGCCCAGCGCGATGCCCAGAAGGACGCGCATCACCAGCAGGACCGCCATGCTGGACGACAACGCTACCAAGGCGTTGGAGAGGATCATCAGAGCCGTGAAACCCAACAGCACTAGGCGCCTGTCCATCGAACGGGTCAGCCGGGGCACAAGCAGGCCGGCGAACAGGGCCACAACAGCCGTGACCGTGACTGCTTGACCGGCCAGCGCCTCCGATACTCCAAGGTCCGCCGCCATCGGCGTCAACAGGCTGGCAGGCAGGTATTCCGCCGTGAGCAGCCCAAAGACACCCATGGCCAGCGAAAACACGGCCACCCATGCCGATGAAGACGGCTCCCCCCTACCCCTGTCCACAGAATCAAGCGCGGCTGCGGCCTCAACTACGTTATTGCTCATCACAGATCCCAGTGCATTCGTGCAGCCGAGAGTCTAGGGAGCCAGGTCAGGATGATCTATGATTGTTCAACCTGTATTTTTGATCGCAACCCCGGGCCGCCTCAGTGAGCCACGCTCCACACCCGTCCCAGTCCTCCGACCTGATCAGCGAGCTGCTGACCGGCATGCGGCTGCATGGCGTTCAATACCGACGCATCCAGACCGGGCCGACCTTTGGGCTTGGATTTCCGCCGAAGCCAGGCCATGCCTACTTCCATTACCTGGCCGTGGGCACTGCGATTCTTCGTGGCGCGGACGGCAGCCAATACCTTCTCTCCGCCGGGGATGTCGTGCTTCTTCCACGTGGAGACGGCCACGCGCTGCTGTCGGGCGAGGACCATCCCGTCCAGTGTCTGGAAACGATAGACGCCGCCCCACTGGGCGAGGCGGTGAGCGGGATAGACACGTGCCCGAGTACACATGCCGTGCCAAGCGCTGTGCTTTTCCACGGATGCATGGTGTTCGATCTGGGTGGCATGCAAGCGTTGAGCAAGGTGATGCCGGCGGTGATGCTGGCCGATGGCAACGCCACTCCGTTCACCGGGCTGTTGCCGATGGTCGACGCGATGAAGCGCGAGGTGTGCTCCGGACGCATTGGCTATGCAGGAATACTCGCCCGCCTCGCGGATGCAGTCGCCGCCATGATCGTCCGTGACTGGGTCGAGCGCGGTTGCGACGGAACTTCGGGCCTAGTCGTGGCCATGCGCGACCCTCGTCTGTCGCTGTCGTTGCTTGCCCTGCACAGACACCCTGGGCGTGACTGGACTGTCGAAGCACTGGCTGCGGAATCGAACATCTCGCGTTCGGTCTTTGCAGACCGGTTCCAGAGCGTCATTGGGACCGCGCCTCTGCGATACGTGACTGAGCTTCGCATGCAATTGGCGAGTCAATGGTTGAGCCAACAGAATCTATCCATCGAGGTAGTGGCAGAGCGTCTTGGCTACGCGTCGCAGGCTGCTTTCAGTCGGGCGTATAAGCGTGTCATGGGGCACTCGCCTGGCGCGACTCGGCGGGGTCGCGCCTTGGCCTCTCCGTAGGGGGCAGCGCAAGCCCTGTGTTCGAACATTGGCGGAGAGAGTGGGATTCGAACCCACGGAAGGAATGACCCTTCGCCGGTTTTCAAGACCGGTGCCTTAAACCGCTCGGCCATCTCTCCGTATCGGCAGCGCTTCCGCGCCCCGCGTGCCCAGGTCATTGCAACCCAGGCAACCGGTCGGGGCAGCGCCCCGTCCGGCATGGCTCCCCGGCATGGGCCGGGGGTCGCATTCTCGCATTTCAGGTGGGATTTGCCCACCCGCCAGCGGTCGGGCTCAGCCCGCATCCACCGCCAACGCACCCAGCGCACTGGCCTTGATCTTCTCCTTGGCCCGCTCGCACGCGCCACCGCAGTCCAGACGCGAAGCCTCCAGCTGCGGCGGCAGGTGCTCGGCCAGGAAGTCGATGAACACGCGCACCGCCGGCAGCAGACCGCGGCGGGAGGCGAAGACGGCGTGGCAGATGCCCTGCGGCAGCGACCAGTCCGGCAGCACTACTTCCAGTTCGCCATTGCGCACGGCGTCGGCACAGACGGTCTCCGGCAGCATGGTGATGCCGAAGCCGTCCTTGACCATGCTCTGCAGCAGCGGGAAATCGAAACCGGCCACGCGCGGCTGCAGGTCCACGCGGCGGACCGCGCCCTCGGGGCCGTGCAGTTCCCAGCGCTGACGGGCTTCGTCTTCGCTGATGCTCAGGGTGACGTGATTGGTCAGCTCGTCCGGGTCTTTCGGGCGGCCGGCGCGATCGAGGTACTTGGGGCTGGCCACCAGCAGTTCCTGCACCTGGCCGAAGCTGCGCATCACCAGGCTGCCATCGTCATCCAGGCGAGAGCGCACGCGCAGGGCGACGTCGTAGCCTTCGTTGATGATGTCCACGCGGCGGTTGCTGATGTTCAGCTGCAGCCGCACCTTGGGGTACTGCGCCAGGAAGATCGGCAGCAGCTTGGGCAGCTGCATCTGCGCGAGCGAGACCGGCACGCTGGCGCGGACGAGGCCACGTGGCTCGGCGCTGAGGCGGTCGACCACCTCACGCGCGGCCTGGGCCTCGGCGAGCATGGTCTGCGCGTGGCGATGCACGCTGGTACCGACGTCGGTCACCGCGAAGCGGCGCGTGGAGCGCTGCAGCAGGCGGACGCCCAGATCGGTTTCCAGCTGGCTGATACGGCGGCTCAGGCGGGATTTGGGGATGCCGAGCGCGCGTTCTGCTGCGGCGAAGCCACCATGATCCACCACCATGGCGAAGTAGTAGAGGTCGTTGAGGTCTTGCATACCGAAGTTCCAGATATAGAACAATACGTGGTATTCAACCACCTTTATTCCAAACAGGCAACAACCTAACCTGATCTCCGTCGGCGGCATCTACCGCCCCTCCCCCAGAATCAGGTGATTGCCATGAAGCTTCTTCACATCGACGCCAGCGTGCTTGGCGAAAACTCGGTCTCCCGCCAACTCTCCGCCGCCGTGGTCCAGCAGTGGCGCGACCAGGTCCCGGGCCTGGAGGTGAGCTACCGCGACCTCGACGCCCAGCCCGTTGCGCACCTGCGCAGCTCGTCCCTGGCCCAGTCCGACCCGGCCGAGGTAGCCGACGCCGAGCAGGTGCTGGAGCAGTTCCTGGCGGCCGACGTGGTTGTCATCGGCTCCCCAATGTACAACTTCAGCGTCGCCTCCACCCTCAAGGCGTGGATTGACCGCCTGGCCGTGGCCGGGCGCACCTTCAAGTACACCGAGAACGGCCCGGTGGGCCTGGCCGGCGGCAAGCGCGTGATCGTGGCAAGCAGCCGCGGCGGCCTGCACACCGGCGCCCCGACCGATTTCCAGGATCCGTACCTGCGCCAGGTCTTCGCCTTCTTCGGCATCGACAACGTCGAATTCGTGCGGGCCGAGGGCATCGCCTACTCGCCGCAGCACCGCACCGACGCGATTGCCCAGGCCCTGGCCGCGCTGCCGCAGCCGGAAGCACTCGCCGCAGCCTGATCCACGCGGGACCCACACCGTTCCCTCCCCCTCGTCGTGACGGTGTGGGTGTGGCAGAGATGGCCCCTTCCGGGGCCATCTTTTTTTTGAACGCGGCCCCGCCCTACTGGAGTTCGCAGTCGCGTGTCACCGGTGATCCCAGGATCATGCCGTTGCCCGTGCAGGCCGCGAGCACAGTGTCGCCTTTGCCGAGCGCGCCGGCCTCTTCCCTGGAGAGGCCGGAGATCATCACCTGGTTGACGCTTCCGGCCTTCAGCTGCACCTGCGGCTTATCCATCAGATCTGCCTGGATGCTGGCAACTTCACCTGAGATCAGCAGTCGCTTGCCTTTGTACAGGACGTCGGCGGCGACCTCATTGGCCTCGTAGTCCCGAGAGAGCTGGCGCGCCGTGATTTCGACAGGCGCGACGGGCGCGACCGCGGTGTCCTGCTGGCTACCCTTGTCCGCGTGGGTTTGGGCATCGGGGGCCGGCTGACTGATCGCGCTGACGGCGCCGGCGAATACCACGACGCCCACCAGGTAGACCACCGGGGAGGCGACAAGGGACAGCAGGAGCTGGGCGATGCCTTTGCCGGCGCCACCCTTGGACATCGCCACGACAGCCAGGATGAAGGCCACCAGATTGAGCGGCCAGCCGAGGAAGAGCCCGAGCCCCGGGAACGGGATCAGGAAGCACAGCCAGGCGATGCCCAGCATCAGCCACGCGGCGATGCCGGCGGGATTGGAGGATGGGAGGGGTGCAGCCGCTGTATTCACCGGGCGTCCTGTGGAAGTAGAGGTCGGTGCCCAGCCTGTTCGCTGTGTGCCGCAGGAAATGGGCGTCGATCACACCGCTACGTGCGGGCCGTGCGGGCCGCCACCGGATGCTCAATCCGCGAAGCCCCGTGCCTGCCGTCTCTGCGGCCCTCCACGCCGCGTGCCGCCCACTTGGCCGTCAACTTCTCCTACATTTCATCAAGGCGCTTTCTGATCTGCCTCTCTTCCTTTCTGGAAGCCGCACCGATGACGCAATCAACGCTGCAGCGTCGCGGGAATGGCCGCTAAGCTGGGGGCCCTTTGCACACAGCTGATTCCGCATGGATTACCGCGTCGTCCAGACCCACCGCAGTGAGTTCCCCCACCCGATCACCCTGCAGCCCGGCGATCCGCTGCAGGTCGGCGAGCGCTACCAGGGGCCCGAAGGCTGGGACAACTGGTATCTGTGCGAGACACCGGGCCAGGCTGCAGGCTGGGTACCGGCGCAGGTGATCGGCAGGAACGCGCAGGGCGATGCGATGGCGGCCGAGGCTTACTGTGCGCGCGAACTGGATGTGGACGTGGGCCAGCACGTGCGCGGTGAGCGCGTGCTCAACAGCTGGGTGTGGTGCGAGCTGGTTGGCGGCACCACGTCCGGCTGGGTGCCGCTGGGCGTGTTGGCGCCGATGACGGACGGGTAGAGCCACCCCATGGGTGGCTGCAGGTGATGCATGACCGGAACGGCAGCCACCCATGGGGTGGCTCTACCGGGCGCCAACAAAAAACCCGCCGTTCGGCGGGTTTCTTCATGCGTCACGGCGCTGGATCAGCCGATGACGTCCACGCCGCCCATGTAGGGCTTGAGCACGTCCGGCACGGTAATGCTGCCGTCGGCGTTCTGATAGTTCTCCATCACCGCGATCATCGCGCGGCCAACCGCCACGCCCGAACCGTTGAGCGTGTGCAGCAGCTCGGGCTTGCTGGTCTCCGGGTTGCGCCAGCGGGCCTGCATGCGACGGGCCTGGAAATCACCGCAGTTGGAGCACGAGGAAATCTCGCGGTAGGTGTCCTGCGAGGGCAGCCACACTTCCAGGTCATAGGTCTTGATGGCCGAGAAGCCCATGTCGCCGGTGCACAGCAGCACCTTGCGGTACGGCAGGCCGAGCTTTTCCAGCACGACTTCCGCACAGCGCGTCATGCGCTGGTGCTCTTCATCGCTCTGCGCCGGGGTGCACGCGGCGACCAGCTCCACCTTCTCGAACTGGTGCTGGCGGATCATGCCGCGCACGTCGCGGCCACCGCTGCCGGCTTCGGCACGGAAGCACAGCGAATGGGCGGTCATGCGCAGCGGCAGCTGCTCAGCGTCGATGATCTCATCGCGCACGATGTTGGTCAGCGGCACTTCCGAGGTCGGGATCAGGTAGCGCGTGGATTCGCCCACGGCCGTCTTGAACAGATCGTCCTCGAACTTCGGCAGCTGGCTGGTACCGCGCAGCGACTCGGCATTGACCAGGGCGGGCACGTTGGTTTCTTCATAGCCGTGCTCGCCGGTGTGCAGATCGAGCATGAACTGCGCCAGCGCGCGGTGCAGGCGCGCGATCGGGCCACGCAGCACGGTGAAGCGCGATCCGGACAGCTTGGCCGCGGTCTCGCCATCCAGCCAGCGGTTGCGGGCGCCGAGCTCGACGTGATCCAGCACCGGGAAATCGAACGCGCGCGGGGTGCCCCAGCGCTTCTGTTCGACATTCTCGGATTCATCCTTGCCGGCCGGCACATCCTCGGCGGGCAGGTTCGGAATGCCCAGCGCGATCGCTTCGATTTTCTCGCGCAGCGCATCCAGGGCCACTTCCGAGGCCTTCAGCTCATCGGCGAACGCGGCCACCTCGGCCATGATCGCCGAGACGTCTTCGCCCTTGGCCTTGGCCTGGCCGATGGCCTTGGAACGGCTGTTGCGCAGGCTCTGCAGCTCCTGCGTGCGCACCTGGATGCGCTTGCGATCGGCTTCCAGCGACTCCAGCCCGGAGACATCCAGCTCGAAACCGCGCGAGGTGCGCAGGCGTTCGGCAAGGTCGGCGGGCTGTTGGCGGAGCAGGGCTGGATCGAGCATGGCGGCAGAGGGGTCTACGGATTCGGAGGGGGATTATCGCCTGTTATGCGTTTTTCTGCCGCCGGTTCATCCCGGGCGTGGCAGAATCGCGGTGATCCATACGGTATGCCCCATGTCTGCTCCCCGCTCGACTTCTGGCAAGAACATCACCTTCCACCTGCCCCGCCGCAGCCTCGTGATCGCCGCGATCGCCTTCGGCGTGGGCCTGCTGTTGTTCCTGGTGGTATGGCTGAGCAGCCGCAACAACGACTTCTACAAAGCCGACCCGGCCGCGCAGACCCCCGCCCAGGTGGCCGAGGTGGTGCCGCTGCCCGAGCCGTTGGCCGCTGCCGCCGGCTCCAGCGACATGCCCGACGCCAAGGCCCCGCCGGTCAACGAGGAAAAGCCGCAGCTGGTGGAGACGGCCCCGCCGCCACCGCCGGCCGCCCCGGCTGCGCCCGCCGCACCCGCCGCGCCCACGGCCATGGCGCCGAGCGACCGCCCGCAGCCGATTGCTGACCAGTCGCCGCCGCCGAGTTACCCGCCGGCCGCCTTGCGTCGCGGTGACAGTGGAACGGTGGTGGTGCGCGTGGATGTGGATGCCACCGGCTATCCATCGGCCGTGACGTTGATCCAGCGCAGCGGTTCACGCGATCTTGACCGCGCAGCGTCCGATGCGGTGCGTCGCTGGCGTTTCCAGCCGGCGCAGAACAACGGTGTGCCAGTGCCTGGCAGCCTGGAAGTGCCGTTCGACTTCACGCCGCGGTGATTCATCGCCGCCACGTGCGGCGATTGTGCAACGGCTCAGGAAACTGAACCTCGATGGGAATGCAGTCGTCGCGTTGACGGTGCGCTGACACATCCGCAACCGTGTCCGGGCAAGACTGCGGGTGTCACATCGACACCAGGAGTCAGCCATGAGTGTTACCCATGCCCCGGACATGCCCCGCTCGCCGCATCATCAGCGCGACGTGATCGATGAGCCCGCCCATCGCCGTACGTCACCCTGGTTGTGGGTGGCGTTGATCGTCGCGATGTTCGCCGCTGCGCTGGTGTGGCTGCGTTATGCCACCCCGGGCGATACCAACGAGGCGCCGGTGGGCCAGCGCATGTTGCCCGCTACCGAGACCGCACCGGTGGCGACCACGCCGGCACCCGCTGCGCGCCAGGCCGCACCGGCCGCCGAGCAGCGCAAGGCGACGCCGGCCGTACGCAACCGTGAGGCCCGCCCGCTGGCGAGCAATGCCAAGCCGGTCTACCCGCGTACGGCGCTGCGCAGCGGCGTGCAGGGCAGCGTGGTGGCCAGCCTCAACGTGGATACCCGTGGCCAGGTGACCGACGCCAACATCGTGCAGCGCAGCGGTACGCGTGATCGCGATCTGGATCGTGCGGTGCTGACCACCGTGCGCGACTGGAAGTTCGAGCCGGCGATGAATAACGGCCGCGCAGTGGCGAGCGTGGTGCGCGTTCCGGTGGACTTCCGTACGGAGCGCTAAGCGGATGCACTGCGGCGGAAACGAAAAGGGAGGCCAATGGCCTCCCTTTTTTGTTGTGCGAAGCACCGCGTCCGCGCGAGGTCAAGGTAGTGCCGGGCGCTGCCCGGCAACCACGCATACCTGACATCTGGAAGCAGCAGCCCGGCAGAACCCGTCGCTACCTCAGCCGGCGCGAAGCCCGAAACCTGCACCGGTCGCCAGGCCATCGAAATCCGGGAAGGACGTCGCCACGTTGGCGATGTCATTGACCCGCACTTCGCCGCTGCTGAGCTGGCCGGCAATCGCGAAGGCCATCGCGATGCGGTGGTCGCCGTGGCTCTCGATGGTGCCGCTGCCAAGCACGGCGCCACCGTGGATCGTGGCGCCATCATCGGTTTCATCGACCTGCACGCCCAGCGTGCGCAGGCCCGTCGCCATTGCGGCCAGACGATCCGATTCCTTGACCCGCAATTCGGCCGCACCGCGCACCACGGTGTTGCCCTGTGCCGCCGCCGCCGCGACGAACAAGGCCGGGAACTCGTCGATCATGTCCGGCACCAGCGCTTCGGGAATCTCGGCGCCGTGCAGCGGCGCATGCCGCACCACCAGATCAGCCACCGCTTCCCCACCCTGCTCGGCATGGTTTTCTTCGGTAATGTCCGCGCCCATCAGGCGCAGCGCCGCGAGCAGCCCGGTACGGCGCGGGTTGAGGCCCACCGCACGCAGGCGCAGCTCGGAGCCTGGGATCACGCTCGCCGCCACCAGGAAGAACGCCGCCGAGGAGAAATCGGCCGGCACCACGATATCGGTCGGGCGCAGCCGCTGGCCGCCACGCAGGCGTGCCTTGCCCGGCGAAAACTCGATATCCACACCGAATGCACGCAGCATGCGTTCGCTGTAATCGCGGGTCGGGTGCGGCTCGGTGACAGACGTTTCGCCATCGGCATACAGACCGGCCAGCAGCACGGCGGATTTGACCTGCGCGCTGGCCACCGGCGAGGCGAATGCAATGCCGTGCAGCGTTTGGCCACCATGCACCCGCAGTGGCGGGGTGCCATCGGCCTCGGTATCGATCTTCGCACCCATCTCGGCCAGCGGACCGGTCACGCGGCGCATCGGGCGGCGCGACAGCGATTCGTCGCCGACCATCACCGAGTCAAACGGCTGTGCAGCCAGCAGCCCGGCCAGCAGACGCATGCCGGTGCCGGCATTGCCGCAATCCAGCGGGGCGCCCGGTGCCTTCAGGCCATCCACGCCGACGCCGTGCACGATGCGCTGCGAGGGCGACGGGGTGTCGATGCGCACGCCCATCTGCGAAAAGATCGCGGCGGTGGCGCGGGTGTCTTCGCCCTCCAGGAAGCCATCGATGCGCGACACGCCATCGGCCAGCGCGGCAAACATCACCGAGCGGTGCGAGACGGACTTGTCACCGGGAATGGTCAGGCTGCCCTGCAGGGGCTGGCCCTTGTGGGCGATCCAGTACGGAGATGCGGTCATCGGAAATCCTAGGGGGCGGGCCGCCGCAGCGGCGATGCAACGGTGTACGGGAGGGGCCACAGCGCCCACACGGGCGCCGGGCCGGGCGCAGCGCGCGAGGCGGCTGCGCCGTTCGGATCAGGGCACGGCGACCGGATAGGAGCCGAGGATCTTGATCTGCGCCGAGTGGGCTTTCAGTTCGGCCAGGGCCGCCTGCATCGCCTCGTCCTCGACATGGCCGGCCAGATCGATGAAGAAGCCGTACTCCCACTTGGCATTGTGCGAGGGGCGCGACTCGATCCGGTTCATGCTGATGCCATGCCGCGCGAACGGGCTGAGCACGTCGAACAGTGCACCGGGCTTGTCGTGGATGAACACCAGCACCGAGGTGCGGTCGTGGCCGGAGGTGGGGAAGATGTTGCGGCCGATGACCAGGAAGCGCGTGGTGTTGTCCGCATCGTTCTGGATCGGCTTGGTCACCACCTTCTTCAGGCCGTACACATGCCCGGCACTCTCGCCGCCGATCGCCGCGGCGTCATCGGCATTGCGGGCGCGGCGCGCGCCTTCGGCGTTGCTGGAGACCGGAATCTTCTCGGCCTTGGGCAGGTTGGCGCGCAGCCACGAGGAGGTCTGCATGAACGACTGCGGGTGGCCATACACGCGCTCGACATCCTCCAGCCGACCACTGCGCGACATCAGGTACTGCTGCACGCGCAGCTCCACTTCGCCACAGATCTTCAGGTTGGAGGTCAGGAACATGTCCAGGGTGATCTGGATGGTGCCCTGCCCCGAGTTCTCCACCGGCACCACGCCGAAATCGGCGTTGCCCGCTTCCACTTCCTGGAAGACTTCCTCGATGCTGGCCAGCGGCAGACCCAGCGCCGAGCGCCCGAAGTGCTTAAGCACGGCTTGCTGGCTGAAGGTGCCTTCCGGACCGAGGTAGCCGATCTTCAGCGGCTCCTGCTGGGCCAGGCAGGCCGACATGATTTCGCGGTAGACGTGGACCAGCACTTCATCGCTGAGCGGGCCCTCATTGCGGTCCACCACCATGCGCAGCACCTGCGCTTCGCGCTCGGGGCGGTAGTAATCCACGGCGGCAGCGAGCTTGCCCTTGGCCTTGCCGACCTGGTGGGCGAAGTTGGCGCGCTCGGCGATCAGCGCCTGGATGCTGCGGTCGATATGGTCGATCTTGGCGCGCACGTCCGACAGCACGGGCGCGGCAACGGCCGGCGCGGCATCGCGCTTGGCGGCCTTGGCCTTCTTCGCGGGGGCAGCCGCCTTGGGCGGGGTCGGCGCTGGCTTGGCAGCCTTGGGCTTGGCGGGTTTGGTGGCCATCTGGGTTCCAATTGCGGTGGGGCGGCGAGCGCCCCGGGAAAAACGAATGCGTCAGCCGTTGCGCTGCTGGAAATCGCGCATGAAGGCGGCCAGCGCCTGCGCGCCCTCCACCGGCATGGCGTTGTACAGCGAGGCGCGGATGCCGCCGACCGCCTTGTGGCCCTTCAGCGCCAGCAGGCCGGCCGCTTTGGATTCACTGACGAAACGCGCGTTGAGCGTGTCATCCGGCAGGAAGAACGGGATGTTCATGCGCGAGCGTGCGGCCGGGACGACTTCATTGCGGTAGAAGCCGCCGGACTGGTCGATCGCCCCGTAGATCAGGCCCGACTTGACCGCGTTGCGGCGGGCGAATTCTTCCACGCCGCCTTCGGCCAGCATCCACTGGAACACCAGCCCGGCCAGGTACCAGTTCCAGGTCGGCGGGGTGTTGAGCATGGAATCGCGCGCGACGTGCGAGCGGTAATCGAAGATGTCCGCACGCGGCTGGCCGCTGCGCTCGAGCAGGTCGCGGCGCACGATCACCACCGAGACGCCGACCGGGCCGAGGTTCTTCTGCGCGCCGGCATAGATCAGGCCGTACTGGCTGACATCCAGCGGCTCGCTGGCGATCGAGGAGCTGAAATCGGCGAACAGCGGCACGTCACCCACGTCCGGCGTGTCACGGAACTCGACGCCGTGGATGGTTTCGTTGGCGGTGATGTGCACGTAGGCCGCGTCATCGGAGAGCTGCCAACCGGCGCGCGCCGGGATGTCGTGGAAGCCATTGGCTTCGCTGCTCGCGGCGACGTTGACCGTGACGTAAGGGCTGACCTGCTTGATCGCGGTCTTGCCCCAGTGCCCGGTGAGCACGTAATCCACGGTCTGGCCGGGCTGGGCGAAGTTGAGTGCGAGCAGGGCCTGCTGGGTGGTCGCGCCACCGGCCAGGAACAGCACCGCGTAGTCGTCCGGGATGCCGATCAGACGACGCAGATCGGCCTCGGCCTGGGCGGCGACGGCCATGAACTCCGGGCCGCGGTGGCTCATTTCGACAATGGAGGCGCCCGCGCCGTTCCACTCCAACATCTCTTCCTGCGCCTGGCGCAGGACCGATTCCGGCAACGTTGCAGGGCCGGCACTGAAATTGAACGCGCGCGTCATGTCACACCTCTGGGGCAAGACCCCTAGTATGCCGCAGCGCACCAGCCTTTAGGCCTTGCAGGACAAGGCGAATTTGGTTGCAAACGAATCTATCCAGGGTCCGGCTGTCTGCCAGAGCCACCGCCATATGTCTGGAGGCGAGCCCCCTGAGTCAGGGGGCGCCGCGACGCGGCGGGGTCTGGAAGCAATGTCACGCGGGGGCCCGTGGTTTGCGTAGCAAATCACGGGGCATCAGCGCGGATGCGATGACGTTTACCGCGCCCCGAACCAGAGCAGGCCGCTGAGCGCTGCGGCCAGCAGCAACGCACTGGCCAACAGCCACGGCCAGCGGCTCACCCGTTTGGGCGCAGCCACCGGTTCCGGGCGCTGGCGTGCCTCGAAGCCGTCGTCCTCTTCGTCGATCACGATGCGCTTGCGGCCGTCGTGTGGGACTTCGAGCACGAAGCGGTGCTGGGCATCGAAGACCAGCTGATCGCCCGGCTGCAGCCAGCAATGGCGAACGGTGACGCCATTGACCCGCGTGGACTCGCCGGCGCCCAGGTCGCGCAGCAGCAGGCGCTCCCCATGCTGCTCCAGGCGGGCGTGCTGTTCGGCGAAGGCAGGGTCGTCGATGACGATGTCCGCCTCCGGCCCCCGCCCGATCACGCGCGGACGATCCAGGGTGAAGCTGCGCCCGTGGTGCTGGCCGCCGACCCCGCGCAACAGGCGCTGGTCGTCGCTGCCATCATCGCTGCGTGGCGGCGCGTGCGCGACAGCTTCGCAATCGCCCTGCACCACCATCTCCACGCCGTCGGCGTAGACGGCGTCGCCTGCACGCAGCAGCGCCATCCGGCGCACCGGGCGGCCGTTGACGTGGATGCCGCGGATGCCGTTGGCGACCTGCAGCCACAGGCCGCGGTCATCCAGGCAGAACTGGGCCAGCAGCAAGGTGCCGGGGGCGTCATCGCAAAGCCGGACGGTGCCCGATGCATGACGCACGATGCGCTGCACCCCGGGCCGCAGGGGCTGGTCGGGATGTTGGCGTTGAGTAAAGTGAACTAGCAGGTTCTGCACGCGGCGCAGCCTAGCAGGTTGAATGTCAGGGAAGAAGAAGTGTGACGCAGACCTTGGAGTTGTGCCTGAGGATGCGCACAATGCACGCCCAAATCCGCGCCGTTGTCCGCCAGGAGGCTGTATGTCCACCATCGATATCCGTCACGCCCACTCCCTGCCCGCCGAAAATGCGCGCAAAGCCATCGAAGAAGTCGCCGCCAAACTGTCCGAGCGTTTCGGTCTGCAGTCCAACTGGGTGGGCGACGTGTTGAATTTCAGCGGCTCCGGCGTGGACGGCGCGATCGCGCTGCAGCCCGGCCAGGTGCAGGTCACCGCCAAGCTCGGCTTCCTGCTCTCGGCCATGAAGGGCATGGTGGAAAGCGAGATCCAGCGCGTGTTGCAGGAAAAGCTCGGCTGAACCGACGCCCGGCCCGGCGCTGCACAGGCGCCGGCCATCACACCGCTTGAAGCCGGCGATGCATACGATCCAAGGGTGTCCACCCAAGGGATCGCCCCATGCATTCACCCAACGACTTCGACGATCGCATCCCCGGCGAGAAGCCCTCGCTGCAGGATCAGGCCGAGCGCTTCTCGCGCAAGCTGACCGATTCGGCCCAGCAGATATGGCTGGCGGGTCTGGGCGCCTTCGGGCGTGCGCAGGCCGAAGGCAGCCGTGTCTTCGACAACCTGGTCAAGGAAGGCGAGAACATCGAGGCCCGCAACCGCGAGCAGACCGGCGATACACCGCGCTGGCGCGACAATGTCGAGGAACACCTCGGCGAGGCCCGTGAAAAGGCCAGCGGCACCTGGGACAAGGTCGAGAAGGCCTTCGATGACCGGGTCCAGGGCGTGCTGAAGCGTCTGCACATCCCGACCGCCGAGGATGTCGCCGCGCTCAATGCCCGGATCGATGCGCTCAACACCCGGGTCAACCGTGCCGAGGCCCGCAACGCCTCGCCGTCGGCCGATCCATCGCCGGGTACGCACCAGTCGCCGACCTCCGATGCCTGACTGAACTGATCCGACCACGTTTGTTGCAAAGCAGCACGACTTTGTTGACAATCGAAATCGACCCGCCAATCGCTTCCACCGCCGTTTGTTCCCTCCCCTCACGGCTCTGGATTGGCGGGTTTTTTGTGGGCGCTGCTACCGCAAGGCCCCGCAAAGTGAGACGGCCGTCACCGACGTGACCGCCGGATGCGAACCGGCTCGAAAACGACGCGCCGCTGACGTGCAAAGGCGCATATAAACTGTCTATCGCACTTCCCTGTTCATATCCCCCTGCATGCTCTCCTGGATTCTGGCCCTGCTGTTGGCCCTCATCGCCTGGTTCCTGGCCACGGCCTACTTCTGGCTGATCAAACGGAAGCGCAAGGAGACCCAGCTCGGCCTGAATGCCTTGGCCGGCATGCACTGGCGCGAGTTTTCCCTGATCGTGCGGCGCGCGATGCACGAGCAGCGCGGGCTGCAGGACGTGCCGGACGAGGCCGTGGACAGCCGCGAACCCCGCAGCGATTTCCTGATGCACGACGGGCCGCAGCGCTGGCTGCTCTCCTGCAAGCACGGGCGCGCCTACCGGATCGGCACGGCGGCGGTGAACGAACTGGGCGCCGCCGCGCGCCTGGCCGGTGCGCGTGGCGGCATCCTGATCACCGAGGGCAAGGTCGAGCGCGATGGACGCATCGCCGCTGAAAAACAGAGCGTCGAGGTCCTCGACGGCCCGCTGCTGTGGCCGTTGCTGAAGCCCTACCTGCCGGGCGACATGGAGGCCCGTGTCGAGGCCGGTGCCCGTGGCGAAGCCCTCCGCCGCATCTCGATCGCGGCACTGGGCGCGGCGACGCTGGGCCTGATGGTCGGGCTGGGCTCGCTGACCGCCGGGCTGGAAACGGAGTGGGCCGACGACGAAACCGCGGCGGCCGCGCCGGCTGCAGCGAAAACACCCGCGCCGGCCGGCACCCAGCCCACGCCTGCGACACCGGCCCCCGCGGCCCCCGAGACCGCTGGCCGCGCTGCCGACGCCGCCCCGCCTGCAATGGAAGCGAACCCGGACGACGCCACGCTGGACCGCTATCAGCAGGAACTGTCACGCAACGTGGCCAGCCGCCCCGGCGTGGCCAGTGGCATCTGGCTGACCCGGCAGACGCTGGCGATCAACCGCACCGGCGAAATCGATACGATCTGGCCGCTGATCTGCGAGGAAGTGACCCGCTACCCGGCGCTGCGCACCGTGCGCATCCAGCTCAACCCGCGCCCCGGCGTGGATGAGCCGGTCCGCTGGCGGCAGTGCACCACACTGTAAGGCTCAGCGCGCGCCCGGCGAGAAACGGGCAACCAGATCGTAGGCATCGCCCAGGAACATCTGCCGCACGCAGGTGATCGGCTGCTCGCCGCGCCAGGTAAGGCGGTCGATGACCAGGCACGCCGTGCCGGGTTTGACCTGCAGCAGCGTGGCGGCCGCCTCATCCGCGCCCCAGGCACTGATCCGGTGCTGGGCGCGTGTCCACGAGACGTTCTGCAGCAGCCAGCTGCCCGGCGCCGTGGTCTCGAAATCCACCGCCAACACCTCCGGCACGCCGACCGGGCTGATCAGGCGGTGCTCCAGCGCCAGCGGCCGGCCATCGGCCAGGTGCAGGCAGCGGATCGCCAGCAGCTTCTCGCCGCCGGCCAGGGTGGTTTCCTCCGCAACCTGCTCGCGCGGTCGCCGGTAGGCACGCTCCAGCAGCTGGTAGCCATAGACGTGCCCGCGCGCTTCCACCGCCATCGCGATGTCGGGAATCTCCAGCGCCACCTGTTCCAGGTGCGGCGGCTGGCGCGCGACGAACGAGCCCGCACGGCGGCGGCGCTCGATCATGCCGCTCTCGGCCAACGCGGTCAGCACCTTGTTCACGGTCATCCGCGAGCAGCCGTACTGCTCCATCAGCTCGTGTTCGTAGGGGATGCGGAAGCCAGGCTCCCACTGTCCACTGAGGATGCGGCTTTCCAGATCAGCACGGATGCGCTGATTGAGGGTTGCTGCTTTCTTGCCCGTCACTCTGGATTCCTGCATGGGAGGGTCTGATCAGACCCTCAACAACGGTCGAAGTGCCGCGGCGAACCGTGCGGCCACCGCCTCGCGTTGCGGGTGGCGACCATCACGGACCCACTGGCGCCCTTGGCGCCACACCGATCGCACGGCGCCATTACGTGCGGCGAACACCCAGCTGTCAAGCAAGGCGTCGCCGTCGCGGGCGATCAGCGCCGGGTGATCCGGATCGAGTTCGACCAGGTCGGCCGGCGCACCGGCCTGCAGCCCGGTGGTCACGCCCAGCGCCTGCGCAGCACCGTTCAACGACTGTTCGTACAGCCAGCGGCCGGTGGACTGACCATCGCCCGGGGCCAGCACATTGCGCCCGCGCAGTTGCAGGCGCTGGCCGTACTCGAGCAGGCGCAGTTCTTCGGCCGCGTCGATCAGCACGTTGGAATCCGAGCCCACGCCGAACCGGCCACCGGCACGTGCGAAGGCCTGCATCGGGAACAGGCCGTCACCCAGGTTCGCCTCGGTGATCGGGCACAGCCCGGCCACCGCACGGCTGGCTACGATCTGCTGCATCTCCGCTTCGGTGATGTGGGTGGCATGCACCAGGCACCAGCGCGCATCCACCGGCGCGTGTTCGTACAGCCACTGCACCGGCCGCATGCCGCTCCAGGCGACGCAGGCATCGACCTCGCGGGTCTGTTCGGCGATGTGGATGTGGACGGGCCCGCTATTGAGCGGCAGCAACGCCGACAATTCCTCGCCGGTCACCGCGCGCAGGCTGTGCGGGGCGAAACCGAGCACCGCATCGTCCTGGTCCTGCAGCGCGCGCGTGCAGCCCTGCAGCAGCGCAGCAAACCCGTCGACATCGTGGATCAGCCGGCGCTGGGCCGGATTTGGCGCGGCGCCGCCGAAATCGGCATGCGCGTAGAACACCGGCAACAGGGTCAGGCCGATGCCGCTGGACCGGGCAGCGGCCGCGATACGCTCGGCCATCTCGGCACGGTTGGCATAGGCCGCGCCGTCCGGGCCATGGTGCAGGTAATGGAACTCGCCGACCCGGGTGAAGCCGGATTCCAGCATTTCCACATACGCCTGCTCGGCAATCGCCTGCATGGCCTCGGGCTGCAGATGCGCGAGGAAGCGGTACATCAGCTCACGCCAGCTCCAGAAGCTGTCGCCGCTGTTGCCGCCGATCTCGGTCAGTCCGGCCATGCCGCGCTGGAAAGCGTGGCTGTGCAGGTTGCCCAGGCCCGGCACCGCGATCGCCAACGCGGTATCGCCCGGCGCGCCCGACACACCTTCGGTCACCTCGATGAATCTGCCGCCCTGGCTGAGGATGCGCACATCGCGCGCCCAGCCATGTGGCAGCAGCGCATGAGCGGCGTGGAAACGAAGGATCGGTGCGGGGGTGGCTGGCATCACTGGACATCCCGGAAGAGGCGTCTATATTGTATAGACATATACACCGATGTGGTTGCTGCCATGCACTGTGACACCCTCTGGTACCACGCCAACCTGATCACCGTCGACGGCCCGGGCCTGGGCGTGATCGAGGAGGGCGTCATCGCCGCGACCGATGGGCGCATCGTGCATGTCGGTGCGGCCGGATCTGCCGATCACCTGCAGCCGGTCCAGCGTATCGACTGCGCCGGGCGCTGGATCAGCCCCGGCCTGATCGACTGCCACACCCACCTGGTCTATGCCGGCAACCGCGCCGGCGAGTTCGAGCAGCGCCTGCAGGGCGTGAGCTATGCCGACATCGCCCGCGCCGGCGGCGGCATCGTCTCCACCGTGCGGGCCACCCGCGCCGCCAGCGAGGCCGACCTGCTCGCCGCGAGCCTGCCCCGGCTGGACGCCATGCTGGCCGAAGGCATCACCACGCTCGAGATCAAATCCGGTTACGGGTTGACCCTGGCCGATGAGACCAAGCAGCTGACCGTCGCGCGCGAACTGGGCCGCCAGCGCGCGGTCGAGATCGTGCCGACCTTCCTCGGCGCGCATGCGATCCCGCCGGGCCGCGAAGCGCAGGAGTACATCGACGAGGTCTGCAACGTCATGATTCCGGCCGTTTCGGCGGCCGGGCTGGCCGAGGCGGTAGACGTGTTCTGCGAGAACATCGCCTTCAGCGCCGCACAGGCCGAGCAGGTCTTCCTCGCCGCGCAGCAACACGGGCTGGCGATCAAGATCCATGCCGAGCAGCTCAGCAACCAGCACGGTGCCGCCCTGGCGGCACGTCACGGCGCACTGTCGGCCGACCATATCGAACACCTCGACGCCGACGGCATCGCCGCGATGCGCAGCGCCGGCACCGTGGCGGTGCTGCTGCCGGGCGCGTTCTATTTCACCCGCGATACCACCCTGCCCCCGATCGCCGACCTGCGGGCGGCCGGCGTACCACTGGCGCTGGCCACCGATTCCAACCCCGGCACCTCGCCGCTGACCAGCCCGCTGCTGGCGATGAACATGGCCGCCACCCTGTTCCGCATGACCGTGGCGGAGTGCATCGCCGGCTTCACCCGTGAAGCGGCGCGCGCCCTTGGCCGGCAGGACCGGATCGGCCGGCTCGCCGTCGGCCTGGACTGCAACCTCGCCCTGTGGGACATCGAGGCGCCTGCCGACCTCGTCTACCGCATGGGTTTCAACCCCCTGCACGGCCGCGTGATGTGCGGCCAATCCGTCTGAATCTAGTGATGTCTGGAGATTTCATGAGCACTACCCTGACCCTGCACCCCGGCGCCGTCACGCTGGCGCAATGGCGCGCGATCCATGACGGCGCGCGGGTGCGGCTGGACCCGGCCTCGGCCGCGGCCGTGCTGCGCAGCGCGCAGACCGTGGCCGACATCGTCGCCAAGGGCGCACCGGTGTACGGCATCAATACCGGCTTCGGCAAGTTGGCCAGCGTGCGCATCGAGCGCGACGACCTGGAAACCCTGCAGCGCAATATCGTGCTTTCGCATGCCGCCGGCGTCGGCGAGCCGATGCCCGCACCCGTGGTGCGCCTGATGATGGCGTTGAAGCTGGCCAGCCTCGCCCAGGGCGCCTCGGGGATCCGCCCGCAGACGCTGGCCCTGCTGGAAGCCTTCCTGCAGCACGACTTCATTCCGGTGATTCCGTGCCAGGGCTCGGTCGGTGCCTCCGGCGATCTGGCCCCGCTCTCGCACCTGGCCAGCGTGATGATCGGCGTGGGCGAAGCCTTCGTGGCGGGCGAGCGCCTGCCGGCGGCCGAGGCGCTGGCCAAGGTCGGCCTGGCCCCGCTGGTACTGGGCGCGAAGGAAGGCCTGGCGCTGCTCAACGGCACCCAGTACTCCACCGCCTATGCACTGGCCGGTCTGTTCGCGATCGATACCGTGTTCCGCGCGGCGCTGGTCACCGGCGCGCTGTCGGTGGAAGCAGCCAAGGGCTCGGACACCCCGTTCGATCCGCGCATCCACAGCATCCGTGGCCAGCGCGGGCAGATCGCCACCGCCGCCGCGCTGCGCACCCTGATGCAGGGCTCGGCGATCCGCGAATCGCACCGCGACAACGACGTGCGCGTGCAGGATCCGTACTGCCTGCGCTGCCAGCCGCAGGTCATGGGCGCCGCGTTCGACGTGATGCGCCAGGCCGCCACCACGCTGGCGATCGAAGCCAACGGCGTGTCCGACAATCCGCTGGTGTTCACCGATACCAATGAGGCACTGAGCGGCGGCAATTTCCACGCCGAGCCGGTCGCTTTCGCGGCGGACATGCTGGCGATGGCCGTGTGCGAGATCGGCTCGATCAGCGAGCGCCGCACCGCGATGCTGGTCGACCCGGCCCTGTCCGGGCTGCCGGCCTTCCTCACCCCGAAGCCCGGTTTGAATTCCGGTTTCATGATTCCGCAGGTCACCGCCGCGGCGCTGGTCTCGGAAAACAAGCAGCGCGCCTACCCGGCCAGCGTCGACTCGATCCCGACCTCGGCCAACCAGGAAGATCACGTCTCGATGGCCGCGCACGGTGCACGCCGCCTGATGGCGATGGCCGAGAACGCGGCCAATGTGATCGGCATCGAGCTGCTCGCCGCTGCACAGGGCTGCGATTTCCATGCCCCGCTGCGCTCCAGCGATGCGCTGGAAGCGGTGCGCCAGCGCCTGCGCGCACAGGTGCCGACGCTGGAAGACGACCGTTACTTCCACCCGGACATGGTGGCCGCGACCGACCTGGTGCGCAGTGGCGTGCTGGCTGAAGGGCTGGCCGACATCCTGCCGCCGCTGGAGCCGCTGGCATGACGACCCCACCGGATTGGCTGCAGATCCACCGCGGCGATGTGCCGTTGATCGTCAGCTTCCCGCACACCGGCACCGAGCTGCCCGATGCACTGGCCGCGCAGTTCGTGTCGCCGTGGCTGGCCCGCCGCGACGCCGACTGGTGGGTGCATGAGCTGTACGGCTTCGCGCAGCAGATGGGCGCCACCACGGTGCGCACCGCGGTGTCGCGCTCGGTCATCGACGTCAACCGCGACCCCAGCGGCACCTCGCTGTACCCGGGCCAGAACACCACCGGCCTGTGCCCGCTGACCACCTTCGACAACCAGCCGCTGTACCGCGATGGCCACGGCCCGGACGAAGCGGAAATCGCGCGCCGCCGCGATACCTGGTTCGCGCCCTACCACGACGCCCTCGCCGCGGAGATCGCGCGCCTGCGTGCCCTGCACGGCACCGTGGTGGTGTATGACGCGCACTCGATCCGCTCGCACATCCCGCACCTGTTCGATGGCCAGCTGCCGCAGTTCAACCTCGGCACCAACGGCGATACCACCTGCGACAACGCGCTGACCGACGTGGTCGACAACCTGTGCGCGATGAGCGGCATGAGCCATGTGCGCAACGGCCGCTTCAAGGGCGGCTACATCACCCGCCATTACAGCGACATCCCCGGCGGCGTGCATACGCTGCAGATGGAGCTGGCCTGCCGCGGCTACATGCACGAGCCCGAGGCCGTGGATGAGCACAGCTGGCCCACGCCATTGGATCCCGATCACGCCGCCCCGCTGCGCGCCACGCTGCAGCAGGTGCTCGATGCCTGTCTCGACTTCGCTACGTCCCGGAGTGCTGCATGACCCGTCTCGATTCCACCCGCACCATCCTCGCCCCGACCGGCACCACGCTGACCTGCAAGAGCTGGCTGACCGAAGCTCCGCTGCGCATGCTGATGAACAACCTGCACCCGGACGTGGCCGAGCGCCCGCAGGAGCTGGTGGTCTACGGCGGCATCGGCCGCGCGGCGCGCGACTGGGAGAGCTACGACAAAATCATCGAGACCCTGCAGCGGCTGGAGGATGACCAGACCCTGCTGGTGCAGTCCGGCAAGCCGGTCGGCGTGTTCCGCACCCACGTGGATGCCCCGCGCGTGCTGATCGCCAACTCCAACCTGGTGCCGCGGTGGGCCAACTGGGACCACTTCAACGAGCTCGATAAGAAGGGCCTGGCCATGTATGGCCAGATGACCGCCGGCAGCTGGATCTACATCGGCGCACAGGGCATCGTGCAGGGCACCTACGAGACCTTCGTGGAAATGGGCCGCCAGCATTACAACGGCAGCCTGGCCGGCAAGTGGCTGTTCACCGGTGGGCTCGGTGGAATGGGCGGCGCGCAGCCGCTGGCCGCGGTGATGGCCGGCGCCTCGTGCCTGGCGGTGGAATGCCGCAAGAGCAGCATCGAGATGCGCCTGCGCACCGGGTATCTGGACACCTGGACCGACGACCTCGACGAAGCGCTGCGCCTGATCGAAGAGTCGTGCACCGCCAAGAAGCCGCTCTCGGTCGGCCTGCTCGGCAACGTCGCCGACGTGCTGGACGAGCTGCTGATCCGCGGCGTGAAGCCGGACCTGCTGACCGACCAGACCTCCGCGCACGACCCGGTCAACGGTTACCTGCCGCAGGGCTGGACGGTGGAAGAATGGGACGACAAGCGCGTCTCCGCGCCGAAGGAAGTGGAAGCGGCCGCGCGCGAATCGATGGCCAACCACATCCGCGCCATGCTCGGCTTCCACTCGCTCGGCGTACCGACCGTGGATTACGGCAACAACCTGCGCCAGATGGCGCTGGAAGAAGGCGTGGAAGATGCCTTCGACTTCCCCGGCTTCGTACCCGCCTACATCCGCCCGCTGTTCTGCCGCGGCATCGGCCCGTTCCGCTGGGCCGCGCTGAGCGGCGATCCGGAGGACATCGCCAAGACCGACGCCAAGGTCAAGGAACTGATCCCGGACAACCCGCACCTGCACCGCTGGCTGGACATGGCCGCCGAGAAGATCAAGTTCCAGGGCCTGCCCGCGCGCATCTGCTGGGTTGGCCTGGGCGATCGTGATCGACTGGGACTGGCCTTCAACGAGATGGTCGCCAATGGCGAGCTGAAGGCGCCGGTGGTGATCGGGCGCGATCATCTGGATTCGGGCAGTGTCGCCTCGCCGAACCGCGAGACCGAGGCCATGCAGGACGGCTCCGATGCCGTTTCCGACTGGCCGCTGCTCAACGCCCTGCTCAACACCGCCAGTGGTGCCACCTGGGTCTCGCTGCACCATGGCGGCGGCGTCGGCATGGGCTTCTCGCAGCATTCGGGCATGGTCATCGTCTGCGACGGTACGGAAGCGGCGGCCAAGCGCATCGCCCGCGTGCTGTGGAACGACCCGGCCACGGGCGTGATGCGGCATGCCGACGCGGGGTATGCGATCGCGGTGGACTGCGCGAAGGAGAAGGGGCTGGATCTGCCTGGGATTCTGGGCTGATACTTGGCAATAATTCTTAAGACTGAAGGGGCGGGATAATGAAACTTAGAAATTTGAGTCGTTGGACGTTGACGGAAGAAACCGCAAGTCTCCTGTTCTTCGCACAACGAATCGATGAACTCCTATTTGATTTATCCCTAGACACTTATAAACCGCCAGCCTTAAATTCACCGAGCCTTTGCCTAGAAGCAATTTCTTTGATCAAAGAGATCGAGAAAGGGACAATTGAGGCATCGAACCTTCAGCACGTCATCGAGGAGCTTGTTTGGAGCTTGCAGAATGACCCTATTGCAAAGAGCCTCCTCGACTCCGAGATTAGTTATTACACTCTTCATAACGATCAAACCCCAATTTCCGCAACAAAACTAAGACTAGAGATTCTATCCAGAACTCTAAATAGCGCTCGCTACATCGAATCAACATGCGAGATGCTATTTGACGCCATCACCAGCAATAAAAAAAAGAGCATTGACTTACACGCAACCGCGCTGATCACTTCACTTGTCAACAATGGCGTCAACAAGCAGTGGCTACATGAGCAGACACATGTATTTTTCTTTGCTCCAAATGGCGAAAAGATCTCCTCCAACGATGCGCTAGCCAAATTCATCAGCATAATAAATCAAGACACACACCATTTTTGCGTTTACGCCGCAGTATCCAATCTGATTCTTCAGACAAAAACTTCACTCGGCTCTTTTAAGATTTCAATTGTTGACCTACAAGATCAGAATATAAAGCTCAATGCCGAATTGAAGCAAATGCTTTTAGAAACTCCGGCTCAGGCGAATGAAGTTTTAGTGAAGATTGACGGCATCGAATGTCGCGATCCTTATACGGCAAGATCAGTCGCTTTCCGTAGACTTGATTTACTTAGCGATCTATTGGCACTCTTTCACCATAGAAAGCAGATCACATGGAGCTCCAGCGCAGTAATTGAATGGGCCTGCTGCGCTTTTGCCCCGGCACGCTGCGACGAATTGCGAAATCCAATGGAAAAGGCTTTCGATTTTCGCGAAGACCGTGCCGCGAAAGAGCTAAACCAGATGATAAGGAACCTCGCACTTCGCCAGAACCCGGCGAGCTTCCAGAGATTCAACAGAGTTGCGGATCTGCATGGAACTTGTATATCTCAGAATATTTCTGAGAATCAGCTTGTAAACCTTTGGACTGCCATTGAGACCCTTATCCCCTCACACGTTGACAGCGGCTCAAAAATAAAGCAAGTAATCAACGCAGCCATACCTTTCATTGGAATAACATACATAAAAAGAATTATTGACAGACTTCTTTTCGACCTGTTGATGTGGGATAAGTGGAGAACGCGAAGAATTCTCAACAAAATCAACGTAGAGAAGGGGACTCCACTGATCGTCAGGCTATCCATTTTCCTTTTTGATCCAGCAGCCCAAGATCTGCGAGACCAGCTCTACGCAAAGCTAGGGGACTTTCACCTTCTCCGATACCGCATATTTTGCATTTCGACGGAATTATCAAACCCTATCAACGTTAAGAGCAGACTGGATCGACACGAAAAGAAGGTTAAGTGGCAGATGCGGAGACTTTACAGGGCTCGCAATCTGATTGTTCACACAAGTCAAACACCTTCATATGTCGGAACGCTAATCGAGAATGGTCATGATTATCTCGACAGCATCATGTTCGGTGTAATTAAGTCATCATGCAGCGATTACAAGATTAGCACTATTGAGCAGTCCTTTGAGCTCACCTCCGTTCTTTATAGAAAGCTCATTTCTGAGATTTCGTCGTGCGAATCATTTGGCGAAGATCGAGCAAGAATATTGGTCTCTGACCCGTACTAGCCCCGACCCGCAGACCTCACGGCGGGGAGATGAATTTGCGACTTCAGTGACCCGAAACATCGCGTCCGATGAAACGCGACAGGGTCGAGCTGGACGTACCCGCCAGCCGCTATCTGCCAGACCTGCGAGGCTTGGCAGCGATCTCTGTCCAGCAATTCATCGACCATGCCTCCGGCGTTCCGGGGTGTTTCCAGCACCAGGTGAGGTGATTACCTTGGAGGTCAATCGCTTCCCGGCCACGCTGGCGGAGGTGTTCAAGGCACTCGCCGGGGGGCCACTGCAGTTCACGCCGGGCGCCGCCAACCGGTACACGCAGATAGACTATCCGGTCGTTACCGCCTGTTGGAAGTGCAGTACCAGCAACCCTATGCGCAGATCGTCCACGAACGTGTGCTGCGTCCGCTGGCATTGACGCACACCTCGTTGAATCCGGCAGGCGCCGCGCAGGAAAACACCGCTATCGCCTGCATCGGCAAACAAAGCTCCCTGCAGCGCGAAGACGACATCGCCTGGTCATCCTATGCCCGCACTGCATACCACCGTCGGTGATCTGGACCGCTTCCTGCTGGCCCTGACCCGCGGGGAGCTGGTGCGTCGTGGCACGCTGCAACGTCTGTGGCAGCCGCAGTTGTTGAGCAACGGGCGACGCAGCGGCTTCTCCGCCGGTTGGGAATTCGAGGAAAGCGGCGACTACCGCATGACGGGGCATGACGGTGGCACGCGGGCGCGGATAGCCTTCAGCGACGGCATGGCCGGGGACACTTACAGCTTCACCTACCTCACCAACGGCAGTGCGAAGAATGTGTGGTCGCGCACGCTGGTGGACAGCACCATGGCGGTGGTGGCCCCGATGCAATTCCCTCGCGAGGCCCTGTCGGAAAGGCTGATCACCTACGCACAGGAGCCCCCGACGGCCGCACGCACAACCGCGTTGAAACAGTGGCTCATCACTACCGGGCGCGGTGATCAGCCGATGCTGGAGCAGGACATCAACCGCGTGGGCGACGCGGTGGCCGAGAACCTGGGCCACGCCACCGCCGTGCACATCTTCACCCTCAACACCACGCTGTTCCCACGCTCGCCCAATGCCTGGGACAGCTTGCCGGAGACCTACTCCGCGCTGGGTGACCTGAAGCAGGCCGAACGGCTGTACGCCAAGTCGAAAGCTCTGGCGGCGCCGCGGTAGCTACGCGCCATACGCCCTACAAAGGTGACGAACCCGCAACATCCTGTTAACTTGCGCGCCCCACATGAAGTTGACAGGGTGCCGCGGCGACGTGGGCGCTGTCCGCACTGATACCGCGCACGAATGACTGCCCTCCCGAATCGCTCCACCGCCCCTGCCCTGTCCCTGCTCGCCGCTGCCTTGCTGGCCAGCCTTGCCGCCACCAACGTCGCCCATGCCGCGCCCGCCGGTCAGGCGGTCACCCTGGATGCGGTGAACGTCACCGCCGCCGATGCCACCGAGGCGGTGCGCCGTGCGCTGGGCCGGGTCCCCGGCGCGGGCAACGTGGTGGATCTGGCGCAGGTCGGCCAGGGCCGCGTCGCCGGCACCGCCGATGTGCTGGCCTACCAGCCCGGCATCAGTGCGCAGAGCGCCGGCAATGAAGGCGTCAAGGTCTCCATCCGCGGTTCGGGCCTCAACCGGGCGCCGGGTGCGCATGCCTCCGGCCTGTCGGTCTCGCTGGATGGTCTGCCGCTGACCGGCCCGGGTGGCACGCCGTACGAGCTGCTGGAGCCGCTGTGGCTGAGCCGCGTGGAGGTCCTGCGCGGTGCCAACGGGTTCGAGCGCGGCGCGTTGGCCTTGGGCGGTGCGATCAACTACATCACCCGCAGCGGCCGCGATACGCCGGGGCTGGAGCTGCACTACGAAGCCGGCGCACGCGGGTACCAGAAGCGCGGGATCAGCCTGGGTGGCGTGCAGGACGCGGTCGATTACTTCATCGCCTACACCGACACCGAGTACGACGGCTATCAGCAGCACGCCGCCGGCAAGGGCAAGGGTGCGGTGGCCAACGTCGGCTGGCAGCTCACGCCGGATCTGGAGACGCGCTTCTTCCTGCGCTACCGCGAGACCGATCACGAAACCCCGGGGCGCCTGACCCGCGCGCAGATCCGCAACGATCCCCGCGCTGCCAATCCGGCCAACCTGGCGATCGACGCGCGCCGCCCGCAGCCGGGCAGCACCTGGATCGGCAACACCACCACCTACACCATCGATGAAGATGCGTCGCTGCAGGCCGGCCTCGTGTATCACAAGTACCCGATGGACTTGAACGAGAGCCTGTACCGCCAGCAGCTGGACTACGCCAACCTCAACGGCACGCTCGACTACCGCCGCCGGCACGCGCTGTTCGGGCATGACAGCGTGACCACGATCGGACTGCGCGTGACCCACGATCTGGATGCCAACGTGCGCGAGACCCTGCGCTTCGCCAGCAACGGGTACGCGGCCGGCACGCACACCCGCGACTTTGAGCATTACGGCACCGACAGCGTGCTGCACGTCGGCAATGATCTGGCGCTGAGCGACACGCTGCGCCTGCAGACCGGCATGGCATTGATCCACACCCGCCGCGATGTGCAAGTCACTTGGCCGGCGACGCCGGAGAAACTGTCCGAGCGCCAGTGGGATTACGCGCCGCGGCTGGGCTTCACCTGGCAGCAGACCCCGCAGACGCAATGGTTCGGCAACCTGAGCCGCTCGCTGGAACCGGCGCATCCGTGGTCGATGATCTGGGGATCGAACCAGTACTTCGCCGCCGGCAACGGTGCCTCCACCGGCCGCCAGCGCGCGCCGGTGGAACTGGACAACCAGACCGCGACCACGCTGGAACTCGGCGCGCGCGGCGACAGCGCGCTCGGCCGCTGGGAGCTGACCGGCTATTACGCGCGCCTCAACCACGAACTGCTCACCGTGGAAGTGCAACCGGTGCCGAACCTGTTCATCGCCGAATCCAACGCCAGCCCGACCGTGCACCGTGGCATCGAAGCCGGCCTGGACAGTGCGCTGTGGCAGGGCGTCGGCGGGCGGCTGTCATTGCGCCAGGCCTACACCTTCAGCGACTTCCGCTACCGCGATGATGCACGCTTCGGTAGCAACCGCCTGCCCGGCCTGCCGCGCCACTACTATCAGGCCGAGCTGCGCTACGATCACCCGGCCGGCTTCTACGCCGGGCTGAACACCGAGTACGCGTCGAAAATGTTCGTCGACTATGCCAACAGCATGGCCGCCGACAGCCACGTGATCTTCGGCACCCGCATCGGCTACGACGCCCCCGGTGGCCGCTGGCAGGCCTGGGCGGAACTGCGCAACCTGAGCGACCGCCACTATGCCGCCACGGTGACCCCGGGCTACGACGATGCGGGCAAGGATGTCGCGCGTTCCACGCCGGGTGATGGGCGCGGTGTGTATGCCGGGGTGCGCTGGCGCTTTGACTGAGCGCCTAGGGCCGTGCGGCATGCCGCGCTAGGCCGCCTGGTTGCGGACCTGCACGCCGACTGCAGCGCTCCGCCGCATGGGGTCGGCGGCCGCCATTGCCTGCAGACGGTCGCGGCCGCGGACTTCCACATCGCGCCCCTCTACAGTCACCAGCCCTTCGGCCTGGAAGCGACGCAGCAAGCGGCTGAGCGTCTCCGGTGCCAAGCGCAGGTAGCTGGCGATATCCATCCGCGACATGGTGAGCTGCCAGCGGTTCGCGGCGTAACCCCGCGCCGCCATGCGGTCGGCCATGTCGATCAGGAACGCGGCCAGCCGCTCGTCGGCCATGCTGTTGCAGGCCAGCTGCGTGGCGCGCGAGATATCCCGGCTCATCAACCGAAACAGTTTGGCCTGCAGCGATGGCATGCGTGTGGCCAGTTCGGCAATCTCATGGAACGGCAATCGGCACAGGGTCACGGTGTCGAGTGCGATCGCATTGCAGGGATAGCGTTGCTCATCGATGGCGCTGAGACCGATGAAATCCCCCGGCATATGGAAGCCGAGCGTCTGCTCGCGCCCGTCGCGATCGACGGCGTACGTCTTGACCATGCCGAGGCGGATGACCGTGATGTACTGGAATGGATCGCCCTGCCGGAACAGCAGACCGCCGGCATGCACCGGCGCGGTGTGTTCGACGAGCCGCTCCAGCTCCTGCAGGTGTGCAGCGGCGAGCACACCCGGGAAGCACTCCGGGGCCACTGGACAGGAACAACACGCCCAGCAACGCGCCGACGGCGTGCCAGCGATGATGCGCATGATCGTGGGTCTCCTGCGATGCTGCGATGGCCGATTCATACTGTTTTGAGTGGCCCGGTTGTGCAATATCCAGGGGCCAGTATTTCTACTGGTTTGTTCTGCTTGCCCCTGACCGCACCGCGCATCCGGACTGAAGCATTCAGTCTGCGCCCGATAGGACGCTGTCACGCGCCGCACGCCCCATATCGCCGCTGCGCCCGCAGCCGCCTAGGTGCCAGTAATGGCCCAGGTGATGAAACCGGTGGCGACCGCGCTGACCGCCAGGCCGATCAGGAACAGCCAATCCGCCAGGCCTTCCAGGAACTGGTTGCGCTTGCGCCGGCGGGTGCGCAGCGCCCAATACGCGCTCAGGCAGGCGCCGAGGTAGATCAGCGAATTGATGCTGAGCAGATCATCGCCGAGGGTGTCGACCTGGCGCAGCCCGGCCACATGACCTGGATCAAGCCGACGCGTATTGCCGGACCAGCCGACCGTATTCAGCGGTCTTGACCGGCCGGCCGCAGGCGGCTGTCAGACCACCGCACCGATCTGGAACATCGGCAGATACAGCCCGAACACAGTCACCAGCGCGCCAGCCAGCATCGACAGCACGCCCAACACGGCCGCCAAGTGGGGGCGATACAGACCGCCTGGACCGCGAAACCACTGCAGCAGCACCAGCATCGGCGCGATCCAGGCCCAGCCATACCCGTGGATCAGCGCGCGCGTGAGCCACGGCAGCGCCACGCCGAAGCTGGTGAACACCTCCTGGAACTGCGGCACCACGAAGAACCCGATGGCGGTCATCACGATCGCGGTCAAGCCACTGCTCAGCACGCCCACCGCCAGCAGGCCGTAGCCGCGCGAGGCAGGCGGGAGCGCGGCTCGTGCCGCCACCGAGTAGGGATTGTTCATCGTCAACGCGCCTGCGCCCGCGCGATCGCCGCTTCGGCCAACGGCACCATCTTCGCGTAACCGGCCGGCGTGGGATGCACGCCATCGGCGGCCATTTCCGGGTCGAGCCCGCCGTCTTTGTTGGTCATGGCCGTGTGGTAATCCAGATAGACCAGACCCTGCTCCTCCGCGTAAGCACGCAACGCCCGATTGAGCGCCGTCACTTTGCCCGCGGGCTGCACGCCGGGTTGCCACGGGTAATCGCTGACCGGCAGCACCGAGGCCAGCACGATGCGAATGTTGTGCGCCTGCGCCAGTTCCACCATCGCGTGCAGGTTGTCTTCGATCATCGCCTGCGTGGTCGGCCCGGTATTGCCGGCGATATCGTTGGTGCCGGCGAGGATCACCACCAGCGCCGGTTTCAGCGCGATGACGTCCTGCTGGAAGCGCAGCAGCATCTGCGCCGTGGTCTGCCCGGAAATACCGCGGTTGACGTACGGCTTGCCCGGGAAGAAACGATCACTGCCGGTCGGTCCCCAGCCCTCGGTGATCGAGTCGCCGTAGAACACCACGCGCTTCGTCCCCGGCGCGACCGGTGCCAGCGCGGCGTTCTCGCCGCGGTAGCGCTGCAGCTGTGGCCAGTCCAGCAGGCGCTGCTGCATCTCCGTGATCTGCGCGGGCGTCGCCTGCTCGGCAGGCACCCGATACAGCGGATTGGTCGCAGGTGATTCCTGCGCGTGCGCACTCGGATGCAGGGCGCACGCGGCGAGCGTCGCGGCGAACACGGTGGAACGGATCAAGGCGGTCAAAGCGCGGCACTCCGGTTGCGGCAGGCCGACAGTCTCAGCGATCGGCGACCAAGGAAACAAGCTGCGCTGCGACGCGATCAAACGGGCCGATGTCGCGCGTGGCCCGGCTCATCGCCACCGCACCCTCGATGCTGGCGATGATCATGGTGGCAATGCCGTTGGCCTGCTCGGGCGAGCGGCCACCGCGGGCCAGCGCTTCGGTCAGACGGGCTTCCCAGCGCGCAAATACCTCGGCCGCGGCCCGCCGTGCATCGTCGGGGGCATCGTCGATCGGCTCTTCGACCGCCGCCGCAAGCACCGGGCACCCCACGTGGAAATCCGAACGGATCAAGCGTTCGCGCCACGCTGCCAGGAACAGGTACAGCCCGTCGGGGGCCGCTCCCTGCAGGCAGGTATCGAGCAGCGCATCCACCTTGGTGCCCGCCAAGGTCGTGGCTTCGGCCAGGACCTGCTGCTTGCCGCCGGGGAAGTGGTGGTAGGTGGAGCCGAACGGCGCCTGCGCGCGCCTGGCGACCTCACGGACGCTGGAGGCATTGAGTCCGTAGGTGGCCAGCATTTCCGCGGCCGCCGCCACGACGCGCTGCGGTGCATCGGAATGACGTGCACTCATGAGCCGGACTCCTTGCTAAGACGAGTGCCATAGATTAGCGTATTTCGATTATGACACCTGTTATAGATGAGCGTCCCTGCCCATGAATCTCTGGTTCCGCCTCCTGTTCCTGCTGCTGTCCTCGCCATTCCGCCCGAAGTTGAGCGCGCCGTTCGCGGTGTCGCGCTTGAACTTCCGGGTGCTGCCCAACGACATCGACAGCAACCTGCACATGACCAACGGCCGCTATTGGACGATCTTCGACCTGGGCCGGCTGGATCTGGTGTTCCGGATGGGCCTGGGCCGGGTGGCATGGCGCTCCAAGTGGGCCCCGATCGTCAGCGGAGGCAGCATCCAGTTCCGGCGGGAGCTCAAGCCGTTCCAGCGCTTCGTGCTGGAAACCCGTCTGGCCGGCTGGGTCGGCACGCGCATCATCATGGAGCAGCGGGTGCTGATCGGCGAGGAGGAAAAGGTCGCCACGCGTGCCCTGCTGATCACCGGCATCTACGACCGCCGGCATCGCCGGTTCGTTTCCACCGATCAGATGATGGAGGCCATCGGCGCGCCCATCGTGCCTTCGCCGGAACTGAGCAAGGCCGCGCAGGCGTTGCTTGCGGCGGAAATGGCGATGAAAGAGGACTGAGGCTCGCGCTGGTCGCGCAGTGACGGGAGCGCTCAGGCGTTGCGCCAGGGAAGGATCTGCGCCTTGGTCATCATCGTCTGTTCGATCAGGCGCAGGCACTTCTCCCCCGGGCTGACCAGATACCACTGCTCGCTGTTGCGCAGTAGCGGCAGGTCCGCGCGATGATCGGTGTAGGCCGTGCGCCACGGCGGCGGATACCCGCGCTCGGTCAGCATGGGAATCTTGTTCTCACCAATGCAGTGGTTTTCGCTGACCCAACCGCCGACACACGGCCGCAGGGTCGAGGCGACCAGCGGTACGTCCTTCAGACCTTCGCGTTCCAGCAACGCGCGCGCCAACGGCTCCCAGCAGCCGGTGGCGATGACAACCTCGTCGCCCTGGGCAAGATGGTGGCGCAGTCGTTCAACGCCCTCAGGCAGGAACACAGGCTCCGGGCCGGCGAATACCTCGTCGGCATGCGCCACGGCAAGCCTGGCCAGCGCCTCGCGGCTGCGTCCGAACGTCGCCATCCACACCGCGAAACGTACCGGCCTCCGTCGCGTGCGCGGTAGTGCCCAGAGCGGCACCAGCACCGGCAGCGCGAGCATGACGCCGGCGATCCGCCACGGTTGGCGGCGCAGCAGACCTTTGAAGAACCGGCTTGCCGTTTCCCAGCGGGTCAGCGTCAAGTCGAAATCAAATACCACCACGGTGCGGTCTGACATCCGTATCAGCTCCTTTCAGAAGACGCCTTGCACCAGCAGTTTGTCGTCATCGGTCGGTGTGAGAACCAACCCGTAAGCCTCGTTTCCGCGATGGAAGCCCGCCGAGCAGATCGCGTCCCAGCCCTGCCCGCAATCCACCTCGGGATGCGCGGCGAAGACGGGGTCACCCTCATTGTCCGGCGCACCGGCGATCCAGCCCGCTGTGAGCAGCAATGCCTTGGCCTGCGCGTACGGCATGCCGACGGTAATACCGATCTGCGTCCAGGCTGCGGGCAACGACGGTGCATCAGCGGCATGCACGTGGCCGGCGAACAGCAGCAGCAACAATGACAGGAACATCGGTTTCATCGGCATCACATCATGGGTGCGGCTGCACAGGATAAAGCGCGGGGCGCGCTGCGGGACGTCACTGCGCCTGTCAGCTCAGAACCCATCCAGCGTCCGCAGCAATGAGCCGAAGGTCAAATAGAACGAGTCGTGTCCACCCTGCGCGCGCCCATACCCCAGGAACACCGGCCCAAGGAACGTATCGGCACCGACGAACACGCTGCCCGCGGTCTGCATGCCATCAAGGCTGACATCCTCACGGCGCTGCCAGAATCCGCCCCACTCCACACTGCCGCCGACGTACAGCGGGATGGTGAGCAGAGAGTCGGCGTGCGCGACGCGACGGTAATACACCACCCGGGCCAGCGCGGTCTGCGGCGCGAAGATGGATTCTTCCGGGTACCCGGACAGATTGCCCAACCCGCCCAGGAAGCCGTAGGTGGCCAGCAGATCGTCGCCGCCGTGTGCCGAGGAGGCGCGCAGGCCCCCCAGCCAGCGGTTGTGGCCCTGCGCCCATGCCCCATCCCACTGCACCCGCGTCACCGCCGCCGAATTGTCGGTGCCGAGCGCATCGAGATAGTGCTGGCGTGTCAGTGACACGCGCTGGCCGCGACTGGGGAAGGCCGAGCTGTCGATCGAATCGTGGCGCAGCTGCCAGCCGACGCTGCCCATGTCCGCGCGGTAATTGCCCAGCTCGGTCGGGTTGCCGACGTCCAGGCGCAGGCGCTCACGGCCGCGCTCGCCGAACAGCGCGATTTCCCAATCCGGATGTGGCGAATATGCCCAGCGCAGTCCACCCAGCCACTGGCTGTAACGGAACTCGGCGAGTGCGCCGCCGCGCATCAGCGCCAGGTCCAGATCGGTGGCGCGGTACTTGGCATAGGTGGACAGTGCATGCCGGCCACTACTGCCGAACGGCCGGTAGTACTCGGCGAACGCCTCTTCCACTTCGCCCAGCCCAAGGCGCAGCTTGAGCTCGGCGCCCTGCTCGCTGAGGCCGGTCCGGGTCAGCTCGGTGATCAGCTGGTAGTTGCTGCTGCCGTCGAAGTCGTCGGACAGGCGCAGCGCGAAGTGCAGGAAATCCGGGCCCCAGCGTTTGTCCTGCGGTGCGAGCACCAGGCCCTGTTGCCCGTCGCGCTCTTCCAGCCGCCACTGCACCTGCTGGTAGCGACCTTCGCCGTAGGCCGTGGCCACCTTCTGCTCCACGCGGTCCGGCGCCAGCGGCTGGCCGACCTCCGGCTGCAGCCGCTGCTCGATATAGCGCGCGGTACGTGTCTTATCGCGCAGCACATCGATGAAGGCCACGATCGGCGTTTCATACGCCGGCGGCCGATGCTGGCGCTGGAAGGCGGCGTAGCGAGTATCGTCCACCTGGAATCGACGAACCGCCGCGACCTCAGCCTGCGCCGCCTGCTCACCGACACCGACGGCCTGCGGCGAGCGGTTGAAATCCTGGCTGCCCATGTCGCCCAGCGGCGGCGTGATCAGCAGATCCTGCGGGCCGAGCGTGGCCAACTGCGCCAGTACTTCGCGCTGCATCAGTACGCTGGCCATCTGGTGACTGATCGCCAACGGTGAATCCAGCTGCGCCTCGGTCATCAGCGGCGAGCCGACCCGCGACACGATCAACCGCTGCGCTCCCAGCCGCCGCGCTTCATCGATCGGGACATTGTCGACCACACCACCATCGACCAGCAGATGGTCCTCATAGCGCACCGGCGCGAACACGCCCGGCACCGACATGCTCGCGCGGATGGCCAACGCCAGGTCGCCCTGCGCGAACACCACCTTCTCGCCGCTGACGATATCGGTGGCGATGGCCCGGAACGGAATCGGCAAATGATCGAAGTCGCGCACCTGCCAGGTCGGCAGCAGCAGGCGGCGCAGCAGCATCTCCAGCTTCTGACCCTGGATCAGGCCCTGCGGGAACGCGATCTTGCCGTTGCTCAGGCCGACTTCGACGCCGCCCAGCAGGCGCAGGTCATCTTCCTTGCGGCGCATGCTGCGCTCATCGCGTGGCGGTTTGTCGCGCAGCACCTCGGCCCAGTCGATCCGGTCCAGCACCGCCTCGATCTCATCGGCGGTGTAGCCGGAGGCATACAGACCGCCGACCACCGCGCCCATCGAGGTGCCGACGATGCAGTCGATCAGTACGCGCTCGCGCTCGAGCACCTTGAGCACGCCGATGTGGGCCGCGCCGCGGGCACCACCGCCGCCGAGCACCAGGCAGGTGCGGGGGCGGTCGGGATCCTGCGTTGCCGAATCAACGGATGCTGGAGCGGTCTGCGCCACCGCCATGAGCGGGGCGCACGCCAGCGCTGCCAGGACGAACAGCCAGCGGCTGCACCCACGCCGCGTGGCAGTACCGGTGGGTTGTAGTGGTGACTGCTGCATTCGATCCCTCATTCCCCGGTCCACGCCCCCTGGCAATCCCACGAAGAACAGGGCATTGGCGGCCCGGATCGTGGTGCGGTAACGGCGCCGACGACACCGCTGCCCGCCGGTCCCCACGACTGGATATCCATGCCTGCGTCCTTGTGGTCTGCCCCGAGTGTAATTCCATCACCCGCCCGGAACGCAGAACGGTCGCCCATTGAGGGCGGCCGTGGGTCTGATGCGAAGCGCAGCTGACTGATGAACGGCGCTACCGATGCCTCACCTCAGTGCTTGGCCGGCGGCGCATTCTTCACATAGGTATCGAACCAGGTCAGCATTTCCGACACCAGCTGCTCATTGGATTCCAGCGCGGTGTACCAGTGCGGTTCGTGCGGCAGCATCACCAGGCGGGTGGTGCCCCCGTTGCCGCGGATCGCCTGGAACAGCTTGCGCGACTGGAACGGCTCGGTGCCCGGGTTGGCGTCATCCTCGCCGTGGACCAGCAGCAGCGGCAGCTTGATCTTGTCGGCATAGAAGAACGGCGAGGCCTTCAGGTACACGTCCTGCGCCTGCCAGACCGAACGGCGTTCGTTCTGGAAACCGAACGGGGTGAACGTCTTGTTGTACGAGCCGCTGGTGGCGACGCCGGCCTTGAACAGGTCGGTATGCGCGATCAGGTTGGCGGTCATCAGGCCCCCATGGCTGTGACCGGTGACACCGATCCGGTTGCGGTCGACCACACCCAGGTCCACCGCCTTGTCCACCGCGGCCTTGGCATCGGCCTCAAGCTGTTCCAGATACGTGTTGTAGGCGGTTTTCGGGTCGCCGACGATCGGGAACGAGGCATTGTCGATGATCGCGTAGCCGGCCAGCAGCATCAGCCGGTACGGCGCCAGGCGGGTGAACGTCTGCTGCGAACCAGACACCTGTCCTGCCTGCGCGGCGTTGGCGAAGTCAGCCGGGTACGCGTACAAAATCGCCGGGACACGCTGGCCTTCCTTGTAACCCGGCGGGGTGTACAGGGTGAACGACAGGTCCACGCCGTCGGCGCGCTTGTAGGTGACCAGGCGCTTCTTGATCTGGCGCACTTCCGGGGTTGGATCCACCAGGTGGGTCAGTGCGTCCGCTTTGGACACGAACTGCGCTTCGCCCGCCCTGGCGGCCGCGACCCGCTCGCCCAGCAGGCGCACGAACGCATTCGGCGCATCGGTCACCGATTGGTGCCACGTGATCAGGTGGCCCGGGAGGGCGCTGAAGCCGATGAACTGCTCATAGGCATCGGCATCGCTGCGGAACAGGCGCTCGGTTTTCAGGCTGTCGAGGTTGAGGGCATCCAGGAAGGGACGATCCCCCTGCGGCGAAGCGCCCTGCCCGCGCAGGAACACGCTATTGCCTTCCTGGCGCACCACGTAGGCGCCGGTGGGCAGGCGCTGGTACACGAAATTGCCCGGGTCCTCGTACAGCTCATCACTGGAGAGATCCCACAGCAGGCGACCTTCCTGCTTCGGGTTGTCCACGTTGACGATGCGGGTCTGGCGCCAGTGGCGGTTCTCGTCGTTCTCGTCCAGGAAAGCGACGTCAGGCTGCGCGGTCCACGCCAGGCCTTCGAAACGCTGCGTGGTACGGGCGATCTCGCTCGGTTTGGCAGTAAACGGCGCCTTGAGCATCAGCACGCGGTCACGCTGCGGCACGGTGACTTTCCAATCGCCCTTGTCCAAGGCTTCGGCATACACCAGCGTGGCCGGATCGGTCGCGCGCCAATCGAAATCGCGCGGGCCTTCCGGTACGCCGTGAACCGGGACGCGGTCGGCCAGCGGCAGGCTGGCGATCGGCGATCGGCGTGCTGCGGCCGCTGGCGATATCCAGCACCGCCACGTCATTGGCGAAACGCTGGTAGGTCACCGCATGCGAGAACGGCGCCTTGAGCGTCCTGGTGAGTACGTGCACGCCATCCGGCGCGGCCCCGATGCTGTCCAACAGCGCCGGGGCACCGACGGTACGCACCGTGTTGGAGGCGGTATCCACCACCGCCAGCTGCGATTGGCCGTAATAGGCGAACAGCGCTTCATCGTAGGCACTGGTCAGCGTATCGCGGGCCTCATAGGTGCTGCTCTCACCGGCAGTCCCCAGCGACTCCTGGATGTCCGGGCCGATCGCACCGTCCGCCGACGGTGCCGGGCCCTGCCTGGCGGGAACCAGCTTGACCAGCAACTGCTGGCTGCCACCGAGCCACTGCACGGTGCTGCCGAAGATCGGGTTGAGCGCCACGTTCGGCACCTGGCGGACCTGGCCGGTGGCCGCATCGCCAACCCACAGCTGCACGCTGTCATCGGCCACGTTCTGGAACGCAAAGCGCTGGCCATCGGCCGACCATTGCGCCATGCCGGCGCACCCGTTGGGCAGCGCCACCTTGGTGGAGCGGCCGGTGGCGGTCTCCACCACGGTGAAGTCGCCCACGCACGGTGGTATGCCGTAGCCACCCGGGGTGTCGTGGCGGCTGCGGTTTTTCGGCTCCAGGCGCACACCGGCCAGCTTCAGGTACGGCTGGGCAACGCGGGTGATCGAAGGATAGGTCTGCGTGGTGGTCAGCAGCAGGCGCTGGCCGGTCGGATCGACACTGGGGGTCGGCGGCGGCGGTGCCTTGAGCACCTTGAGCAGGCTCTCCGGTGGTGTGGCGTAGCCACTGGCATGGGCGGGCATCGTGCCCAGCGTGGCGAAGGCTGTCACGGTGAACGCCGTGGACCAGAACGTACGAGCAAGCATGCGTGTCCCCTTGGATATGGTGGGAGCCGGCACGGCAGGGTCGTCGGTCGGCACGTCTCGAATCTAGCACTGCCGTCCTTCCCGAAGATGGGCCAGAAGAAATGGCCGGCGGCTTTTCACCTGATCCGGCAAAGCCTGCCGCAGGCGGCCATCGAGACCGGTATCGCGGTGCGGTACCCTTGTCGTTCAACTGCTTCCAGGTGCCCTGCCGTGCGGACCGTGCACGCCCTCCGATATGTCACCCCGCTGCGCGAAGGCGGCTCCCTGCCCGCCGTGGTCGAGACCGACGACGACGGCATGGTGGTGCTCAAATTCCGCGGCGCCGGCCAAGGGCCCAAGGCCCTGATCGCCGAACTGATCGCAGGTGAAATCGCCCGGACGCTCGGCCTGCCGATTCCGGAGATCCTGTTCGTCGAACTGGACCGCGAGTTCGCGCGGACCGAGCCGGACCCGGAGATCCAGGACCTGATCCGTGCCAGCGAAGGCCTGAACCTGGGCAGTGATTACCTGCCCGGCGCGATCAACTACGACCCGGCCGCGATGCAACCCGACGCCGAGCTGGCCTCGAAGATCGTGTGGTTCGATGCGTTCACCAGCAACGTGGACCGCACCGCCCGCAATCCCAACCTGATGGTGTGGCATCGCAAGCTGTACCTGATCGACCATGGTGCAGCGATGTACTTCCATCACGATTGGGCCAGTGCCGGCGAGGCCTGCAAGAAGCCCTTCGTGCTGATCCGCGATCATGTACTGCTGCCCGTCGCCACGCAGATTGCCGAGGTCGATGCCGGTCTCGCGGTGATGCTGCCCGATGCGGAAATCGAGCGCATCGTTGGCCTGGTGCCGGACAGCTGGCTGGTGGACGAACCCGCCTTCAACAGCCCGACCGCCTACCGCCAGGCGTACATCGATTACCTGCAACACCGTCTTCGCGTCCGCGCCGCCTTTGTCCAGGAGGCCGTCCGTGCCCACACTGCACACGTATGACTATGCGGTGATCCGCGTGGTGCCCCGCGTCGAGCGCGAGGAGTTCATCAACGTCGGGGTGATCGTGTCCTGCCCGGGCGCCAAGCACCTGGAAGCGGCGATCGAGCTGGATCTGGAACGGCTGCGCGCCTTCGCGCCGGCCCTGGATATCGAGGGCCTGCAGCCGTGGCTGGATGCCATCGTGGCAATCTGCCGCGGCGACGCGAACGCAGGCCCCATCGCGCAGTTGCCCGCGCGCGCACGCTTCCATTTCCTGACCGCCAAGCGCAGCTCGGTGGTGCAGATGTCGAGTACGCATGTGGGCCGCACCGCCGATCCGTCAGGTGTGGTGGCGCATCTGATGCGGAAGATGGTGCGGGTACCGGCGTAGCGCGTCGATCCTGACCAGCCACCGGGCAGAGCCCGGTGCTGTGTCACTGGCATTGCGGGCCGCGCGAACCGCGGCCCTGCCCCTCACCCCTTCGGCAGCGCGTAGGCGATCACGTAATCGCCTGCCGGGGTTTCCATGAAGTGGTGGCCGCCGGCCATGATGACCACGTACTGGCGTCCGCCAAACTCATAGATCATCGGGTTGGCCTGGCCGCCCGCGGGAAGCTTGGCATGCCACAGTTCCTTGCCGGTCTTCAGATCGATCGCGCGCAGCAGATCATCGGTTGCCGCCGCAATGAAGATCAGTCCACTGGCCGTCACTACCGAGCCCCCATTGTTCGGCGTACCGATTTCGATCGGCAGGCCGGAGCGGATGCCGAAGGGCCCATTGCCGCGCGCACTGCCGAACGGGCGGTCCCACAGCGTCTTGCCGGTGCGCAGGTCGACGGCGCGGATGCCGCCGTACGGCGGCTGCTTGCACAGCAGCTTGGTGAACGGCAGGCGCCAGCCGGCGTTGACGTCGATGGCATACGGCGTGCCCACCTGCGGATCGCCCGCGCCTTCCGCGCCGCCCTTGTCCGCTTTGACGTCCTCGCGCGGCAGCCAGCCCAGCTTGTCCGCCTTTTCGCGCGGCACCAGCCGGTTGTAGTTGGGCATGTCGTTGTAGTTGGCCACGATCACGCCGCGGCGCGGATCCACGGCAACGCTGCCCCAGTCCGAGCCACCGTTGTAGCCGGGATATTCGATGGAATGACGGTCCACGGTCGGCGGGGTATAGAAGCCTTCGTAGCTGGCTTCACGGAACTGGATGCGGCACACCAGCTGATCGATCGGGGTCATGCCCCACATGTCGCGCTCGGTGAGGTCCGGCTTGCGCAGCGTGTGATACAGCGAGAACAGCTGGGTCGGCGAACGCTGTTCCGGCTCGACGCCACCGGTGGGCACCTTGCGCTCTTCGGCCGGGGTCAGCAGCTTGCCGGTGCGGCGGTCGAGGATGTACATATCGCCCTGCTTGGTGGGCAGCAGCAGCGCCGGGACCTTGCCGGCGGCGGTCGGGTAGTCGATCAGGGTCGCCTGCGAGCCCATGTCGTAATCCCAGACATCCTTGCGCACCGCCTGGAAGTGCCAGGCCGGCTTGCCGGTGTTGACGTCGATCGCCACCAGCGAGGTGGCGTACCTGTTTTCGTTTTCGGTGCGCGAACCACTCCAGTAATCGCCGGCCGAGTTGCCCATCGGCAGGTAGACCAGGCCGAGTGCGTCGTCGCCGGTCGCGGTGGTCCACATGTTGGGGGTGCCGCGGGTATAGGTCTCACCCGGCGGCGGTGCGCCGTTGCGCTCCGGGCGGACCATGTCCCAGGCCCAGCGCAACTTGCCGGTGACGGCATCGTAGGCCTGGATCACGCCGGACGGCGCGTCGCGGCGCTGGCCATCCAGCACCTGGTGGCCAGTCACGATCACGCCCTGCACGATCGCCGGCGGTGAGGTGATGGAGACATAGCCGGCAGGGCTGTCGCCCATGCCGACGGTGATGTCGACCTGGCCGTTGTTGCCGAAGCCCGTGCACGGCTTGCCGGTCGCGGCATCGACTGCGATCAATCGACCATCCAGGGTGCCTTCGATGATGCGGGCGGCGCAGGCGCCGCGCGGCACCTGGGTCAGCACCGGCACGCCACTGGGGACGGCAAGATCGGCGGCGACATCGTTCAGCGCGGTGTCCTGCGCGGTAGCCGGCACTTCGTAGTAGGAGACGCCACGGCAGGCCGCGGTGTAGGGAATGGACTTGTCCTTGACCTTGGGGTCATAGCGCCAGCGCTCGGTGCCATCGGCGGCGTTGAGCGCGACCAGCTGGTTGCGCGCGGTGCACAGGTACAGGCTGTCGCCGACTTTCAGCGGCGTCGTTTCCGCGCCCCAGCGCTTCTCCGGCAGATCTCCGGTGCGGAACAACCAGGCCTGTTCAAGCTTGCCGACGTTGTCCGGGGTGATCTGCTGCAGGGGCGAGAAGCGCGTGGCGGCATTGTTGCGGCCATAGGCGGCCCAGTCGCCATCGACCGGACGGTCGGCCGGCTGCAGGGGCGCATCGGCGGTCGGGGTCAGGCCGGTGCTGGTCATCGGTTCGGGAAACGCGCCCTGCGCGGCCGTGACGCCGTGCGGCACGAAGGCCAGGGTGAAGGCGGCGACGAACACCAGCGCGAGCACGCCGGCGATGCCACGCGAGACCTTGCGCGAAACCGGACGATCCAGCGTGGGCAACAGCAGCGACAGCACGAAGCCGATGGCCACGATCAGGCCCAGGCGCGGCACCCAGCGCCAGTAATTGCTGCCCGACTCCCACCACGTCCACAACAACGTGCCGACGAACACCAGCGCGAACCACAGTGCGCCGCTATAACGGCCCCGCCACAGCTGTACGCCGGAGATCAACAGGCCGACACCGGCCAGCACGTAGTACCAGGAACCACCGAGGCTGGCGAGCCAGGCGCCCCCCGCGGTGAATACAACGCCCAGCAACAGAATGACAATTGCCAGCACAGCCACCAGCCAATGGCGGCGGTGGCGGGTCTGCGTCGTGGTGGACATCGGTTTCTCCTGAAGCGCGAAGATCGCCGACGTTGCTGCCGGCCCCGCGGCTCTTATCCCACCGGGGTCGTGAACGTTGCGCGTTCTTTGCAGCGGTCGCCAACGTCGGCACAGCCGACGATGAAACCCGGCAAGTCCCTGCCCTCCAACGAAAAACGCCGGCGTAAGCCGGCGTTCTCCGTGTGGCTCCCACTGGCAGGCTTACGCCTCCGGCGGTGCCACCACCGGGCTGGCCTCGACGGCTGCCGGTGCCTCTTCTTCCACACCCTCGTCCAGCGAAGCGTCCATGCGTTCAACGGCCTGGAGCTTCTCTTCCTTGGACAGACGGATCAGGGTCACGCCCTGGGTGTTGCGGCCGACGCGCGAGATTTCCGAACCACGGGTCCGCACCAGGGTGCCACCATCGGAAATCAGCAGCACTTCGTCGCGCGGCCCCATCAGCACCGCACGCACCAGCTTGCCGTTGCGCTCGGTGGTCTGGATGCCGATCACGCCTTGGGTGCCACGGCCCTTGCGCGGGTAATCCGGCAGCGGGGTGCGCTTGCCGTAGCCGTTCTCGGTCGCGGTCAGGATGTACAGCGCATTGTCGTCGTCAGCCCCGTTCTCGATCACGGCATCACCGCTGTCGATCACGGTCTCGTCGACCTGGCTCTCATCCTCGTTCTCGTCTTCACTGCCGCCCGCACTCTCGGCCACGATCAGACTGACCACTTCCTCGCCCTTGGGCATCTTGATGCCGCGCACGCCGGTAGCGGTACGGCCCATCGAGCGGACCTTGTCCTCACCGAAGCGCACGGTCTTGCCGTTGGAGGCGAACAGCAGGATGTCGCGCTCACCGTCGGTCAGGCCGACGCCGACCAGTGCGTCCCCCTCATCGAGGTTGATCGCGATCTTGCCGCGTGCCAGACGGAACGCGAACTCGCTGAGTGGGGTCTTCTTGACGGTACCGTTGCGGGTAGCGAAGAACACGAACTGGCCTTCGGCATACTCACGCACCGGTAGCACGGCCTGCACCCGCTCACCGGCTTCCAGCGGAATCCAGTTGATGATCGGGCGGCCACGGGCGTTGGAACCGGCTTCCGGCAGCTGATGCACCGGCAGCCAGAACACCTTGCCTGCGCTGGTGAAGGTCAGCAACGTATCGTGCGTGTTGACCAGCCACAGCTGTTCGATGAAATCCTCTTCCTTGGTCGACGCCGCGCTGCGGCCACGGCCACCGCGGCGCTGGGCCCGATAGGCACTGACCGGCTGGCGCTTGGCATAGCCGGCGTGCGACAGGGTGACCACCACGTCTTCCGGGGCGATCAGGTCGAGGATGTCCAGGTCTTCTTCGCTGTGGCGGATTTCGGTGCGGCGTTCGTCACCGAACTCGGTACGCACGTTGATCAGCTCTTCGCGGATGACCTGCAGCAGACGGTCGGGATCTTCCAGGATTTCGATCAACCCGGCGATCACTTCCAGCAGCTGCTTGTACTCGTCGGTCAGGCGGTCCTGCTCCAGCCCGGTCAGGCGGTGCAGGCGCATTTCCAGGATCTGGGTCGCCTGGATCTCGGTCAGCTGGTAGCCGCCCTCGAGCAGGCCCACACCCTTGGGCAGATCATCCGGACGCGACGCTTCGGCACCGGCGGCGCCCAGCATCGAGCCGACCAGGCCCGGCTCCCACAGACGGGCGAGCATGCGTTCGCGCGCCTCGGTGGGGTTCGGCGAGGTCTTGATCAGTTCGATCATCTCGTCGATGTTGGCCAGCGCGACGGTCAGGCCTTCCAGCACGTGCGCACGGGCACGCGCCTTGCGCAGCTCGAACACGGTGCGGCGGGTGACCACTTCGCGGCGGTGGCGCACGAAGGCCTCGAGCATCTGCTTGAGGTTCATCAACTGCGGGCGGCCATCGACCAGCGCCACCATGTTGATGCCGAACACCGACTCCATCTGGGTCTGCTGGTAGAGGTTGTTCAACACAACTTCCGCCGACTCGCCACGCTTGATCTCGATGAAGATGCGCATGCCGTCCTTGTCGGACTCATCGCGCAGTTCGCTGATGCCTTCGAGCTTCTTTTCCTTGACCAGCTCGGCGATCTTCTCGATCAACCGGGCCTTGTTCACCTGGTACGGGATCTCGGTCACGATGATCGATTCGCGGCCGTTGTCGGCCACTTCGACCTCGGCCTTGGCGCGGATGCGCACACGGCCACGACCGGTCCGGTACCCGGCAACGATGCCGGCGGTGCCGTTGATGATGCCTGCGGTCGGGAAGTCCGGGCCCGGGATGAACTCCATCAGGCCATCGACGTCGATCTCGGGATTGTCGATCAGCGCGATGCAGGCGTTGATCGATTCGGTCAGGTTGTGCGGCGGGATGTTGGTCGCCATGCCCACCGCGATACCGGCCGAACCATTGACCAGCAGGTTCGGGAACCGGGTCGGCATGACCGTCGGTTCCAGTTCCTTCTCGTCGTAGTTGGGCTGGAAATCGACCGTTTCCTTCTCGATGTCCGCCATCAGCTCATGGGTGAGCTTGGACATGCGGGCTTCGGTGTATCGCATCGCGGCGGCGGAGTCGCCGTCGACCGAACCGAAGTTACCCTGGCCATCGACCAGCATGTAACGCAGCGAGAACGGCTGCGCCAGACGCACCAGCGTGTCGTACACCGACTGATCGCCATGCGGGTGGTACTTACCGATGACGTCACCGACGATACGCGCCGACTTGAAGTAAGGCTTGTTGGCGTGCGCGTTGAGTTCACTCATCGCGAACAGCACGCGGCGATGCACCGGCTTGAGGCCATCGCGCGCATCCGGGAGTGCGCGCCCCACGATCACGCTCATCGCGTAATCGAGGTAACTCTTGCGCATCTCGTCTTCCAGGTTGACCTGGATGATTTCCTTGGCGGTTTCTGCCATTCGGGTTCCGTTGTCTGGTAGCGGTCCAGTCCGTCACGACCGCCCTTTCGGGGCGGTTGCGCCGGAATCTCGATTAACCGTTGGATTCTACCACAGCAGGCCATTTCCCGCCCGCTTTTACGGGGGTTTTACCGGCAAGAATCAGGAACTTACGGGAGCGTTGCCGGCCGACGGGCGCCCGGGCCGGAGCCCTGCCGAGCCACGCCCGCCCATTCCCCCCCGAACGCGGCCTGCATGTTCGCCGTGGTCGGGTTCAGGATCACCCCGCGCTCGGTCACGATGGCATCGATCAGGCTGCCCGGGGTGACATCGAACACCGGGTTCCAGGCGGCGATGCCCTCGGCCACGGTGCGGGTGCCGCCCACGCCGTACAGCTCGCCCGGGTCACGCTGCTCGATCTCGATCTGCTCGCCGTCGGCGGTGTCCATATCCACCGTGGAGGACGGCGCCACCACCATGAACTTCACGCCGTGGTGGCGGGCGGCGATGGCCAGCTGGTAGGTGCCGATCTTGTTGGCGGTGTCGCCGTTGGCGCAGATGCGGTCGGCGCCAACGATCACCCACTGCACCGCGCCGGTCTTCATCAGGTGCGAGGCCGCCGAATCGGCGATCAGGGTGGCATCGATGCCATCCTGCTGCAGCTCCCAGACGGTCAGGCGCGCGCCCTGCAGCCACGGCCGGGTTTCCCCGGCGAAGACCTTGGCGATGCGGTGCTGGGCCATGCCGGCGCGGATCACGCCCAGCGCGGTGCCGAACCCGGCGGTGGCCAGCGAGCCGGTGTTGCAATGGGTCAGCACGCCGCTGCCCGCCTCGATCAAGCCAGCGCCCAGCGCGCCCATGTGACGGTTGGCGGCCAGGTCCTCCTCGGCGATCGCCTGGGCCTCGGCGGCCAGCAGCTCACGCCAGTCGGCACCGGCCGGGCCCAGCGCGCGGCGCATCCGGGCCAGCGCCCAGGCCAGATTCACGGCGGTCGGGCGGGAGGCATTGAGGCGCTGGAGGGCCGGTTCCAGCTTCAGCAGCGCCTGGGCGCCATCATCGGCCTGGACCTCGTTGGCCGCCAGCACCACGCCCCAGGCGGCGGCAATGCCGATGGCCGGCGCGCCGCGTACGGTGAGCGCGTGAATGGCCTCGGCCACGGCGTCACTGTCGCGGCATTCCACGTGCTCCACCACGAACGGCAGCTTGCGCTGGTCGAGCAGTTGCAGGGTATCGCCGGTCCACAGGATCGGGCGGATATGGTCGTAACGGGCGTAGTCGATGTCGGTGGATGCGTTCATCGGGCCATTGTAGCGGCGCGCCGATGCGGGCGGAATCGCGTGCTCAGTTGACCGCGAACTCGGCGCGGCAGCCCTTGTCCACCCACACCCCGCGGCTGTCCCAGCCCCAGCTGCTGCCCTGCTCGCAGGGCGTGCCGGAGAGCTGCTTGTTGAGCGTGGCACCGTGGGTGATCCCGGCACCACAGAAGCGGCGCTGACGGGATTTGGATTCGCAGACGAGAATGCGCGGCACGTTGAGGAAGCCACTGCCATCGGCGGCACCGACCTCGAACTCGCCCTGGCAACCGCGGGTCACCCAGATCTCGTTGCGGCGGTAGCCCCAGCTGTGGCCTTCGCGGCAGGGCAGCGAGGTGAGCTGGCGAAGCAGACGCACCGGCGCACCCTGCAACACCACCGGACAACTCTGCGGGCGGCCATTGGATTCGCAGCGCACGACGCGGCGCGTGCGACGCTCTCCATCGCTGCGGGTCGCCGCCACGGCCGTGCGTGCGCGGAACTCGGCGCGGCAGCCCAGCGTGACCCAGACGCCGGAGCGATCGGTGCCCCACTCCGAGCCACGCACACAACTGTTGTCGGAGAGCTGGCGGATCAGATCCACGCCGCGCTCGGTGGGAATATCGCAGTGCACCCATCCCATATCGCGCGATTCGCAGCGCACCACTTCGCCGGCGTAGCCGCCCGCCTGCGCGAGGGCCGTCTCCGGCATCAGCGCAGTCCACAGCAACACCGGCCACAAGGGCATGCCCGCGCCTACCAACAGCTTCATCAACTCGATCCCTGCCACGCCTGAACGATCACCTGACCACCTTCGGACATCCGGTGTGATCAGAGCATCATCATGCAGGCCGCGCAAGACGCGAATGCGTCAAAACGCCTCAAGCGTGGGCGAAATCCAGGGCCAGTACATCGGCGATCCGGCCGGTGCGGTTCATCGCCATCAACAAGCGGTCCACACCGACCGCGACACCCGCGCAATCGGGCAGTTCCGGCAAGGCCGCGAGCAGGTGTTCATCCACCGGGGGCAGCACATCGCCACGTGCGGTGCGTATCGCATGGTCGCGCTCGAAGCGAGCGCGTTGTTCAGCCGCATCGTTCAGCTCGTGATAGCCGTTGGCCAGCTCCACATTGCCCAAGTAGAGCTCGAAACGCTCGGCCAACGCGGGCGTGCCGGGGCGGATCCTCGCCAGTGCCGCCTGGGTGGCCGGCCAGTCGTGCACCACCGTCATCGTGTCGTCACGGAAGTGCGGCTGGATGCAGTGGGTCATCAGCAGATCGAGCCAGTCGTCGCGGGTGAGCCCATCGGCATCGATGCGGATCTCGGCCAGCGGCGCCTGCAGCTGTTCCAGGCTGGCCTGGAACGGGTCCAGCCCGATATGCCGCTGGTAGAGACCGCGGTAATCGATGACCTCCAACGTGGCCTCGCGCTGGACCAGCTGCAGAGCGGCGCGCACCAGCTCGGCGGTCTCGCCCATCAAGCGGCGGTGATCCCAGCCGACCCGGTACCACTCCAGCATGGTGAACTCGGGGTTGTGGCGGCCACCGGCCTCGCCATTACGGAACACGCGGCCGAGTTCGTAACAGTCCCCCACCCCGGCGGCGAGCAGCCGTTTGAGGGGAAACTCCGGCGAGGTGCGCAGCCATCGCTGCGGCGTGCCTGCATCCACGTGCCCACTGAAACGGGTGTGGAAGCTGTCGATGTTCGGCTCGGTATTGCCGGCGGCGGAGAGGATCGGCGTTTCCACCTCCAGGACATCGCGCGCGGCGAAGAAGCTGCGGATCAGCGCGTTGAGCACGGCTCGCTGGCGCAGCGCGGCGATCATGCGCGCGCGTCCTTCAGGCGCTGGGCCAACGGCAGCGTCAGCAGATCGCGGGTGTCATCCACATAGCCGGTGGCCAGGTACAACCGGCGCGCCAGTTCGTTGTGGTGGTTCACTTCCAGGCGCATGCGTTCCACGCCCCGCGCATTGGCACGCTGCTCCAGAATCGCCAGCGCCTGCTTGCCGCGCCCGCGGCCCCGCGCGGCATGGGCCAGGTAGAGCTCGTCCAGCAGCGCGAAGTGACCGCCCTGCTCCAGGCTGAAGCCCATCGCCAGGGCACCGTAGCCCACCACCGTGCCCGCCTCGTCCAGCCACAACAACACTTCGCCATTGCGCGGATCTTCCAGCAGTGCGGCCAAGGCAGTGCGCACGCGGGTGTCGTCGAAATCGAGTTTGTCCTCGGCGTAGAAATCGCGCATCAGCCCGATCAACAACGCGGTGTCAGCCACGGTGGCCAGACGGAAATCAAGGGGAATGGTCTGCATGCGATCTCTCTTGTTCAATACTTCGCGAGGAAAGCGACCAGCTGGTCTTCATCCCAGACCGGCACGCCCAGTTCCTGTGCCTTGGTCAGCTTGGACCCGGCCTCGGCACCCGCCACCACGAACGAGGTCTTCTTGGAGACACTGCCGGCCACCTTGGCACCCAGTGCTTCCAGGCGCGCCTTGGCCTCATCGCGATTCATCTGCGACAACGTCCCGGTCAGCACAGCGGTCTGGCCCTCCAGCGGACCTGCTGCCTGCTCGGCCTGTTCTGGCGCCAGCGCCAGCAGTTTCTGGCGGTAATCCTCGGCCTTGAGCAGCATCGGCCCATGGCCCTCGCTGTCCAGCCAGTCGGCCAGGCCCATGGCCACCTCGTTGGGCAGGCCGGCGGCCACAAAGCGCACCGGCTCGGCATCCAGCACCGCGGCAGCGTCCGGCAGCATGGCGACCAGCTTCTCGGCGCGCAGGCGGGTGATGCCCGGAATCTCCGCCTCGACCAGCAACTGCGCGAAATCCAGACCCTCGCGCAGCTTGGCGATCGGCGGGTGCACATCGCTGATGCGTACCTGACCGACCTGCAGCAAGGCATCGATCGCCTCCTGGTTGCCGGCCTGCTCGAAGAAGTGGCCGAGCGAGCGCGCGACTTCGCCGCCAATATCGGGCACGCGCTTGAACAGCGGCCACGGCAGGTGGCGGATCAGCTGCAGATCGCCGAACCAGGTGGCCAGGGCCTTGGCGGTGCTTTCGCCTACGTGCTCGATGCCCAGCGCGAACAACAAGCGCTCCAGCGTGGTGGTGCGGCTGGCGTCGATGGCGGCGATCAGGTTGTCGGCCCACTTGGTGGCGATCTTTTTCGTGTTCCAGGTGAACGTGGTCGGCATCGCCAGCGCCTGCGCGCGCCATCCCGCATCGCTGCCATCCAGCTTGAGCAGACCCCGCAGATAGTCACCGCTGCCTTCCGGCGGCAGATGCAGGCCGATCTGGCTGGCCAGCGCCTCGGGCGACTCGGCATCCAGCACCAGCTTGAGCTGCAGCAGTTGATCGCGCTGCAGGCGGTACAGATCCGCCACGCCGCGCACGATGCCGGCATCGACCAGCGTCTCGATGTACTTCCCGCCCAACCCGTCGATATCCATCGCACGGCGCGAGGCGAAGTGCGCGATGGCTTCCTTGCGCTGCGCCGGGCAGCTCAACTCACCCGAGCAGCGCCAGGCGGCCTCGCCCTCTTCGCGGACGATCTCCGAACCGCATACGGGGCACTGCGAGGGCATCTGCCACGGCGTGGTACCGGCGGGGCGGCGATCGGCGATGACGCTGACCACTTCCGGGATCACATCGCCGGCGCGGCGCACGATCACCGTATCGCCGACACGTACATCCAGACGCGCGATCTGATCGGCGTTGTGCAGCGTCGCGTTGGACACGATCACGCCGGCCACGGCCACCGGTGCCAGCCGCGCCACCGGGGTCGCCGCGCCGGTCCGGCCGATCTGGATCTCGATCGCCTCCACCGTGGTGGTCTGCTCCTGTGCCGGGAACTTGTGTGCGATCGCCCAGCGCGGAGCACGCGCGACGAAGCCCATCTGTTCCTGGCCGGCACGGTCATCGAGCTTGTAGACCACACCGTCGATATCGAAGGCCAGGCCATCGCGGCGCTCGCCAATGTCACGGTAATAGGCGAGCAGCCCGTCCGCACCTTCCACCACCTGGCACAGGTCGCTGACCGGGAAGCCCCATGCACGCAGCTGGGCCAGCGTGGCCGAATGGGTGGGCGGCAGTTCACCGCCGTCGACCTGGCCGATGCCATAGGCGTAGAAACTGAGCTTGCGCCTGGCGCTCATCTTCGGATCCAGCTGGCGCAGCGAGCCGGCCGCGGCATTGCGTGGATTGGCCAGCACCTTGCCGTCATGCAGCCGGGCATCGGCGTTGTAGGCCTCGAAATCAGCGCGGGCCATGTAGACCTCGCCGCGTACTTCCAACACCTCGGGCCAGCCTTCGCCTGTGAGCGCCTGCGGGATCACGCTGATCTGGCGCAGGTTGGCACTGACATCCTCACCGGTGGCGCCATCACCCCGGGTTGCGCCTTGGACGAAGCGGCCATTCTCGTAGCGCAGGCTGATCGCCAGGCCGTCGAGCTTGGGTTCGGCGGAGAAGTAAAGCGTGCGCCGGCGCAGGCGCTCGCCGATGCGGCGCACGAAATCCTGGACTTCCTCATCGCTGAAGGCGTTGCCCAGCGACAGCATCGGCACCGCATGGCGAACCTCGGCGAAGCGCGAAGAGACTTTGCCACCCACCTGCCGGGTGGGCGAGTCTGCGGTGATGAGCTCGGGGTGCGCCTGCTCGATCGCTTCCAGCTCGCGCACCAGCCGGTCGTACTCGACGTCGGGAATCAGCTGCTCGTCGCGCTCGTGGTATGCCTTGCCGGCATCCTCGATCTGGCGGCGCAGGACGTCGGCACGTGCGGCGGGGCTGGGGGTCATGCGGAAGGCGATCCTGGCGGGGCATTCAATTTTACCCCTCCCCCCGCTCCTGCGCGCAGTGAAGAATGCTTGCCGCCGATTCGCAGTGGCGCTAGGTTGCGTCGAACCCCTCTTTGCCGGTGCACCGTGAGCCCTGCCCTTGCCGCTTCCCGTCGCTCGTTTCTGCAACTGGCCGGTACCGGCCTGGCGTTGTCCGGCCTGGGCGTACTGCCTGCGTCGGCCACGCCGTCGCGCGCGCTCCCCGCCAGTGCGGGACCGGTGCTGCTGAACTTCAACGAGTGCCCCTATGGGCCATCGCCTGCCGCGCAGGCCGCGGCACGCGACATCGTCGCCAGCAGCGGGCGGTATCTGTTTGCTCTGGCCGGCGAGCTGCGCGATCTGTTCGCCCAGCAGGAAGGCATCGGCAAGGATCACGTGCGGCTGTATCCGGGCTCCAGCGAGCCACTGAACCGGGCGGCAGTGCTCTGGACCTCGCCTGGTGCGGGGCTGGTGGTCGCCGATCCCACCTTCGAGGCGCTGGGCGATCTTGCCGCTGCGCGTGGGGCCACGGTGGTCAAGGTGCCGCTGCGCGCCGACGGGGCACACGACGTGCGTGCGATGGCGGCGGCTGCCGCGACGGTCAATGCCGGCCTGCTGTACCTGTGCAACCCCAACAATCCCACCGGCTCGATCACCCCGACGGCCGACATCGCCTGGCTGCTGGCCAACACGCCTGCGCAGACCCGGGTGCTGGTCGATGAGGCCTACCTGCAGTACAGCGAACAACGCTCGGTGATCGCCCAGGTGATGCAGCGCGATGACGTGATCGTGCTGCGCACCTTCTCCAAGCTCTACGGGATGGCCGGACTGCGCCTGGGCGTGGCGGCTGCGCATCCGGATAGGCTGAAGGAACTGGCCAGCCTGGGCGACAACCCGTTGCCGGTCACGGCGGTGGCCGCCGGGCTGGCGAGCCTGCGCGATCCCTGGTTGATCGCGCAGCGCAACGCGGAGAATGCCCTGGTGCGGCAGGAGACCATCGGCTGGCTGGGCAAGCGCGGTTTTACCTGCATGCCTTCCGAAGCGAACTGTTTCGTGGTCGATGTGCAGCGTGACGGCGCAGCGTTTTCCGCAGCGATGGCCAAGCGCGGCGTGGTCATCGGCCGCAGCTGGCCGATCTGGCCGCAGCGGGTGCGGGTAACGGTCGGCACCGAGGCCGAGATGGCGCGGTTCCGCGAGGCGTTCGAGGCGGTGGTCAGCCGCAACGGGTAAATGGAGAGCCGACCGTTGGTCGGCTCTCCTTGATCACCAGCGCGGCGCTTTGGTGAGCGGCGGGGCCTGGTGCTGGCGGTCGTAGGCGCGCAGCTCGTCGCGGATGTGCGCGATGCGCTGGCGGCCCAGGGCGTTGCGGCTGTCATCGAGCACCACGCCGTCGAGCAGTTCGCCCATGCGCTGCACGGTCGGCAGCATCTTTTCCCAGGCGTCCAGCGCGGTCAGCGGCGCCGGCAGGGTCAGGAAGAAGGCGATCGCCGGCGTTTCCATCTCGCGGATGTTGGCCATGTCGAAACTGCCCGGCTTCATGATGCTGGCCATCGAGAAGATCGGGCCGCGCTCAGGATGGCCTTCGACCAGACGGTGGAAGACATTCATGTGGCCGAACACCAGGCCGGTCTTTTCCGCAGCGACGACGATGTCTTCGCCACGCAGCTGCTCACCAGCACGGGCGGCCACGAACAGCGAGACGATCTTGTCGAAATCCTGGGTGGTGCGCTTGCCAAGGTCACTGGCCGCACCGGCATCCACCTCGGGCAGGCCGAGTTCGGGCTGGGTCACGCCGTCTTCGCCCACCACGGGCGCGGCGCCGTCGGCCGGGATCTCGCCCTCGCCCAGCACGGGCTCGCGGCGCTGGCCGTTGGCGCCTTCGGCACCCTCGACGCGGCGGCCTTGCACTTTCTTTTTCGGACGGCCAAACAGGAAGATCGCAGCGATCAACAGCAGGCCGGCGGCCAGGATGCCGATGCGGAGCAGTGCCATGTCGGACATTCGGGAGGTTCTCCGGCTAAATCATTCAGGTACTTAAGGATGGCACGTCACGCCGCGCCCGCCAATCGTGCGGCTTCCTCCAGGTCGACACTGACCAGTCGGCTGACGCCCGGTTCGCGCATGGTCACGCCGGAAAGCTGGTGCGCCGCCTCCATCGTGGCCTTGTTGTGGCTCACAAACAGGAACTGAACCTTCTCGCTCATTTCCTTGACCATGTTGGCCAGGCGGCCGACGTTGGCTTCGTCCAGTGGCGCGTCCACCTCGTCCAGCAGGCAGAACGGCGCCGGGTTGAGCTGGAAGATCGCAAACACCAACGCCACCGCGGTCATCGCCTTCTCGCCACCGGACAGCAGCGAGATGCTCGACACCCGCTTGCCCGGCGGCCGCGCCATGATCGCAACACCGGTGTCGAGCAGGTCTTCACCTGTCAATTCCAGATAGGCGTGACCACCCCCGAACAGACGCGGATAGAGCTGCTGCACGCCGGCGTTGACCCGGTCGAAGGTGTCCTTGAAGCGGCCGCGGGTCTCGCGGTCGATCTTGCGGATCGCGTCTTCCAGGGTTTCCAGCGCGGTGGTGAGGTCGGTGTTCTGCGCGTCCAGATACTCCGAACGCTGCGAGGCCTCGCCGTATTCCTGGATGGCGGCCAGGTTCACCGGCTCCAGGCGGCGCATGCGGCCGTCGATCTGATGGACCGTCTGCTCCCAGTCGGTGATGCGTGCATCCTCGGGCAGGCCGTTGATCACATCCTGCAGCACGAAGCCGGCCTTCTCCACCGAGGCCGACAGCTGGTCGGCGCTGAGCACCAGCGCCTGCTGGTCGAGCTTGCGCTGGGAAATTCGCTCGCGTTGGGCAAGCGCCTGTTCGTCGCGCTGATGGCGGGTCTGTTCAAACGTGCGCAGCTCGGCATCGATGCCATCCAGCAGCGTGCGCGCCTCGCCCAGCACCCGGTCGGCACGCACGCGCTCACCCAATGCGTTCTGGTGTTCGGCTTCGAGCGTCTTGACCGGCGAATCGCCTTCGTCGAGCTGCGAATGCAGTTCGCCCAGGCGCGTATCCAGCTGCCCGCGCTGCGTGCTCATGCGCTCCAGTGCCTGGCTCAGCGAGGCGATCTGCGCCCGCTGTGATTCCAGGGTCAGTGCCAGCGAGTGCGCCGCTTCGCGTACGTTGCGGGCCTGGTCACGCGCCTGGTCGCGCGCATCGGTGAGCTGGCGGCGCTCGCCTTCCAGCGCCGCGCGGACCGATTCCAGATCCCCCATGCTGGTGACCGCATCGTCCAGGCGCGCGCGTGCTTCACGCACCTGCTCACGGCCGGCATCCAGCGTTTCCAGCAGCTGCACCAGTTCGCCTTCGATACGATCGATGCGGGTTCGGGCGGCTTCCACCTTGCCCTGCTGGCTCTGCAACTGCCCACCAAGTTCGGACACGCTGCGATGCGCCAGATACAACTGGCGCTGCGCGTCTTCGCGCTGCTGCTCACCGGCCAGCAACTGGTCACGGAAACCGGACAACTGCTGTTCCAGGGCCGCTTCGCGGTCCTGCAACGTTTCAATCTGCTCGCGCAGGGTGACGATCTCGCGTTCACGCAGCAGCGCGCCCTGCTTGGCCGCGCCGGAGCGCGACACGCGCACCCAGCCTTCACCCAGGCGCTCGCCACCGCGGGTAATGACCGAATCGCCCTCACCCAGCGTCGCCTGCAGTGCACGCGCGGCCTCGAGATCCTCGGCGGCATGCAGGCGCGCAAGCAGGCGACGGATCGCGGTGGGGCCCTGTACTTTCGCGGCCAACGAGGTCGGCGCGACGTCCAGCGCGTCCTGCTCGGCCGAGACCAGCGCGATGCGGCCTTCGCCGAGTTCGCCCAGCGCATCCACCAGCGTTTCCGGTGCATCGACCAGCACACCTTCGATCAGCTGACCGAGCGCGCTTTCCACGGCGTTTTCCCAGCCACTCTCCACGGTCAGGCGCTCACCGACGCGCGCGCCGGAGTCCAGCCCCCGCGCCTTCAGCCATGCCACCGCCGCGCCCTGCTCCTGGCCCAGCGCGGCCTGCTGCAGGGTTTCCAGCGAGGACAAACGGCCGCGTGCGGCCTGGGCCTGCTTGCGGATCTCGGCCAGCTCGGTCTGCCCGGTGCGCTGCCGATCCTGCAGCCCGGCCACGGCGTGTTTGCGTTCTTCGACCTGCTCGTTGAGCGTGTCCAGCGAGGCCTTCTGGGTCTCGTGCTGGATGTGCAGCTCCTCGAACACCTCGGCCAATGCGTCCAGATCCAGCCCGGCACGTTCGGCCTGCAGCGACTCGCGGCGACGGTCGGCTTCCAGCACCTGGCGGTCCAGATAGTCCACGCGGGTGCGCTCGACTTCCCCGGCACGCGAGGCCTCGGAGGTGCTGCGGGTGTGGCTTTCCCAGCGCTGCTGCCAATCGGCCAGGCGCGCCTCGGCATCGCGCAGGGCTTCCTGTTTGATTTCGTTCTCTTCCTGCAGCTGCTCCAGGCGCGGCTCGGCGTCATCGACCGCCTCGCGCAGCACCATCAGCTTGGCCTCATCGCCACTGATATGCTGGCCCAGATCGGCCAGCGCCTGCTGGGCTTCATCGCGCGCCTTGTTCAGTCGCTGCGACATCTCGCGCTGATGCTGGATCTGCTGCTCCAGGCGCGCCAGGGTGCTGCCGACCTGGTACACCTCGGCCTGCGCGGTGTTGAGCGCATCGGAGGCTTCTTCGCGGCGCAGCCGGCTGGTTTCGATGCGCGCTTCGGCGTCGCGCTGTTCGGCGATCAACTGCTGCAGGCGCGTTTCCTCGCGCGACAACGCTTCGCGCAGCCCGCCCAGGCGCCCATCCAGGCCGCGGTACTCCAGCGCCTTCCACTCGGCATCCTTGACCTTGCGCTCTTCCTGCAACGCCTGGTACTGCTCGGCCTGCCGCGCCTGGCGCTTGAGGTGCTCGAGCTGCTTGCCGATTTCCTCGCGCAGGTCGCCCAGGCGATCCAGGTTTTCGCGGGTATGCCGGATGCGGGTTTCGGTTTCCTTGCGGCGCTCCTTGTACTTGGAGATGCCGGCGGCTTCTTCCAGATACACACGCAGATCTTCGGGCCGGGCCTCGATGATCTTGCTGATCATGCCCTGCTCGATGATCGAATAGCTGCGCGGCCCCAGGCCGGTGCCGAGGAACAGATCGGTGATGTCGCGGCGGCGGCACTTGGTACCGTTGAGGTAGTAGTTGCTGCTGCCGTCGCGGCTGACGGTGCGCTTGACCGAGATCTCGTTGAACGAGGCGTACTCACCGGTGATGGTGTGGTCGGTATTGTCGAAAATCAGTTCGACGGCGGCCTGCGAGACGGGCTTACGGGCGGAGGAGCCGGAGAAGATGACGTCGGTCAGCGAGTCGCCGCGCAGGCGGCTGGCGGAGCTTTCGCCCATGACCCAGCGCACGGCATCGATGATGTTGGATTTGCCACAGCCATTGGGGCCCACCACGCCGGTCATGTTGGTCGGCAGGTGCAGCGTGGTCGGATCGACGAAGGATTTGAATCCGGACAGCTTGATCGTGGACAGACGCATGGCGTGATGGTTTTCCGGGCGAAGGCCTGAAGCGACCCCCACCATGGTGGATTACGGAGCGGATTTACCCTTCAAGCCATTGATGTTGCAGGGTTTCAATGGCCTCGAGGGCGACGCGATAGCCTGAGTATAACGGGGCGGGTGTTCAGCGGGCTGCGGGGGCTGGTGTTGGCCGTGTAGCCGTAGCCAGAGCCAGAGCAGAAGCGGCATTTCAGGTTGGTGCGTGGCGGGACGGTGTGGCTTGACTTCGCTTGGCCTGACTTGGCCCGACCTGACATGACACGACCTGTTCGCCATCGTCGGCGCGTCGACACCGGGGTAAAGCCACGCCATACGCCGCTGGGGCGGTACGAAAAGCAAGAGCATCCACGCATGGCGTGGATCTACCTGGGAAGCTGGACCCCCCAACAGGCTGGCTTGGGTACCGCCCGCCACAGCCGACGGACCCCAGCTCTTCCAACCGCCCGGACCGGACATTTGGCTGGAGGGTGCCGGGTAGCCTGGGCCGGGACCGTAATGCGCCATGGATGGCGCATTTCGAGCCCCCATGGACGGGTTTACGGCGGGTCCCGGCCCAGGCTACCCGGCGCCCTCCCACCGATGTCATCAAGGCGCCAAGCCGTTGCCGTTGCCGTTGCCGTTGCCGTTGCCGTTGCCGTTGCCGTTGCTGTTGCTGTCGCTGTTGCTGTCGCCACAAACAAAAACGGGCACCCTCGCGGGCGCCCGTTTCAGTGACTCCCGCCTTTCGGCAGGGATCAGGCCTTTTCGGCTTCCACAACCACCTTGACGGTGGTTTCCACGTCGGCGTGCAGGTGAACAGTCACCTCGTACTCGCCCACGTTGCGGAAGGCGCCTTCGCCCAGGATCACTTCGCTCTTTTCCAGCGGCAGGCCGGCAGCGGTGAAGGCTTCGGCGATATCGCGCGGGCCAACCGAACCGTACAGCTTGCCTTCGGTCGAAGCGTTCGCAGCGATCGTGACGCTCTTGCCTTCCAGCTTCGCCTTGCGGGCTTCGGCGTCAGCGTGGATCGACTGGGCCTTGGCTTCGTAATCAGCGCGCTTGGCTTCGAACTCCGCCACGTTGGTCGCGGTGGCCGGAACGGCCTTGCCGGTCGGGACGAGGAAGTTGCGGCCGTAGCCCGGCTTCACGTCGACCAGATCGCCCAGACCGCCGAGGTTGGTGACCTTCTGAAGAAGAATCAGCTTCATGGTGTAGCTCCAAATATGTATTCGTTAGCGAGGCTCAGGCCCCGCAGCGGATGGCTGTCCGAATATCCGAACGGCGAGTCCTGAAACCGCCCGACGCTTTACAGCGCGGGCGGCAGGATCCGCGAAAGCGGCGGCCGGAAGGCCGCCTGCCTTCATCAGACGTCGTGGTTGTCGGTGTACGGAATCAGGGCCAGGAAACGGGCGCGCTTGACGGCCGTTGCCAGCTGGCGCTGGTACTTCGACTTGGTACCGGTCACGCGGCTCGGCACGATCTTGCCGTTCTCGGTGAGGTACTGGCGCAGGGTGTTGAGATCCTTGTAATCGATCTCCTTGACACCTTCGGCCGTGAACTTGCAGAACTTGCGACGACGGAAGAACTTGGACATGTCAGTGCTCCTTAAGCGGCCGAAGCGGCGTCATCGCCGGCATCGGTGTCAGCGGCGGCGGGGGTGGTTTCACCTTCTTCGTCATCACGACGACGACGCTCGCCACGCTCGGGCTTGTCACCCTTCTCGTCCTTGCTCTTCATGATCAGCGACTGCTCGGTGTCAGCTTCGTCACGCTTGATGACGAGGTTGCGCAGCACGGCGTCGTTGAAGCGGAAGCTTTCCACCAGCTCGCTCAGCACGGCCTGGTCGCACTCGATGTTGAGCATGACGTAGTGGGCCTTCACCAGGTTCTGGATCGGGTAAGCCAGCTGACGACGGCCCCAATCTTCCAGACGGTGGATGGTGCCGTTGCCGTTCTCGACCAGCGCCTTGTAGCGCTCGATCATGGCCGGGACCTGTTCGCTCTGGTCCGGATGGACCAGGAACACGACTTCGTAATGACGACTCATGTGTTTTTACCTTTCGGATGTGGCCCTTTGAGGGCCGGACAGCCCCCCGCAGGTGAACGCGGTGGGGCAAGGGTCCTGCCCGGAATCAGGCAGGAAGCCGCGCATTGTGGCAGCAGAAGGGGTTGCAGGCAAGCCGGGCGGGCAGAACAGGCCCGGCGCGCGGGCGATCAGGCCTTGTCGGCCTCGGTCGTGAAGCTCTCGCCGCAGCCGCATTCGGCGGTCGCGTTCGGGTTCCTGAACGTGAAGGTCTCGCTCAGCCCGTGCTTGCCGAAGTCGATCTCGGTGCCGTCCACCAGCGCCAGGCTGGTGGCATCCACATAGATGCGGACCCCATCCTGCTCGAAAACGGTGTCGCCTTCGCGCTCATCGCGGGCCAGATCGGTGATGTGCCCCCAGCCGGAACAGCCGGTGCGGGTCACGCCGAAACGCAGGCCCAGCGCACCGGGGGTCTGTTCGACGAACTTCTGCACACGGGCAAAGGCAACAGGGGTAAGGCTTACGGCCATGACGGGCAACTCCAGCGGATCGTGATCATTATAGAGGGTATGGCGCGGCCCGGCCTCGGCGGCCGCAGCTGCGGTTCACACGGCGCGCAGCCCCGGGGGACGCGAGAAATGCCTCGCAAGCCGAACACCGCACCCGTTAAACTCCGTGTTCAGAGATCGAGTCGATCAACAGAGGATTCAAGTCATGACGGTGGTCAGCGTTGAACATGCGCTTGCCGGGAAGATCCCGGAAGGCGGCGAGGCAACAGTACGCGGATGGGTCCGCACGGTGCGCGGCTCTGCGGCGCTTGCCTTCGTCAATGTCACCGATGGCTCCTGCTTCGCCCCCATCCAGGTGGTGGCCAATGACACCCTGGCCAACTTCGACGACATCAAGAGCCTGACCCCGGGCTGCTCGGTGATCGCCCGCGGCACCCTGGTCAAATCCCAGGGCAAGGGCCAGTCCTTCGAGATCCAGGCCAGCGCCATCGAGATCGTGGGCCTGGTCGAAGACCCGCTTACCTACCCGATCCAGCCCAAGCCGATGAGCCCGGAATTCCTGCGGGAAGTGGCGCACCTGCGCCCCCGCACGAACCTGTTCGGTGCGGTCACCCGCATCCGCAACTGCCTGGCCCAGGCCGTGCACCGCTTCTTCCACCAGAACGGCTTCAACTGGATCAGCACCCCGATCGTGACCACGTCCGATGCCGAAGGTGCCGGCCAGATGTTCCGGGTCTCGACCCTGGACATGGCCAACCTGCCGCGCAACGAAAAGGGCGAGGTGGATTTCAGCCGCGACTTCTTCGGCAAGGAAACCTTCCTGACCGTGTCCGGCCAGCTGAACGTCGAGGCCTACTGCCTGGCGCTGAGCAAGGTCTACACCTTCGGCCCGACCTTCCGTGCCGAGAACTCCAACACCACCCGTCATCTGGCGGAGTTCTGGATGATCGAGCCGGAAATCGCCTTCGCCGATCTGGCCGAAGACGCACGCCTGGCCGAGCAGTTCCTGAAGTACCTGTTCCGCGCGGTGCTCGATGAGCGTGGCGACGACCTGGCCTTCCTGGCCGAGCGCGTGGACAAGAACGCGATCACCAAGCTGGAAGGTTTCATCAACGCACCGTTCGAGCAGATCGACTACACCGAAGCGGTGAAGCTGCTGCAGAACTCCGGCCGGAAGTTCGACTTCCCGGTCGAATGGGGCCTGGACCTGCAGACCGAGCACGAGCGCTGGCTGACCGAAGAGCACATCGGCCGCCCGGTGGTGGTGACCAACTACCCCGAGCACATCAAGGCGTTCTACATGCGCCTGAACGATGACGGCAAGACCGTCGCGGCGATGGACGTGCTGGCCCCGGGCATCGGCGAGATCATCGGCGGCAGCCAGCGCGAAGAGCGCCTGGATGTGCTGGACGCGCGCATGGCGCAGTTCGGCCTGGATCCGGCGCATTACGGCTGGTACCGCGATTTCCGCCGCTACGGTTCGGTGCCGCACGCCGGCTTCGGCCTGGGCTTCGAGCGCCTGGTGGTCTACGTCTGCGGGCTGAGCAACATCCGCGACGCGATCCCCTACCCGCGCGCACCGGGCAGCGCCGAATTCTGATCGACCTACGGAGGCACTGAACCATGACCCTGTTCTTCGCGCTGTGTTTCGTCGGCGTGGCGATCGCCGGGTTCAGTGCCTTCGTGATCTTCTGGCCGCTGACCCTGGTCCACATCCGCGACCGCCACCCGGCGCTGGCGGATCGTTTCGGCACGGGCGCGTTCCTGCGCCCGGATGCGCTGCGCTGGCTGCTCGGCCGCGACTATCGCCAGAGCACCGACCGCTCGCTGACCGGCCTGGCCGCGCCGGCCTGGCTCTCCCTGCTTACGCTTCTTGCTGGACTGGGCATGGCTGCCCTGCTCTGGCTGCTTTCGATGGTAATCACATGAACGACGACACTTCCCACCACGACGAGTGGTTCCTGGCCAGCCTCGGCAACACCCTGATCTGGGCCCGCCTGCGCGTGCGCCCGGCCGGCACCGCCGAGGTGCTGGACAGCGACGGCAACACGCTGAGCTATGACAGCGAAGACACCGCGCGCTCGCAGCTGTTCGACGCCGAGTTCGTCGCCTACGATGGTCTGGATGAAGAAGACGCCCTGGTGCGCGGCTTCTCGCTGCATGAAGTGCAGCCGCCACAGGCCGACAGCGATGACGCCCTGCACGGCCGCATGATCCAGAGCCTGGGCGCCCGCGCGTAACCGACGATGTTCATCCCGTCCGCCTTCGTCGAGACCGACCTGATCTGGCTGGACCGGCTGCTGGCGCGCGATGCCTTCGTCACGCTGGTCACCACCGGGGCCGACGGCCTGCCGCAGGCCACGCGGATGCCGGTGCTGTACCGGCGCGATGCCGACGGCATCCTGATCGAAGGCCACTGGGCCAAGCCCAATCCGCAAGCCGGCCATGCCGGCCCGGCGTTGATGCTGGTGCAGGGCCCGCACGCCTACGTATCGCCTGGCTGGTATCCCGATAAGGCTGCGCAGGCGCGCGTACCGACCTGGAACTACGCCGCCGCGGAACTGCGCGGCGTGCTGGAACCGGTCACCGATGACGAGGCACTGATCGCCATGCTGGACAGCCTGAGCGCGCACTATGAAGCACAGGTCGGTGGCGACTGGGAGCTGCTGCCGATCGAGCCGCGCCAACAGCGCATGCTCGGCGGCATCGTCGGTTTCCGCTTCCGCCCGGCGCAGGTGCAGATCAAACTCAAGCTCAGCCAGAACCACCCCGAGGCCAACCAGTCCAGCGTGATCGACGCGCTGTCGGCACTGGACGCCCCGGCATCTCGCGAGCTGGCGCAGTGGATGCGCTGGCGCCGCGAGGGTGGCGCTGCCGCCGATTGACCTTCCCCGCTCCTGCGACGACGCGGCCACCCTGGCCGCGCCTTGCCCCCACCCGACGCCAGGGACCCCGCACGATGAAAGACATCCACAAGCTGCTGCAGAACAACCGCGAATGGGCGGACCGGATCGAGAAAGAAGACCCGGAGTTCTTCCACCAGCTGGCCAAGCAGCAGCACCCGGAATACCTGTGGATCGGCTGTTCCGATTCGCGCGTGCCGGCCAACCAGATCATCGGCATGGCACCGGGCGAAGTCTTCGTGCATCGCAACGTGGCCAACGTGGTGGTGCATACCGATCTGAACTGCCTGAGCGTGATCCAGTACGCCGTGGATCAGCTGAAGGTGAAGCACATCCTGATCGTGGGCCATTACGGCTGCGGCGGCGTGCACGCCAGCTTGAACAACACACGCGTGGGCCTGGCCGACAACTGGCTGCGCCATGTCGGCGATGTCGCGCAGAAACATTCGGCGATCATGGAGGCGATCGAGGATCCGGCGCTGAAGCATGCGCGCCTGTGCGAGTTGAACGTGATCGAGCAGGTGGTCAACGCCTGCCGCTCGACGATCGTGCAGGATGCCTGGGCACGCGGCCAGAAGCTGATGGTGCACGGTTGGGTATACAGCCTGAAGGACGGCCGGGTGCGCGAGATGGGCATTGACGTGGGCGCACCGGAAGACCTGCAGCCGGCCTACGAGAAGGCACTGTCCTACGTGCCGCGCCACGGTCGGCGCGACTGATTCTTCCTTTTACGGACATCTCCCATGCTTGCCTCGCCCATCAATCTGCTCGCTTGGATCGAAGAGAACCGGCATCTGCTGAAGCCGCCGGTCGGCAACAAGATGATCGAGAACGGCGATTTCATCGTGATGGTGGTCGGCGGCCCGAACAGCCGCACGGATTTCCATTACGACGAGGGCCCGGAGTGGTTCTATCAGCTTGAAGGGGAGATGGCGCTGAAGGTGCAGGAGGATGGCGCGGTGCGCGACATTCCGATCCGCGCGGGCGAGATTTTCCTGTTGCCGGGCGGTGTGCCACATTCGCCGCGCCGCCCGCCAGGCGGTGTGGGCCTGGTGGTGGAGCGCAAGCGGCTGGCGCATGAGCGCGATGGGTTGATGTGGTTCTGCGAGCGGTGCAATCACAAGTTGTACGAGGAGTTTTTCGCGCTGGAGAACATCGAGACGGATCTGCCGAAGGTGTTCGATCGCTATCACTCGTCATTGGCGTTGCGCACGTGCGATGCGTGCGGGCATGTGGATCCGCTGCCTGCGAAGGTCGCTGTTGAGGGGTGATGGCTGGGTCGCTCCAGGGCGTCAGGACTTGAAAGCCTGAGAGCTTTAGAGCGTTGTTGCTTTAGAGCCCGCGGTTGAGGCGCCTGGGAGTGGGCCGGCTTGCAAGGAAAGAGCAGCGTCAACGGCAACTGCTGCTCTGCTGCGTCAGCGGCAGCTTCGAAAGTTGAAACCAACACCGGCCAAATGGGGGAGCAAGTGTCGCCGTTGTGTTCGATCACGTCCGGAGAGACGCCGCTGTAGCGAGTCGATGCACCCTCCACCGCTGCTGGCTCGCCCTCAGCTCTCAAGCCGCACGCCAACACAATCAAAGACGTAGCCCCGCCCCCGTTTTCCCGTGCGCCCCAGCCAATTGTCAGCGGGTCGGTGTGGGTGGGTCTGCAGGACCGTGTGCGGCATGGATGCCGCACTACGAGCCTACATGGACGTACTTGCGGCGGGTCCAGCAGGCCCACCCACACCGGCCCGTACACTGGAACGTCACTCCGTACGCTTTGGCTTTGGCTTTGGCTTTGGCGCTGGGTCCCTTGAGCGCCAGCTGCCAATCACCAGCCCCCGCCAAATCAGCACCGCAAGCCAGATTCAGCCCACGCCCCCACCACCCGGATAAACTGTCGGCTCACTGACACCGCCGGTTGCACCATGTCCGAACTCCTCAGCCGCACCCATGCCGTTGCCCTGGACGCCGCCGACCCGCTGCGCGCCCTGCGCAACGAATTCGTCTTCCCGCAGCACAACCATCGCGACCAGACCTACTTCGTCGGCAACTCGCTGGGTCTGCAGCCGCGCGGGGCACGTGCCGCCGTCCAGGAAGTCATGGACAAATGGGCCTCGCTGGCGGTCGAAGGCCACTTCACCGGCGACACCCAGTGGCTGCACTACCACCGCCTGGTCAGCGAACAGCTCGCCCGCGTCGTCGGCGCCTTGCCCAGCGAAGTCGTGGCGATGAACACCCTCAGCGTCAACCTGCACCTGATGATGGTCAGCTTCTACCGGCCCACCGTCGAGCGCCCCGTCATCCTCATGGAGGCCGGCGCCTTCCCGACGGATCGGCATGCGGTGGAGTCGCAGATCCGCTTCCATGGCTTCAACCCCGATACCGATCTGATCGAAGTGCAGCCCGACGAGCCCAACGGCACGATCTCGCTGCAGGCCATCGAACGCGCCATCACCGAACACGGCCCGCGCCTGGCGCTGGTACTGTGGCCTGGCGTGCAGTACCGCAGTGGCCAGGTGTTCGATCTGGACGCCATCACCCGCATGGCGCGCCTGCAGGGCGCCCGCGTCGGCTTCGATCTGGCGCATTCGGTCGGCAATGTGCCGTTGCGGCTGCACGATATCGCGCCGGATTTCGCCGTGTGGTGCCATTACAAGTACCTCAACGCCGGCCCGGGCGCCGTGGCCGGCTGCTTCGTGCACGAACGCCATCACCGCGATACCACGCTGCCGCGCTTCGCCGGCTGGTGGGGCCATGAAGAAGCCACCCGCTTCAAGATGTCGCCACAGTTCGTGCCCGCTGTCGGTGCCGAAGGCTGGCAGCTCAGCAATCCGCCGGTGCTGGGCCTGGCCCCGCTGCGCGCGGCCCTCGATGTCGTCGACAAAGCCGGCGGCATCGATGCGCTGCGGACCAAATCGCTGCGCCTGACCGGCATGCTGGATGCGCTGGTGCGTGCGCGCCTGTCGGGCGTGCTGGAGGTGCTGACGCCTTCGGAGCCGGATCGCCGCGGCTGCCAGCTCTCGCTGCGTGTGGCCGGTGGCCGCGAGCGCGGCCGCAGCCTGTTCGAGTACCTGCAGACCGTGGGTGTGCTCGGCGACTGGCGCGAGCCCGACGTGATCCGCATCTCGCCGACACCGCTGTACAACCGCTATCTCGACCTGCACCACTTCGTCGAGGAAGTGGACGCCTGGGCCGGTCGCTGACCCGACCGCCCTCCCCGCCCCCACGGACATCGCCTTGATCGCTACCCCCTCCCGCTCGCTGAGCATCATCGGCGCTGGCCTGGCCGGTTCACTGCTGGCCATCCTGCTGTCCCGCCAGGGCTGGCAGATCACCTTGTATGAGCGCCGCGGCGATCCGCGCGTGAGCGATTACGAGTCCGGTCGTTCGATCAATCTGGCGCTGGCCGAACGCGGCCGGCACGCACTGCGCCAAGCCGGCGTGGAAGACGCCGTCATGGCCAAGGCGGTGATGATGCGCGGGCGCATGATCCACCCGCGCGAAGGCGAGCCGCAGCTGCAACGCTACGGGCGCGACGACAGCGAAGTGATCTGGTCGATCCACCGCAAAGACCTCAACACCACGCTTTTGCAGCTGGCCGAGGATGCCGGTGCGACCGTGCACTTCCACCGCCGCCTGCACACGGTGGATTTCGATGCCGGCTACGCGCGCTTCATCGACGACCGCGACGACCAGCCGCACGACATCCGCTTCGACACCCTGATCGGGGCCGACGGTGCCGGCTCGGCGCTGCGCGCGGCGATGAACCGCAAGCAGCCGCTGGACGAGCGCATCGACTTCCTGGACCACTCCTACAAGGAGCTGGAAATCCCGCCGACCGACGATGGCGGCTTCCGGATCGAGGCCAATGCACTGCACATCTGGCCGCGCGGGCACTACATGTGCATCGCGTTGCCGAACGACGAAGGCACGTTCACGGTCACCCTGTTCCTGCCCAACGAGGGCGATCCGAGCTTTGCCACCACCAACAGCGGGGCCGAGGCCGAAGCGCTGTTCGCGCGCGACTTCCCCGATGCGCTGGCGCTGATCCCGAACCTGCGCCGCGACTGGGAGCAGCATCCGCCGGGCCTGCTGGGCACGCTGCATCTCAAGCACTGGCATATGAAGGGCCGCGCGGTGCTGATCGGCGACGCGGCGCACGCGATGGTCCCGTTCCACGGCCAAGGCATGAACTGCGCCTTCGAAGACTGCATCGCCCTGGCCGCGCATCTGCTGGAGCAGGATTCGCTGGGCGAGGCCTTCGCTGCATTCGAAGCGGACCGCAAGCCGAACGCCGAGGCGATCCAGCAGATGGCGCTGGAGAACTACCTGGAGATGCGCGACCGCGTGGCCGATCCGCAGTTCCTGCTGCAGCGCGAACTGGAACAGGCGCTGCAGGCGCGCTGGCCGACCCGCTTCGTGCCGCACTACACGATGGTCACCTTCCTGCGCACCCCGTACGCCGTGGCGCTGGCGCGCACCGAGCTGCAGCGGCGCATGCTGGAGCAAGCCACTGCCGGGCACGACAGCCTGGCGCATATCGACTGGGCCGCACTGGAGCGGCTGGTCCACGAACAACTGCCCGTCCTGGAGGGTGCGCACTGATGGCCGACAGCTTCCTGTTCTATGACCTGGAAACCTTTGGTCAGGACCCGCGCCGCACGCGCATCGCGCAGTTCGCCGGTATTCGCACCGATGCCGATCTGAACATCATCGAAGCACCGGTCAGCTTCTACGTCAAACCGGCCGATGATCTGCTGCCCTCCCCGATCGCCACCCTGATCACCGGCATCACCCCGCAGCACGCGCTGAGCGCCGGCGTCACCGAGGCCGAAGCGTTCGCGCGGATCAACGACCTGATGGCGCAGCCGGGCACCTGCTCGCTGGGCTACAACACGCTGCGCTTCGACGATGAGTTCGTCCGCCACGGGCTGTTCCGCAACTTCTACGACCCCTATGAACGCGAGTGGCGCAACGGCAATTCGCGCTGGGATCTGCTGGACATGATGCGATTGCTGCATGCGCTGCGCCCGGACGGGATTGTCTGGCCGCAGCGCGAAGACGGCGCCACGTCGTTCAAGCTCGAGCATCTGGCCACGGCCAACAACGTCCGCGAGGGCGATGCACATGAAGCGCTGTCCGATGTGCACGCGACGATCGGCCTGGCGAAGCTGTTCAAGCAGGCCCAGCCGCGGCTCTGGGACTACGCGCTGAAGCTGCGTGACAAGCGCTTCGTGGGCAGCCTGCTGGATGTGGATGCGATGCGGCCGGTGCTGCACATCTCGATGCGCTACCCGGCCCAGCGCATGTGCGCGGCACCGGTGCTGCCACTGGCGCGCCATCCCTTCATCAACAACCGCATCATCGCGTTCGATCTGGAGGGCGATATCGAGCCGCTGCTCGATCTGCCACCGGAAACCATCGCCGCGCGCCTGTACACCCGCGCGGCCGACATGGCCGAGGGTGAGCAGCGCGTGCCGCTCAAGGAAGTGCACCTCAACAAGGTCCCGGCGCTGGTCGCCTGGAACCATCTACGCCCGGCCGACCATGCGCGGCTGGGCATCGACCCGGCCGCGATCGAAGCCAACGCCGAGCGCCTGCGACAGATCGGCCCGGCCCTGGCCGAAAAAGTTCGCCAGGTGTATTCAGGTGAGCGCTCGCTGGCGCCGAGCGATGTGGACGCCTCGCTCTACGACGGCTTCCTGGCCGACGGCGACAAATCCCTGATGGCACGCATCCGCACCAGCCCGCCGGCCGAACTGGCCAGCTTCGCCGAGCGCCTGCGCGACCCGCGCATGCCCGAGCTGCTGTTCCGGTACCGCGCCCGGAACTACCCGGACACCCTGGACACCACCGAGCGCTCACGCTGGAACGACTATCGTCGCCAGCGCCTGCTCGGCGATGCATCGCTGGGCGAACAGACCCTGCCGCAGTTCACCGCGCAGCTGGATGCACTGGCCGCAGAGCACGCCGACGATGCCGGCAAGCTCGCCCTGCTGCAGCACCTGCGCGACTGGGGCACCCACCTGCAGAGCAGCCTATGAGTACGTATTTCAGCCCGGCCACCTTCACCTTCCTGCGCGGCCTGGCCCGCAACAACGACAAGACCTGGTTCAACGAGCACAAGCCGAAGTACGAAGAGCACGTCCGCCAGCCGTTCCTGCGCCTGATCACCGATCTGCAGCCGGACCTGGCCGCAGTCAGCGAGCACTTCCGCGCCGATCCGCGCACCGTGGGTGGCTCGCTGTTCCGCATCTACCGCGATGCGCGCTTCTCCAACGATAAATCGCCCTACAAGAGCTGGCAGGGCGCGCGCCTGTTCCATGAGCGGCGCAAGCAGGTGCCAGCCCCGTCGTTCTACATCCACCTGCAGCCGGGCGAGAGCTTCGTCGGCGCCGGCCTGTGGCATCCCGAGCCGGCCACGCAGCGCAAGGTGCGGCATTTCATCGTCGACAACCCGGGCAGCTGGAAGGCCGCCGCGCATTCGCCGGTGCTGCGCAAGAAGTTCGATTTCGAGGAAAGCGAAAAGCTGGTGCGGGCCCCGCGCGGGTTCGAGCCGGAGTTCGAGTTCATCGACGATCTCAAGCACCGCAACTGGGTGTTCTGGCGCTCGCTGGACGACGCCACGATGACCGGGCCGCGACTGCGCCAGACCATCGCAGCCGACCTGGTCACGCTGGCCCCGTTCGTGGATTACCTGTGTGCGGCGCTGGACCTGGAATTCTGAGCTTCACGTGCGCTGACGCCCGGTGGGTCAAGCTGGGCACCATGACGACAAGGCAGATCCGATGAAGAAGCTGCTGTGGTTGCTGGTCACCGTGCTGCTGGTGCTGGCCGGCATCGTGTTCGGCGGCCCCTACGTGACCGTGCATGGCCTCAGCCGCGCGATCGAACAGCGCGACACCGCCAGACTCGACCGTTACGTGGATTTCCCGATGCTGCGCGCCAACCTGCGCGCCCAGCTGAGCGATTACGTGGTGCGCCGCGCGGGTCCGGACATGCAGTCCAGCCTGTTCGGTGCGTTGCTGCTCTCGGCCGGTGACCGGCTGAGCGCGACCGCCGTGGACGCACTGGTGACCCCCACCGGCATCGGTGCGCTGCTGGAGGGCCACACCCTGTGGAAGCGCGCCAGCAACGACCTGGACAGCCCCAGCAACGATGCCTACGCGGCGCCACGGCCGGCACGGCCGCTGAACGGCGCCACCCACCATTTCGAGTCGCTGTCGCGGTTCACCGCCACCACCCATACCCCGCAGGGCGCGCCGGTGGTCTTCATCCTGCAGCGCTCGGGGCTGCGCTGGCGCCTGGTCGACATCCGGCTGCCATTGAACCCCGAAAGCACCGCCCCGTCGGTCCTGCCGATCCAGTAGGTACCCACCGTTGGTGGGTACATAGGCGCCACCGTTGGTTGGTACATGGGCGCCACCGTTGGTGGGTACATGGCCCCACACACCATCAACCGTCGTTGGCGACCCCATGCGGCACGTGCCCGGCGGCCACGCTCTGGTGTTGCAGCGCGCTGTCGATGTTGTGCTGGGAATCGTCGAAGAAGATGTCCGCGCCGAACGCTTCCAGGAACGGGCCCTTGTGGCGGCCGCCCAGGAACAGCGCCTCGTCCAGGCGCACGCCCCACTCGCGCAGCGTGCGGATGACCCGCTCGTGCGCCGGTGCCGAACGCGCAGTGACCAGCGCGGTGCGGATCGGCGCATCTTCGCCCGAGGGGAACACGGCCTGCAGGGTGTGTAGGGCCGAGAGGAAGTTGCGGAACGGACCGCCACTGAGCGGCTCACGGGCGTTCTCACGCTCATGGCGGCCGAACGCTTCCACGCCCTGCTCGCGCGAAATGCGTTCGCTCTCATCGCCGAAGATCACCGCATCACCATCGAAGGCGATGCGCAGCTGGCCCAGCGGACGGCCCAGATCGACCTGTTCGGCTGCGGCGATGGTCTCGCCCGGCGGCTTGGGCAGGATGGTCGCGGCAGCGATCCCGTGCAGCAGCGCGCGCCGCACCGACTCCGGGTTGGCCGACAGCAACAGATCAGTGCCGAACGGCTTCACATACGGCCAGGTCGGCTCGCCCGCGGTGAAGGTCGCGCGGATGATGCCCAGGTCGTAGTGCTGGATCGAATTGAAGATGCGCAGGCCGGTATCGGCGGAGTTGCGCGACAGCAGGATCACTTCCACCCGCGGCTGTTCCGGCGACTGGCCCTGGTTGAGCGCGAGCAGCTTGCGTACCACCGGGAAGGCCACGCCGGGGCGCAGCACATCATCTTCGTGCTTGCGCTGGTACTCGGCGTAGGCATCGACGCCTTCGGCCTCGAACAGCGCGTGGCCCTCTTCCAGATCGAACAGGGCCCGCGACGTCACGGCAACGGTCAGCAAACGGGGGGTGTTGTCGCCCATGGCAATCAGCAATCCAATGCGGCCGCAGCGGCCGGCCAGCCATTCTCCCACAGTGCATGGCCAGCACGGCCGTGCGCCGTCAGAACATGAACTGCTCGCTCAGGATCCGGTCTTCCAGGTTGTGCTCCGGGTCGAACAGCATGGTGACGCGGCGTTCGCGCGATTCGCGGATGGTCACTTCCACCACATCGCGGGTTTCGTGCGAATCGGCGGTGACGCTGACCGGGCGCTTGTACGGGTCGAGCACCCGGAAGCGCACTTCGGTGTCCGCCTTGAGGATCGCACCCCGCCAGCGGCGCGGACGGTACGGCGCCAACGGCGTCAGCGCGATCGTGTGCGAGCCCAGCGGCAGGATCGGGCCATGCGCGGAATAGTTGTAGGCGGTGCTGCCGGCCGGGGTGGCGACCAGCACCCCGTCGCCGATCAGCTCGGCCACGCGCTCCTGGCCATTGAGGTCGATGCCGATATGCGCGGCCTGGCGGGTCTGCCGCAGCAGCGAGACGTCGTTGTAGGCCAGCGAGCCGGTGGTGGTGCCGGACTCGGTCAACGCCAGCATCTCCAGCGGCCGCAGGTTGGCCGGCTCCGCGGCCGCCAGGCGCGCGGGCAGATCATCATCACGGAACTGGTTCATCAGGAAGCCCACCGTGCCCAGCTTCATGCCGAACACCGGCTTTTCCAGCGCACCATAGCGATGCAGCGTCTGCAGCAGGAAGCCATCCCCCCCCAACGGGCACAGCACCTCGGCCTGCTCGGGCGTGTAGTCGCCATAGCGGGCCCGCATCTGTGCCAGGGCGAGCTGCGCCGCTTCGGTGGAGCTGGCCATGAAGGCGATACGGGGGGTGTCGCTCATCGGTGAATCCGGGTGGGGTATGCCGGCAAGAGCATAACCGTTCGTGCCGGTCGCGGGCCGGCACGGACGGAAACGAAAACGGCCCCGCCGAAGCGGAGCCGTGTGTTTCTCATGCAATGCCGTTACCGGCCCCCGCCCATCCCTCTGGAGCAGAGCCCCCCTGAGTCAGGGGGGCGCGCCGAAGGCGCGGGGGTCTGGAAGCATCGTTTGCATGGGGCCCACGGTTTGCAAGGCAAACCGTGGGGCGTCAGCGCGAATGCGCCAACGCACCATGCTTACGCACCATGCGAAGCCAGCTGACCCAGGCGCTGGACCGCGACCGAAACGGTCGGGTAGTCCAGGGTCTTCTGCTCGGCCAGTTCGGCCAGCATCGCCAGGGTGAAGCGCAGGCTGCTGTCGTCGCGGCCCATCCAGGCGGCGACCTTGGCTTCCGCGCTGCTGCCCTTCATCGACAGGACCTGGGCAGCCAGGTTGCGATGGTGGGCCGCCAGCTCGTCACGCAGCACGCCACGGGCCACGGCGTGCCAGCGGCCGTTGACCTCCAGCGCGTCGATCTGCTCGAACAGCCACGGCAACTGCAGGGCGTCGCCCAGGCGGAAGTGGACCTTGGAGACGTCCACCGGCTTGAGCTTGCGGGTGCGAGCCAGTTCGATGATGTCGAACGCCGGCTCCAGGAACTGCAGTTCCGAGAGCTGCTGCGACAACGCCGGCGGCAGGCCCTTGTCCTTCCACTCCTGCACGCTTGCCTCGTAGGCCGGGCGCTGCGAATCCGGCAGCACGCCCGAGGCGTCGCGGATGTCGTTGAACGCGGCCTGGTAGCGGTTGACGGCTTCGGTGATGCCCGGCATGGCGCCCGGGCGCGAGAGCAGCCAGCGCACGAACGAACGCTGCAGCTTCCAGATCACTTCCAGCGCATCGATCTGCACCGACTCCGGCAGCGTGCCGTCGAGGGCGTCGATCTGTGCCCACAGCGCGCGTGCGTCCAGCGTTTCACGGCTGATCGTGTACGCCTTGGCGACCTCGGCCACGGTGCGGCCGGTGTCTTCCTGCATGCGCATCAGGAAGGTGGCGCCCATGCGGTTGATGGTCTGGTTGGTCACGGCCGTGGCGATGATTTCGCGCTTCAGGCGGTGACGTTCCATCGCGTCGGCGTACTTCTTCTGCAGCGGCGTCGGGAAGTAGCGCTGCAGTTCCTTGGACAGGTACGGATCTTCCGGAATGTCCGACTCAAGCAGCTGCTGGAAGGCCACCAGCTTGGAGTAGGACAACAGCACCGACAGTTCCGGACGGGTCAGGCCCTGGCCACGCGCCTTGCGTGCGGACAGTTCTGCATCCGAGGGCAGGTACTCGATCTGGCGATCCAGCAGGCCCTGCTGTTCCAGCGTGCGGATGAAGTGCTGCTTGGAACCCAGGCGCTTGACCGCCATGCGTTCCATCAGGCTCAGCGCCTGGTTCTGACGGTAGTTGTCCATCAGCACCAGCGCGGCTACTTCGTCGGTCATCGAGGCCAGCAGCTTGTTGCGCTGTTCAACGGTCAACTTCTTGGCCCGCACCACATCGTTGAGCAGGATCTTGATGTTGACTTCGTGATCGGAGGTGTCCACACCGGCCGAGTTGTCGATGAAGTCGGTGTTGAGCAGCACGCCGGCCTGCGCGGCTTCGATACGGCCCAGCTGGGTCATGCCCAGGTTGCCGCCCTCGCCCACCACCTTGCAGCGCAGCTCGCCGCCATTGACGCGCAGCGCGTTGTTGGCGCGGTCGCCGACATCGCTGTGCTGCTCGCTGGCCGCCTTGACGTAGGTACCGATGCCGCCGTTCCACAGCAGGTCGACCGGCGACTTCAGGATCGCGCTCATCAGGTCGTTCGGGGTCATCGACTTGATGCCCTCGTCCAGGCCGAGTACCTCACGGACCTGCGGGGTGATCTCGATGGACTTCAGCGTACGCGGGTACACGCCACCGCCCTTGCTGATCAGCTTGGCATCGTAATCGGCCCAGCTGGAGCGCGGCACGGTGAACAGACGCTCACGCTCGACGAAGGTCGTGGCCGCATCCGGGTTCGGGTCCAGGAAGATGTGGCGGTGATCGAATGCCGCGACCAGGCGGATATGGCGCGACAGCAGCATGCCGTTGCCGAACACGTCGCCGGACATGTCGCCCACGCCGACCGCGGTGAAGTCCTGGCTCTGGCTGTCACGGCCCAGCGCACGGAAGTGGCGCTTGACCGACTCCCACGCACCACGTGCGGTGATGCCCATGCCCTTGTGGTCGTAACCGACCGAGCCACCGGAGGCGAACGCGTCGCCCATCCAGAAGCCGTGCGCCACGGCCAGCCCGTTGGCGATGTCGGAGAAGGTCGCGGTGCCCTTGTCGGCGGCCACCACCAGATACGGGTCGTCCATGTCGTGGCGGACCACGTCCACCGGCGGCACGATCTTGTTGTTGACGATGTTGTCGGTGATGTCCAGCAGGCCCTGGATGAACAGCTTGTAGCAGGCCACGCCGTTGGCGAACACCGCATCACGGTCACCGTTCACCGGCGGCATCTTGGCGAAGAAACCGCCCTTCGCGCCGACCGGCACGATCACGGTGTTCTTGACCATCTGTGCCTTGACCAGGCCCAGCACCTCGGTACGGAAATCTTCGCGACGATCCGACCAGCGCAGGCCACCACGGGCCACGGCGCCGAAGCGCAGGTGGGTACCTTCCACGCGCGGGCCGTACACGAAGATTTCGCGGTACGGACGCGGCTTGGGCAGGTCCGGCACCAGCGCCGAATCGAACTTGAAGCTGATGACGTGGCCCGGACGGCCCTCGGCATCGGTCTGGTAGTAGCTGGTGCGCAGGGTCGCATCGATCACGCCCATGAAGCTGCGCAGGATGCGGTCTTCATCGAGGCTGGAGACGCGGTCCATCAGCTTGAGCAGCGCATCGCGCGCGGCGTCCATCTGCACGGTGCGGTCGCCCTTGCGCGCATCGACCACGGTCTTGAGCACTTTCAGGGTGGCTTCGTCACCGCCGGCGAGCACGGTCAGATGCGCGCGCAGCTGGGCCTGGCCCTCGGCGATCGCGTCCTTGCTCTCGTGGCCGGTGGCCGGATCGAAGCGCGCTTCGAACAGCTCCACCAGCAGACGGGCCAGCAGCGGGTAGCGGGTGAAGGTGCCTTCCACATAGGCCTGCGAGAACGGCACGCCGGTCTGCAGCAGGTACTTGCAGTAGCCACGCAGCATCGCCACCTGGCGCCAGTGCAGGCCGGCCGCGAGCACGAGGCGGTTGAAGCCGTCGTTCTCGGCATCGCCGTGCCACACGCGGGCGAAGGTTTCACCGAAGGCGGCATCGACGCTCGGCGCATCGATCGCACCAGCCACCGATTCCACTTCGAAGTCCTGCACATACACCGGGGCGTTATCGACCGTCAGACGGTACGGACGCTCGGCGATGACACGCAGGCCCATGTTTTCCATCATCGGCAACGCATCGGACAGCGGAATGTCGTCCAGCTGGCGGTACAGCTTCAGGCGCAGGCCATCGCCGCCTTCGCGCTGCACGGCCTGCAGGCTCAGGCGCAGGTCGTCCGGACCGGTCAGCGCGTCGAGCTGGCTGACGTCGTTGGCGGCGATCTCGGTGCTGGAGTCTTCGATGTAACCGGCCGGCAACGCCTTGCCGATACGCGCCGCGATGCGCAGGCCTTCGCCCTCACCGTGACGGGCCACCAGCGCTTCGCGCAGATCGTCCTGCCAGTTGCGCAGCACCTGGGCCAGTTTCTGCTCCAGTGCGCTGGTATCCACTTCCAGGGTCTGGCCAGCCTTCGGGCGCACGATCAGGTGCACCTGGGCCAGCGGCGACTCACCGAGCACGACCGAGCTGTCCACGTACTCGCCCTGCAGGGCATCCTTGAGCATGGCTTCGATGCGCAGGCGCACATCGGTGTTGAAGCGTTCGCGCGGCAGGTACACCAGCGCGGAGATGAAACGGCTGTACTTGTCACGGCGCAGGAACAGACGGCTGCGCACGCGCTCCTGCAGGCCCAGCACGCCCATGGCGGTGCGGAACAGCTCATCTTCGCTGGACTGGAACAGCTCTTCGCGCGGCAGGGTTTCCAGAATGTGGCGCAGGGCCTTGCCGCTGTGGCTGCTCGGTGCCAGGCCGGACTTGCTCATCACGTATTCGTGGCGCTGACGCACCAGCGGGATCTCCCACGGGCGGCGGTTGTACGCGCTGGAGGTGAACAGGCCCAGGAAGCGCTGCTCGCCGATGATCTTGCCCTTGGCGTCGAATTCGAGCACGCCGATGTAATCCATGTAACCGGCGCGATGCACGCGCGAGCGGGCATTGGTCTTGGTCAGGATCAGCGCGTCCTTCAACCCGGTGGTGGCATTGAGGCCCTGCGCAGCGAGCGTCTTGACCGGACGGGCAGCGGACTTGTCCTGCCCGCGCATCAGGCCCAGGCCGGTGTCGTTGAGCGGCGCCAGCACGTCTTCCTTGCCCTGCTTCTCCACGCGGTACTCGCGGTAGCCGAAGAAGGTGAAGTGGTTGTCGGCGGCCCAGCGCAGGAATTCCTGCGCTTCGGCGCGCGAGGCGGCATCCACCGGCAGCTGGCGGCTGCCCAGGTCGTCGGCCAGGCTCTGGGCCTTGGCACGCATCGCGTCCCAATCGCGGACGATGGCACGCACCTCGTCCAGCGCCTTGATGATGGCCTTCTCGACGTCGGCCATGGCCTCGGCCGGCTGGCGGTCGATCTCCAGCAGCATCACCGATTCGGCGGTGCCGTCGCTGACACCGGTCAGCTTGCCGGCCTTGTCACGGGCGAAGCGGATCACCGGGTGACCCAGTACATGCACGCCCACGCCATGCTCGGCCAGCGACATCGTCACCGTGTCGACCAGGAACGGCATATCGTCGTTGACGATCTGCAACACCGTATGCGGCGACTCCCACCCGTTGCTCTTCAGCGTCGGGTTGAACACGCGGACGTTGGCCTTGCCGGACTTGCGCACACGCGCGAATTCCAGCGTGTCCGCTGCCAGTGCGGCCCACTCCTCGGCGCTGTGGTGCGGGAACTCGTCCGCCTCCATGCGCTTGTAGAAGTCGGCGGCAAAAGCCACTGCCTCGGCCTGCCCGGCCGCCGGGTAGCGCTTGCGCAAGGCCGTGTACACCGGCTCCAGCGAGAAGCCCACTGGCGAAACAGTCTGCGTATCGGCTGGTTTGGATTTGTTTTTCACGGTCTTGGCTGCTGGTTTTTGCGGTTTCATGACGGAGCGGTGCGTGATGCTCAGTTGGGAAAATGAAATTGTAGGCCTACCGCACAGAAATACCTTGCTGCAGGACGGAATAAGGTCTTTCGGGTTGGGTCCCGTTTACATCGGCACGATCAATTCGGCCGAGTACGGATCAACGCATCGGGGTTTCCTCCGACGCAGCATCGGCCGCTTCCGTTGCCACTTGACGTTGGCTATCAAACGCCGCTGAAAAACAAGGCTTCTACAATTCTGAACTGGACGGTATAGTCCACCCCGTGACTCCCCCACCCCCCGCCGCCAGCACCCTGGACGCGCGCGATCACCGCGTGTTCGATGCCGTGCGCGAACTGCTTGCCAGCCAGGGCATGCAACTGAGCATGGACGCGGTGGCACAGCACGCTGGATGTTCCAAGCAGACCCTCTACAGCCGTTATGGCAATAAACAGGAACTGCTGAAGCGGGTGATGCAGCGGCACGTCTGCCGCGCCACCGCTGGGCTGCGCTCACTCGACGGTGACGACCTGCGCGGCAGTCTGCTGCGGTTCGCCAACGACTATCTGGATCACTTCAACCAGCCGCATGTGGTCCAGGCCCGCCGCCTGATCGCCGCCGAGTCCAGTCAGTTCCCGCAGGAAGCCCGTACGCTCTACCAGAACGGGGCCGGAGCCTTGGCACTTCATGTTTCTGAATGGCTGGCAACGCGTTCCGCCGAGGGTCAGCTGAGGCATGACGACCCGCACTTCATGGCTGAACTGCTATTGAGCATGATCGCCGGCTTGGATTTCGAGAAACAGCGTTTCCACATCCCCCACCGCGATGACGCCGCCGTGCGCCGCCGCTGGGCAGAATTCTCCGTCGACAGCTTCCTGCGCGCATTCGCTGCGCCCGATGCGGCCACGGCTTCGTATTCAAACCAACACCGGAGCTTCTCCTGATGATCGCCCCACTCCGCACCCTTGCCCTGACGTGCGCAGTCGCCCTTGCGTTGACCGCCTGCAAAAAGGAAGAGCAGCAGGCCCCGCCGCCGCCGGAGGTGGGCGTGATCGAGGCCAAGCCGCAGACCCTGCCGCTGCAGCGTGAGCTGGTCGGCCGTCTGTCGCCGTTCCGCAGCGCCGATGTGCGCGCCCGCGTCCCAGGCGTGCTGCTCAAGCGCGTCTATCAGGAAGGCTCGGATGTGAAGGAAGGCCAGGTGCTGTTCCTGATCGACCCGGCGCCGCTGCGTGCAGCACTCAATGCCTCCCAGGCCGAGCTGGCGTCGGCGCAGGCCACCGCCGCCAACGCCAAGGCCGCCGCCAACCGCGCCCGCTCGCTGGCCCCGCAGGCTTACGTCTCCAAGTCCGACCTGGATGCGGCCGAAGCCACCGAGCGCACTGCCGCTGCCGCCGTGCAGCAGGCCCAGGCCTCGCTGGCCAGCGCGCGGATCAACCTGGGCTATGCCGAAGTGCGCTCGCCGATCAGCGGCCGCGCCGGCAAGCAGCAGGTCACTGAAGGTGCGCTGGTTGGCCAGGGCGATGTGACCCTGCTGACCACCGTGGATCAGCTCGACCCGCTGTACGTGAACTTCTCGATGAGCGTGGACGAACTGACCCAGATGCGCGCGGCCCAGGCCAAGGGCGCCCTGGCGCTGAGCGGGGACGGCAAATCCACGGTGCAGGTGAAGCTGGCCGACGGCACGGTCTATGACCAGCCGGGCACGCTGGACTTCTCCTCGACCACGGTCGACCCGGCCACCGGCGCGGTCTCGCTGCGCGCGGTACTGCCCAACCCGCAGCAGATCCTGCTGCCGGGCGCCTTCGTCAGCTTCCAGGCGACCCTGGGTGAGCGCAACAACGCCTACCTGGTGCCCCTGCAGGCGCTGCAGCGCGACACCACCGGCGGCTACGTGCTGGTGGTGGGCAAGGACGGCAAGGTCGCCCGCAAGAATGTGAAGAGCGAAGGCCAGCAGGGCAGCAACTGGCTGCTCAGCGGCGGCCTGGATGCCGGTGATCAGGTCATCGTGGCCGGCGTACAGAAGGTCAAGGAAGGCGAACCGGCCAAGGCTGCCCCGTGGAACCCGGCCGCCGGCAACGGCAATGGCCAGGCCCCGGCGGGTGCTGCTCCGGCAGGGGCCGCTCCGGCGGCTGCCGCCAAGCCTGATGCCGCGGCCGCCCCGGCCGATGCCGCCGCCGCACAGTCCGACGCCGCTCCGGCTGCCGAACCGAACAAGCAATAACGGGAATCCTCCGTCATGCCTAAATTTTTCATTGAACACCCGGTATTCGCCTGGGTGGTCGCGATCCTGATCTCGCTTGCGGGCGTGATCTCGATCCTGGGTCTGGGCGTGGAGTCCTACCCGAGCATCGCGCCTCCCCAGGTGACGGTGAGCGCCACCTACCCCGGCGCCAGCGCCGACACCGCTGAAAAGTCGGTCACCCAGGTGATCGAGCAGCAGCTGACCGGTATCGATCACCTGCTGTACTTCAGCTCGTCCTCGGCCTCCAACGGCCGCGTCACCATCACCCTGACCTTCGAAACCGGCACCGATGCCGATATCGCCCAGGTCCAGGTGCAGAACAAGGTCTCGCTGGCAACGCCTCGCCTGCCCACTGAAGTGACCCAGCAGGGCGTGGTGGTGGCCAAGGCCAACGCCGGCTTCCTGATGGTGGTGGCCCTGCAGTCCGACAGCGCCTCGATCGACCGCGATGCGCTCAACGACATCGTCGGTTCGCGCGTGCTCGACCAGATCTCGCGTATCCCCGGCGTGGGCAGCACCCAGCAGTTCGGTTCCGAGTACGCCATGAACATCTGGCTCAACCCGGAAAAGATGCAGGGTTATGGCTTGTCGGCCACGCAGGTGCTGGCCGCGATCAAGGACCAGAACGTGCAGTTCGCGGCCGGTTCGCTGGGCTCGGATCCCTCGCCCGAGGGGCACTACTTCACCGCGACCGTGTCGGCCGAAGGCCGCTTCAGCTCGCCGGAAGAGTTCGAGAACATCATCCTGCGCGCCAATGCAGACGGCTCGCGCGTGCTGCTCAAGGACATCGCCCGGATCGCCTTCGGTGCGAACAACTACGGCTTTGACACCCAGTACAATGGCAAGCCGACCGGTGCATTCGCGATCCAGCTGCTGCCGGGCGCCAACGCGCTGAACGTGGCCAATGCGGTCACCTCGAAGATGGACGAGCTCAAGCCGAGCTTCCCGGCCGGTGTCAGCTGGTTCTCGCCGTACGACAGCACCACCTTCGTGAAGATCTCGATCGAGGAAGTGGTCAAGACCCTGATCGAAGCGGTCGTGCTGGTCTTCCTGGTGATGCTGATCTTCCTGCAGAACTTCCGCGCCACGCTGATCCCGACCCTGGTCATCCCGGTCGCACTGCTGGGCACGTTCCTGGGCATGAGCATCATCGGCTTCACCATCAACCAGCTGACGCTGTTTGCGATGGTGCTGGCGATCGGCATCGTGGTCGATGACGCCATCGTGGTCATCGAGAATGTCGAACGCATCATGACCGAGGAGAAGCTGCCGCCCAAGGCCGCCACCCAGAAGGCCATGACCCAGATCACCGGTGCGGTGGTGGCCATCACCGTCGTGCTGGCAGCGGTGTTCATTCCGTCGGCCCTGCAGGGCGGCGCCGCCGGTGAGATCTACAAGCAGTTCGCGCTGACGATCGCCATCGCGATGGCCTTCTCGGCTTTCCTGGCCCTGGGCTTCACCCCGGCGCTGTGCGCGACGTTCCTCAAGCCGACGCACAACGACAACCCGAACATCGTCTACCGCACCTTCAACAAGTACTACGACAAGGTCAGCAACACCTACGTGGGCCACATCACCTCGGCGGTGAAGCATGCCCCGCGCTGGATGATCCTGTTCGTGGTGCTGACCGCGCTGTGCGGCTTCCTGTTCACGCGCATGCCGGGCAGCTTCCTGCCGGAAGAAGACCAGGGCTATGCGCTGGCGATCGTGCAGCTGCCGCCGGGCTCGACCAAGTCGCAGACCAACCACGCCTTTGCCCAGATGCGCGGCATCCTGGAAAAGCAGGATGGCTTCGAAGGCATGCTGCAGGTGGCCGGTTTCAGCTTCGTCGGCTCCGGTGAAAACGTGGGCATGGGCTTCATCCGCCTCAAGCCCTGGGCGGACCGCGACATCACGGTGCCCGAGTTCATCAACAACATGAACGGCGCGTTCTTCGGCATCAAGGAAGCGCAGATCTTCGTGGTCAACCTGCCGACCGTGCAGGGCCTGGGTCAGTTCGGCGGCTTCGACATGTGGCTGCAGGACCGTGGCGGCGTGGGCTATGAGCAGCTGACGCAGGCCCGCAACATCCTGCTCGGCAAGGCAGCGCAGGAAAGCGACCTGCTGACCGGCGTGCGCCCGAACGGCCTGGAAAACGCCCCGCAGCTGCAGTTGCACGTGGATCGCGTGCAGGCGCAGACCATGGGTCTGTCGGTCTCGGACGTCTACAGCACCATCCAGCTGATGCTGGCCCCGGTGTACGTCAACGACTTCTTCTATGAAGGCCGCATCAAGCGCGTGACCCTGCAGGCCGATGGCCCGTACCGCACCGGTGCGGAGTCGTTGAACAGCTTCTACACGCCCAGCACGCTGCAGACCAACGCCGACGGTACGCAGGCGATGATTCCGCTGAGCACCGTGGTGAAGTCCGAGTGGGTGTCCGCCCCGCCGTCGCTGAGCCGCTACAACGGTTACTCGGCGGTCAACATCGTCGGTTCGCAGGCGGAAGGCCGCAGCTCGGGCGAGGCGATGCAGGCGATGGAACGGATCGTCAACGACGACCTGCCGGCCGGCTTCGGCTACGACTGGTCGGGCATGTCCTACCAGGAAATCCTGGCCGGCAACGCCGCGACCCTGCTGCTGGTGCTGTCCATCGTGGTGGTGTTCCTCTGCCTGGCCGCACTGTATGAAAGCTGGTCGATCCCGGTGGCGGTGCTGCTGGTGGTGCCGCTGGGTGTCCTCGGCGCCCTGGCCTTCTCGCTCGCCCGTGGTCTGCCGAACGATCTGTACTTCAAGATCGGCCTGATCACGGTGATCGGCCTGGCGGCGAAGAACGCGATCCTGATCGTGGAGTTCGCGGTGGAGCAACGGGCGGCGGGCAAGAACCTGCGCGAGGCGACCATCGAAGCCTCCCGCCTGCGTTTCCGCCCGATCCTGATGACCTCGTTCGCCTTCATCATGGGCGTGGTGCCGATGGCCATCTCCACCGGTGCCGGCGCCAACGCACGTCACGCGATCGGTACCGGCGTGATTGGCGGCATGGTGTTCGCCACCTTCCTGGGTCTGCTGATGATCCCGGTGTTCTTCGTGGTGGTCCGCCGCATGCTGGGTGACAAGCTGGACGAACCGTCCAAGGAGTTCCTGGAGCGCCAGGGCGAAGCCAACACGGCGCACCGTCCGGATCGTTGATCCGGCGGTGACGCCCTGAAACGGAAAAGCCCCGGCGCGAGCCGGGGCTTTTTTGTGGGCGGTGCATGACGGGTAGAGCCACACCATGTGTGGCTGACCGGAAGCGATGCCGGTAGTGCCGGCCGCTGGCCGGCTCCTCCGGTTGCCCGGGAAGGGCCGCCTGGTTGCCGGCCAGCGGCCGGCACTGCCCTGTCCTACATGCACCGCCTGGTTGCCGGCCAGCGGCCGGCACTACCATGTCCTACATGCACCGCCTGGTTGCCGGCCAGCGGCCGGCACTACCGCTCAGCGCAGCAGCGCCACCGCCGCGCAGGCGACCACGATCGCCAGCGACGGCCACTGCATCGGCAGGTAGAAGAAATGATGGCGGGCAGGCTCGCCCTTCGCGCGCGGGCCGCGGTTGAGCACCAGGCCGAGCACGACATTGATTGCTGCGCCAATGCCGAATCCGATCAGCAACTGGGTCAGTGAGGTATTGCCCTTGGCAACGGCAGGGTCGGGCCACAGCCACATCAGCAGCAGCAAGGTGGCGATGGGGGTGAGCAGGGTCAGGAAACCTGCGCCTCGGTAAATCAGCATGGGGATGTCCGGCAAAAAACGAGGGCACATTCTGCCTCACCCGCGTGCCGACCAACGGTCGGCACCTACCGGGCAGGCCACGACCGATGGCCGTGGCCCCGCACTCTCAGCGCAGACCGGTCTCGTTGCGCGCGATCACCAGACGCTGGATCTCCGAGGTGCCCTCGTAGATTTCGGTGATCTTCGCATCACGGAAGTAACGCTCCAGCGGCATTTCCTTGGAGTAGCCCATGCCGCCGTGGATCTGCACGGCCTGGTGGGTGATCCACATCGCCGCTTCCGAGGCGGTCAGCTTGGCGATCGCTGCTTCGTTGCTGAAGCGCTTGCCCTGCCCCTTCACCCACGCCGCGCGCAGCGTCAGCAGCAGCGCTGCATCCAGCTTGCACTTCATGTCGGCGATCTTGGCCTGGGTCATCTGGAAGGTGCCGATCGCCGCGCCGAAAGCCTTGCGGTCCTTCACGTATTCGATCGTCGCTTCGTACGCCGCACGGGCGATGCCGATCGCCTGCGAGGCGATGCCGATACGGCCGGCGTCGAGCACGCCCATGGCGATCTTGAAGCCCTCGCCTTCCTTGCCCAGCACGTCATCGGCGTCCGCCACGTAATCCTGGAACTCGATTTCGCAGGTGGCCGAGGCACGGATGCCCAGCTTCGGCTCGGTCTTGCCGCGATGGAAGCCGGCCTTGTCGGTGTCGATCATGAAGGCGGTGATGCCACGCGCGCCCTGTTCCGGATCGGTCATCGCAAACAGCACGATGTACTTGGCCACCGGGCCGGAGGTGATCCAGCTCTTCTTGCCGTTGATCACGTAGGTGCCGTCGGCCTGCTTGACCGCGCGGCAGCGCATGGCCGTCGCATCTGACCCGGACTGCGGCTCGGTCAGCGCGAACGCGCCGATGGCCTCGCCCTCGGCGATGGCGCGCACATACTTCTGCTTCTGCGCTTCGCTGCCGTGGGTCAGGATGCCGTTGCAGAACAGCGAGTTGTTGACCGACATGATCGTCGAATGCGCAGCGTCTCCGGCGGCGACCTCCACCATCGCCAGGACGTAGGCGATCGGGTCCATGCCCGCACCGCCGTAGGCTTCGGGCACTTCAATGCCCATCAGACCGTTCTCGCCCAGCAGGCGGATGTTCTCCAGCGGGAACTCGCCGGTGCGGTCGTGGTGTTCGGCGCTGGGCGCGATTTTTTCCTGCGCGATTCGGCGCGCAACGTCCTGCAGCATCAACTGCTCTTCGGTAAAGCTGAAATCCACAACACCCTCCCGGGTACAGAGTGATAAGGGCCACAGTGCGCGCGGCCCGGTCGGGCGATTGTACCGGGGGGCGGGGAAAGCACGCCTGACTTGACCGCACCGCCGCCAAAGGACGAAAATATCTCTATATCGCGATAGGTAGATATTTATGGATCTCGAGGACTGGTCCGTCCGGCTGAAAGTGTTTGCCGACGCCACCCGGGTGCGCCTGCTGGCGCTGCTGGAACAGGAAGAACTCACCGTGGCCGAGCTGTCGGCCATCACCACGCTGGCGCAGCCGCGGGTGTCCACCCACCTGGCCCGACTCAAGGAAGCCGGCCTGGTACGCGACCGTCGCTCCGGCGTCTCGGCGTATTACCGCTTCGATGACGCCGCGCTGGATCCGGCGCAGCGCGCATTGTGGCATGCCCTGAGCACCGGCAGCGACGACCCGCTGCTGCGCCAGGATGCTGAACGCGTTGCTGCCGTCATGGCCAGCCGTGCGGCGGACCAGAACTGGGCCGACAGCGTCGCCGGCGACATGGAACGCCATTATTCCCCGGGCCGCACCTGGGAGGCGCTGGCACGCACCGCCCTGCCGTTGCTGGAAACCGGTGACGTGCTCGATATCGCCTCCGGTGACGGCGTGCTGGCCGAGCTTGTGGCGCCGCACGCCAAGCGCTACATCTGTATCGACACCAGCGCGCGCGTGGTCGCCGCTGCCAGCGAGCGCCTGCGCCGGCTGGCCAACGTGGAAGTGCGCGAAGGCGATATGCATGCCCTGCCCTTCCCCGACCAGAGCTTCGACCTGGTGGTGCTGATGCACGCACTGACCTATGCGGCCAAGCCGGCCCAGGCCGTCGCCGAGGGTGCGCGCGTGCTGCGCCCGGGCGGTCGCCTGCTGCTGTGCAGCCTGGCCCGTCACGAGCACCGTGCGGCCGTGGATGCCTATGGCCACGTCAACCTCGGCTTCAGCGACAAGGAACTGCGCAAGTTCGTGGAGAAGGCCGGCCTGGTCGTCTCCAGCCTGGAAACCGTGACCCGCGAGAAGCGCCCGCCGCATTTCGAAGTCATTTCGCTGATCGCCAGCAAGCCCTGAGGTCTGCCCATGCCATCCCTGCCCTGGCTCCACCCCGACCGCGTGCACGCGCTGGAAACGGCGCTGGCCCAGCGCATCCTGATCATCGATGGCGCCATGGGCACGATGATCCAGCGGCATGGGCTGGAAGAGGACGATTACCGCGGCGCGCGCTTCGCCGGCGGTTACGACCACCAGCACGGGCCCGGCTGCGACCATGCCGCGCCCGGCGACACGCCGCAGGGACATGACCTCAAGGGCAACAACGACCTGCTGTTGTTGACCCGCCCGGAGGTGATCGGCGGCATCCATACCGCGTACCTGGAAGCCGGCGCCGATCTGGTCGAGACCAATACGTTCAACGCGACCTCGGTCAGCCAGGCCGACTATCACCTTGAACACCTGGTCTACGAGCTCAACAAAGCCGGTGCCGCAGTAGCGCGCGCCTGCTGCGATGCGGTCGCGGCGACCACGCCGGGCAAGCCGCGCTTCGTGATCGGGGTGCTCGGCCCGACCAGCCGCACCGCGTCGATCAGCCCGGACGTGAACGATCCGGGTTTCCGCAATACCAGCTTCGATGCGCTGCGCGAGACCTACCGCGAGGCCATCGATGGGCTGATCGACGGCGGTGCCGACACCCTGATGGTGGAAACCATCTTCGATACGCTCAACGCCAAGGCCGCGCTGTTCGCCATCGAAGAAGTGTTCGACGCCCGCGGTGGTCGGCTGCCGGTGATGATCTCCGGCACGATCACCGATGCCTCCGGGCGCACCCTGTCCGGGCAGACGGCCGAGGCGTTCTACGCCTCGGTCGCGCACGGCCGGCCGCTGTCGATCGGGCTGAACTGCGCGCTCGGTGCCAGCGACATGCGGCCCCACGTGGAAACCTTGTCCACGGTGGCCGAGTGTCTGGTCAGCGCGCATCCCAATGCCGGCCTGCCCAATGCGTTCGGTGAGTACGACGAAACCCCGGAAGAAATGGCCACCACGCTGCGCGAATTCGCCAGCGCCGGTCTGCTCAACCTGGTGGGCGGCTGCTGCGGCACCACCCCGGCACATATCCGTGCCATCGCCGAAGCGGTGGCGGATCTGCCGCCGCGCCGCCTGCCCGCGCCACCGCTGGAAGACGCGGCATGACCGCATCCGCCCCACGCTCCCGTTGTCGTTGACCTTCCTCCGCCAGCCCGTGCCCGCCTGCCCATGACGTCTTCCCGCCACACCCGCCTGTCCGGTCTCGAGCCGCTGGTCATCACCCCGGACCTGCTGTTCGTCAACATCGGTGAGCGCACCAACGTCACCGGCAGCGCGCAGTTCCGCAAGCTGGTGAAGGAAGAGCGCTACGAGGAGGCGGTGGAAGTGGCGCGCCAGCAGGTCGCCAACGGCGCGCAGATTCTCGACGTCAACATGGACGAGGGCCTGATCGATTCCGAAAAGGCGATGACGCGCTACCTCAACCTGATCATGTCCGAGCCGGACATCGCCCGGATTCCGGTGATGGTCGACTCCTCCAAGTGGAGCGTGATCGAAGCGGGGCTGAAGTGCCTGCAGGGCAAGAGCGTGGTCAACTCGATCTCGCTCAAGGAAGGCGAAGCGCAGTTCATCGAACAGGCGCGCAAGGTACTGCGTTACGGCGCGGCGGCCGTGGTGATGGCCTTCGATGAAGAAGGTCAGGCCGATACGTGCGCGCGCAAGGTCGAGATCTGCACCCGCGCCTACCGGGTCCTGACCGAGCAGGTCGGCTTCCCGCCACAGGACATCATCTTCGACCCGAACATCTTCGCCGTCGCCACCGGCATCGAAGAACACGACAACTACGCGGTCGACTTCATCGAAGCCACCCGCATCATCAAGCGGACGTTGCCGCACTGCCATGTCTCCGGCGGCGTCTCCAACGTGTCGTTCTCCTTCCGCGGCAATGAAACCGTGCGCCAGGCGATCCACTCGGTGTTCCTGTTCCATGCCATCGGCGCGGGCATGGACATGGGCATCGTCAACGCCGGCGCGATGCCGATCTACGATGATCTCGACGCCGAGCTGCGCGAGCGCGTGGAGGATGTGATCCTCAACCGCCGCAGCGATGGCACCGAGCGCCTGCTGGAGATCGCCGAGCGCTACAAGGGCAAGAAGGGCGAAGTGCGCGGCGAAGACCTGGCCTGGCGCGAGAAGCCGGTCAATGACCGCCTTGCCCATGCGCTGGTGCACGGCATGGATGCGTGGGTCGAGCAGGACACCGAAGAGGCGCGTGCGCGTTCGACCCGTCCGCTGGATGTGATCGAAGGGCCGCTGATGGACGGCATGAACATCGTGGGCGACCTGTTTGGCGCCGGCAAGATGTTCCTGCCGCAGGTGGTCAAATCCGCACGCGTGATGAAGAAGGCGGTGGCCTACCTGCTGCCGTACATCGAGGCGGAAAAGGCCCGCAGCGGCGACACCGCCAAGAGCAACGGCAAGATCATCATGGCCACGGTCAAGGGTGACGTGCACGACATCGGCAAGAACATCGTCGGTGTGGTCCTGGCCTGCAACAACTTCGACGTGGTCGATCTGGGCGTGATGGTCCCGGCGCAGAAGATCCTGGACGCCGCGCGCGCCGAGAACGCCGACATCATCGGCCTGTCCGGCCTGATCACGCCCTCGCTGGAAGAGATGAGCCACGTCGCCCGCGAGATGGAGCGCCAGGGCTTCACCATGCCGCTGATGATCGGCGGTGCGACCACCTCGCGCGCGCACACCGCGCTGAAGATCGACCCGCATTACAAGGCGCCCACGGTGTGGGTGAAGGATGCCTCGCGCGCGGTCGGCGTGGCGCAATCGCTGATCTCGCGTGAGCTGCGCGATGCCTTCGTGGCCGCCAACGAGGCCGACTACGCCGACATCCGCCAACGCCACCGCAACCGTGGCGACGCCAAGCGGTTGGTCACCCTCGCCAAGGCACGCGCCCAGCGATTCGTGGGCGACTGGGCCAACTACACACCGCCGGCGCCGCGCAAGCCGGGCCTGCATGTGCTCGACGATTACCCACTGGCCGACCTGGTCGAGGTGATCGACTGGACCCCGTTCTTCCAGGCCTGGGAACTGGCCGGCAAGTTCCCGGCGATCCTGACCGATGAGATCGTCGGCCCGCAGGCCACTGATCTGTACCAGGACGCCCGCGCGATGCTCACCCGCATCGTCGAGGAAAAGTGGCTGACCGCCAAGGCCGTGTTTGGCCTGTGGCCAGCCAACAGCGTCGGCGATGACGTGCACCTGCGCACGGACAACGGCCCGGCGGTGCTGCACTTCCTGCGCCAGCAGGTGGACAAGCCGGTCGAACGCCCGGATTTCTGCCTGGCCGATTTCATCGCCCCGGCCGACAGCGGCAAGCAGGATTGGATCGGTGCGTTCGCGGTGACCGCCGGCATCGGCATCGACCCGCACGTGGCCCGCTTCGAGGCCGATCACGACGATTACAACGCGATCCTGCTCAAGGCGCTGGCCGACCGCCTGGCCGAAGCGCTGGCCGAGCGCCTGCACCAGCACGTGCGCATGGATTACTGGGGCTACCAGCCCGATGAGCAGCTGGACAACGAATCGCTGATCGCCGAAAAGTACGCCGGCATCCGTCCTGCCCCGGGCTATCCGGCCTGCCCGGAACACAGCGAGAAGGCCACGCTGTTCCGCTTGCTGGATGCCGAGCGCAACGCGGACATGCAGCTGACCGAGAGCTTTGCGATGCTGCCAACCGCGGCGGTGTCGGGCTATTACTTCAGCCACCCGCAGAGCCAGTATTTCGTGGTCGGCCGGGTCACCCGTGAGCAGGTGGTCGACTATGCCAAGCGCAAAGGCGTGGACCGCGTGCAGGCCGAGCGCTGGCTGGCCTCGAACCTGGATTACGATCCGGAATGACCGCGTCACCCGACCAACGGTCGGGTGCTACCGGCGTGATGGATTGACGGTGTCGCTCGTTTGCCCGACCCACGGTCGGGTGCTACCGGCATAATGCACGGGTAGGCACCCACTGTTGGCGGGTGCGCGCCCTCCGAGACCCTGCATGACCGCCCTCCCCCGCGACGCCGTACCGGCCGTCCGCCTGTCGTCGTTCTACCTGTTCTATTACGCCGCCCTGGGCGCGTTCACGCCGTACTGGTCGTTGTTCCTGACCTCGCGTGGCATGAGCGTGACCGCGATCAGCGTGATGATGGGCATCTGGTACGCCACCCGCATCGTGGCCCCCACCACCTGGACCTCCCTCGCCGCCGCCTCGCCGCGCCCGATCTTCTGGCTGCGGCTGGGCTGCGTGCTCACCCTGCTGACCTTCTGCGCGTTCCTGCTGCCATTGCCGCAGCCGTGGCTGTACCCGGCGATGATCGCGTTCTGCTTCTTCTACAACGCGGTGATGCCGCAGTTCGAATCGATCACGTTGACGCACCTGGGCAGCGACAGCCATCGCTATGGGCTGATCCGGGTCTGGGGCTCGCTGGGCTTCATCGCCGTGGTGATGCTGTTCGGCTGGATCATCGAAGGCGACGGCGGTGCCGGCAACGCGCATCTGCTGCCGTGGTTGATGCTGCCGCTGTTCGGCCTGCTGACCGCCTCGGGCTTTGCCAACCACTACGCACGCAACCTGCAGCGCACTGACGGCGATGCCAGTGGCTTCTGGGCGATCGTGCGCAAGCCGCAGGTGCTGGCGTTCTTCCTGGCCGCGTTCATGGAGCAGCTGTCGTTCGGCCCGTACTACACGTTCTTTTCGGTCTACATGGATCACCACGGCTATGCGACCTCCACCCTGGGCGTGCTGTGGACGGTCGGGGTGGTGTTCGAAGTGGGCGTGTTCTTCACCATCGGGCGCTTCTTCCGGCGCTATGACGCCAGCTGGATGCTGCTGATCGCCCTGCTCAGTTCCACCGTGCGCTGGGCGGTCACCGCGCTGTTCCCGGAGAACCTGCCGGTGATGCTGGTCGCCCAGACCGCGCATGCACTGGGCTTCGCCGCCTTCTTCGCCGCCGCGATGCAGATGCTGGCCACCTACTTCCCCGGGCGCCTCAACGGCCATGGCCAGGGCTTGTTGTACGGCTTCTCCTCCGGGGTGGGCGGCGTGCTCGGCGCGCTGATCGCGGGCCAGTTGTGGCCGATCGATCAGGGCCGTACCGCGTTCCTCGCGGGCAGCGGGTTTGCGTTGGCCGGCGCCTTGCTGTGCTTCTTCGCGATCAGCCTGCCGCTGCTGCGCGCGCGCACGCGCTGATCATCCGCTGCCGGTAATGCCGGCCAGTGGCCGGCAACCCGATCCCCCGGATGGGGTAGGCTCAAGGCTCCCCCTGACTGGAGCCGCCGATGCGACCGACCCGCCTGTGGGCGCTGCTGCTTGCCGCCACCACCGCCCTGCCTGCCGCAGCCGAGCCGATCCTGTTCGACAATGCCCGTGTCTTCGATGGCACGCGCGACCTCGGCATCACACCGGTGCTGATCGACGGCGCGCGGATCGTGCATGTCGGCACGCCGCTGCCGGCGGCCGCCACGGGTGCGCGCCGCATCGATTACACCGGCAAGACCCTGTTGCCCGGCCTGGTCAGCGACCATGCCCATGTTGGCAACACGCAGGGGCTGGAGCACGGCGACCGTTTCTACACCCATGACAACGTGGTGCGTGACCTGCGCCAGTTCCAGCGCTACGGCATCACCACGGTGACGGCGCTGGGCATGAACGGCGCGGACTTTTTCGCCATCCGCCAAGCGGTGAACGCCGATCCCGGCCTGGGTGCGCAGCTGTATGGCGCCGGCGGCGGTATCGGCGCCCCGGATGGCGCACCCCCGGCAGATACCATGGGTCTGCGCCATGACCCGGTGGCACGGCCGCGCAACGCCGAGCAGGCGCGCGCGGCCGTGGCCATCCAGCACGCCGATGGCGTGGATCTGATCAAGCTGTGGGTCGATGATCTCGGCGGCAAGCGTCCGATGATGACCCCGGAGGTCTACCGCGCGGCCATCGCCGAAGCGCATGGGCGCGGGCTCAAGGTCGCCGCCCACATCCACGATCTCGAGCAGGCCCGCGACCTGGTCGATGCCAACGTCGACATCCTCGCCCACGGTATCCGCGACCGCGCGGTGGACCCGATGCTGGCGCGGAAGATGCGCGACCAGGGCACCTGGTACATCCCCACCATCGCCATCGACGAGGCCAACTACAGGTATGCAGAGCATCCGCTGCATTGCAGCAGCCCTTCCTGCGCCAGGCACTGCACGCCGATGTGCTGGCGCGCTGGTCGCAGCCGGAGTGGCAGCGCAGCCAGCTGGCCAGCGATGGCATACCGGCCGCACGCAAGGCGGTCGCAACCAATCTGGACAACGTGCGCCGCCTGCATGCGGCCGGGGTGAAGCTTGGCTTCGGCACCGATGCCGGCGCGATGCCGCAACGGGTGATCGGCGTGGCCGAACACCGGGAACTGCAGCTGTTGGTGGAGGCCGGGCTGACGCCCTCCGAAGCCTTGCAGGTCGCCACCACGCAAGCGGCGGCATTGCTGGGGCAGACCGACCGCGGCCGCATTGCCGCCGGCAAGCGCGCCGACCTGCTGGTGCTCGATGCCGATCCGCTGGTGGATATCGCCAACACGCAGCGCATTGGCGCGGTCTGGCAGGCGGGCCAGGAAGTCGCCGGGCCGATCGAAGCCGCTGCAGACACGGCTACCCGCGACTGATCGCGGGCGGTGTGATTCAGGGGGCGACGGCGGGCGCCGTCGTCTCCCACCGCTCCAAATGCGCCTGGAAATCCGGCAGCAGCAGACGATTGCCATAGCCGCTGAGATGGTCACCATCGAAGAACAGCGGCTTGCCCTCACGGGTCGGCAGGCATTGCTCGCCGGGGCACAGCAACGGCATCGGATCCCAGATCGACGCGCCGGGCAGACCTGCAGCCACCTGCTGCAGGCCGGCCAATACCGGGGCACGCAACTGCTCGATCTCGCTGCGCGGCACGGTCATGCCGTTGGCGCAGATCGGGTTGTGGCGGTTGAACACATCCGAGCACCGGTACGGGGGCGCTGGCAGCACGGGTTTGGGCGCTTCCAGCACGATGTGAACACCGCGATCGGCCAGCGGCCTGAGCTGCTCGATCCAGTGCGCGATTTCGGCGGTGCGGCCTGCATTGGCCGCCTCGCTCAGATGGTCGGCGCGAACCTGCGCGACATCGAACAGTGCGTACTGCTCAGACAGGCGCGGCAGCCGCAGCCCTGCCAACAGCACCACATCGCCCGGCTGCGCACGCGCCTGGATATCATCCAGCACATTGCGCGCATAGGCCTCGCAGGCCGGATTGGGCCCCTGCCAGGCGCGCAGCCCAACCAGCGCGCACCCTCCGCTGCCATACAGGCGGATCGGCGCTCCATCCCGCACAACCAGGCGCTGCAACATTTCGTGGTAGGCCAGCGCATGCGAATCACCGGCCACGAACAGTTGGCGGGTGGATGCGGTGCGTCCCGGGCACTCACCACGCTCATACAGACGCGCCTGCCCGCCCAGCACCGGCACGTTGCTGACCCGCACGCGGCAGTCCGGGATTTCCTTCTTCAGCCCCTTGGCATACGGGTACCAGTCCAGCGGGGCACGGCTGACCACACTGAGCGAGGTGTACTGCTGGGTCTTGACCAGCGCCGACTGCAGGCCGGCGCCGAGCACCAGTACGCCCAGCCCGACCACGACCCAGCGCGCGTTGCTGACGCGCCAGCGTGCCCCATGCCGCAGGGGCTGTTCCACCCAGCGCCACGACAGCCAGGACAACAGTGCCACGCACAGCAGCGCGGCGCCGCCGGTGGCCACCGTCTCCAGGCCCACCGTCCAGCGGAACAGCACGAAGACCGGCCAGTGCCACAGGTACAGCGAGTAGGACAGCCGACCGATCGTCACCATCGGCGTGGTCGCCAGCGCGCGCCCGATCCAGCCCCCGGGTGAGCGCTGCAGCAGGCCCAGCAACCCCAGCGTGCCCACCACCGGCCACAGCCCATCGATCCACGGCGAATGCCCCGGCCGTGCCGCCCACAACCCATAGCCCAGCGCCGCAAGGCTCAGCACCAGCAGCGGCGAGCGCCAGCTGATACCGCGCGGCGGAGCCGGTGGCGGCGTGAACCGGCCGCTCAGGGACAATAGCTGGAACAGCAGCACGCCAGCGCCCAGCTGCCAGAAGCGGGTGGTGGTCAGGTAGAACGCATCGATCTCATGACCGCCCTGCCGCGCGCGGAACACCGCGTACCCCAGCGATGCCACGGTTGCCACGCCGAACAGGCCCAGCGACAGCCAGCGCCCGCGCGGGCCTCTGGCCCACGCCAGGAACAACAGCGGGAACAGCAGGTAGAACTGCTCTTCCACACCCAGCGACCAGGTATGCGTGTACGGATTGAACTCGGTGCGCGGCGAGAAGTAGTCGTTGCCGGTGCTGGCCAGCACCCAGTTGCTCAGCCCGAAGAACGCCATCCGGCCGGTCTTGTCGCTGGTCTCGCTGAGCCAGGATTCGGGAATCAGCAACGCGCTGAGCATCGCCGTTACCAGCAGGCAGACCACCAGTGCCGGCGCGATGCGACGCATGCGGCGCGCATAGAAGCGTGCCAGCCCGGCCCAGCCGCCGACCGCCGGCAGGCGATCCACCGAGGCGCTGACCACGAAACCGGAGATGACGAAGAACACATCCACGCCAGTGAAGCCACCCGGCAACCAGCTCGCCTTGAGGTGATAGAGGATGACCGCCAGCACGGCGATCGCACGCAGGCCATCGATATGCGGGAAATACCCGGGACTGCGTTCCTGCATGGCCCTGCTCCTGACATGCAACGGGCGCCTGACGGCGCCCAGTGCGTTCAACAATGGTTGCGTTGGCTTACCAGACCAGGTCGTCGGGCACCTGGTACTGCGGATCGGCATACGGATCTTCACCGGCCGGCGCATCCGGATCGACCTTCAGCGCCACCGACGGTGCGAACACCGCTTCGGCGTCGGCCAGCACCGCGGCAGTCACCAGCACATAGCGGCCGTTCTGCTGCAGCACGCCGAGCTCGCCGGCATTGAGTGCCTTGAGCTGATCGGCGGTGACGTAGATGCGCTTGATCTTGCCGCCATAGGGGAAGTGGCGCGCGATGTCGGCCGCTTCAGCGTTGAGCGACTTGCCTTCCAGCAGGACCTCCAGCTTGGCCTTGGCTTCGCGACGCAGACGCGCTTCTTCCTGCTTCAGGCGCTCGGCCTCGATGCGGTCGTCTTTTTCCTTCTGCGCGCGGATCGCATACGCCTTGGCGAGGTCGATGTCCTCGCGCGAGCGCGGTTTGCCGGGTGCGCCCTGCGGCGGGCGGGCACCGGGGCGGCCCTTGCCCTGCGGGCGGCGGTCGCCGTCGCGGGCGGGGCGCTGGCCCTCGCCTGGCTTGCCGGCCGGGCGTGCGCCCTGCGGCTTGCCGGCCGGGCGGCCGTCACGGCGCGCGTCGGGTCGACGATCCGGCTTGCGGTCGTTGGTTCGTTCGGGTTTGGGCGCGGCTTTGAAGCCAAGGCCCAGCAGCTGGTCGCGGAGAGTATCGCTCATGACGTCAGATCAGTAATGCGGAGGCGGCGGCTCTTCGGCCGAATCGGAATACAACGCGGTGCGGACCTTGCCGAGGTCTTCGAGCAGGATACGGGTCAGGTCGGCATTGCGGTTGCCTTCCATGCGCGCATCGGCCAGGGCCTCGCTCAGTTCGGCCAACGCCTGCTCCTGGAAGGAGACGCGCATTTCCAGCTCGATCAGGCGTGCTTCCAGTGCCTGTTCGCGCTCGGAGGGTGTGGACTCATGCATTCAACGAACGTCCCCGGCCAATGCCGTAGTAAGCCAGGCCCGCGGCTTCGATGTCCTGCGGGTCGTACAGATTGCGGCCGTCAAACACGACCGCATCGTTGAGCATCTCGCGCAGGCGGACGAAATCCGGGCTGCGGAACTGCTTCCATTCGGTCACCACGACCAGCGCATCGGCGCCCTCGAGGGCGTCGTACGCGTTGTCGCAGAACACCAGATCATCGCGCTCGCCGAAAATGCGGCGCGCTTCTTCGGTCGCTTCCGGATCGTAGGCGCGCACCTGCGCCCCCGCCTCCCACAGCTGCGCCAGCAGGCGGCGACTGGAGGCTTCACGCATGTCATCGGTGTTGGGCTTGAACGCCAAGCCCCACACCGCGAAGGTCTTGCCGCGCACGCCTTCATCCTCGCCACGGTCGTAGTGGCGCTGGATCAGGGCGTACAGATGGCCCTTCTGGTGCTCGTTGACGGCTTCCACCGCGTTCAACAGCTTCGGCTCATGGCCATGCTGCTGGGCGGTCCGGGCCAGGGCCTGCACATCCTTGGGGAAGCACGAGCCGCCGTAGCCGGCGCCGGGATAGATGAAGTGCCAGCCGATGCGCGGATCCGAGCCGATGCCCTGACGGAGCTGTTCGATGTCGGCACCGACCTTCTCGGCGATATTGGCGATTTCGTTCATGAACGAAATCTTGGTCGCCAGCATCGCGTTGGCCGCGTACTTGGTCAGCTCCGCCGAGCGCACGTCCATCTCCACCACGCGGTCGTGATTGCGATTGAACGGCGCATACAGGCGGCGCATCAGCGCGACCGATTCGGGATTGGACGCGCCCACCACGATGCGGTCGGGCCGCATGCAGTCGGCGACCGCGTCACCTTCCTTGAGGAATTCGGGGTTGGAGACCACGTCGAACGCGATCTCCACGCCGCGCTCGGCCAGCGCCTGCGCGATGGCCTCACGGACTTTGTCGGCCGTGCCAACCGGCACGGTCGATTTGTTCACCACCACCACCGGCACGGTGATGTGCCGGCCGATGGTGCGGGCCACGGCCAGCACGTACTGCAGGTCGGCACTGCCGTCCTCGTCCGGTGGCGTGCCCACGGCAATGAAGATCACCTGGCCATGCGCGATCGCGGCGGCGGCGTCGGAGGTGAAGGTCAACCGCGACGCATCGTGGTTGGCCTTGACCATCGGTTCCAGGCCGGGCTCATAGATCGGGATGATCCCGTTGTTGAGGCCGTCGACCTTGGCCTGGTCGATATCGACACAGATCACCTGGTGGCCAACCTCGGCCAGGCAGGTACCCGTGACAAGACCGACGTAGCCGGTACCGAAAATCGCAACGCGCATGGGCGGTGGTGCTCCAGATCCGTTACGGCAGAACGTTCAGCAGCTCGACGTCGAACGTCAGCGTCGCGTTCGGACCGATCGGGCCGCCCGGGGTGCCCTGCTCGCCATAGGCCAGCTCGCCCGGAATCCAGAAGCGGTACTTCGAGCCGGTCGGCATCAGCGAAACGCCTTCGGACCAGCCCTTGATCACCTGGTCCAGACCGAACTCGATCGGCTGGCCACGCTGGTAGCTGCTGTCGAACACGGTGCCGTCGAGCAGCTTGCCTTCGTAGTTCACGCGCACCTTGCTGGTCGGCATCGGGCGCTCACCCGAACCCGGGCGCAGCACCTGGTACTGCAGACCCGAGGCGGTGGTCACCACGCCCGGCGCGGTCTTGTTCTTGGCCAGGAAGTTGTTGCCATCCACCCGGTTGGTACCGGCCTGGGCGGCGGACTTGGCGTCCATTTCAGCCTGCTTGCCCTTCATGAAGCCTTCCAGCGTGGCCTTGGCCTGCTCGGCCGTCATCTTCGGGGTGCCATTGTTGAAGGTGGTGCTGACCGCATCGAACAGCGCGTCCAGGTCCAGATCGTCCTTCAGCGGTGCCAGCGACGGGCCCACGGCGAAGCCGCCCAGCATCAGGCCGACCTTTTCACGGTCCACCTTCGGCGGCGCGGTGCCCGGCGCAACGCCCGGAACCGGCTGGCCGCTCTTGGCCATCACGGCCTGGCGCAGGGCGGCATCGGTCTTCTGCGCCTCTTCCTGGCTGATGAGCGGCTGCTTGCCTTCAAAGGCATTGGTCACACCGCGGCGCAGGGCGGCCAGGTCGATCTCGCTGGAAATCGGACCGAACGAATTGGCCACATCGATACCGATGGCGTAGCCGAGCTTTTCCCGTTGGGTGTTCAAAGTGGAAGTCTCCTTGACAGCCGCGCGGGCGGCTGGTTGTTGCGACATCGCGGTACCGGTGGCACCCATCGCCAGAATCAGAACCGACGCCGCGGCGCCGCGCATTCCCATCTTCATTCGCTGCATTCCTGGAAGTGACTGGACGCCGACGTCGGCGCGAAAGCAACCATTGTCGCACGCGCGTCCGAGATGTCGATATCGTCAGCGCTTGTTGGCGGTGACAGAGAGTTCACGTTCGATCGCCGCCACCAGCTTCGGATCGTCCGGCGTGACCTTGCTCGGGAACTGCGCCACCACCCGGCCGTCGCGGCCGATCAGATACTTGTGGAAGTTCCAGCCCGGGGACACGCCCGTGGCGTTGGCGAGACTGCGATACAGCGGCGTCGCGTCCGGCCCGGTCACCACCACCTTCTGGAACATCGGGAACTTCACGCCGTAGGTCAGCGTGCAGAACTCCTGGATCTGGGTCTCGTCGCCCGGCTCCTGCCCCTTGAAGTCGTTGGAAGGGAAGCCAAGCACCGAGAAACCACGCGCGGCGTACTTGCGCTGCAACGCCTCCAGACCTTCGTACTGCGGGGTGAAACCGCACTTGCTGGCGGTGTTGACCACCAGCAGCACCTTGCCGCCGTACTGCTTGGCCAGGTTGACTTCGCCCTTCCCGGCCAGCGGGCGGTAGCTCACATCCAGCAGATCGGCCGCCTGGGCCGACGCGCCCACCAGCAGGCCGGCCGCCAGCAACAGCAGGGACCAACGCGCCCGGCGCGGCGCGCGGTCGCGACGGACAGACGACAGCAGAGACACGTGGTGCATCGCGACACTCCAAAGTGGGGACAACGAGGGGGTGAACGGGCCTGGCAAGGGCTGCCAAGGCTGCGGTGGCACTATATCACCGGCGTTTTTGCCGCCGGACGCCGCCGGTCCGCCGGTTTCGGGCGCCCACCAGCAACGCGGTCGCGGCGCCACTTGCAGGGCGCGGCTCGATCCCATTCAGGGGCTGCTTTGTCGCATCTGGCGATGTCAGCCGCGGCGGCTGACATCCGCATATGATTGCCTGAATGCGCTGGTGGCTTGCCATACCATTGACATCAATGAATGTGCGCTGGCGCAGTTCGACGCCGCACACTGAGAACATATTGTTTATATTCAATGACTTGGGATATTTCGAACGCGGTCATGCCGCCCCTGCCATCAGTTGGGTATCGCCCCCTGTTGATCTTCGGCGTGCCGGTGTTATAGTTGCATACAACACCAGTCACCTAGACAGGGGAAGCCCATGAACCGCATGCGCCACCGCCACGCCGCCAAAGCCGTCACCGCCGCCTCGGCGTTGCTCCTGCTCGGCTGGTTCGGCATCCCCTCCGGTGACGCTGGCAGCCCTGCCAGCGCCGATGTGTTTGAAGGCCCGCAGGACGCAGGCGTCATCGAGGCAGGGACCGCCAACGGCGCCCCCACGCCCCCCCGCCGGCTGCACAGCTCCCTGTCCATGCCTTACTTCTCATTCGCGCAGTCGCTGAACCCACGGAGCTGACCATGAGCGATATTCAATGGAGCGATGGTGCTCCGATCTACCGCCAGCTGAAAGAGCGGGTGATCGCCATGATGCTTGACGGCATCATCAAGCCCGGCGATGCCCTGCCTTCGGTCCGGCAGGTTGCCGCCGAGTACCAGCTCAACCCCATCACCGTATCGCGCGCCTACCAGGAACTAGCTGATGAAGGCCTGGTCGAAAAGCGCCGCGGCCTGGGCATGTTCATGACCGAGGAAGCGGCCACGCAGCTGCGCAGCAGCGAGCGCGACCGGTTTCTCAATGAAGAATGGCCGCTGGTCCTGGAGCGCATCCAACGCCTCGGCCTGAACCTCGACGAATTGCTGCCCCAGGGGAAATCCTCATGAATGCCGTTGCAAGTGATGTCGTCATTTCCGCTCGAGGCCTGCGCAAGGCCTACAAACAGACCGTGGCGCTGGACAACACCAGTTTCACGATCGCACCCGGCCGCATCACCGGGCTGATCGGCCCCAACGGCGCCGGCAAGACCACCCTGCTCAAGGCGCTGCTCGGCCTGACCTCGGTGGAAGGCGAGCTGCGCGTGCTCGGGCTGGACCCGACCGAGCAGCGCAACGCCCTGATGAACGATGTGTGCTTCATCGCCGACGTGGCGGTGCTGCCGCGCTGGATGAAGGTGCGCGAGGCCATCGATTTCGTCGCCGGCACCCATCCGCGTTTCAACCGGGCGCGCTGCGAGCGCTTCCTGGCCTCCACCAAGCTGCATCCCAAGCAGCGCGTGCGCGAACTGTCCAAGGGCATGATCGTGCAGCTGCACCTGGCCCTGGTGATGGCCATCGATGCCAAGGTACTGGTGCTGGACGAGCCGACCCTGGGCCTGGACATCCTGTACCGCAAGGAGTTCTACCAGCGTCTGCTGGAGGACTACTTCGATGAGCAGAAGACGATCATCGTCACCACCCACCAGGTGGAAGAGATCGAGCACATCCTCACCGATGTGATGTTCATCCGCGATGGCCGCATCGTGCTCACCACCGATATGGAAGACATCGGCGAGCGCTATACCGAAGTGCTGGTGTCGGCCGATGCCGTCGAGGCCGCGCGCGCACTCAAGCCGATCGACGAACGCGCCCTGCCCTTCGGCAAGACCGTGCTGCTGTTCGACGGGGTGCCACGCGCCCAGCTCACGCCCTTGGGCGAAATCCGCAGCCCGGGGCTGGCGGATCTGTTCGTGGCCATCATGAAGGGAACCTACGCATGAACACCGTCAACCACCCCATCAGCAAGGCCAGCTCGTTCAAGTGGCTGCTCAAGCGTGAGTACTGGGAAAACCGCGGCGGGTTCCTGTATGCGCCGGTGATCGCCGGCGGCATCTCGCTGGTGATGAGCCTGCTCGGCATCGTGTTCGGCCTGGTGGCCATGCACCGTGCGGTCAAGAGCGGCGGCCTCCACCTCAACGACGAAAATGTCAGCATCAACGGCCTGGACCTGAGTCTGCTGACCAGCAAGCTCGATGCCAAGAACCTGCATGACCTGGCCAACGGCCTGGATCTGACCCTGATCCTGAGCTCGGGCTGGCCGCTGATCGTGCTCGCCTTCGTGGTGTTCTTCTACTGCCTGGGCGCCCTGTACGACGACCGTCGCGACCGCAGCATCCTGTTCTGGAAGTCATTGCCGCTGTCGGATACGTCCACCGTCCTGTCCAAGGCCGTGAGTGCGCTGCTGATCGCCCCGCTCATCGCGGTGATCGCCTCGGCCCTGACCATGTTCGGCTTCCTGGTGATGATCTCGATCGTGGTGATCGCCCACGGCGGCGATCCGATGCTGCTGATCTGGGGTCCGGCCAGCCCGCTGACCATTCTCGCCGGTCACCTGTCCTGGATCCCGGTCTACCTGCTCTGGGCCCTGCCGACCGTTGGCTGGCTGCTGCTGTGCTCGGCCTGGGCCAAGACCAAGCCGTTCCTGTGGGCGGTGATGCTGCCGCTGTTCGCCGGCATCATCGTCAGCACCACCAAGCTGATGACCCTGTTCGACCTGACCGGCGGCTGGTTCTGGAAGCACATCGTGGGCCGCCTGCTGCTCAGCGCGGTCCCGGCCAGCGACCAGTTCTACCGCGGCGAGTCGATGTTCAGCGGCAACGGCAACATGGACAACCTGGTCAACGAACTGGGCCCGAGCCACCAACTGGCTGCCTTCGCGATGCCGGAACTGTGGATCGGTGCCGCCGTCGGCGTGGTGTTCCTGTTCCTGGCCATCCGCCTGCGCCGCCGCGCCGGCGAAATCTGATCCCTGCCCTTCATCGAGGAACCGCCCATGATCCGCACGCTCGCTGTTGCTTCCCTGCTGTTGCTGCCGCTGACCGCGCTCGCCAATGAGCCGCAGTGCACGTTCAACGAAGCCCGTGACCTGAAGCTCGACCTGGCCGGCGCCAAGGCGGTGGTGTTCGAAGTGAACCAGCACGATCTGGTGCTGCAGGCTGGCCCGGGCGCGGCCCAGCTCGGGGGGCGCGCCTGCGCCTCCAACGCGGATTGGCTGCGCGAACTGACCGTGACCCAGCAGAAGGTCGGCGACAAGCTCGTCGTCCGCCTGCAGCGCGACGCCCGCAACACGCTCACCATCAGCGGCAGCAGCTATGCCTACCTGGACATGCGCGGCACCGTACCGGACTCGATCCTGGTCCAGCTCAAGGTCGGCTCGGGCGATGCCAGCGTCACCGGTGCGCACTCGCTGAGCGCGGACGTCGGCTCGGGTGACATCAAGCTTCAGGAGATCAAAGGCCTGGTGACCGCAGCGGTCGGCTCGGGCGATGTCATCCTCGACGGTGCCGGTGCGCTGAACCTGCTCTCGGTCGGTTCGGGCGATTTCAAGGCCCGCAACATCCGCGGGGACGCCAAGGTCGGCACGATCGGCTCGGGCGACTTCGAGCTGGATACGGTCGGTGGCAACGTCGAGATCGGCGTGGTCGGCTCCGGGGATACCGATGTGCGCAAAGCCAAGGGCAACGTGCGCGTCGGCACCGTCGGCTCCGGCGACACCGACCTGCGCGATATCGGCGGCAGCGTCACCGTGGACCGTCATGGGTCGGGCGATGTCACCGCGCGCGATGTCGGCGGCGACCTGCGCGTGGCCAACAGCGGCAGCGGCGATATCCGCCACAGCAACGTGCGCGGCCGGGTTGAACTGCCGCGCGGCAAGTAAGCCTCTCTTCTCCTCTGACGGATACGCATCATGACGACTCGACTGCTGCTGCCTGCCCTGCTGTTGTGCCTGCCGATCGCAGCCTGTACCGCCCCCGACAGTGGCAAGGGCAAGGCGCCCGCCGACCAGAGCGCCGCCGCCCCGGCGACCAGCGCGCTGGATACCGATGGCATCGGCAAGACCGTGCAGGAGGCCACCGAGAAGGCCCGCCGGGAGATCAGCCAGGGCAACATTTCCATCGCCAACGGGAAGACCCCGAAGGCGGAGATCAGCCCCCAGGGCGACCTGCTCATCGACGGCAAGGCGGTCACCGTGGACGCCCACCAGCGGGCGCTGCTGCTGGACTACCGCAAGCAGGTCGAGCAGCTCGCCAACGCCGGCATGGAAATCGGCGTGGCCGGTGCCAATCTGGGCGTGAAGGCGGCCGGCGAAGCGATCAAAGGCATGTTCTCCGGCGACACCCAGGGCATTGAGGCGCGCGTGAATGAAGAAGCCAGGAAGATCGAGGATCAGGCCCAGAGGCTGTGCGGGCTGCTGCCCGGCATGATGGCCAGGCAGCAGGCGCTGGCCGCCGCGCTGCCGGCCTTCCAGCCGTACGCGACGATGGACCAGAGCGACATCGACGACTGCGGCAAGTAACCCCGGCACTGCCTGCGACGATGCGTCGCAGGCAGGCCCTTCCCGGTGCGGGAGGACTACAATCTCCCCTCCCGTCGCATGCGTTGCCCTGCTCATGAAGAAGCTGAGTCTGTTGCTGTTCGCCCTGTTCTGCCTGGTCGCCACCGGTTGCGATCAGGAGTACCGCAATCACCGCGCCGAGCGCAGCAAGCCCAAGATCACCGTCAGCGACGGCATGGTCACCGTGCGCCGCGCACCTGCGCCGAACATCATCATCCTGCCCAACGGGCACATGAAGATCGATGAGATCGAAATTCCGCTCAATGAGGAGCAGCAGGCGATGCTGCAGGGCATGTTCGGCCAGCTGCAGGTGCTGCGCCAGAACACCCTGACCGACGCCCCGCCGGACCCGGCCAAGCGCTCGGTGAAAATCCAGGTGCCGGACGGCATGCAGCCGATCCCGCCGGATCTGATCACGAAGATCCCCGAGTTCAAGGATTACACCGAGACCTTCGGCAATCTGCAGGCCGCTCGCCACTGAGTTTGGGCGGGGACTCGCGCACAAAAAAACGGGCCGTTCGGCCCGTTTTTTATTTCCGGTCATACGCGCGCTCAACCGCCCCCGCCACCGCCGCCATGGATGCCACCGGCAGTGAGGGCCGCCGGATCCAGCAGCCTGCGCAGTTCGGCGTCGGACAGGCCACTGTCTTCCTTGGCCACGTCCAGCACCGGGCGTTGTTCCTTGTAGGCACGCTTGGCGATCGCCGCCGCCTTTTCGTAGCCGATGATCGGGTTCAAGGCGGTCACCAGGATCGGGTTGCGATCCAGTGCCTCGCGGACGCGATCCTCGCGCACTTTCAGCCCGGCGATCGCGGTATCGGCGAGCAGACGGGTGATGTTGGCCAGCAGGTTGATGCCATCGAGCAGGTTCGCCGCGATCAGCGGCAGCGTCACGTTCAACTGGAAGTTGCCGGTCTGGCCGGCCACGGTGATCGCGGTGTGGTGGCCGATCACCTGGGCGCACACCATCACGGTGGCTTCGGGGATCACCGGATTGACCTTGCCCGGCATGATCGAGCTGCCCGGCTGCAGCGCCGGCAGTTCGATCTCGCCCAGCCCGGCCAGCGGCCCGGCATTCATCCAGCGCAGGTCGTTGGCGATCTTGATCAGCGCCACGGCCAACGCATTGAGCTGGCCGGACAGTTCAACCGCATCGTCCTGCGCGGCCAGGCCTTCAAACTTGTTTTCCGCGCTGTCGAACTTGATGCCGGTCTGCTGCTTGAGCTGCTTGGCCACCAGCGTGCCGAACCGGGGGTCGGCATTGATGCCGGTGCCGATCGCCGTGCCGCCCAGCGGCAGGCGCCGCAGCCGCTTGAGGCTGTCCTCGATGCGATCCTGGGCCGAAGACAACTGCGCCGACCACGCACCGAATTCCTGCTCGAAGGTCAGCGGCATCGCGTCCATCAGATGGGTGCGACCGGTCTTGACCACCTTGCGCAGCGCACGGCCGCGCTTGTCGATGGTCTTGCGCAGGTGCACCAGTGAAGGCAGCAGCTGCTCATGCACGCCCAGCAACGCGGAGACACGCAGCGCGGTGGGAATCACATCGTTGGAGCTTTGCCCCTGGTTGACGTGATCGTTGGGATGCACCGCGGTCTTGCCGGCCTTGCCCGCGCGGTTGGCGAGCGTGGCAATGACCTCGTTGGCATTCATGTTCGAGGAGGTGCCCGAACCGGTCTGGTACACATCGATCGGGAAGTGCGCGTCGTGGCGGCCGTCGGCAACGTCCGCCGCAGCGGCTTCGATGGCCTTGCCGATGTTGCGCGGCAGATGGCCCAGCTCGACATTGACGTTCGCCGCAGCGCCCTTGACCAGGCCGAGCGCGCGGATGAAACCACGCGGCATGCGTTGGCCCGACACCGGGAAATTATCGACGGCGCGCTGGGTCTGCGCGCCCCACAACGCATCGGCGGGCACCTGCAGCTCGCCCATGCTGTCGTGTTCAATCCTGAAACCCTTGCTCATTGCTTCAACTCCGCACGTCTTTCGTGGATGAAAGGGAACCTGCGGCTGGCAACGGGCCTGATTCCCTGGCTGGCGGCTCTGATCACGATACTCTCAAGCACCGCTGAAACCCAAGACCGTGAGTGATCGGCTAGACTCGGGATCCGCTTCCATTCAGACAGCCTGCCGCCCCCATGGGTGACGATCCCGACAGTAGTACCGGGCGTGCCGCCGCGCACGCATCGATGACCGCCCTCGCCGCCCCGGCGACCGCGGGTACCCCTTCGCCCCTGGCAGCGCCGCTGCGGGGCCGCGAATGATCGGCAACCTCCTGCTGCTGGTACTGGCCCTGCTGCTGGTGGTGCTCAACGGCTTCTTCGTGGCCGCCGAGTTCGCCCTGGTCAAGCTGCGCCACACCCAGGCCGTCGGCCTGGCCGAGAACCACGGCTGGCGTGGGCGCCTGCTGCTCAACGTGCACGCGCACCTGGATGCGTACCTGTCCGCCTGCCAGCTGGGCATCACGCTGTCCTCGCTGGGCCTGGGCTGGGTCGGCGAACCGGCGTTCGCGCACCTGCTGCAACCGCTGTTCGATACGCTGGGGTTGACCCCGGAAGCCTCGCGCCTGACCGCTTTCATCATCGCCTTCAGCATCATCTCGTTCCTGCACATCGTGCTCGGCGAACTGGCCCCCAAATCGATGGCGATCCGCCGCCCGGAAGCAATGTCGCTGTGGACGGCCGCACCGCTGTACCTGTTCTACTGGGCGATGTATCCGGCCATCTGGCTGCTCAACAACAGCGCCAACGCGCTGCTGCGCCTGGCCGGCTGGGGTGATGTGGAGCACACCTCGCACCGTTATTCACGCGAGGAACTCAAGCTCATCGTGGGCCGCCAGCAGCCCACCGGCAGCGCGCCGGACCAGGACCTCACGCTGATGAGCCACGCGCTGGAACTGCCCGAACTGGTGGCCGGCGACCTGATGCGCTCGCGCGACCATATGCGTTCGTTCCGCGACGGGATGAGCCTGGCCGACGTGATGGCCGAGTTCGCCGAGAGCCGCTACAGCCGCTACCCGTGGTTCGACCGCGACGGCGAGGAAGTGCTCGGCATCCTGCACATGAAGGACCTGCTGGTGGAGATCGCCCGCGGCCATCCGACCGACGATCTGCGCCCGCTGCTGCGCCCGGCCAACCTGATCGCGCTGGAGACCCCGGTACCGCTGGTGCTGGAGCGTTTCCGCACCGGCACCACCCACCTGGCACTGTGCGTGGAAGAACACGGCCGCATCCTGGGCTACTTCACCCTGGAAGACCTGCTGGAAGTGGTGGTCGGCGATATCGAAGACGAGCACCCGCATATCGTCAAGGACGCCCCGACCCGCGGCGCGGACGGCACCCTGCTGGTGGCCGGCTCGACCTCCATCTTTCGGCTGGAGCGCCTGCTGGGCCATGACCTGAGCGCGCCCGACCATCTGAATTCGGTCGGCGGGCTGATCGTGCACCAGCTCCAGCGCCTGCCCGAGGAAGGCGAGCAGCTGGAGATCGACGGGCACCTGTTCACGATCAAGCGCATGGCCGGGCACCGGATCCAGGCGGTGACGGTGCGCATGGCACAGGCCGAGGACGCCGGGGCAGCGTAGAATGACGGCCCCCGCTGCCAACGACCTGCGCCCTGCCATGTCCGAATTCGCCCTCCTCGCCCTGTCCCCGCTCGATGGCCGCTACGCCGGCAAGGTCGACGCCCTGCGCCCGATCTTCTCCGAATACGGCCTGATCAAGGCCCGCGTGAAGGTGGAAGTGGAATGGCTGCTGGCACTGGCCAATGAGCCGGGTGTCGTCGAACTGGCCCCGTTCTCGGCTGCCGCCACCGCCCGCCTGCGCGCCCTGGCCGACGACTTCGCCCCGGCCCACGCCGCGCGGGTGAAGGAGATCGAGCGCACCACCAACCATGACGTCAAGGCCGTGGAGTACTTCATCAAGGAGCAGCTCGCCGCCGATGCCGAGCTGGGCCCGGCGCTGGAGTTCGTGCATTTCGCCTGCACCAGCGAAGACATCAACAACCTCAGCTATGGCCTGATGCTCGAGCAGGCCCGCCGCGAGGTGCTGCTGCCGTCGCTGGACAACATCGCCGGCGTGCTGCGCGCCCTGGCCCACGCCCAGGCGGCCCAGCCGATGCTGTCGCGTACCCACGGCCAGACCGCCTCGCCGACCACCCTGGGCAAGGAAGTGGCCAACGTGGTGGCCCGTCTGGAGCGCCAGCGCCGCCAGATCGCCGCGGTGGAGCTGACCGGCAAGATCAACGGCGCGGTGGGCAACTACAACGCCCACGTCATCGCCTACCCGGACGTGGACTGGCCGGCCTTCGCCCAGCGCTTCGTGGAAAGCCTCGGCCTGGTGTTCAACCCGTACACCACCCAGATCGAACCGCATGACAACGTCGCCGAAATCGGCGATGCCGCGCGCCGCGCCAACATCATCCTGATCGATCTGGCCCGCGACGTCTGGGGCTATATCTCGCTGGGCTACTTCAAGCAGAAGCTCAAGGAAGGCGAAGTCGGCTCGTCGACCATGCCACACAAGGTCAACCCGATCGATTTCGAAAACGCCGAAGGCAACTTCGGCATCGCCAACGCCCTGTTCGAGCATTTCAGCGCCAAGCTGCCGATCAGCCGCTGGCAGCGTGATCTGACCGACTCCACCGTGCTGCGTGCGGTCGGCACGGCCTTTGGCCACACCCAGGTCGCCCTGGACTCGCTGGCCAAGGGCCTGGGCAAGCTGACCGTGAACCCGGAACGCCTGGACGCCGATCTGGACGCCGCGTGGGAAGTACTGGCCGAAGCCGTGCAGACCGTCATGCGCCGCCACGGCCTGCCCAACCCCTACGAACAGCTCAAGGCCCTCACCCGTGGTCAGGGCATCACCACCGAGTCGATGCAGGCCTTCGTCGAATCCCTGGAGCTGCCGGCCGACGCCAAGCAGAGCCTGCGCGCCCTCACCCCGGGCGGCTACATCGGCCTGGCGGCGGACCTGGCAAAGGCGATCTGAAGGCATGGGCGCGGCACCGTCGCGCCCCCGAATACCCGTCTATACGCTGCAAGGATCTCCCCCATGGCCGCACGCAAGACCAAAACCCCCGTCATCGACATCCAGGCCCGCCCCGGCCTGCCGCTGGGCATGCCCGCAGCCACCTTCCTGCGCGACTACTGGCAGAAGCGCCCGCTGCTCATCCGCGGCGCCTTCCCCGATTTCGAAACGCCGGTCCAGCCCGAAGACCTCGCCGGCCTGGCCTGCGAGGAAGGCGCCCTGTCGCGCCTGATCACCCACGACCGCGCCACCGATGGCTGGAGCGTGCGTACCGGCCCGTTCCAGGAAGAAGAGTTCCCGGGCATGCCCGACCACGACTGGACCCTGCTGGTCCAGGACGTGGACAAGTGGGACGCCGACGTGCGCGCCCTGATCAGCCACTTCAACTTCCTGCCGCGCTGGCGCATGGATGACGTGATGATCAGCTTCGCCGCCACCGGCGGCTCGGTCGGGGCGCATGTCGACCAGTACGACGTCTTCCTGCTGCAGGCTTACGGCCACCGCCGCTGGCAGATCGATGCCAGCGAATCCATCAAGGGCAAGCGCCCGCCGCTGGACTTCCGCGACGACGTCGAACTCAAGCTGCTGCGCCGCTTCAAGCCGACCCACGACTGGGTGCTGGCCCCGGGCGACATGCTCTACCTGCCGCCGAACGTGCCGCACAACGGCGTCGCCGAAGACCCCTGCCTGACCTTCTCCTTCGGCATGCGTGCCCCGGCCTCGGCCGAGCTGATCAGCGACTACCTCGATACCCTGATTGACGGTGCCGACGAGTCCATCCGTTACCAGGATCCGGACCTGAAGGTGCCGCAGGACCCGAACGAGATCGACGTGGTCTCGATGAACCGCGTGGTCGAAGCGCTCAATGCGATCCGCATGAACGACCCGGACAAGCTCGGCGACTGGTTCGGCCGCTTCATCACCACCTACCGCGCCGCCGGGGAAGTGATGGCGCACGGCGAACCGCTGCCGCGCGAGGAGATAGAAGCCGCGCTGGGCGCGGGCGTGGAATTGCAGCGCCACCCGTGGGCGCGCCTGGCCTGGCGCCGTGCCAAGCGTGGCGCCAGCCTGTACTGCAGCGGCCTGGACTTCGCCCTGCCGGTCAAGGATGCCCAGGTACTGGCCGGCACCGAACAGATCGGCGCGGCGCTGTACCAGAAGCTCTCGGCCAAGGGCCGTGATGCCGTGCAGGCGCTGGTCGCCGGCGGCTTCTACCAGCTGGTGGACGATGCCGGGTTGGAGGATGAAGACGACTACGTCGCCGAGTACGACATCGTCGACGGCACCGACGCGGTCGAGGTCATCGATGACGAGGCCATCCAGGCCGACGTGCACGAGGTCACCATCCATGACGACGGCATCGAAGTGATCGTCGATTTCGATGACAGCGACGAGACCGACGGCAAGGACGAGCCCCCGCGCGGCTGATCCGCCCGCCCGCCATGGCCGCCTCCGGTTTCCAGGTTGACGTGGTCGATTACCCGGCGCAGCACGCCGCGCTGCACCGGGTGCGGTTCACCGTGTTCGTCGACGAACAGCAGGTACCGGCCGAGCTGGAGATCGACGCGCTCGATCCCCTCAGCGTGCACGTGCTGGCCCGGGAGACCGACGGCGCGCCGATCGGTGCCGGCCGGCTCACCCCGGATGGGCGGATCGGCCGTATGGCGGTGCTGGCCGCCTGGCGCGGCAAAGGCGTCGGCGACGCCCTGCTGCAGGCCCTGATCGATCAGGCCCGGGCCCGTGGCTGGCGCGAGGTCGGGCTGCATGCGCAGCTGCCGGCCCGCGTGTTCTACACCCGGCAGGGCTTCCTGCCGGAGGGCGAGGTGTTCGACGAGGCCGGTATCGCCCACCAGCACATGCGCCTGACCCTGTCCGGAGCGGTCGCGATCGACCGGGCCGAGGACGCCGTGGCGATCACCACCGCACTGGTCCACCGCGCCCGCCGCCAGCTCTGGATCCACAGCCGCCAGCTCGACCCCGGCCTGCTTGATGCACCGCCGGTGCTGGAGGCGCTGCGACGCTACGCCACCGCCCGCCACGACAAACAGGCCTGGCTGATCGTCCACGACAGCGCCGCCATCCGGCAGGCCGGCTCGCCCCTGTTGACCCTGCTGCAGAGCCTGCCGAGCGTCTTCCGGGTGCGCGAAGTGAGCGATCCGATCGACCGCGCGACGGCATCGGCCTGCCTGCTCAATGACGCGGGCGACTACTACTTTCGTCTGAGTGGCCACCGCTTCGACGGTGAGGCGGGTGTGTCCCAGCCGGCACGTTCGCGGCCGTTGCAGGACGGTTTGCAGCGCGTATGGGAACGTTCGCGTGATTGCAGCGAACTGCGCGCACTGGGCCTGTAGCTCACCCCACGCTCCCGAACCTGTCTGGGAATGACACCGCGGTCCCCGCACTGGCCCGTACGGTGCCCCTTCCTGTCTCGATGGGGGTACAATTTGGGGTGTTAGATACCGCCCGCGCAGGGCTATTCACTTTTCCCTGCCGGATCATCGAAGCCTTACCCCACAAGCGAATCCGACTCTCCATCGTGGACAATCAACTGAAGCAGTTTGCGCAATCTTCGCAGCTCGCCGGCGGCAACGCCTCCTATATCGAGGATCTGTACGAGCAGTACCTCGTTTCTCCGGACAGTGTCGATCCCAAATGGAAGACCTACTTCGACGGCTTCCAGGGCCGCGAAGCCGGTGATATTCCGCATTCGGCCGTCATCGCCCACATTGCCGACGCCGCCAAGAATGCCGTCAAGAGCGGCACTGCCGCCGGTGCCGGCGACGAGCGCGAGCGCAATGTCGGCCGCCTGATCACCGCCTACCGTTCGCGTGGCCACATGGCGGCCCGCCTGGACCCGCTGAGCCTGACCGCGCCGACCAATCCGCCGGATCTGGGCCTGCCGTTCCACAGCCTGTCGGAAAGCGACCTGGGCAGTGAGTTCAGCACCGGAGGCGTCGCCGGCCAGCCGCGCATGAAACTGCGCGACCTGCTGGAGCGCCTGAAGAAGACCTACACCGGCTCGATCGGTGCGGAATTCATGCACATCTCCGAGGTCGAGCAGCGTCAGTGGCTGTACCAGCGCCTGGAACTGGCCGGTGGCAACTACAACCTGGATGCCGATACCCAGCGCCGGACCCTGGAGCGCCTGACGGCTGCCGAGGGTCTGGAGCGCTACCTGCACACCAAGTACGTCGGCCAGAAGCGCTTCTCGCTGGAAGGCGGCGACTCGCTGATCCCGATGATGGACACCATCATCCGTGACGCCGGCAAGGATGGCGTCAAGGACGTGGTGATCGGCATGGCCCACCGCGGCCGCCTGAACGTGCTGGTCAACACCCTCGGCAAGAGCCCGCGCAAGCTGTTCGACGAGTTCGAAGGCAAGTTCGAGCACGACGACCACGCCTCCGCCGGCGACGTGAAGTACCACATGGGCTTCTCCGCCGACGTCTCCACCCCGGGTGGCGCCGTCCACCTGGCGCTGGCGTTCAACCCGTCGCACCTGGAAATCGCCGATCCGGTCGTGGCCGGCAGCGTGCGCTCGCGCCAGGAACGTCGTGGCGATACCGCCCGCAAGCAGGTGATGCCGATCCTGATCCACGGCGACGCGGCCTTCTCCGGCCAGGGCGTGGTGATGGAGCTGTTCCAGATGTCCCAGGCCCGCGGCTTCGCCGTCGGTGGCACGGTGCACATCGTGGTCAACAACCAGGTCGGTTTCACCACCTCCAATCCGCTGGATACGCGCTCCACGCGCTACGCCACCGACGTGGCCAAGATGATTGCCGCCCCGGTGCTGCACGTGAATGGCGACGATCCGGAAGCCGTGGTGTTTGCCGCCCAGCTGGCCTTCGAGTTCCGCCAGAAGTTCGCCAAGGACGTGGTCATCGATCTGATGTGCTACCGCCGTTGGGGCCATAACGAGGCCGACGAACCGGCGATCACCCAGCCGCTGATGTACCAGGTGATCCGCAAGCACCAGACCACCCGCGAGCTGTACGCCGCGGCGCTGGAAGCTGCCGGCGTGATCGAAGCCGGCGGCGGCAAGGCGCTGGTCGATGCCTACCGCAACAAGCTCGATGCCGGTGAAGTCACCACCGAGCTGGCCCAGGTCGAAAAGACCCCGGCCACCAGCAAGATGTACGTGGATTGGCCCAAGCTGCTCAACGGCAAGCTCTCCGACGCGGTCTCCACCGCCGTCGGCATGGAGAAGGTCAAGCAGCTGGCGCAGATGATCAACACCGTGCCCGAAGGCGTGGAACTGCACTCGCGCGTGGCCAAGGTCTATGACGACCGCCGCAAGATGGCCGCCGGCGAGATCCCGGGTGACTGGGGCTTTGCCGAGAACCTGGCCTACGCCACCATCCTCGACGAAGGCAACAACCTGCGTCTGGTCGGCCAGGACGTGGGCCGCGGTACGTTCACGCACCGCCACGCGATCCTGCACGACCAGAAGACCGACAACTACTACCTGCCGCTGCGCCAGCTGGTCGAGTCGCCGGAACAGGCCACCATCATCGATTCGCTGCTCAGCGAAGAAGCGGTGATGGCCTATGAGTACGGCTTCTCCACCACCGATCCGAACACCCTGTGCATCTGGGAAGGCCAGTTCGGCGATTTCGCCAACGGCGCCCAGGTCGTGATCGATCAGTTCATCGCCGCCGGCGAAGCCAAGTGGGGCCGTATCACCGGCCTGACCCTGCTGCTGCCGCACGGTTACGAAGGCCAGGGCCCGGAGCACAGCTCCGCGCGTCTGGAGCGTTTCCTGCAGCTGTGTGCGCTGGAGAACATGCTGGTGTGCGTGCCGTCGACCCCGGCCCAGGCGTACCACATGCTGCGTCGCCAGATGCGCATGACCACCCGCAAGCCGCTGATCGTGATGTCGCCCAAGTCGCTGCTGCGCCACAAGCTGGCCGTGTCGACCCTGGACGAACTGGCCAACGGCGAGTTCCAGCACCTGATCGGCGATGCCAACGCAGACGCCAAGAAGGTCAAGCGCGTGGTGCTGTGCTCGGGCAAGGTCTACTACGACCTGCTGGAAGACCAGACCAAGCGTGGCCAGGACGATGTCGCCATCATCCGCGTCGAACAGCTGTATCCGTTCCCGCGCGTGGCACTGGCAGCAGAGCTGAAGAAGTACGGCAAGGCGGCCGATGTGGTGTGGTGTCAGGAAGAACCGCAGAACCAGGGTGCCTGGTACCAGATCCGTCACCACCTGCAGGCATGCCTGGCCGATGGCCAGAGCATCCATTACGCAGGTCGCGCCCGTTCGGCATCGCCGGCCGCTGGACACATGGCTGACCACATCATCGAACAGCAGAAGCTGATCGCCGATGCCCTGGTCAACACGTTCAACGACTCGGTCGCTGAATAACTCTCCCCCTCATTCTAGAAAAGACAAACCAGGAAGCTCCCGCATGGCCACCGAAGTCAAAGCCCCGGTACTGCCCGAATCCGTCGCCGACGGCACCATCGCCACCTGGCACAAGAAGGTCGGCGATGCCGTCAAGCGCGATGAAAACCTGCTTGATCTGGAAACCGACAAGGTCGTCCTGGAAGTGCCGTCGCCGGTCGATGGCGTGCTGAAGGAGATCAAGTTCGAGGTGGGTGCCACCGTGACCTCCAGCCAGGTCGTGGCCATCATCGAAGAAGGCGCGACCGCTGCTGCTGCGCCGGCCGAAGAGAAGAAGGCCGATGCCCCGGCCGCTGCTCCGGCAGCGGCCGCTGCCGCAGCGCCGGCCCCGGCCACCAAGTCCGCTGCCGATTCGCTGCCCCCGGGCGCCCGCTTCACCGCCATCACCGAAGGCGTGAACCCGGCCGACGTGGACGGCACCGGCCGCCGCGGCGCGGTGACCAAGGAAGACATCGTCAACTTCGCCCGCAACGGTGGCGCCGGCAAGTCCGGTGGCGCACGTCCGGAAGAGCGCGTGCCGATGACCCGCATCCGCAAGCGCATCGCCGAGCGCCTGATGCAGTCCAAGAACGGCACCGCGATGCTGACCACCTTCAACGAGGTCGACCTGTCCAAGGTCTCGGCCGCGCGCAAGGATCTGCAGGACGAGTTCGTCAAGGCCCACGGCATCAAGCTGGGCTTCATGAGCTTCTTCGTGAAGGCCGCCGCCAACGCGCTGCAGCGCTTCCCGCTGGTCAATGCCTCGATCGATGGTGACGACATCATCTATCACGGCTACTCGGACATCTCGATCGCCGTGTCGACCGAGAAGGGTCTGGTGACCCCGGTCCTGCGCAACGTCGAGCGCATGTCGTTCGCCGATATCGAAAAGACCATCGCCGACTACGCCAAGAAGGCCCGTGACGGCAAGCTGAGCCTGGAAGAACTGCAGGGCGGCACCTTCACCGTCACCAACGGCGGCACCTTCGGCTCGCTGCTGTCGACCCCGATCATCAACCCGCCGCAGAGCGCCATCCTGGGCATGCACGCCATCAAGGAGCGTCCGATCGCGCAGAACGGCCAGGTCGTGATCGCGCCGATGATGTACCTGGCGCTGTCCTACGATCACCGCATCATCGACGGCAAGGACTCGGTCCAGTTCCTGGTGGACATCAAGAACCAGCTGGAAAACCCGGGCCGCATGCTGTTCGGCCTGTAAGACCTCCCACCCCTCCGCGCCCGCGCGGAGGGGTTCTGGTTTTACGGCACTGCACCGCACTGCCCTGCTCTCTCCCCCGGCGCCTGCGCGCCACCGGCTTCAAGCGAAGCTCGGGAATGCAACAAGGAACTATCAATGGCTGAACAATTCGACGTCGTCGTCATCGGTGCCGGTCCGGCCGGCTACCATGCCGCCATCCGCGCCGCGCAGCTGGGTCTGAAGACCGCCTGCATCGACGCTGCGCTGGGCAAGGACGGCAAGCCGGCCCTGGGCGGCACCTGCCTGCGCGTGGGCTGCATCCCGTCCAAGGCGCTGCTCGATTCCTCGCGCCAGTTCTGGAACATGGGCCACATCTTTGGCGACCACGGCATCAGCTTCAAGGATGCCAAGATGGACGTCGAGGCGATGGTTGGCCGCAAGGACAAGATCGTCAAGCAGTTCACCGGCGGCATCGCCATGCTGTTCAAGGCGAACAAGGTCACCGCGTACTACGGTTTCGGTGAGCTGCAGCCGGGCAACATCGTCAAGGTCAAGCAGCACGACGGTTCGGAAGTCGAGCTGAAGGGCACCAACGTCATCATCGCCGCCGGCTCGGATTCGATCGAACTGCCGTTCGCCAAGTTCGACGGCGAGACCATCGTCGACAACGTCGGCGGCCTGGACTTCACCGAAGTCCCCGCCCGCCTCGCCGTGATCGGCGCCGGCGTGATCGGCCTGGAACTGGGCAGCGTCTGGAAGCGCCTGGGTTCGGAAGTGACCATCCTGGAAGCGCTGCCGGACTTCCTGGCCGCTGCCGATGCCGAAGTGGCCAAGACCGCCTTGAAGGAATTCAAGAAGCAGGGTCTGGACATCCGCCTGGGCGCCAAGGTCTCCAAGGCCGAGGTGACCGGCAAGGGCAAGAAGAAGGAAGTCGCCCTTACCTACACCGATGGTGAAGGTGAGAAGAGCCTGATCGTGGACAAGCTGCTGGTGGCCGTTGGCCGTCGCGCCGCCACCAAGGGCCTGCTGGCCGAAGGCACCGGCGTCAAGATCAACGAGCGTGGCCAGATCGAAGTGGACGCGCACTGCCACACCGGCGTCAATGGCGTCTGGGCGGTCGGTGACTGCGTGCGCGGCCCGATGCTGGCGCACAAGGGCTTCGAAGAAGGCATCGCCGTGGCCGAGCTGATCGCGGGCCTGCCGGGCCACGTCAACTTCGACACCATCCCGTGGGTGATCTACACCGAGCCGGAGCTGGCCTGGGTCGGCAAGACCGAGCAGCAGCTCAAGGACGAAGGCATCCCGTACAAGGCGGGCAGCTTCCCGTTCGCCGCCAACGGCCGTGCCGTGGCGATGATCGAGCCGACCGGGTTCGTGAAGGTCCTGGCGCATGCCGAGACCGATCGCATCCTGGGTATGCACCTGGTTGGCGCGAATGTGTCCGAGCTGGTGCACGAAGGCGTGCTGACCATGGAGTTCAGCGGTTCGGCCGACGATCTGGCGCGCATCTGCCACGCCCACCCGTCGCTGTCGGAAGTGGTGCATGACGCCGCCATGGCCGTGAGCAAGCGCGCGATCCACAAAGCCAACTGAGCCTTGTTGGTGGCGTAACGAAAAACCCCGCTTCGGCGGGGTTTTTTGTGGGCGAGAGGTAGTGCCGGCCGCTGCACAGCCCCTCGCCATGGGTAGTGCCGGCCGCTGGCCGGCTCCTCGCCATTTGGTAGTGCCGGCCGCTGGCCGGCTCCTCGCCATTGGTAGTGCCGGCCGCTGGCCCGCTCCTCGCCATTTGGTAGTGCCGGCCGCTGGCCGGCTCCTCGCCAAGGTAGTGCC